>NZ_JBVKBU010000011.1:0-309737 GCF_055638955.1 Streptomyces sp. NPDC111507 | reverse complement strand
GAGTCACGAACCACCACCACCCTGATGGAGCGTCAGCTCACTAGACTCACAAAAGACCCTGTGACCAGGACAAATGGAGAAGTGCAACTGGAGTAGTAGTACTCCAGCCGGACTTCGTGATCAGGTGATGGTCTCGGTGGTGGGCCGTCGCTGGTAGTGGCTGCGGCCTGGTGGTGCCTGCGCCAGGTGGGCCAGCGCAGCAGCGTGGTGAGGTCCGCGTAGGCAGCACGAATAGCGTGCTGATGAGGCGGCGGATCTCGGGGACGGGCAGGTCGATCGGGGTGCGATTGCAGGCGGGCCGGTCGGGTCTGCGGGGCGGGTGGGGTGGCGGCGTGGAAGGCCGGCGCGAGCACGACGAGGAGTTGGGCGCCGGCCTATTGGCCAGCCTGGACAATCCCCGCGTAGACGCACAGGTCAGAGTGCCTGGTCGGCACCTTCCACCGGCGCAAAGCGTCCATTGCACCGGATGGCCAGGCAGCCTCGTCCTGGTCGGCGACGAAGCGCACGACACGCTGCTGCACGTTGCTCAAGTCACCGAAGGACTGCGGCGGTTCGACGGGATCGCCCGGGAAGACCAGCGTGAACAGCGTATGCGCCGTGTAGTACCTGTCGTGGAACCCTTCGACGCCCGCACAGTCAGCCAGGCCGACCAACATGGCATCGACCGCCCGGAGCGTCGTGGCTTCGGACGTTTCGGCCAGGGCCATCGCCGCGAGGCCGATGTAAGAGCCGCTCAGGAACGACATCGTCCCGGTCTTCTCAGGCGGCCGGGCGACGACCTGCGTCAGCACCTCGACGACGGCCGGGCCTGCGATGCCGAACCTCGTCAACGCGAAGGCGGAGGCCCAGCGGAGCTCGACGATCGGGCTGCCCAGGTAGCGCTCGACAAAGGGGACGGTCGCCGGTTCGCCGAGCAGACCGAGGGCCACCACTCCCGTGGCTGCCGCGCCAGGGGAGTCTTCATCGGCGATGAACGCCTTCAGGAGCGGAATCGACGTCGCTGCGGAGTCAGGGAACCACGCCAGCAAGTTCGCCGTCTCGGCCCGCAGTTCAGGACTCTCCGAGGTCAGCAGGACGGCGAGTGCGGGAAGTGCTTCCCGGACGGCGTCATAGGAACGCACCACCGCTTCAGCGTCCATGAGCACCTGCGCCCAGCTCGCCTCGCGCTGTTTGCGCTGCTCATCGTCCGCCGCTTCGCGGATCCACTGAGCCCAGTCGTCGGCTTCGCCGCGTAGATTCGCAAGGTCGGCGCGGTCTTCCCTAGGGTCATAGCCGTTCGGCAGATAGTTGTTGTCCAGCCCGATCGCGATGGCGACCAGCAGACTGACGAACCGATGCCTATCGACCAATCTCGGGTCGAGTGCCATCCGCACGAGGAACGGAACGGTATACACCGCAGCCTGCGATCGCGTGCCCTGGTGCACGATATGGTTCGCGAGCTGTGCACCTGGCGGGTACCGGCCCTCCCGAACCCCTGCCTGCATCGCCCGGAGGTGTCCGGGGACGTCGTCGGCCATGCCGTAGGAGTGCTGCAGCTGGGCCCAGGGCACATCGTCCAGGCCGGTGAGAGGGTCGTCGTCCGTCACAGCAGCAGATCCTGGCATACCAGGATTCCGTCCTGTGATTCGATGTCTGATCAGGCGATGGTCATGCGATCACCCGTGACCCGGGGGTTGAGGAACAGACGCTCGTCAGCTCCTGAGCCAAGCCGACGTCGGCCCGGGTGAACGGCTGACGGAGCGATGCTCGGCCGGTACTCCTTCCAACTCCTCGACCTGCCCGACGGCCTGCGCCCGCTGCGCGCCCCGGACGCCACCGGCGAGGAATGACCGATGCCTGGCCGCCTCGGCAGATGGGAGGAAACTGGATCATCACCTGATCACGAAGTGCGGCTTGAGTATTGGGGTGCGATGTCGTGAGTACAGATATCCATGGCGGGATCGAGTTTCGTCATCCCGGCGCCGGTACGGACTACTACGACGGCGAGCCGTGGGTGACTGCCATGGATCTTTGGCCGTTGTATGACGAGACCGACTACGCGGCCTTCGCCTGTCTCTTCGGAGTGCGTAACCACGCGGGCTTTCAGCCGGTTGCTGCGGGCCGTGGGCTTCCAGATGATCTGTCGAGCGGGATGAGCTCGCAGCTGGGCCCCTTGGTCGCAACGGGCGATCTGGACGGCGCGAGCTGGGTCAGCTGGGCGGAGCTTGCATCGATCGATAGCGCGGCCATTCCCGATCTCCGCACCGGCCGACTGACCTGGCACACGAAATCACTGCCATCGGTGCGGTATCGACAGTTCGTGGACGATCCGTGGCCGTCGGAAGTTCTGTCCGTGGTGGGCGTGCCACCCGCGGGTGTGCACAGTGCGACAGAACGTGTGGAATGGACTACCGGCGAGATGGTCTGCACATACGAACCGTTGACCGTTGGCGCTGTCCTGGGTCCTGAGACGCACTGGCCACACGTCTTCGCTGTGATGAGGGCTCTGGCCGGCCGCTTCGGGGATGAAGGCGTTCGCCTGGTCGTGGCATTCGACTGACGTCGCGGAGCATGGCTCTGACAGCGAGGGGATGCCGTCAGAGCCGCTCACGGACTGATCCGCGCCCGGCGACTCTCCCCATCCACGCCGGCAACGTGGATGGGTCCGCGAACGCGGCTTGATGTCCCAGGACAAGCCGTGTTCACGACCCTCTTTTCAGCGGTGTTCAAGTTGGTCGACCGTGGTCGTAGGCCTGACGGTGCTGTGCGGCGTCAGCTGCGTCGCTGCCACCAGCGACGCTTCGGTTCGGCTGTCCGAGGGCCGGTCCCGGCCTCATCGGGGTCTGACGCGCTGTTCGGCGGAAGGGCGCTCAAGGCAGCGCGGATGCGGTCGAAGGGAGCAATGGAGTGATGGTCGTCGGCGGGAAGCGTCACCCCGACACAGACCAGCTTGAAACCGTCCTCGCCGAGGGGTGCGCCGATGAACACCGGTGCGCCCACGCACCCTTGTGGCAGGTCTCCGATCCACCGGATGCCGCCGTCGTCTGCGCGTGTGATGCGGCCGATCACGACAGCCTGCTCTCGGGAAGTGTCCCCGTCGGTGACGTGGCCCAGCAGGTAGGCGGGGACCGGCGACTCACTGAGGCCGGCGATGTCCTGCTCCGTGGCTGCGATGCCGTCGGTGATCTCGTCCGTCGTCCAGCGCCACCCCTTGCGAGCGCTGTGCGCGTGCAGCCCGGCGGAGGGCATGACCGCCACCCCAAGATCGCCGAGATGAGTCCACCCCTCCGCGAAGTCGATCATCATCAGCTTCTCAGCGCTCATCACGGGTGCGCACAGTTCGGCGCACAGGGTGAACTCGGCCAACTCGACTCGCGCCGGCTCACTGGCGGTCACGAGGTACTGCCGGATGACCTCGCCTTCGGCGGTCGCCTCCACGAGTTCGTTGAACCAGAAGGCCGTCGCGTGCTGTTCCTCCCCGTGGGCTCGCTGGAAGGGAAGCGTCGAGCGGCCGACGTGATCGACTATCGCGTCGATGGTCGCACTGGAAAGGTCGGGCAGGTCAGGCATGGACCGAGAGGCTAACGGGTCCGTGATCACCAGGCGAGATCTTTCTGCCGTGATCATGGCAGGGCCCGCCCGCGCGCCCTCCGGTCCTCGATGACGGGCGCGGGTCTGTCAATGCGGCTTGATGCCCCACGTCACGCGGTCCCGTTTCCAGGCGGCGGGTATACGGATGAGGGGCAAACCGTGGCCAATCCAATGAGGACGGTGAAGGCTGGGGGCGCGACCCAAGAGGTTACTTTCGGCCAGGTGTTGCGAGCAGCTTGCCGCTGAGCAGGCCGCGTGCGGTGTGGGCGGTGGCCACGCACCAGGCGGCTACGAGAAGCGCGTACAGGGCGACCGCGAGCCAGTCGAACGCGACAAGGCCGGTGTGCCGAGCGAGGCCCTCGGCGCCGGTGACACAGGTCCCCACCGGGAAGGTGAACGCCCACCAGGTCATCGCGAACCCCATGCCCTCGCGGCGGGCCCGCGCCACCAGCGCGCCGGCGAGGCCCAGCCACAGCAGTGCGAAGCCCATGACGGGGACGCCGTAGAGGACGGCGAGCATCCCGAAACCCTGGTCGTAGGGGGTCGGCACGACGCCCGGTGCGACGTCCGCGAACTTGCCGACCGCGGTCGTGGACTGGCCGAGCGGACCGAGCACGAGGAACAGCGTCGGAGTGAGCGCGAGCGGCAGCGGCCCTGCGGTGATGAGCCTGGCGAAGATCAGCGGCAGCATCACGAAGGTGGCCAGCAGACTCAGCCCGAACAGCGCGAAGCACCCGAGCAGCAGGGTCTCCCGAAGCTGGCCCGGGGGCAGGTGGGGCACGAGGAGCGGTCCGACGGCGGCCGACACCATGGGCGCGACGAGGGGGAGCAGCCAGACGGGCGTGGCCTGGTCGGCGCGGATGCGGTGGCGTACGACCATCAGGTACGGGATGGCCAGGGCGGCGACGAGTCCGACGGCCGTGCCGGCGGTGAACAGTACGGCGTCCACGGTGACCGCCGCCCGCGTCCCGATCCAGTCCCGGCCGACGACGAGGGCGCCGCCGCCCACGGCCAGCAGGGCCATCGCCAGACAGCCGTAGAAGGGGGCCATGGCCGGGTCCAGGAGGTGGGCGCGGGCCTGGTCGCGGTGGTGCCTCCAGTGCAGGGCGCGGGCGCCGAGCAGGGTCACGAGCATGACGGCCGAGAAGGCCCAGACAGCCGTGCAGACGGTTCGCAGCCCCGGGACGTCGCCGGGGAGTCCGGCGCCCGCCGTCGCCACGATCGCGGTGCCCATGACGGAGGCGTACCAGTTCGGGCCGAGGTGTCGGACGGCGGTGACGCGCGGGCGCCCGACTTCGGCGGCGGGGGGCGACAGGAGGTGCTGGGCTGCGGTGACCATGCGTCCACGGTCGCGCGCCCGCCGGGTCCCCACCAGGGAGTACGGGTCTATGGGGGCATAAGCTGCCTTTATGGGTGTGAGTGCTGAGGGATCATGGATGGAGGGTGGCCGGTCGGGGGAACCGGGACCGGTCGCGGTCGGGATCGCGCATCGGGTGCCCGACCTCGGGGCGCTGGAACTGCTGCTCGCGGTGGCGCGGCTGGGGAGTCTCGGGCGGGCGGCGCGGGAGCTGGGGATCACCCAGCCCGCGGCCAGCAGCCGGATCCGTTCCATGGAACGGCAACTGGGTGTCGCGCTCGTCGACCGCTCGCCCCGGGGCTCGCGGCTCACCGACGCCGGGGCGCTGGTCACGGACTGGGCGCGGCGGGTCGTGGAGGCGGCGGAGGCGTTCGACGCGGGGGCGCAGGCGTTGCGGGACCGGCGGGACTCGCGGCTTCGGGTGGCGGCGAGCATGACCATCGCCGAGTATCTGCTGCCGGGGTGGCTGCTCGCGCTGCGCGCGCAGCGGCCGGACACGGCGGTGTCGCTTCTCGCCGGGAACTCGACGGCCGTGGCGGAACGTCTCCTCGCGGGCGAGGCGGACCTCGGCTTCGTGGAGGGACTGTCCGTGCCGGCCGCCCTCGACTCGACGGTCATCGCGCACGACCGGCTGATCGTGGTGACGGCGCCGGGGCATCCGTGGGCCCGGCGTCGCGCGCCGCTCGCGGGGGCGGAGCTGGCCGCGACGCCGCTGATCCTCCGGGAGGAGGGGTCGGGTACGCGGCAGGTTCTCGACGCGGCGTTGGGCGGGTTGGCGCGGCCGTTGATCGAGCTTTCCTCGACTACGGCGGTGAAGGCGGCGGCGGTGAGTGGGGCGGGGCCCGCCGTCCTGAGCGAGCTGGCTCTCGGGGAGGAGCTGTCGGCGCATCGCCTGGTGAGCATTCCGCTGTCCGACGTCCAGCTCCGCCGTGACCTCCGGGCGGTCTGGCCCACGGGCCACCGTCCCACGGGCCCGGCACGGGAACTGCTCTCACTGACACGGGGCTTGTAGGCCGGCACCCCTGGGGGCTCCGCCCCCAAACCCCCGGGTGTGTGTCTCGGCTGCGGGCGGGTGGGGGCTGGTCGCGCAGTTCCCCGCGCCCCTGGGTGCGGCTTCGCTCCGGGTTCTCCGGTTGTCCGGATTCGTTCGGCTGCGGGCGGGTGGGGGCCGATCGCGCAGTTTCCCCGCGCCCCTAGACGACTTCTGGAGGCCTTCGGCCCGTGCGGCGTTTGAGGGCGAGGCCGGTCAGGTCGGTGCCGGGGGCGGGAGAAATCGGTGGCGGTCGGGGGCGGGGCCCCGCAGGATGCGGGGCATGAATCCGATCGCCCCGCCCGCCGCGGGCCTGCGCACACCCTGGGAAGAACTCCCGCGCACGCTCCGGGACGCCGTCGCGGAGGTGCTCGGGGCGCCGGTGCGGACGGCCGTCACGCAGGAGGGCGGCTTCTCGCCCGGCGCCGCCACCCGCGTGACCACCACGGACCACCGCCGCGCGTTCGTGAAGGCCGTCAGTGGAGAGACGAACCCCGACAGCCCCTCCCTGCACCGAACGGAGGCGAGGAACGCCTCCGCGCTCCCGCCGAACACCCCCGCCCCCAGGCTCCTCGGTACCTACGACGACGGCACCTGGGTCGCCCTGGTCTTCGAGGACGTGGCGGGCCGTCAGCCCCATGTCCCCTGGCGGGAGGACGAGTTCAGACGGGTCCTCGACGCCGTCGAGGAGTTGGGCCGGGCCCTGACGCCGGCACCGTTCGACGCCCCGACCGCCGCACAGTCCCTGGCCCACGCCTTCCAGGGGTGGCGGCAGCTCATCGACTCCGGGGACACCGGGAGTGAGGGCCTCGACCCGTGGACCGCCGCGCACCTGCACGAACTGGCCGAACTCTCCGCCCCGTGGACCGAGTTCGCCACCGGCGACACCCTCGCGCACGCCGACCTGCGTGCGGACAACGTCCTGCTCACGAAGGACGGCGGGGTCGTCTTCGTCGACTGGCCGCACGCCGTGCGCGCCGCCCCGTGGTTCGACCTGCTGCTGATGCTCCCCTGCGTCCGCGCCCAGGGCGGCCCCGACCCCGAAGAGGTGTTCACCGCCCACCCGCTGGGCCGCGACGCCGACCCGGAAGGCGTCACCGCCACCCTGGCGGCCCTCGCCGGCTTCTTCGTCCAGCAGTCCCGGCAGCCACCGCCCCCGGGACTGCCGACCCTGCGCGCCTTCCAGCACGCCCAGGGCGCCGCCGCCCTCGACTGGCTCAGGCGGCGGCTCGCACCAACGCCCTCATGACCCTCAGGTCCTCGCCCATCTCGGGATGCCACTGCACACCCAACACCCAGCGGGAAGAGGGAAGTTCGATCGCCTCCACCGTTCCGTCGGGCGCGTGCGCCGAGACCGTCAGTCCCGCTCCGAGGCGTTCGACCGCCTGGTGGTGATACGTCGGCACGGCACATGTCTCCGGCACGACATCCCCGTACAGACTCCCCGCCACCGGCGTCACCTCGTGCCGCCCGAAGACCCCGACGTCCTTCACATGCCCGTCGATGTGCTGGACGAGCGTGCCGCCGAGGGCGACGTTGAGGAGCTGCATGCCCCGGCAGATGCCGAGGAGCGGGGTGCCGGACGCCAACGCGGCGTCGATCAGGGCGAGTTCCCAGGCGTCGCGGGCGGCGGCCGGCGGTCCGGTCCGCGGGGAGCGCTCGGCGCCGTAGTGGACGGGGTCGACATCGGGGCCGCCCGCGATCACGAGGCCGTCGAGACGGGCGACGGTCGACGCGGCGTGGGAGGGGTCGTCCGGCGGCAGCATCGCGGCGAGACCCCCCGCCGCCTGGACGAGCCGCGGATAGCCGGCCGGCAGCAGAGCGGCCTCCAGCTCCCACACCCCCCAGCGCGCCCCGGCCTCCAGATACGTACTCACGCCGATCAGCGGTCTGGCCACGTCGCTCACACCGCCCACGCCGCCCGCACCGTCCGTACCTCCCACGCCGCGCTCCCTACGGATTCAATGGAATGCAGTCATACCTTTGAAGTCTTTGTACGGTACCGGCAGAGGGCTCACGCCAGGAAGCCCCGCAGCAGCGCCGCCGTCCCCGCGCAGTGCTCCCGCGTCATCTCCCGCGCCCCGTCCGCGTCCCCGTCGAGCACCGCCTCGACCAGCGCGGTGTGCTGGCGCTGGGAGTGCTCGAGGTTGCGGACCAGGAGGGGGATGCAGTCGAGCAGGTCGTTGACGGAGGCGCGGACGGCCGCGTACTGGGCCGTCAGCGACGGTGAACCGCTCAGCTCGGCGAGGGTGAGGTGGAGCAGGGTGTCCAGGCGCCGGTAGTCCGCCAGCGGCGCCTCGTGCGTGCGGGCCAGCGCCTCGCGCAGCCGCTCCGCCTGCTCCGCGGAGAGCCCGTGCGCCGCGCACAGCCCCGCCGCACCCACCTCCAGCACCTCGCGGAAACGCAAGACGTCCTCGATGTCGACCTCGGCGAACCGGCGCCGCAGCTCGTCCTCGCCGGGGGTCTCGGCCCTCGGCACCACGAACGTGCCGCCGTACCGTCCGCGCCGCGACTCGACGAGACCCTGGTCCTGGAGCACCTTCAGGACCTCGCGCAGCGTGACCCGGCTGATCCCCAGCCGCTCCGCGAGCTCCCGCTCCGCGGGCAGCCGTCCGCCGCCGGGCACCAGCCCCAGCCTGACCACTTGGAGGATCTGCTCCAGTGCCTCCTCGAAACCGTTGCCCGCCCGCACCGGCCGCAGCACCGGCGTCAGTCGGTCGTCCACACCACCGTCGGCTTCCGCCCGCGTCATCTGGTCGTGCCCCCTTCCCAAGCAAAGGTTCTCGGCAATACCTTATGGCTCTCGGCTGACCCAAGGAGGCTTTTCCGGTGGCAGACCGCACACCCCCGCTCGCCGTCGAGGAGCTGCACGCCCTCGTCGCGGGCGGCGAGATCGACACCGTCGTCCTGGCCTTCCCCGACATGCAGGGGCGGCTCCAGGGCAAGCGGTTCGCCGCGCGCTTCTTCCTCGACGAGGTCCTCGAGCACGGCACGGAGGGCTGCAACTATCTCCTCGCCGTCGACACCGAGATGAACACGGTCGACGGGTACGCCATGTCCTCCTGGGACCGGGGCTACGGCGACTTCGCCATGCGCCCCGATCTCGGCACCCTACGGCGGGTGCCGTGGAACGAGGGCACCGCCCTGCTCGTCGCCGACCTCGTCTGGAACGACGGCTCCCCGGTCGTGGCCGCGCCCCGCCAGATCCTGCGCCGCCAGCTCGACCGCCTCGCCGCACTCGGCTACACCGCCCAGGTCGGCACCGAGCTCGAGTTCATCGTCTTCAAGGACACCTACGAGCAGGCCTGGGACGCGGGCTACAAGGGGCTCACCCCGGCCAATCAGTACAACATCGACTACTCGGTCCTCGGCACCGGGCGCATCGAGCCGCTGCTGCGCCGCATCCGCAACGAGATGCAGGCCGCGGGGCTGACCGTCGAGTCCGCCAAGGGCGAGTGCAACCCCGGCCAGCACGAGATCGCCTTCAAGTACGACGAGGCCCTCGTCACCTGCGACCAGCACGCCATCTACAAGACCGGCGCCAAGGAGATCGCCTCCCAGGAGGGCGTCTCGCTCACCTTCATGGCGAAGTACAACGAGCGCGAGGGCAACTCCTGTCACATCCACCTCTCGCTCACGGACGCGGACGGCACGAACGTGATGGCCGGCTCGGCGCAGGACCCGGGCGGCATGTCCGAGGTCATGCGGTACTTCCTCGCCGGGCAACTGGCGGCCCTGCGCGACTTCTCGCTCCTCTACGCGCCCCACATCAACTCCTACAAGCGCTTCCAGCCCGGCTCCTTCGCCCCGACCGCCGTCGCCTGGGGACACGACAACCGCACCTGTGCGCTCCGCGTCGTCGGCCACGGCCGCTCGACGCGCTTCGAGAACCGGCTGCCCGGCGGTGACGTCAATCCGCACCTGGCCGTCGCCGGACTCGTCGCGGCCGGCCTGTACGGCATCGAGCAGAAGCTGGAGCTGCCGGAGCCGTGCGCGGGCAACGCGTACACCGCCGAGTACGCGCACGTCCCCACCACTCTGCGCGAGGCCGCCGAGCTCTGGGAGAACAGCCCCATCGCCAAGGCCGCCTTCGGCGACGAGGTGGTCGCGCACTACCGCAACATGGCCCGCGTCGAGCTGGAGGCCTTCGACGCCGCGGTGACCGACTGGGAGCTGCGCCGCTCCTTCGAACGCATGTGAGAGGTCCTTCCTTGTCGAACGAGCTCGATCTCCAGGTGCTCAACCCGGCCACCGAAGAGGTCCTCGCCACCGTCCCGGCCGCCACCGCGGCCGACGTGGACGCGGCCGTCGTACGCGCCGCGCGAGCCCAGGCGAAGTGGGCGGCGCTGCCGCCCGCCGACCGCGCCCGCCTGCTGCGCCGCTTCGCGGCCGCCGTCGACGGGCACCTGGAGGAACTCGCCCGGCTGGAGGTGCGCGAGGCCGGGCACACGGTCGGCAACGCGCGCTGGGAGGCGGGCAACGTCCGAGACCTGCTCGACTACGCGGCCGGGGGAGTGGAGCGGCTCACCGGCCGCCAGATCCCGGTTCCGGGCGGCCTCGACGTGACCATCCTCGAACCGCTCGGCGTCGTGGGCGTCATCGCGCCCTGGAACTTCCCGATGCCGATCGCCGCCTGGGGCACCGCCCCCGCGCTCGCGGCCGGGAACGCGGTCATCCTCAAGCCCGCCGAGACGACCCCCCTGACGGCGCTCCGGCTGGCCGAGCTGGCTCTGGAGGCCGGTCTGCCCGAGGGGCTCTTCCAGGTGCTCCCCGGCCACGGCCCGGTCGCGGGCAACGCGCTCGTCGAGCACCCCGGCGTCGCGAAGATCGTGTTCACCGGGTCAACGGCCGTGGGCAAACAGGTGTTGGCGAAGGGCTCGGCCCTGCTCAAGCGCGTCACCCTCGAACTCGGTGGCAAGAGCCCCAACATCGTCTTCGCCGACGCGGATGTCGAGGCCGCCGCCGCAGCGGCTCCGATGGCCTTCCTCGACAACTCGGGCCAGGACTGCTGCGCCCGCACCCGCATCCTCGTCCAGCGCTCCGCCTACGACCGTTTCCTGGAGCTGCTGAGCCCCGCGATCGAGGCGGTGACCGTCGGCGACCCGGCGGACGAGAAGACGGACATGGGCCCGCTCATCTCCCGGGTCCAGCTGGACCGCGTCCGCTCGTACGTCCCGGAGGGCACCGAGGGCATCCGCGGGAAGGCCCCCGAAGGCCCCGGCTTCTGGTTCCCGCCCACCGTCCTCACCGGTGTCGAGCCCCACGCGCGTGTGGCCGTCGAGGAGGTCTTCGGCCCCGTCGCCGTCGTCCTGCCCTTCGAGGACGAGGCGGACGCGATCCGGCTCGCCAACGCCACCGAGTACGGCCTCGCCGGTTCCATCTGGACCCGTGACGTCGGCCGCGCCCTGCGCGTCTCGCAGGCCGTCCGCGCCGGGAACCTGTCCGTCAATTCCCACTCCAGCGTCCGCTACTGGACCCCCTTCGGCGGCTTCAAGCAGTCGGGTATCGGCCGCGAACTCGGCCCGGACGCGCTCACCGCCTTCACCGAAACCAAGAACGTCTTCATCAGCACGGAGGGCCCCGCACAGTGACCGAAGCCACCGCAGCCACCGCAGCCACCGCAGGCACCGAAGCCGCCGCGGACGCCGAAGGAATCATCTGCCGCCGTCTCGTCGGCCGTACCGCCGTCATCACCGGCGCCGGCAGCGGCATCGGTCTCGCCACCGCCCGCCGGCTCGCCTCCGAGGGCGCCCACGTCGTCTGCGGCGACGTCGACGACGTCCGCGGCAAGGCCGCCGCCGACGAGGTCGGCGGGATCTTCGTCAAGGTCGACGTCACCGACCCCGAGCAGGTCGAGGCGCTCTTCAAGACGGCGTTCGACACCTACGGCTCCGTCGACATCGCCTTCAACAACGCGGGCATCTCGCCGCCCGACGACGACTCCATCCTGGACACCGGCCTGGAGGCCTGGAAGCGCGTCCAGGAGGTCAACCTCACCTCCGTCTACCTGTGCTGCAAGGCCGCGATCCCCTACATGCGACGCCAGGGCAAGGGCTCCATCATCAACACGGCGTCCTTCGTGGCCCGGATGGGCGCGGCCACCTCGCAGATCTCGTACACGGCCTCCAAGGGCGGTGTGCTGGCCATGTCCCGTGAACTGGGCGTCCAGTTCGCCCGCGAGGGCATCCGCGTCAACGCCCTGTGCCCGGGACCGGTCAACACCCCGCTGCTCCAGGAACTGTTCGCCAAGGACCCCGAGCGGGCCGCACGCCGGCTCGTCCACATCCCCGTCGGCCGGTTCGCCGAGGCCGAGGAGATCGCCGCGGCGGTAGCCTTCCTCGCCAGCGACGACTCCTCCTTCGTGAACGCCTCCGACTTCCTGGTGGACGGGGGGATCTCGGGCGCGTACGTCACGCCCCTGTAGATCGCCCCGGTGTATGCACGTTCCATGCGATATCGATCCGTTCGTGTCACCTTCGCGTGGACCCTGGTCGCGGCCGCCACCCTGGCGGCCGCGCCGACCGCCTCGTCCGGCACCCGTCCCGACTGCCCGCGGCTTTCCACACGTTGGTACGGCGACAACCGCGCCCACCTGCAACAGGTGATCGACGAGCGAGGCACCTGCGCCGGGCCGGTCCCCCCGGCGGGCCGCCCGGTCGCCGCCTTCGACTGGGACAACACCGTCACCAAGAACGACGTCACCGACGCCAAGGCGGTCCGCCCGGGGGCAACGACGAGATCGGTGCGCTGACCGTGGGTGCCATGCGAGCTGATACCGAACTTGAGCCCGAGGCTTGACTCTTACGGGTGGGTTTACGTGGTGACGAGCTCTGGACGGGGCCTGAGGCCGGGCTCGGCTGCTAACTTCCTCTCGTCCGACAATCTAATTGCGGACCTACCGTCGGGCGGACGGGAAGTGACGCCTGTGGAGGCTCGTGTAAGACCACATCCCTCGGGTGCGGCAGGAGCCTGCGAAGCAGGAACCCGTGGTGGCGCCGCTTTTGCGGTGCGGACCTGAATCGCCGAAGGTGATTTCGGCGAGGGCGTCAATACGACCAGCAGCGCGACCTGGTTCGCGGACTGGCGCGGGCCGGGCGCGGACTGGGTGACGGTCCGCGCACGACCCGCCTCGGCCTTCCTTGTGCTTCGCGGTGGCACCCGGCACACGATCGCCATCCGGTCGGTCCTCGACCGGCGCGGCCGGATCACCACCCGCAACGAGGGCTGCGGCGGCGTACCGGCGACCCGGGGCGAGGACATCCCGTACATCGACGGCAAGCGCTGCTGGATCAACCAGGAGATCTACGGCGTCCACGGCGCCGCGGCCTGGCGGCGGCAGGACCCACGCCACCGCACCGTGCTCGCGACCGGCGACGCCGACACCGATGTGACCTTCGTCGGGGACGCCACCGGAGCCCATCTCGTCCTCAACCGCAACAAGAGCGAACTCATGTGCCGCGCGTACGACGACGCCGACGGCCGCTGGGTGATCAACCCGATGTTCATCGGGCCGCTGCCGCGCAGGCCCGAGCCGTACCCGTGCGCGACCAGCGCCCACCACGCGACCGGCGGCGGCGCGGAACCCGTCCTCAGGGACGACGGTTCGGTCGTACCCGGCCAGAAGGACACCGTCTACGGAACACCCGTGTAGTGACGTTCGGGGCGCGCCCTAGAGTGCCGGAATGAGCATGACGCCTCCGCCCGGCTGGTACCGCGACCCCTCGTACCCGCTCGTCGAGCGCTGGTGGGACGGCACCGCCTGGACGGACCACCGGCGAGGACCCGAGGCACCCCAGACGCCCCTGGCACCGCCGCGACCCGTCGTCGGCGGCTCCGGACGCGCCAAGGCCGTGGCACTCGTCACCGCCGGAGTCGTCCTGGTCACCGCGATCGTCACGGGTGCCTTCGTGCTCGGCCGGGAGGGCGGCGGGGGCACCGCGGCGGCACGGACCGCCCCGCCCGCCGCACCCACAGAGACCACCGGCTCCCCGGCCGGCCCGTCCTCCGGCGACCCGTCCGTCGTCGTGGACGAGCTCAACGGCATCGCCCTGCCGCTGTTCGACGGCTGGGTCCGCGCCCAGGACGTCGCCGAGGACGACGTCATGATGACCACCCCCGGCACCTACGACTGCCCGGGCGACCCCGGTCTGTGCCGGCACGGGCGGGTCGTCTCGCGCACCGTCACCGCGAACGACGAGAGGTCTCCGAAGGCCCTCGCCGAGCACGACATCGCGGACGCCGCGAGCACCGCGTACGACCGTGACCTCCTCGACAACCGGCCCTTCCACGGCGTCACGTCCCACCGGCAGCTGCGGGCGAGCCCGGTCGCCGTCGCGGGCAGCGTCGGATACCTCGTGCGCTGGCAGGTGAAGACGGGGGTGGGACCAGGGGGCTACGTCGAATCGCTGGCGTTCCCCTCCCGCGTGGGCTCGCGGGCCCTCGTCATCGTCCGCTTCGTGTTCGACGCGGGTGCGGACGGGCCGCCGCTCACCGACATGGACCGGATCACCCAGGGGATCCGGCCGGTGGGCACGCGGTGAGTCCGGCTACAGGAAGGTGTGGCCCTCTCCCCGGTACGTCGGGACGGTCGCGGTCACCGTGTCGCCCTCGACCAGGTGCAGCGCGTCGAACCGCTCGCACAGCTCCCCGGCCTTCGCGTGCCGGAACCACACCT
Source organism: Streptomyces sp. NPDC111507 (assembly GCF_055638955.1). NCBI lineage: Bacteria > Bacillati > Actinomycetota > Actinomycetes > Kitasatosporales > Streptomycetaceae > Streptomyces > Streptomyces sp. NPDC111507. The sequence goes on along the minus strand of NZ_JBVKBU010000011.1, from coordinate 295,106 downwards.
TGTCGCCGATGAGCAGGTCGTCCGCGGGGGCGCCGAGCAGCGGCGTCTGCACCTCGCCGGGGCCCTCCTGGGGGTCGTAGCGCAGACCCTCCGGCAGGTAGGGGACCGGCAGCCGGTCGGGGCCCGGGGCGCCCGAGGCCGGGTAGCCGCCGCCGAGCACCGTGACGACCCCGACGCCCGGCCTGCGGACCACCGGCTGCGCGAAGAGCGCGGCCGGACGCCCGCTGAACGACGTGTAGTTGTCGAACAGCCGAGGAACGTACAGCCCGGAGCCCGCCGCGATCTCGGTGACCGCGTCCTCGGCGGCCGTGTGCTGCACACTGCCCGTCCCGCCGCCGTTGACGTACTCGAGGTCCGGCTCCACGGCCCGTACGGCACGGACCACCTCGGCGCGCCGCCGCGCGAGCTCCTTGCGAGCGGTGGCCTGCATGAGCCTGACCGCACGCGACCGCAAGGGCCGCCCCGCGACGGCGTCACCGACACCCGCGACATGCCCCTCGTACGCCATGATCCCCACCAGCTTGAACCCGGGCCGGCGGACCACGGCGCGGGCCAGGTCGGCCACCTGGGCGGGCGAGTGCAGCGGCGAGCGCAGCGCCCCGACCCGCACCCGGCCGCCGAGCAGCTTGAGCGAGGTGTCCAACTCCAGGCAGACGCGCACCACTTCGGTGCCGTCCCGGCGGGCCTCGTCGATCAGGTGGAGCTGGGCGGGGTCGTCGACCATGACGGTGACGGCGGCGGCGAGCTTGGGGTCGGAGGTCAGCTCGGCGAAGCCCCGGGTGTCCGCCGAGGGGTAGGCGAGCAGGATGTCGTCGAAGCCGGAACGGGCCAGCCAGATCGACTCGGCCAGGGTGAAGGACATGATCCCCGCGAAACCGTCCCGCTCCAGGACGCGCTCGAGCAGGGCGCGGCAGCGCACCGACTTGCTGGCGACCCGGATCGGCTTGCCGCCCGCCCTGCGGACAAGATCGTCCGCGTTCGCGTCGAAGGCCTCCAGATCCACGATCGCGAGAGGGGCGTCGAGATGAGCTGTGGCCCGGTCGTAGCGGGCCCGGTCTGCGGCGCGGGCAGTCATGACCGAAGCCTGCCAGACTCGATTACCGCAGGGTAGGGGGATGTTCCGGGCAGATGCCCCGGGCGTGCGGACTGGTTCCCTCCCTGCCCACGTCAACCCGTAGAGTGACGCGCACGCAGGGAGGAACGACCTTGTCCGGGCGGGTCGTGCCCGGGATGACGGTCCGTCGGCACGGGTATGGGTGCTCGTGACGGGTGAGTCGCCGAGGTGGTTTCTTCCGTACACGTGAGCGGCCCGGCGGATTCCGGGCCGGGTCGGTAGCCCGGGTACGAGGAAACGGGGGGTGCATGAGCACGGAAGCGCGCCGCGCCTCCATCCCGCCACGCCCGGCCACCCCACCCCGCCCGGCACGGTCACCGGGAGACTCCCCCGAGGGGACGGTCTCCCCCGAGGCGGCAGCGTCTCCCGCGCAGGACACCCCACCGCCTCCCTCGGAGGGCCGCACCGGCTCCACGCCCTCCCGCCCGGTGACCCCGCCGCGGCCCGCACAGGCCCCGACGAGCGGGGAGCGCGAACCGTCCGGCCGGGCGATCCCGCCGCGGCCCGCACAGTCTCCGGCGGGTGGGGAGGGCGTGCCTTCCTGGTCGGCGACCCCGCCCCGGCCCGAACGGTCTCCGAGGAGCGAGGGCGGTGTGCCGACCCGTGCGGCGACCGCACCGACGCCGGAGATGTCTCCCGGGAGTGGGAATCCGGTGCCCCCGCAGAGGCCCGAAGCGCCGACCGCGGGGGGCGTCACGCCGCCGCCGACCCCGCCGCGACCCGAGCAGTCCCCCGCGGGCGGGGACGCGATGCCGCCCCGCCCGAAGTACCTGCCCTCGGGCGCCACTTGGCGGCCGCGTCCGGCCGAGCCGCCCGTGGGCGGCGAGCCCTGGTCGCTGCCGAGCCCGCAGGAACCGCCCGCGGCCACCGCCCCGGTGCCCCGCCGGACGGACCCGTCCGCGGTGGGCGAGTCCTGGACGCTCCCCGACTCCGGTGAACTGCCCGCGACAGGCGCCCCGCGCCGCCCGGCGGAGCGGCCCACCACGGCTGACGCCCCCGCCGCGCGCGCACCCCGGCAGAGCCGCCCGTCCCCGGCGGACGACACCATGACGCCGCCCCGCGCGGGCGCCGCCTCCCCGTCACCTGGTCCGTCCACCGCCGGGACACCGCGGTCGGGCAGTGAGCCCCGTACCCCGTCGTCGCCCGACACTGCCGGGGCGCCCCGCGCGGGCGGTCCCCGGCGGCCGGTGTCGGCCGGTTCCCCGACGGACGCGGTCCCGCGCTCAGGTGAGGCGTCCGACACCTCCGGTGACGTCATGGCCCGCCCGGACGGCGGCGGTACCCGGGCGGCGCGCCCCTTCCGGCTCTCGCACGACCCGAAACCGTCGGCGGGGCCGTCCTCCGCCGGTACGGCGTCCCCGCAGGCGCCGGGTGCCACCGGCACCCCTGAGCCCCCGCGCCACGAGCCGGCGCATCCCGGCTTCCCCGGCCGGCGCACCACCATCCCCGCGTCCCCGCCCCCGCCCCCGGCCTCCGCCCGCTTTCCCGACGCCCCGCCCGCCGGCCGGCACCCCGGTGTGCCGCATCCCGGCCCGGCCCGGCGGACGCCCGTACCCGAGGACGGGATCACGGAGACGACCACGCGGCTGCGCCCCGTCCCCGCGGAGCGGCCCGTCGAACCGTCCGTCCCCGCGAGCCCGGCCCCCGGCACGGCACGCCCGTACGTGTCGTTCGCGGAGCCCGAGACCTACGACGACACCACGCGCCCGCGCCACGTCGGCGCGCGTACCCGGCCCCGGGCGGCAGCGGCCGCGGCCTGCGTCGTGCTGGGCCTCGGCCTCATCGGCGGCGCGGCGGCCGGGAGCTGGCTGACCGGCGACGGCACGGGCGCGGACGGTGCGCACAGCGCCTTCGTGGCGGCCGGAAGCATGTGGCACAGCGTGCCCGTGGACCAGCTCTTCCCGCCCACCGTGCAGGGCCAGGGCGCGGGCCCCGGCGGCGCCGACCGCACCTGGACCCGACTCGCCGTCGTCCCGGACAGCGGCTGCGCGAACGCGTTCGATCCGCTCCTGAGCAAGGCGCTCGCCCCAGCAGGCTGTCTACGGCTGCTGCGGGCCACGTACACGGACGCGACCCGCAGTCAGGTCACCACCGTGGGCCTGCTGTTCACCAAGGCGGACCCGGCGGCCATGACCGCGCTGAAGAACCGTTTCCAGCAGGAAGGCCTCGGCCGGCGCACCGATCTGATGCCCCGTCCGTACGCCGCCAAGGGCACCGTCGCCGCCGGGTTCGGCGACGCCCAGCGCGCGTCCTGGACGGTGTCGGTGCTCACCGACGCGCCCGTGGTCGTCTACGCCGTCACCGGCTTCGCCGACGGCCGTATCGTCACCGCACCGCAGCCCGCCGCGGACGCCATCAAGCCCGGTGCGACCACGGCCCCGGCCCAGGCGGGCCTGGGCCACGACGCACAGGGCCTCGCCGACCGCATCGAGCGCAGCCTGCGCAAAACCGTCGGCTCGGCCACGGAGAAGCCGTCATGACCCGCAAGGCCACCCGCAGGGCCACCACCGGCGAGGCCACCCACGAGGCCGCCCGTAAGGCATCCCGCAGGGCCACCCGCAGGGCCGGAGCCCTGAGCGTCCTGGTGGCCGCCTCCCTCGCCCTGCTCCCGTCCACCGCCGCGCACGCCGACGGCATACGCGCCCAGCAGTGGGCCCTCGACGCGATGCACACCCAGCAGGCCTGGCGCACCACGAAGGGCCAGGGCATCACGGTCGCGGTCCTCGACACGGGCGTCGACGACCAGCATCCGGACCTGGCCGGCAACGTCCTCACCGGAAAGGACATGGTCGGCTTCGGGGCGCAGCGCGGTGACCGCGCTTGGGCCCGGCACGGCACCGCGATGGCCGGGATCATCGCCGGCCACGGGCACGGCGTCGGCAACGGCGACGGAGTCCTCGGCATCGCCCCCGAGGCGAAGATCCTCCCCGTCCGCGTCATCCTCGAAGACGGCGACTCGGCCCGTACGAGGGCCCGCAACACCCGTGGCAACGCCCTCGCCGAAGGCATCCGCTGGGCCACCGACCAGGGCGCCGACGTCATCAACCTCTCCCTCGGCGACGACTCCAAGTCCGCCCATCCCGAGCCCGCCGAGGACGCCGCCGTCCAGTACGCCCTGAAGAAGGGCGCGGTCGTCGTCGCCTCGGCCGGCAACGGCGGTGAGAAGGGCGACCACATCTCGTACCCGGCGGCCTACCCGGGCGTGATTGCGGCCACGGCCGTCGACCAGAACGGCACCCGCGCCTCGTTCTCCACCCGCCGCTGGTACGCCACCGTCAGCGCCCCCGGCGTCGACGTCGTCATCGCCGATCCGGACGACAAGTACTACGAGGGCTGGGGCACCAGCGCCGCCTCCGCGTTCGTCTCCGGCGCGGTCGCGCTCATCAAGGCGGCCCACCCGGGCCTGTCCCCGGCGCAGATCAAGAAGCTCCTGGAGGACACCGCCCGCAACGCCCCCAGCGGCGGGCGCGACGACTCCCGCGGCTTCGGCTTCATCGACCCCGCGGCGGCCATCGAGGCCGCAGGCCGCCTCAAACCGGACAGCACCCACGCGGCGGCGTACGGCAAGAAGTACTTCGGTACGGGCCCCGACGCCGCCCCGGACGACAACCAGCCGTCCGGCTGGCTGGGCCCGGCGGCGGGCGGCGCGGGCGTGGTCCTGCTGGCCGCGTCGGTGATCCTGTGGCGAGGCCGCAGGTTCTCAGCGCCGGACGCATCGGGCGACCTGCCCCTTTAGGGGCGCGGGGAACTGCTTCAGGGGCGCCGGGAACTGCGCGCCCAGCCACGACGCACCCGCACCCGAACGGACACCCCGCACCTTCACGGCTCCCCCGAACTCACGCGGAGCCGAACGCGGCCACCGCCGCCTTCGCCGCCGCCTCCACCACCGAGATCCCCTTGGCCTTGGTCGTGTTGCCGTTGGACAGCGCCGCCACCAGGTACTCGTCCCCGTCGACGGCGACCCGGCCAATGCTGTTGATGTCCCACAGCCCGGTCGAACTCCGCGCCAGCCACCCGTTCTTGAGGGCCCACTGCGTGCCGTCGGCCGCCGCCGACACCCCCCAGTGCTGATCGGCGGCGATCTCGCCCATCAGCCCCTGGAGATACGTGCGCGAGGCCTCGCTGAGTTCGGAGTCGTCCCCGAACACCTGCTGGAGCAGGGTGAGCTGGTCGGCCGCCGTGGTCTGAGTCAGCCCCCACAGCGCACCGTCCCCGCCGGAGGTACCGGTCAGCCCGAACCGCTCGTTCGCGGCGTCGAGACCGTCCGCCTGCCCGATGATGTCCCACAGCGCGGACGCGGACACGTTGTCACTGTTCGTGATCATCGCGGTGGCGTACGTCTTCTCCGCCGCCGTCAGATGCCGGTCCGCGTCCTGTGCCTGGAGCAGCAGCGTCGCGAGGATGTCGACCTTGACGATGCTGGCCGTGTCGAAGGCTCCCTCGCCGTAGGCGGCGCCCTCGCCGGAGTCGATGTCGAACACCGCGACCGAGACCGCCGCGCCGTCTTCCAACGCCACGGCCTTCATCGCCTTGGCGAGCAGGGCGTCCCGCTCCACCGTGGGATCCGTCACAGGTTCCACCGATGCCTCCTGGCTGGGGGACGACGACGCGGCCGACGCCGAGGACGACGTACCCGGCGATGCCGAGGGGGAGGATACGAGGCTCCCGCGGTCGTGCGCCTGTGCCTTCACGTAGACGGCACCCGCCGCCGTACCGCCCACGAGGACGGCGGAAGCCACGACGGTGTGGACGAGGGTCCTGCGTCCGGAGCGGCGGATGCGACGCCGACGAGCTCTGTCAGGGGACATCCCGCGATGCTCGGGGTGGTGCCTGTGCCGGGCGTTGGACGCGTGTGAGAGGTGCGTCAGCGAAAGCTGAGAATCCCGTGAAAGCTGTCAACGCCAGGTTTCAGGGCCCGCACAAGACCAGCAGCATCCCCCCGATAGGGTCGGGGACCGTGGCGAACAAGAACATTCCCGACTCCGGCTTCCCCGACGACGACGGCTCCGCCGATCCCCGGCTGAGCGCGGCACTCGCGGCCTGGGCCGAGGACCGCACCGCCGTGGGGCCGGTCCTGGAGGCGCTCAAGGGCGCCCGGCTCCTCGTGCCCGTCGTGGCCGTCCTCGGCGAGGTCGAGGAGGACGAGAACGGGCTGCGTCACGAGAAGACCAGCGACATGGCGGTGCCCACCCTGAAGGCAGGCCACCGCACGGCCCTGCCCGCCTTCACCTCCACCGAGTCGCTGGCCCGCTGGGACCCGGCGGCCCGCCCCGTCGCCGTACCCCTGCACCAGGCACTGCAGGCCGCCGCGCACGAGAAGGCCGACACGGTCGTCCTCGATCTGGCCGGTCCGGTGCCGTACGAACTGACCGGCTCGGCGCTGCTCGCCCTCGCCGAGGGGCGTACGACGGCGGACCCGCTCGCCGATCCCGCCGTGGTCGAGGCGGTACGCGCCGCCGTGGCCGCCGAGCCCGCCGTACTCCGCGCCCACCTGGGCCCCGGCCAGGCCGACGGCACGCTCGCGCTGGTACTGGACCCGACCGCGGCCCCGGCCGAAGCCGCCCGCGCGCTCGCCGGGCGGCTCGCCGCCGACGAAACGCTGAGGGCCCGCCTGGTGCGCGGTCTCGACCTGGCACTGCTGCCGGCCGGGACGACGCCACCGGGCGAGCCCTTGTACGTACGTCAGTAGAAAGCGGGAGCGGGAGAGGAACCAAGGCCCTCTTCGGCGGATCAGGATCTAGCCGTAGATCGGGCCCGTGTACTTCTCGCCCGGGCCCTGGCCCGGCTCGTCCGGGACGATCGACGCCTCGCGGAACGCCAGCTGCAGCGACTTCAGGCCGTCGCGCAGCGGGGACGCGTGGAAGGAGCTGATCTCGGTCGCGCTCGCGTCCAGCAGTCCGGCCAGCGCGTGGATCAGCTTGCGCGCCTCGTCGAGGTCCTTGTACTTGTCGCCCTCCTCGGTCAGACCGAGCTTCACGGCGGCGGCGCTCATCAGGTTGACGGCGACCGTCACGAGGACCTCGACCGCGGGGACCTCGGCGATGTCGCGGGTCATGCTGTCGAAGTCGGGGTTCTGGGGAGGGGTGTCACTCATGTCCCACACGATAGGCCCCGGCACGCAGGCACCCGTCCGCGGGAGCGCGGAGGCGCTCGGTTAGCGCGGGCCCGGGGGAGCTGCTAACCTTGTGTAACGACCGGCCGGATGCGCCCAGACGTATGTCAGCGTGCTCGGCCCACAAGTGGAGGCTCCGATCTCCCACCCGACCGTCCTCACGGATGGCGGGTCACCCGGTCAGGCGGCCACCACCGTTCCGTACGGACGGTGGAGTCGCCCGAATGTGCGCCCCGCGGTTCACCGCGGCGGTGCTCCGGTATTCCTTGGAGCCCCGCCTGTGTACCGTCCGGGGCATTTTTTCATGCCCCGCGGTGGTTGGTCCCATGTCATCAGAGACATACGCGGCTGTCCGCCAGACCGCCGTGTGGTGCTACCGAGGAGGATCCATCAGCACCGAGCCCCGCATTAACGACCGGATTCGCGTTCCCGAGGTGCGACTTGTCGGTCCCAGCGGCGAGCAGGTCGGGATTGTTCCGCTTGCCAAGGCGCTGGAGCTTGCGCAGGAGTACGACCTCGACCTGGTCGAGGTGGCGGCGAGCGCGCGTCCGCCGGTCTGCAAGCTCATGGACTACGGGAAGTTCAAGTACGAGTCGGCCATGAAGGCCCGTGAGGCGCGCAAGAACCAGGCGCACACGGTCATCAAGGAAATGAAGCTCCGGCCGAAGATCGACCCGCACGACTATGACACCAAAAAGGGTCACGTCGTCCGGTTCCTCAAGCAGGGCGACAAGGTCAAGATCACGATCATGTTCCGCGGTCGCGAGCAGTCCCGGCCGGAGCTCGGCTACCGACTGCTGCAGCGTCTGGCTTCGGACGTCGAGGACCTCGGGTTCGTCGAGTCGAACCCGAAGCAGGACGGCCGAAACATGATCATGGTTCTCGGTCCGCACAAGAAGAAGACCGAGGCGATGGCCGAGGCCCGTGAGGCCCAGGCGGCTCGCAAGGCTGAAGCGAAGGCCAACCCCGGTCGCTCGCAGAACGCCGCCGACGGTGAGATCGCCGAGGGTGAGATCGCCGAGGGCGAGACCTCCGAGGCCGAGACCTCCGAGGCCGAGACCGCCGAGGCCCCGGCCGAGGCTTCCGCCGAGGCCTGATCCCAGGGCGAAGGCTCCGGGGAGTCCGGGACGACAGTCCATGGAGTCCACGGGACGTGAGTCCGGGGATGTCAATCGATACATACATGACGTTCCACCGTGCCCGGTTTAACGACCGGGCACCGGAACGCCACTGACGAGGAGAGAACGGCGCTATGCCGAAGAACAAGTCGCACAGCGGTGCCAGCAAGCGCTTCAAGGTCACCGGCTCCGGCAAGGTGCTCCGTGAGCGCGCCGGCAAGCGCCACCTGCTCGAGCACAAGTCGTCGCGCCTGACGCGCCGCCTCACCGGCAACGCCGAGATGGCCCCGGGCGACGCCAAGAAGATCAAGAAGCTTCTCGGCAAGTGACGTCGGGCGCGCACCGCGCGCCTGATCTCCGACCGGGACCCAATCGATTTCGGGCCGTGTGACGACAGCCACGGCCCCGCTACAAGGAGTTAAAAAGTGGCACGCGTCAAGCGGGCAGTCAACGCCCACAAGAAGCGCCGGGCGATCCTCGAGGCGGCCTCCGGCTACCGCGGTCAGCGTTCGCGCCTGTACCGCAAGGCCAAGGAGCAGGTCACCCACTCGCTGGTCTACAACTACAACGACCGCAAGAAGCGCAAGGGCGACTTCCGTCAGCTGTGGATCCAGCGCATCAACGCCGCTGCCCGCGCCAACGGCATCACGTACAACCGCTTCATCCAGGGTCTGAAGGCCGCGAACATCGAGGTCGACCGCAAGATCCTGGCCGAGCTGGCCGTGAACGACGCCGGTGCGTTCGCCGCGCTCGTCGAGGTCGCGCAGAAGGCGCTGCCGTCGGACGTCAACGCGCCGAAGGCCGCGTGACGCTCGCGCTCGCCTGAGCCGTACGTCGCTGTGGACCCGCTTGCCTCACGGCTTGCGGGTCCCGGTGCGTTTGGGCTCCGCCGGTCTGTCGGGGCACGCTGCGCGTTGGCGATGTCGGCGCGGCACCGCCGGATGCCGACGGATGCCGCCGTCGCGGCTGAGTACCGCGGCGCCGTACGGCACGTCGGCCGCGGGGGAATCCCGGCCCGGATCGGCACCGGACGCTACGCATGACGCGCCGCGTCCGGTGCCCCCACCGGGGAGGCGAGGCCCGCTCGCAACGCCGAAGCCCTCCGGCCGGGCAGCCGGTCGGCGACGGGGTCGCGCCCCGACGGACGCCTGGCCTCCGTCCCGGCCGGCGCCCGGTCTCCGGCGGGACACCCAGCCGTTTGGTTCCGGGTCTGCTGGTGGGGCTCTGTCTCGGCGGACGCCCGGTCTCCGGCGGGACACCCGACCCGTCGGCCCTGGGCCCGGCGGTGGGGTTCCGTTTCGGCGGAATGTGGCCTTGGGTCTACGGCGGGGACTGCCAGCTGGTTGGTTCCGGGTCCGGTGGTGGGGTTTCGCCTCGGCCGGTGTCTGGTCTCCGGCGGGACACCCGACCCGTCGGCCCCGGGGCTCCGTTTCGGCGGATGTGGCCTTCGGCCTCCGGCGGGGACAAGCCGGTTGGTCCCGGGCCCGCTTCGTCCTGGTGGACGGGGTGTGCCGGGGATGGTGTGCTCTGTCGGCGCTCGGCTGGGCCGAGAGTCCGGCACCGCTCGTCGTACCTCGGCCGGACCGGGCGTCCGAGGCCGCCGGGATCGCGGTCAGCGGACGACGGCCGGTGACGGCAGGCGGCTCGTCGGCCCGGTTCCCGAAACCCGGACCCGGAATCAGGCCCGGCCGCGGTCGGCATGGACACACAGACCCCGTTCTCGTCGTCTTCTCCGAGGGGACCCGGCCCCGCCCCACCCCAAGCCGACCCTCCGCAACCCCCTGAGGTGACCCCATGCCCGCCGACCCCGAGCTGATCTCCCCGCGCTCGCCGCGCGTAGCCGCCGCGCGGCGGCTCGCCCGGCGGAACTTCCGCGGCAAGGAACGGCTGTTCCTCGCCGAGGGACCGCAGGCCGTGCGCGAGGCGGCGGCGCACCGCGTCGACGAGGCGGCCACGCTCGTCGAACTGTTCGCGACCGTCGAGGCCGCGGAGCGCTACGCCGACATCGTCGGGGACGCCCGGGCCGCCGGAGCCCGGGTGCACCTCGCCGACGAGGAGGTGATCGCCGACATCTCGACCACCGTCACTCCGCAGGGGCTCGTCGGGATCTGCCGGTTCCTCGACACCCCCTTCGAGGAGATCCTCGCGGCCCGCCCCAAGCTCGTCGCCGTGCTCGCGCACGTGCGCGACCCCGGGAACGCCGGCACGGTGCTGCGGTGCGCCGACGCCGCCGGCGCCGAGGCCGTCGTACTCACCGACGCGTCCGTCGACCTGTACAACCCCAAGGCCGTACGGGCCTCGGTCGGTTCCCTCTTTCACCTGCCGGTGGCCGTCGGTGTGCCCGTGGAGGCAGCCGTGCAGGGTCTCAAGGACGCCGGCGTACGGATCCTCGCCGCCGACGGAGCGGGTGAGGACGACCTCGACGACGAGCTCGACAAGGGGACCATGGGCGGCCCCACCGCCTGGGTGTTCGGCAATGAGGCCTGGGGGCTCCCGGAGGAGACGCGCGCGCTGGCGGACGCCGTCGTGCGCGTACCGATCCACGGAAAGGCCGAGAGTCTGAACCTCGCGACGGCCGCCGCCGTATGTCTCTACGCGTCCGCCCGTGCACAGCGCGCCTCCGGAGGGTGCCGCTCCGTCACCGACAGCTAGTAGGGTGACGGGCTCGGGGGCCCACTGCGCCAGACGAGAGGTGGGGTACGGGGATGGGTGTCGGCACGAGCGGTGCGAAGAGCGCACCGCGCGCACGGGACGTGCGCGACACACCCGCGCTCCCGCGCGCCGGTCAGCACGACGATCGACTCGACGCCGATCATGACGCCGATCACGGCGTCGGCCTCGGTTCGCAACCGGGGGACGAACTCGGCATCGACCCCGACGACCTGCCCGACGGACTCGTCATCGCCGACGAGAACGGCCGGGTCATCCGCTTCAACGCCGCCGCCGCCCGCATCACCGCCGTCCCCGCCGCCGCCGCCCTCGGACGCCACCTGGAGTCGGCCCTTCCCCTGGAGGACCTCGAAGGCCGTCGCTGGTGGCAGCTGACCGACCCGTACGGCGGCCTCGCGATCCGCGTCGGACAGCCCGAGCGGAATCTGCTGCTCCCCGGGGGACGTGAAGTGCTCGTCTCCGCGCGCTACGTACGCACCGCGCCCACCGGGCCCGTCCGCCGCGTCGTCGTCTCGCTGCGCGACACCGAGGCCCGCCGCCGCACCGAGCGCAGTCACGCCGAGCTGATCGCCACGGTCGCCCACGAGCTGCGCTCCCCGCTCACCTCGGTCAAGGGCTTCACCGCCACCCTGCTCGCCAAGTGGGAACGCTTCACCGACGACCAGAAGAAACTCATGCTGGAGACCGTCGACGCCGACGCCAACCGGGTCACCCGGCTCATCGCCGAACTGCTCGACATCTCCCGCATCGACTCCGGCCGACTGGAAGTGCGCCGCCAGCCCGTCGACATCGGCGCCGCCGTCGGCCGCCACATCCAGGCGTACGTCACCTCGGGCCAGCCCGCCGACCGCTTCCTGCTGCGCCTCGAACAGCCCCTGCCGCCCCTGTGGGCCGACCCGGACAAGATCGACCAGGTGCTGAGCAACCTGCTCGAAAACGCGGTGCGGCACGGCGAGGGAACCGTCACTATTGACGTCACGCCCTCGGCGTCCCCGCGCGAGCGTGAGGACGGCGAGAACGCGGCCACGTCGGTCACCGTGAGCGACGAGGGCACCGGCATCCCGGAGGAGTCCATGAACCGCGTCTTCACCCGCTTCTGGCGGGGCAGCAAGCGCGGCGGCACGGGCCTCGGGCTGTACATCGTCAAGGGCATCGTCGAGGCCCACGGCGGCACCATCACGGTCGGCCGCGCCCCCGGCGGCGGTGCCGAGTTCCGATTTACGTTGCCCGTGGGCACCCCGGCGTACCTGCTGTAACGCCGAAGAGGCCCCACGGGCGCGGTCGTACCGGAGCCACCCCTCGGACTGCGCGTCCGAGGTCGGCTCCCACCCCGTTAGACTCGGCCTTTGGCACCTTTGCGTCCCCGTTTCAGGGACCATGCGTCCCCCGAGTCGGGACGGGGACCATCCGCCAGCCAACCGGAAGCACGGGAAGAGATGTCGGCACCGAATAAGTCGTACGACCCTGTAGAGGTCGAGGCCTTGAAACCGGAAGAGATCGAGCGCATGCGGGACGAGGCGCTCGCCGCCTTCGCCGCCGCCGGTGACCTCGACGCGCTCCAGGAGGCCAAGGTCGCCCACACCGGCGGCACCTCGCCGCTGGCCCTCGCCAACCGCGAGATCGGCGCCCTGCCCCCGCATGCCAAGGCAGCCGCGGGCAAGCTCGTCGGCCAGGCCCGGGGCGCGGTGAACAAGGCCCTCGGCGCCCGCCAGGCCGAGCTGGAGGCCGAGCGCGACGCCCGGGTACTGGTCGAGGAGGCGGTGGACGTCACGCTGCCGTACGACCGCGTACCCGCCGGCGCCCGCCACCCGCTGACGACCATGATGGAGCGCGTCGCGGACGTCTTCGTGTCCATGGGATACGAGATCGCCGAGGGCCCCGAGGTCGAGGCGGAGTGGTTCAACTTCGACGCCCTGAACTTCACGCCCGACCACCCGGCCCGGCAGATGCAGGACACCTTCTTCGTCGAGGGCCCGACGGGCGATCACGGCGAGTCCGGTGTCGTGCTGCGCACCCACACCTCGCCCGTGCAGGCCCGCGCCATGCTGGACCGTGAGCCGCCCGTCTACGTCGTCTGTCCCGGCCGGGTGTTCCGCACGGACGAGCTGGACGCCACGCACACCCCGGTCTTCCACCAGATCGAGCTCCTCGCCGTGGACGAGGGCCTGACCATGGCCGACCTCAAGGGCACCCTGGACCACATGGTCCAGTCGCTCTTCGGCGCCGACATGAAGACCCGGCTGCGCCCGAACTACTTCCCCTTCACCGAGCCGTCCGCCGAGATGGACATGCTCTGCTACGTCTGCAAGGGCGAGTCCGTCGGCAACCCCGACCGCCCCTGCCGGACCTGCTCCTCCGAGGGCTGGATCGAGCTGGGCGGCTGCGGCATGGTCAACCCGCGGGTGCTGGTCGCCTGTGGCGTCGACCCGCAGAAGTACAGCGGATTCGCCTTCGGGTTCGGCATCGAGCGGATGCTGATGTTCCGCCACAACGTCGAAGACATGCGAGACATGGTCGAGGGTGACGTCCGGTTCACCCGGCCGTTCGGGATGGAGATCTGATGCGGGTCCCGCTTTCTTGGCTGCGGGAGTACGTCGACCTGCCGGCGACGGAGACCGGCCGCGACGTCCAGGCCAAGCTCATTTCGGCAGGCCTCGAGGTCGAGACCGTCGAGCAGCTCGGCGCCGACCTCAAGGGTCCCCTGGTCGTCGGCCAGGTGCAGTCCATCGAGGAGCTGGAGGGCTTCAAGAAGCCCATCCGCTTCTGCCTCGTCGACGTCGGCACCGCCAACGGCACCGGCGAGCTCCAGGAGATCGTCTGCGGTGCCCGCAACTTCGCCGTCGGTGACAAGGTCGTCGTGGTCCTGCCCGGCGCCGTGCTGCCCGGCAACTTCGCGATCGCCGCGCGCGAGACGTACGGCAAGACCTCGCACGGCATGATCTGCTCCGGCGACGAGCTGGGCATGGGCGACGACGGCAGCGGCGGCATCATCGTCCTGCCGCCGGAGGTCGAGGTCGCCACCGACGCGATCGAGCTGCTCCAGCTCGTCGACGAGGTCCTCGACATCGCCGTCACGCCCGACCGCGGCTACGCCCTGTCGCTGCGCGGTGTGGCCCGAGAGGCTGCCATCGCCTACGGCCTGCCGCTGCTCGACCCCGCGCTGCTCGACGTACCGGCCCCGAACGCGTTCGGCTACCCGGTCCGGGTCTCCGACCCGATGGGCTGCGACCGCTTCACCGCGCGGACGGTGACGGGCCTCGACCCCGAGACCCTCTCGCCGATCTGGCTGCGCCGCCGCCTCCAGAAGGCGGGCATGCGCCCGATCTCGCTCGCCGTCGACATCACCAACTACGTGATGCTGGAGCTCGGCCAGCCCCTGCACGCGTACGACCGCACCCGCGTCCAGGGCGCGATCGGTGTGCGCCGGGCCGAGCAGGGCGAGAGGCTCACCACCCTCGACGGCGTCACGCGCACGCTGGACGCCGAGGACCTGGTCATCACCGACGACCGTGGCGCCATCGGCCTCGCGGGCGTCATGGGCGGCGCGAACACGGAGATCGACGACACCGAGGGCACCACCACCGAGGTCGTCATCGAGGCCGCGCACTTCGACGCGCTCTCGATCGCCCGCACCGCCCGCCGTCACAAGCTGGCCTCCGAGGCGTCCAAGCGCTTCGAGCGCGGCGTCGACCCGCAGGCCGCCTCGGCCGCCGCCCAGCGCACGGTCGACCTCCTCGTCCTCCTCGCCGGCGGCACCGCCGACGCCGGGGTCACCGAGGTCATCGCGCCCTCCGCGCCGCACAGCATCACCATCCCGGCGAACCACCCGGACAAGGTGGCCGGTGTCGACTACGGCCGCGAGACCGTCGTCCGCCGCCTCCAGCAGGTCGGCTGCGACGTCTACGGGCAGGACGAGCTGATCGTCACCGTGCCGTCCTGGCGGCCCGACCTGACGGACCCGAACGACCTGGCCGAAGAGGTCATCCGGCTCGAGGGCTACGAGAACCTGCCCTCGACCCTGCCGAAGCCCCCCGCGGGCCTGGGTCTGACCGGCAGGCAGCGGCTGCAGCGCCGGATCGGCCGCGCGCTGGCCGGCGCCGGATACGTCGAGGCGCTGAACTACCCGTTCATCGGCGAGCACGTCTTCGACCAGCTCGGCCTGGCCGCCGACGACCCGAAGCGCAAGGTCGTCAAGCTGGTCAACCCGCTCTCCGACGAGGAGCCCGCACTCCGTACGACGCTGCTGCCGGGCCTGCTGCACGCCCTGCGCCGCAACGACGGCCGCGGCAGCCACGACCTGGCGCTCTTCGAGACCGGGCTCGTCTTCCAGCCGCAGGACGAACTGCGCGTCGCGGGCCGCCTGCCCGTCGACCGCCGTCCCACCGACGAGGAGATCGCGTCCCTCACGGCCGCGCTCCCCGTCCAGCCCCGGCACGCCGCCGTCGTCCTCGCGGGCGCCCGCGAGCAGGCCGGCTGGTGGGGCAAGGGCCGCCCGGCCGACTGGGCCGACGCGATCGAGGCCGCGCGCTCGCTGGCCCGCGAGGCGGGGGCCGAACTCCTCGTCCGTGCCGGGCAGTACGGGCCGTGGCACCCGGGTCGCTGCGCCGAACTGGCCGTCGCCGTCGACGGCCAGGAGAAGGTCATCGGGTACGCCGGTGAGCTGCACCCCGGTGTCCTGAAGACCCTGGGTCTGCCCGCGCGCACCTGTGCGATGGAGCTCGACCTGGACGCGCTGGAGCAGGCGAGCGCGGGCCTCCCCAAGGGCCCGAAGGTCTCGACCTTCCCGGTCGCCACCCAGGACGTGGCTCTGGTCGTCGACAAGACCGTCCCGCACGTGGACGTCGAGGCGGCGCTGCGTGAGGGCGCGGGTGAACTCCTTGAGTCCATCCGGCTGTTCGACGTCTATGAGAACAGTGAGCAGCTCGGCGAGGGCAAGAAGTCCCTGGCCTACGCGCTGCGGTTCCGCGCCGACGACCGGACGCTGACCGTCGACGAGGCCTCCGCGGCGCGTGACGTGGCCGTGGCGCTCGCCGCTGAGCGCACGGGAGCGGTGTTGCGGAGCTAGCTCCGCACGGCAGTGCCGGGGAACTGCGGGTCGTCCTTCGGCCGCGCGGATGGCGTGGCTGGGCGCGCAGTTCCCCGCGCCCCTTTGGGGCGCGCGTCCCCTGGCCCACCTGCATAAATGCGGTTGTCCGAAGCTGTGTCACTCATTCGGGTGGCAAGTCGGGGCGATCTGGCCCGATCGGGGCATACGGTCGACAGAATCGGACCGGCCTCTTGAAGGTCGTCTGCGCTGTCAGGGCCTATTGGGGGGCCAATCGGCATGATCCGTATCAAGGCTGGGGCTCCCCGCAGGGCGACGTCCCGGACGAATTCGCGGGGGCCGGCCCGAGTGGGCCTCCGGGCGCGACCCCGGGGGAGTGGTCTGCGGGCCGGGCTCGTCCGGGCGGTGAGCCGGGGCGGACCGCGCGTGCGACTGGCCCGGACGGTCCACGGCGGCGGTCCGCCGGACGGCCTCGACCGGACGGTGCGCCGGGCCGAGCGGCGGACCCTGCGGCGGGTACTGAGCCTGGGGCTGCCGACCGCCTGGGGTGCGATCGCCATCACGTACAGAATGACCTGCCCGCTCGCCCAGCGGGACGGCCTCGAGGCGCGGATCGTCACCAGCGCCGTCTTCTTCGCCGTCGGCACCGGGCTGATCCTCCACGTCAGACGGGCGCTGCTGCGGGAGCTGAGGCAGATCCGCAAGGTCGCGGGCGCCGCCCAGAGCGTGCTGCTGCGACCGCTGCCTCCGCGCATCGACGGCCTCAACATCGCCGCTGCCCAGCTCTCCGCCGACCATGGCGCGAACATCGGTGGTGACCTGTACGAGGTGATCGCCACCGAGCACGGTGTACGGGTCGTCATGGGCGACGTGCGCGGACACGGCCTCGGCGCCATCGCAACCGTCGCCGCCGTCCTCGGCAGCTTCCGCGAGGCCGTGCACGACGAACCCGAACTCGCCTGTGTGCTCCGGCGGCTGGAACGGGCCCTGGCCCGGCATCTGCGCGAGCGGGCGCGCGCCGAACACCCCTCGGCGGGCCCGGAACCCGACAGCCCGGTCGCCGAGGAGTTCGTCACCGTACTTCTTCTGGAGATCCGCGGTGACGGCGAGGTCTACGCCCTCAACTGCGGTCACCCGTCGCCGTACCGGCTCGCCGCCGGTCGCGTGGAACCACTCACGGGAGCCGAACCGCTGCCCCCGCTCGGCCCGTTCCCGCTCCCCGCCGAACTGGCGGCCAGCCTCTGCTGCCGACTCCTCCCCGGCGAGGCCCTGTTCCTGCACACCGATGGAGTGGAGGACGCCCGCGACGCCCACGGCTGCTTCTTCCCCTTGCCCGCCACGCTCGCCGAGGCCGTCCGTACCCAGCCCGTCTCCCCGCAGACCGTTCTCAGGGCGGTCTTCACCCGCCTGTTGCGCCACACCGGTGGCAGACCGTCGGACGACGTGGCCGTACTGATCCTCTGCAACGACCGCAGCCGAGTCCCGACACAGCAGGGCCGCACCGTTGCCCGGCACATCAGGTGAACGCCGGATCCCGCAGTGACGCCGCGCAACCGGCGGGGCCGAGCCGCCGCACTGTACGAGGGGGAGCCGGCGGCCCGGCCGGCCTCTTGCGAGGCATTTCAGTCAACCGGTAAGGAACTCTGCGCGACAGTGTGCACACGGTACGGATACGGGCATTCGGTTCACACCCCGTGTGAACGGGGACCCACAGGCACAGGGGACGGATTACTCTGACCGCACTGTCGCCACCGAGCCACCCGGGGGCCCGAATGCAGCCCAACACTCTGCTCGACGCGATACTCGACGAGGCCGGCATCTCGCACGCCGGACTCGCCGCGCATGTCAACCAGGCGGGGAGGGCACGCGGCCTCGCGCTCAGATACGAACACACAGCCGTGGCACGGTGGTTGAAGGGGCAGCGCCCGCGCGGCCAGGTACCCGACCTGATCTGCGAGGTGCTCGCGGTGCGCCTGCACCGGCCCGTCACCCTGGACGACATCGGCCTCGGCGTGCCCGGCGAGCCGTCCGCCCCGCACGGCTCCTCGCTCTCCGGCTTCGTGGAGCGCGCCACCGCCCTGTGGCGCTCCGACGAACAACAGCGCCCGCACCTCCTCGGCGCCCCGGCCGTCACCGGAACGCCCGCCGTGATGCCGGTGTGGGAGTGGGAGAACCCGCCCGAGGACGTGGACGTCTCGCGCGGCGGCCGCCACCACGTGAGCATGGCCGACATCGAGATGCTGCGCGCGGCCCGCGCCCACTACGAGCAGATGTACCGCAAGGCGGGCGGCGTGGCGACCCGCAGCCGGATCGTCGGTTTCCTCAACGCGGAGACCGCGCCCCTGCTGCGCGGCAGTTATCCCGACGCCACCGGCCGCCAGCTCCACCGTGCGACGGGCGGCCTCGTCGCCATCGCGGGGATCTGCGCCTACGACTCCGACGCGCACGGGCTCGCCCAGCGCTACTTCCACCAGGCGCTGCGGCTGGCGAAGGCCAGCGGGGACCGGGGACTCGGTGCCTATGTCATAGCCCTCCTCGTCAACCAGTCGCTGTTCATGCGCGAGCACCGGCAGGCCGTCGCCTTCGCGGAGGCCGCGCTGCGCGCCGCCGGGCGGCACATCACCCCGGCGCTCGCCTCGGACCTCTACGCCATGCAGGCGAAGGCGTACGCACACCTCGGCGACGGCAGCAGCGCGCTGTCCTGCATCCGGCGTGCCGAACAGGCCGCCGAGCGCATCCGGCGCGGTTACGAACCGGACGAGACCGGCTATGTCCAGCCCGGTCTGGTCAACGTACAGGTGGCGGAGGCACTGCTGAGCCTCGGTGACCTGGTGGCCGCCGCGGCGCACGCCGAGGCGGCCGTGGACACTCCGGCGCACGACCGGGGGCGCGTGCACCGTCTCGCGATGCTCAGTCAGATCGAGCTGCGGCAGGGGAATGCCGACAAGGCGGTGGCCACCGCCGTCCAGATGGCCGAGCAGGCCCGGGGGATGGAGTCCCAGCGGCTGCGCGACAGACTGCGCGCGGTACGCGAACACCTGGTGCGCAGCGGCTGTGCGGGCACGGCCGAGGCCGCCGAACTCATCGACGGAGCACTGCGCGTACCGCTGTAGACCACCGAGTCCCGCCGCCGCACCGTGCACTGTGCGCTGCTGTGCGCCTGCTGTCAGGACGCTCCTGCTGCGATATTGCCATCTACTCGGCGGAAGGTGGCAGAACCGTGCAGTGGACGAAACAGAACGAACAAACTGTGTACGCAAACCGCTGGTTCAGCGTCAATCTCGCAGATGTCGAGCTGCCGGACGGTCGGCACCTCGATCACTTTTTGATACGGCTGCGTCCCGTGGCCGTGGCCACGGTGGTGAACGAGGCCAATGAGGTGCTGCTCCTGTGGCGGCACCGCTTCATCACCGACAGCTGGGGCTGGGAACTCGCGGCGGGCGTCGTCGAGGACGGCGAGGACATCGCCGTAGCGGCGGCCCGCGAACTCGAGGAGGAGACCGGCTGGCGACCGGGACCCTTGCGCCATCTGATGAGCGTCGAGCCCTCCAACGGGCTCACCGACGCCCGGCACCACATCTTCTGGGCCGACGAAGGCGCGTACATCGGACACCCCGTGGACGACTTCGAGTCCGACCGTCGGGAATGGGTTCCCCTCAAGCTCGTTCCCGACATGGTCGCCCGCGGCGAGGTCCCGGCCGCCAATATGGCTGCCGCGCTACTCCTCCTGCATCACCTCAGGCTCGGGCAGGACGCGTTGCCCCGATCCATCCCCCCGCGGCGTCCTGAGCGTTAGCGCCCGAGAGCCTGCCAGACCGCCACGGCGAGTGCGCCCACGGCCGTGAGGGCCGCGATCGCGGGCAGTGGCCAGCGGGTGTGTTCCAGGGCGACGACCCGTGCGCTCAGGTCGTCGAGCTCCTTGGCGGTCTGTTCGGCGCGGTGACTGAGCAGGGCATGCCCTCCCTCGACGCGTGCGTATGCCACGTCGAGGCGACGGCGTAACTCTGCGAGTTCTCCATGGACCACGGGATGCTCCGGGTCGGCGGTCACGGGTCCGCTCCTTTCCGTAGTCGTCACATCCCTTGGATGCGCACGGAAAGTCAACTCGCCTGGTGGACACGTGGGGAGCGTGTGCGAGGGGCATATGCGAGCCCGGCGCGCACACGGTGTGTGAATGGTGCGGGCCCGGCGCCGAAAGGGGTGCCGGGCCCGCGCGTGCCTGAGTTTCACCGTACGTAATCAGGTGACGGTGCGAAAGGAAGCGACCGTACGTGATCAGGCGTAGGTGTAGAAGCCCGAGCCGGACTTCCGGCCGAGCCGGCCCGCGTCCACCATGCGCTGGAGCAGCGGGGGAGCGGCGTACAGCGGCTCCTTGTACTCCTCGTACATCGAATAGGCGACCGAGGCCACCGTGTCCAGGCCGATCAGGTCGGAGAGCTTGAGCGGGCCCATCGGGTGGGCGCAGCCCAGCTCCATGCCGTTGTCGATGTCCTCGCGGCTGGCGATGCCCGACTCGAACATCCGGATCGCGGAGAGCAGATACGGGATCAGCAGCGCGTTGACGACGAACCCGGAGCGGTCCTGGGCGCGGATCGCATGCTTGCCGAGGGCCTTCTCGGCGAACAGCTGAGCCCGGCTGAGGGTGCCCTCGGAGGTGGTGAGCGCCGGGATCAGTTCGACGAGCTGCTGCACCGGAGCCGGGTTGAAGAAGTGGATGCCGACGACCTGGTCGGGGCGCGAGGTGGCGACCGCGAGGCGCACCAGCGGGATGGAGGAGGTGTTGGAGGCGAGGATCGCGTCCTGCCGGGTCACCACCTGGTCGAGTACCTGGAAGATCTCGGTCTTCACCTGCTCGTTCTCGACGACCGCCTCGATCACCAGATCGCGGTCGGCGAACTCGCCGAGGTCGGTGGTGAAGCTGAGCCGCTCCTGGGTGGCGGTGAGCTCGTCCGCGGAGATCTTTCCGCGCTCGGCGGCCTTGGCGAGGGAGTTGAACAGCCGGGTACGGCCGATCTCCAGGGCCTCACCGGTGGTCTCGGCGACCTTGACGTCGAGACCCGCGCGAGCGCAGACCTCGGCGATGCCCGCTCCCATCTGGCCGCAGCCCACCACTCCGACGCGTTCGATGTCGGTCACATCGTCCCCTTCGCTGATCTACGGCTGTCGCAGGGCCCCCGTTGTTCGGTGCCTGCTCCGATCGTGCACGTCCCGTGCACGTTACTCCGAAGTATCGATGATCGATCGCCCGGGTGGGGCATGCTGGCCGAGGATACGATCCGTGATCGGACGGATCCGGAACGTGAAGGAGCGGGGTGCGGTGGGGCGGACGGCGGGGACGGGGCGGGGGTCACGGCGGGCGTTCACCGTGGCGGCGATGGCGGCGCTGACCGGTCTCGTCACGACGGGGGAGCCGGGCCTCACGGAGGGGGAGCCAGGTCCCGTCACGACGGCGGACCCGGGTCTCGGCTCGGCGGGGGACTCGGCTGCCGTACCCCGTTCCGGGGGAACCCGGGGGCCCGGTCGGCCACGGACGGCCTCCGAGCTGCGGGGCATGTGGCTGTCGACCGTCATCAACCGCGACTGGCCCTCGCGGGCCGGCCTGTCCGTCGCCCGGCAGCGCGCCGAACTCCTCGCCCACCTCGACAGGGCGGTCGACCGCCGCCTGAACGCCGTGTTCTTCCAGGTCCGCCCCACGGCCGACGCGTTCTGGCCCTCGTCGTACGAGCCGTGGTCGCAGTACCTCACCGGCGTCCAGGGCAGGCACCCCGGCTGGGACCCGCTCGGCACGGCGGTGCGGGAGGCCCACGCGCGCGGCCTCGAACTGCACGCCTGGTTCAACCCGTACCGCGTCGCGAACCACTCGGACCCCGGCAGACTCGTGGCGACCCACCCGGCCCGCAAGCACCCCGACTGGGTCGTCCCCTATGGCGGCAGGCTCTACTACAACCCCGGGCTGCCCGAGGTCCGCGCCTTCGTCCAGGACGCGATGCTCGACGCGGTGCGGTCGTACGCGATCGACGCCGTGCACTGGGACGACTACTTCTACCCCTACCCGGCCGAGGGCCAGGTCTTCGACGACGACGCCGCGTACCGGGCGCACGGCACGGGCTTCGCGGACCGGGCCGCCTGGCGGCGCGACAACATCGACAGACTGGTGCGGGAGACGGCCGGCCGCATCCCGCTGATCCGGCCCGGTACCCGCTTCGGGATCAGTCCGTTCGGGGTGTGGCGCAACAGTGCGACCGACCCGCGGGGCTCGGACACGCGGGCCGCCGTGCAGACGTACGACGATCTGTACGCCGACACCAGGAAATGGGTCCGCGAGCGATGGATCGACTACGTCGTCCCGCAGGTCTACTGGAACCTCGGCTTCGCCGCCGCCGACTACGCGAGGCTCGTGCCGTGGTGGGCGGCGGTCACCCAGGGCACGGGCGTGCAGCTGTATATCGGGGAAGCGCTCTACAAGGCCGGTGACCCCGCGCAGCCCGCGGCCTGGCAGGACCCGGCCGAACTCTCCCGGCACCTCACCTTCGCACGCGAACACACTCAAGTGCGCGGACACGTCTTCTTCTCCGCCAAGGAGGTCGACGGCGACCGCGTCGGAGCGATGGCGCGGGTCGTGACCGACCACTACCAGCGGCCGGCGCGACCCGCGCCCTGAATCTCTGCCCGCATGTCTACAGCGGGTCCTCGTGCCCGAATGTCTACAGCGGGTCCTTGTGACGGATTTCCGAGTCGGGGCCCGGTGAGCAGACCGCCTCGTGCCCGTCCGTGAAGCGCACGCGGTACGGGGGCGTGCCCTCCGTTCCTATTACTTCGGTGATCTCCGCGACCTTGTCGTGCTGTCCGACAACCCTGCCGTGCTGCACGAGCTTGTCGCCCACGTCTGCATGCATCTGAAGGGTCTCCTCGTCATCTGCGGGAGTAACGGTCCTGGGGCTCAGCCCCGCGCTCGCTGGGTGAGCGCGATGCAGATCAGCACGGCCGCGGCCGTCAGCGGCGCGGCCGGTGTGAGCTGCTCGCCGAGGAGCAGTACCGACCACACCAGTGTGAGCAGCGGCTGCGCCAGCTGCAACTGGCTGGCCTTGGGAATTCCGATCGCCGCCATCCCGCGGTACCAGACGACCAGACCCAGGAACTGCGATCCGACGGCCACCCACAGCAGCCCCGCCACGCTGTGCGCCGACAGATGGACCGGCTCGTACGACAGCGCCACCAGCGCGCCGGGCACCGACAGCGGCAGACACAGGACCAGCGCCCAGCCGATGACCTGCCACCCCGGCATGGTCCGGGCGAGCCGGCCGCCCTCCGTATAGCCGGCGGCGCAGATCAGCAGCGCCCCGAAGAGATAGGCGTCCGCGCTGCTCAGCGCCCCACCGCTCTGCTGCACGGTGAACGCGATCACCGCGGCCGCGCCCGCGAGGGCGGCGCCCCAGAACATCCGTGAGGGCCGCGCGCCGGTCCGCAGCGCCGACAGCAGCGCGGTCGTCAGCGGCAGCAGCCCGACGACCACGGCCGCGTGGGCGGTGGTGGACGTCTGCAGCGCGAGCGTCGTCAGCAGGGGGAAGCCGAGCACGACACCGGCGGCCACCACGGCGAGCCCCGCCCAGTGCCGGCGGGCCGGTACGGGCACGCGCAGCGCCAGCAGACAGCCGCCCGCGATGACGGCGGCGAGCACGCTGCGCACGGCCACCAGCGACCAGGGGCCGAATCCCTCCAGGCCCCAGGCGGTGGCGGGGAAGGTGAGGGAGAAGGCGGTGACGCCGAGGGCGGCCTGGAGGGTGCCGGAGCGGCGGTCCGCCGAGGGCTCCGGCTCGGGCGTCCTGGGCGCGCTGACCGCTATCCCGATCTGGTCGATAGCGCTACTCTGTACTGTCATGCAAGAGCGTAGCAGTGTCGGAGATCTGGCGAATCAGCTGCGGCGGGAGCTGAAGCGCTACTCGCCAGGTGGAAAGCTGCCATCGAGCCGGGCACTCGTCGAGCGGTTCCGGGTCAGCCCGGTGACGGTGTCACGGGCACTGGCTCAGCTCGCCGCCGAGGGGCTGGTGGTGACCCGGCCGGGCGCCGGTGCGTTCCGCGCGCGCCCGCGTACGGCCGCCGCGCCCGCCGGGGACACCTCCTGGCAGGAGGTCACGCTGAGCGCGGACGCCGCGACGGAACTCGTCCCGCGCACGGTGGACGCCTCCGGGGTCCTCGCCTCGCTCGCCGCCCCGCCGCCCGGCGTCGTCGAGTTCAACGGCGGCTATCTGCACCCCTCGCTCCAGCCCGAGCGGGCCATGGGTGCGGCCCTGTCGCGGGCGGGCCGGCGTCCCGGCGCCTGGTCGCGGCCGCCGATGGAGGGGCTGACGGAGCTGCGTGAGTGGTTCGCGCGAGGGATCGGCGGTGCGATCACCGCCGCGGAGGTGCTCGTCACGGCCGGCGGCCAGTCCGCGCTGACCACCGCGCTCAGGGCACTCGCCCCGCCGGGGGCACCGGTCCTGGTCGAGTCGCCCACCTACCCGGGCATGCTGGCGATCGCCCGCGCGGCGGGCCTGCGGCCGGTACCCGTACCGGTCGACGCGGACGGGGTGAAACCGGACCTGCTCGCCGACGCCTTCAGGGCGACCGGCGCCCGGGTGTTCGTCTGCCAGCCGCTGTTCCAGAACCCGACCGGCGCCGTGCTCGCCCCCGACCGGCGCGCCGAGGTGGTGCGGATCGCGCGCGAGGCGGGCGCGTTCGTCATCGAGGACGACTTCGTACGACGACTGGTGCACGAGGACGCGGGGCCGCTGCCGCGTCCGCTGGCCGCGGAGGACCCTGACGGGGTCGTCGTGCACGTCTCCTCCCTGACCAAGGCGACCTCTCCGAGCTTCCGGGTCAGTGCGTTGGCCGCGCGGGGTCCGGTCCTCGATCGACTGCGTGCCATCCAGGTCGTGGACACCTTCTTCGTGCCGCGTCCCCTTCAGGAGGCCGCGCTCGAACTGGTCGGCTCGCCCGCCTGGCCCCGTCATCTGCGGGCCGTGTCCGCCGAGTTGAGGAATCGCCGCGACACGATGACGACCGCGCTCCGGCTGACGCTCCCCGAACTCGCCCTGCCCCACATCCCCTCCGGCGGTTACCACCTTTGGCTCCGCCTGCCCGACGGCACCGACGAGTCCGCCCTGGTCTCCGCGGCCCTCCGCGAGGGCGTGGCCGTCGCGCCCGGCCGCCCCTACTTCAGCGCGGAGCCCCCTGCGGGGCACCTCCGGCTGAGTTTCGCGGCGGTCGGGGGGACGGGGGAGATCACGGAGGGGGTACGACGGCTGAGGGCGGCGTGCGACGGGGTACTGCGGTGACTGGCGCCGACGCGGATGCGCCGGCACCCAAGAGTGTGAGTGGTTGAGTACTCAGCCATCGGCGCCTTCGCGGCGTGTGGCTACTGGGGCACCACCACGACCGAGGTGGCGAAGACGGCCGGCATCTCACCGTCGTCTCCGACCTCGAGCAAGACGCCTCCCAGCTCCTGGTCCTGGATGCCTCAGGCCTCGACCGGATCGCGACGGTCCACCTCCCGCGCCGGGTCACCGGCGGCATCCACGGCTCCTGGATCCCCGACCCCGGCCTCGACACCTCCGCCGGCTGACCGCCAGTGGCCCCTGGGGGATCCCCCGGGGGCCCGGCCCCGCCCCGCCGATGGGTCCGCTTCGGCAAGCACATTCCGCCAAGCCTGCGTATACCTTGCGTAACGCCTCTTGACCTGCGGAGTCCCGCGCTCCACGATCGCCGCATGCATCTTCGGGTCACTTTCGTCGCCGCCGCTCGCAGCACCTCGCTGCTGGCCGAACGCTTCGAGGACGACCGGCCGCTTGACCAGGCCGGCTGGGACGAAGTGCAGCGTGCCGCCCCGGAACTGGTGCCACTGGCGGCGGCCGAGCTGCGCTACTGCTCGCCGACCCCGCGCAGCCGCGCCACCGGCGACGCCCTCGGGTACGCGCCGCTGGCGCAGCCCGCGCTGCGCGACTGCGACATGGGCCGCTGGCGCGGCTTCACGCTGGGGGAGGCGATGGCCCGCGAGCCGTCGGCGGTCGACGCCTGGCTCGCCGATCCGCGCTCCGCCCCGCACGGCGGCGAGTCCCTGACGTCCTTCATCTCCCGCGTCGGCGGCTGGCTCGACACCCGCCCGGCGGACGACGGCAGCCGGATCGTCGCGGTGGCCGAACCCTCGGTGGTGCGGGCCGCGCTCGTCTACGCGCTCAAGGCCCAGCCCTCGACGTACTGGAACATCGACGTCCGCCCCCTGTCGACGATCACCCTCACCGGCGTCAACGGCCGCTGGAACCTGCGCCTGGAAGGCGTGCCGCAGCACGCCTAGGGCAGCCGTGTGTAGTCGGTCGTGAGGACCAGGTCCTTGGCGGGGCCGCCCACCCGCCACACCGTGCGCCAGTGGTTCTCGTCCCGCACCGTGAACTCGCCCCGGTAGAGGTCCGCCGCGCACGGGTGGTCGGCGACGTACCGGCCGGTGCTCAGATCCAGGTCGTGGAAGGGGCGGCCGTCGGAGAACTGGACGAGGGCTGCCGCCGGGCTCGGCCCCGGCAGGAACCGCAGCGTGCGTTCGGCGGGCCGAGGTGTGCCCTGCCACACGAACGTGCCGGATTCCTGGTGCAGAAGTCCGTGCGGAGCTCCCGGTCCCTCCAGCGGTCCCTCCAGCGGGCCGAAAACCGTCGTCCCCGTGAACCGCCCCTCCGCACCGCTCACGAGATCCCGCACCGAGCGCTCCACCCGCCAGCTCCCGCCCAGGTGGGCGAGCACGTCCGTCACTGGCCAGAACTCGCCCATACCGTTCCGCTCTCCGTCCCATGCGATGCTGCGCGACCCATTGACGCGCTCTGACCCCCTCCCTATCTTGCCGTTCGAAGTATTGATCGCTGTCCGGAATATCGAACAAATCAAGACCTCGAACAACTCAACACCACAGAGCCGCGGAGCATCCATGTCACGCACTCGCACCCGTTGGAGACTCGGACTCACGGCCACCGCACTCCTGGTGGCCTCAGCCGTCGTTCCCGGGCCCGCCCACGCCGCCGCCGACGTCACCGACTACGCGATCACCGTCGACCCGAAGGGCTCGGGCGCGAAGATCGACGACTCCATGTACGGCGTCTTCTTCGAGGACATCAACCGCGCCGCGGACGGCGGACTGTACGCGGAGCTCGTACAGAACCGGTCGTTCGAGTACAGCACTGCCGACAACAGGTCCTATACGCCGCTCACCTCCTGGGCCACCACGGGCACCGCGACGACCGCGGACGACGACGGGCGCCTGAACGCCCGCAACCGCACCTACCTCGCCCTGGGCGCAGGCTCGTCCGTCACCAACTCCGGGTACAACACCGGGATCAGGGTCGAGAGCGGCAAGACGTACGACTTCTCGGTCTGGGCCCGCGCGGAGGCGAGGGCGCCGCTCACCGTGACCCTGCACGACGCCGACGGCGCGCTCGCCGAGGCCCGGCAGGTCACCGCGCGCGGCGGCTGGGCCAAGTACCGGGCCAGGTTCACCGCCACCCGCGACAGCGCCACCGGGAGCCTCACCGTCGCCGCCGACGCTCCCGTCGCGCTCGACATGATCTCGCTGATCCCCCGGGACACGTACAAGGGCCACGGCCTGCGCAAGGACCTCGCCGAGAAGATCGCCGCCCTGCACCCCGGCTTCGTGCGCTTCCCCGGCGGCTGCCTGGTCAACACCGGCAGCATGCAGGGCTACGACGAGGCCTCGGGCTACCAGCGCCAGCGCTCGTACCAGTGGAAGGACACCATCGGCCCGGTCGAGCAGCGCGCCACCAACTCCAACTTCTGGGGCTACAACCAGAGTTACGGGCTCGGCTACTACGAGTACTTCCAGTTCGCCGAGGACATCGGCGCGATGCCGCTGCCCGTGGTGCCCGCGCTCGTCACCGGCTGCGGCCAGAACAAGGCCACCGACGACGACGCGCTCCTCAAGCGCCACATCCAGGACACCCTCGATCTCATCGAGTTCGCCAACGGGCCGGTGACCAGCGAATGGGGCAGCAAGCGGGCGGCGATGGGCCACCCGAAGCCCTTCCACCTCACCCACCTCGAAGTCGGCAACGAGGAGAACCTCCCCGACGAGTTCTTCGCCCGCTTCAAGCAGTTCCGGGCCGCCATCCAGGCCAAGTACCCGAACATCAAGGTGATCTCGAACGCCGGACCCGACGACTCCGGCACCACTTTCGACACCGCCTGGAAGCTCAACAAGGAAGCGAACGTCGACATGGTCGACGAGCACTACTACAACAGCACCCAGTGGTTCCTGCAGAACAACGACCGCTACGACTCCTACGACAGGAACGGCCCCAAGGTCTTCCTCGGCGAGTACGCCTCCGGTGGCAACACCTTCAAGAACGCCCTCGCCGAGGCCGCGTACATGACCGGTCTGGAGCGCAACGCGGACGTCGTCAAGCTCGCCTCGTACGCCCCGCTGCTCGCCAACGAGGACTACGTGCAGTGGCGGCCCGACATGATCTGGTTCAACAACCACGCCTCGTGGGGCTCGGCCGACTACGAGGTGCAGAAGCTGTTCATGAACAACGTCGGCGACCGGGTGGTGCCGTCGACGGCCACCACCACGCCCTCGCTGAGCGCGCCCATCTCCGGCGCCGTCGGCCTGTCGACCTGGGCGACCACGGCGGCGTACGACGAGGTGAAGGTGACCGGCGCCGACGGCACCACGCTGCTCAGCGACGACTTCAGCGGTGACGCCTCCCGGTGGACCCACACGGGCGGCGGGAGCTGGAGCGTGCAGGACGGCCAGTACGTGCAGACCGACGTGGGCGCCGAGAACACCATGGTGTCGGCGGGCGACCCGGCCTGGCACGACTACGACCTGCACGTGAAGGCCACCAAGAAATCCGGCAAGGAGGGCTTCCTCGTCGCCTTCGGCGTCAAGGACACCGGTAACTACTACTGGTGGAACCTCGGCGGCTGGAACAACACCACCACCGCGGTCGAACAGGCCGTGGACGGCGGCAAGTCGACCCTGATCTCCAAGCCCGGCACGATCGAGACGGGCAAGGCGTACGACGTCGACATCAAGGTCCGTGGCCGGCAGGTGACCCTCTACCTGGACGGCCAGGAGTGGGGGAGCTTCAAGGACGACAAGCCCGCGGAGCCGTTCCGTCAGGTCGTCACGCGGGACGCGCGGACCGGCGATCTGATCGTCAAGGTCGTCAACGCGCAGGCGGCGGACGCCCGTACCGCGATCGACCTGGGCGGGGCGAAGGCGGCCCGCAAGGCCGCCGTCACCACCCTCCAGGCCACGCCGGAGGCGGTGAACTCGGAGACGGTGACCGCGGTCGCCCCCGTGAAGTCCACCTTCGACGGCGTCGCGGACAAGTTCACCTACACCTTCCCGGCGAACTCCGTGACCTTCCTGCGGATCAGGCAGCGGTAGCCGGAGGCGTGGGCTGCTGTCCGGCGGGCAGCAGCCCACGCTCGGCGAAGACCTTCTTCGCGACCAGGCTCGCGTTCATCGCCTTCGGTATGCCGCAGTAGACGGCCGAGTGCAGCAGCGACTCCACGATCTCGTCCGGGGAAAGACCCACGTTGAGGGCCGCGTTGACGTGCACCTCCAACTGGATCTCACAGCCGCCGAGCGCGGTGAGCATGCCGAGCGTCACCAACTGGCGGTCGCGTGGGGCCAGTCCGGGCCGGTCGTAGATG
This sequence comes from Streptomyces sp. NPDC111507, assembly GCF_055638955.1. NCBI lineage: Bacteria > Bacillati > Actinomycetota > Actinomycetes > Kitasatosporales > Streptomycetaceae > Streptomyces > Streptomyces sp. NPDC111507. Next base: position 265,353 of record NZ_JBVKBU010000011.1, on the reverse strand, counting down.
TCGCCGAAAGCCCAGGAGACGATCTGGTGGCCGAGTTCGGGATTGATGTCGCCGAGCGCGTCGACGACGCGCTGTCCCGCCTCGCCGTCGACGCGCTTGAGGACCTCCAGGCCGTGCTCGAAACGCTCCTCGCGTGTGGTGGCGGTGTTCGTGAGCGTCATGAGAGTTCGTCCGATCCCGGCTGGTCGAGCAGCCGTTCGTAGTGATCGATCTTGTCGTCGAGGGAGGCCGCGTTGCGGCGCAGCGCCCGGATACGGTCCGCGAGGCCGGCGCGGTGCTCCCGGAGCATCGCGAGCCGGTCGGGAACCGTGGCGTCGCCGCGCGCCCGCAACTCGGCGAACCGCTGCATGTCCGCGATCGACATGCCCGTCTCGCGCAGCCGGATGAGGAACTCCAGCCAGGCCAGGTCGGCCGCCTCGTAGCGCCGCTGGTTCCCGGTGGTCCGGCCGACCCGTTGGATCAGGCCGGCCTTCTCGTAGTACCGCAGCGTGTCGTGCGAGAGTCCGGTGTGCTCGACGACCTGGGCGATCGTGAGCGTCGGCTCCTGCGGGAGGGGCTGTTCGCTGGTCATGGAGAAACCGTAGAACCTGGAGTGTGCTCCAGGTCAAGCTTCCTCTGTCACGCGATCCTGGGCTTCATCAGCCGGGCAATCCCGGAGAGGGGCCGACCGCGTTTCGGCCCAGGTCAGGAACGACGGCGGGGCTTGCCCCGCTTGGCGCCGCCCTTGGCGCCTCCGGAACCGCCGCCGCGGGGGTTGCGGCCGGTCGTCGACTTGCCGGACGACGTGCCCGCGGCGGGCTTGCGCCGTGCGCCGCCGCCCGTCTCGGGACGCTTGGCCTTCGTCGGGGCGGCGGGCGTCGCCGGTGCCTGGGCGCGTCCCCGTGAGCTGTTGACGGTCCGGCCGCGGACGATCCCGATGAAGTCCTCGACCAGGTCGGTGGTCGCGTCCTGTGGCCAGGACAGCGCGACGCGTGACTCCGGGGCGTCCGTGACCGGCCGGTAGGTGAGGTCTTTGCGGTGGTGCAGGCGGGCGAGGGACTGGGGGACGACGAGGAGCCCGATGCCCGCCGCCACGAGTTCGACGGCGTCCGCCGTGGTGGCGGGGCGCTCGAACGCGGGCTGCCCCGGCGGACGCTCCCAGTCGAGCGTGTCGTCGAGGGGGTGCAGCACGATCTCGTCGGCGAGATCCTCGGAGGTCACCTCGTCGACCGCCGCCACGATGTGGTCCTTGGGGACCACGACCACCGTCGTCTCGGTGTAGAGGGGGATCGCGCTGAGGTCCTCCCGGTCGACCGGCAGCCGGACGAATCCGGCGTCGGCGCCGCGGCCCCGCAGCAGGTCGAACGCCTCGTCGGTGGAGACCGCGACGAGCGTGAGGGGGATGTCGGGCAGCCGCTCGTTCCAGATCCGCACCCACTTCGTGGGCGTCACTCCCGGGACATAGGCGAGCCGGAACGAAGGGGGTACTTCCGAGCCTGTCACCTCGCCAGGCTATCGGTCGTGGTCGGAGGTCGCGCACACGCTCGATACCCTTGACGCATGACGTCGCACCAGACCACCCAGACCATGAAGCCCGCCACCGCGGCGAAGAAGCTGGGTGTGTACCTCGAGGCCACCCCCGCCGAGTTCCAGGAGGGCGTCGTCTCGCGCGCCGAGCTGAACGCCCTGCAGGCCGATCCGCCCGCGTGGCTCCAGGAGCTGCGACGCAACGGCCCGCACCCCCGGCCCGTGGTCGCCGCGCGGCTGGGCATCTCCATCGCCGGGCTCGCCCGCGGCGGGGTCACCGAGGCGCTCACCACGGAGCAGATCGACGCCCTGAAGCAGGAGGACCCGGGATGGCTGCGCCGGGAGCGCAGCACCCAGGCCGAGGTCCGCAAGGAAGAGGTCCGCATCAAGGAGAAGCGCGCGGAGCAGCACGCTGAGCGGAGCACGGAGCGCGCCGCTCAGCCCCGCACCTCCCGCTCCTGACCCCGCCCCGCGCGCGTCCGCGGCCCGGCGCCACCCACCGCTCACTGTCCCGCCACCGACCCGAAGGCGTCGTCCGCCCGCACCCCGCTCCGCGGTGGATCCAGCCGCCCGGGTGGCGACCCCTCGGGTGCCGGCCGATCGTTCCTCCCGGCCGGCGGCCCTGCCCCCGATCCTGCTGAGTCGTTGAGGCTCCCTGTCAGGACCGGCCGAGGACGCAGAACTCGTGGCCCTCGGGGTCGGTCAGGCACGTCCACGGGACATCGCCCTGGCCGAGGTCGAGGTCGGTGGCGCCGAGGGCCCGCAGCCGGGCCACCTCCGCTGCTTTGTCGTCACCGGGGTAGGGCAGCAGGTCGAGATGGACGCGGTCCGGCACGGTCTTCACGCCGGGCCTGCGGAGGAACTCGAGATACGGGCCGACCCCCTTGGCGGAGCGCAGCACCGCATGGTCGTCGGTCACGTCATGCAGGGTCCAGTCCGTCGCCTCACCCCAGAACCGGGCCATGGCCCGCGGATCCACGCAGTCGACCACCACCGCGGCGATCGGTCCGGTGTCCCGGTAGATCTCCCGGGGCTCCAGTACGCAGAACTCGTTGCCCTCCGGGTCGGCGAGGACCGTCCACGGCACGTCGCCCTGGCCCACATGGGCGGGCGTCGCACCGAGAGCTCTCAGGCGTGCGACCAACTCCGCCTGATGGGCCGCGGAGGTGGTGGCGAGATCGAGGTGCACACGGTTCTTGGTCGTTGTCTTGGGTTCCGGGACGGTGACGACGTCGATGCAGACGGCGACCGGGTCCGGCCAGACGAAGCCGCCGCCGGGTTCCACATTGGTCACGCCGGGGCCTTCGCTGGAAACACCCCAGCCGAGCGCCTCCGCCCAGAACCGGCCGACCGCCGCGTCATCAAGAGCCTTTATGTTCACCTGAACAGGTCTCAGTGCCATGCCGGCGATCCTATGCGCCCGCTCCTCACGCGCGGATGGATTGCATAAACGTGCAGCGAAACGTATAGTCATGCCATCTAGGAGGAGGGTTCCATGGTGGTACGCGCAGCAGTGGCGGGAGCGAGTGGGTACGCGGGCGGCGAAGCCCTGCGTCTGCTTCTGGCGCACCCCGAGGTCGAGATCGGCGCCCTGACGGGCAACTCCAACGCGGGCCAGCGCCTCGGCGCACTGCAGCCGCACCTGCTGCCGCTGGCCGACCGAGTCCTCCAGGAGACCACCCCGGACGTCCTCGCCGGCCACGACGTCGTCTTCCTCGCGCTGCCCCACGGGCAGTCCGCCGCCGTCGCCGAGCAGCTCGGCCCGGACGTCCTCGTCGTCGACATGGGCGCCGACTTCCGGCTCAAGGACCCGGCGGACTGGGAGAAGTTCTACGGCTCCGCGCACGCCGGCACCTGGCCCTACGGCCTTCCCGAACTGCCGGGCGCCCGCGCCGCGCTGGAGGGGTCCAAGCGCATCGCGGTGCCCGGTTGCTACCCGACGGCCGTCTCCCTCGCCCTCTTCCCGGCGTACGCGGCCGCACTCGCCGAACCCGAGGCCGTGATCGTCGCCGCGTCCGGGACCTCCGGCGCGGGCAAGGCGGCCAAGCCCCATCTGCTCGGCAGCGAGGTCATGGGCTCCATGTCCCCGTACGGAGTCGGTGGCGTCCACCGGCACACCCCCGAGATGATCCAGAACCTCGGCGCGGCGGCGGGGGAGCCGGTCACCGTCTCCTTCACACCCACCCTCGCGCCGATGCCCCGGGGCATCCTCGCCACATGCAGCGCGAAGGCGCGTGAAGGGGTCACCGGCGAGTCCCTGCGCGCCGCCTACGAGAAGGCGTTCGCCGACGAACCCTTCGTCCACCTGCTGCCCGAGGGGCAGTGGCCCGCCACCGCGTCCGTCTACGGTTCCAACGCCGTTCAGGTCCAGGTCGCGTACGACGAAGCGACGCACCGCATCATCGCGATCAGCGCCATCGACAACCTGACCAAGGGCACGGCCGGCGGGGCCGTGCAGAGCATGAACATCGCCCTCGGGCTTCCCGAGGAAACGGGTCTTTCCACGATCGGAGTCGCACCGTGAGCGTCACCGCTGCCAAGGGCTTCACCGCCTCCGGCATCGCAGCAGGCATCAAGGAGAACGGCAACCCGGACCTGGCCCTCGTGGTCAACAACGGGCCCCGCCTCGCCGCTGCGGGCGTCTTCACCTCCAACCGCGTGAAGGCCGCGCCGGTCCTCTGGTCCGAGCAGGTCCTCAAGAGCGGTCAGGTCTCCGCCGTGATCCTCAATTCCGGCGGTGCCAACGCCTGCACGGGCCCCAAGGGCTTCCAGGACACGCACGCGACCGCCGAGAAGGTCGCCGCGGTCCTCGATGTCAACGCGGGCGAGGTCGCCGTCGCGTCGACCGGGCTCATCGGCGTACTCCTGCCGATGGACAAGCTGCTGCCCGGGGTCGAGACAGCCGCCGCCCAGCTCTCCGCGCACGGCGGCGAGAAGGCCGCCATCGCCATCAAGACCACCGACACCGTGCACAAGACCGCGGTGCGCACGGGCGACGGCTGGACCGTCGGCGGCATGGCCAAGGGCGCGGGCATGCTCGCCCCCGGCCTCGCCACCATGCTCGTCGTGCTGACGACGGACGCGGACCTCGACTCCGAGACCCTCGACAAGGCGCTGCGCGCCGCCACCCGCACCACCTTCGACCGCGTCGACTCCGACGGCTGCATGTCGACCAACGACACCGTGCTGCTGCTCGCCTCCGGCGCCGCCGAGGCCACCCCGGAGTACGCGGAGTTCGCCGAGGCCGTACGGAAGGTCTGCGACGACCTCGGCCAGCAGCTCATCCGGGACGCCGAGGGCGCAAGCAAGGACATCAAGATCGAGGTCGTGAACGCCGCGAGCGAGGACGACGCCGTCGAGGTGGGCCGCTCCATCGCCCGCAACAACCTCCTCAAGTGCGCGATCCATGGCGAGGACCCCAACTGGGGACGCGTGCTGTCCGCGATCGGCACGACCGGCGCCGCCTTCGAGCCCGACCAGCTCAACGTCGCCATCAACGGCGTCTGGGTCTGCAAGAACGGTGGCGTCGGCGAGGACCGCGAGCTCGTCGACATGCGCTACCGCGAGGTCCACATCGTCGCCGACCTCGCCGCGGGCTCCCAGGCCGCCACGATCTGGACCAACGACCTCACCGCGGACTACGTCCACGAGAACAGCGCCTACGCGTCATGAGCAATGTGACGCGGAAGCACACCGCACTGCCCAAGGCCCGGATCCTCATCGAGGCACTCCCGTGGCTGACCCGCCACAACGGCAAGACGGTCGTCATCAAGTTCGGCGGAAACGCCATGGTGAACGAGGAGCTGAAGGCCGCCTTCGCCCAGGACGTGGTGTTCCTGCGGCAGGCCGGCCTCAAGCCCGTCGTCGTGCACGGCGGCGGTCCGCAGATCAGCGCCGCCCTCGACCGGCACGGCATCGTCAGCGAGTTCAAGGCGGGCCTGCGCGTCACCACCGAGGACGCCATGGACGTCGTACGCATGGTCCTGGCCGGTCAGGTGCAGCGTGAGCTGGTCGGACTGCTCAACCAGCACGGGCCGCTCGCCGTCGGCATGACCGGCGAGGACGCGCACACCATCACCGCCATCAAGCACCAGCCCGAGATCGACGGGGAGTTGGTCGACATCGGGCGGGTGGGTGAGATCACCGCGATCGACACGGGCGCGATCGAGGCACTGCTCGCCGACGGCCGGATCCCGGTCGTCTCCTCGATCGCCCGGAGCCAGGACGACGGACATGTCTACAACGTCAATGCTGATACGGCGGCTGCGGCTCTCGCTGCGGCACTGGGCGCCGAAACCCTCATGGTCCTCACGGACGTCGAGGGCCTCTACGAGGACTGGCCCGACAGCGACGAGGTGATCAGCCGCCTGACCGCCTCCGAACTGGAGAAGCTGCTGCCCGAGCTGGCCAGCGGCATGGTGCCGAAGATGGAGGGCTGTCTGCACGCCGTGCGCAACGGCGTCACCACGGCTCGCGTCATCGACGGCCGGGTCCAGCACTCGATCCTGCTGGAGATCTTCACCGACGAGGGGATCGGCACGATGGTCGTGCCGGACGCACGCCCCGATGAACAGGGGGACGCCGAATGACCGGGAGCAACGCGGAGCTCACCCAGCGGTGGCAGGGCGCGCTCATGGACAACTACGGCACCCCGCGGCTGCCGCTCGTCCGCGGCGAGGGCACCCGGCTGTGGGACGCCGACGGCAAGGAGTACCTCGACTTCGTCGGCGGTATCGCGGTCAACGCGCTCGGCCACGCCCACCCTGCGATCGTCGAGGCCGTGAGCCGGCAGATCGCCTCCCTCGGCCATGTCTCCAACCTCTTCGTCGCCGAGCCGCCCGTCGCGCTCGCCGAACGGCTGCTCCAGCTCTTCGGGCGCGAGGGCCGGGTCTACTTCTGCAACTCGGGCGCCGAGGCCAACGAGGGCGCCTTCAAGATCGGCCGGCTCACCGGCCGGGGCCACATGGTGGCGACCCACGGCGGTTTCCACGGCCGCACCATGGGCGCCCTCACGCTCACCGGCCAGCCCGGCAAGCAGGAGCCGTTCCTGCCGCTGCCCGGTGACGTCACGCACGTGCCCTACGGGGACGCGCAGGCGCTGGCCGCGGCGGTCACCGAGGACACCGCCCTGGTGATCATCGAGCCGATCCAGGGCGAGAACGGCGTGGTCGTACCCCCGCCCGGCTACCTCAAGGCCGCCCGCGCGATCACCGCCGCCACCGGCAGCCTCCTCGTCCTCGACGAGGTGCAGACCGGCATCGGCCGCACCGGACCCTGGTTCGCCTACCAGGACCACGAAGGTGTCCTGCCGGACGTCGTCACCCTCGCGAAGGGGCTCGGCGGCGGACTCCCGCTCGGCGCGACCGTCGCCTTCGGCCGGGCCGCCGAGCTGCTGAAGCCCGGCCACCACGGTTCGACCTTCGGCGGCAACCCGGTCGTCTGCGCCGCAGGACTCGCCGTCCTCGACACGATCGCGTCCGAGGGGCTCCTCGAGAACGTGAAGGCCGCGAGCGAGAAACTGCGGGGCGGAATCGAGTCACTCGGCAACCCGTTGATCGACCATGTCCGGGGTGCGGGCCTGCTCCTGGGTATCGTGCTCACCGAGCCGCTCGCGCCCCAGGTGCAGCAGGCGGCTCAGGACGCCGGTCTCCTGGTCAACGCGCCCGCCCCCGATGTCGTACGGCTGATGCCCCCGCTGAACCTGAGCGACGACGAGGTGGACGCGTTCCTCCAGGCCCTTCCCGGTGTCCTCGACGCGGTAGCCAACGGGGACGGACGAGCCAAAGAATGAGACGACGACGATGAGTCAGGCGCAGGATCACGAGCACGTCGGGCCTGCCGTGCCGCAGACCCGCACCGCACGCCACCGCCGGATCGTGGACATCCTCAACCGGCAACCGGTGCGCTCCCAGAGCCAGTTGGCGAAGCTCCTCGCCGACGACGGGCTGAGTGTCACGCAGGCGACGCTCTCCCGGGACCTGGACGAGCTGAACGCGGTGAAGATCCGCAACAACGACGGCGACCTCATCTACGCGGTGCCGAGCGAGGGCGGTTTCCGCACCCCGCGCGCACCGCTGGGGGAGTCGGCGAAGGAGGAGCGGATGCGGCGGCTCTCGGCGGAGCTGCTGATCTCCGCGGAGGCGTCCGCGAACCTCGTGGTTCTCCGTACCCCGCCGGGGGCGGCGCAGTTTCTCGCCTCCGCCATCGACCAGGCCGAGCTGCAGGACATTCTCGGGACGATCGCGGGTGACGACACGCTGCTGTTGATCAGCCGGAATCCCACCGGGGGCCAGGCTCTGGCCGATCACTTGTTGCGGCTGGCCCAGAACAATCACTGAGCGGTACGACGGTGGAGGCGCACCCCGGGTCGGGGCGCGCCTCCACCGTCGTTCTCGGGTGCGGGCCGTGTGTGGTTCCTCGCGCCCCTGAAAGCCTCACCCCAGGCGTTGAGCCAAGCCCCCCGTGCACCGCACCTCGTCTCCCGCCGTGATCAGTAAGGCCTCGATGTCGGGGAGGGACTCCAGCCAGGCCAGGCCCTCCCTGGAGCCCATCGCGAAAGCTGCTGTCGCCCAGGCGTCCACCCAGGTCAGGCAGGGACCCACCACGGTCACGGCGACCAGGTCGGTGACCGCGGAGCGGCCGGTGCGGGGGTCGACGATGTGCGCGCCGCGCTCGGCGGTGCCGGAGGTGGCCACCGACAGTTCGTCGACACCGGCCGCGGAGACCACGGCCGCGAGTGAACCGGGACGCAGCGGGTCCGAGACGCCGACCCGCCACGGGCGGTGCGTGCCGGGCGAGCCGAGCAGCTGGACGTCGCCGCCGCCGTTCACACTGACTCCGATCGCGCCGGCCGCCGCGAGGTGACGGGCCACGCGCTCGGTCGACCAGCCCTTCACGATCCCGGTCGGATCGAGCGCGCCCTCGTACGTCGAGCTGAACCAGCCGTCGCTGACCCGCTCCGCCTCGGCACACAGGCCGAGCACCTCGGCGACCTCCGGATCGCACTCCTCGACCGTCAGCTCCCCACGCGCGACGCGCGAGATCTGGCTGTCCTCCCGATAGGTGCTGAACACCTCGTCCACCCGGTGGAGTTGGGTGACCGCCTCCTCCAACGCGGCCCGCACGGCCTCGGGTTCGCCGCCGCGCACGTCGAAGGAGAAGACGGTGCCCATGACCTCTTCCGCGTGCCGCAGGGCGGGCGGCTCCTGGTCCGGGTCAGCCACCGGCCTTGTCCAGGGCCGACTGCAGGGACTGCTTGTAACCGGTGCTGGTGTAGGTGGCACCGGAGACGGCGTCGATCTTCGCGTTCCCGGCCGCGACCGCCTCCTGGTTGAGCTTGGGCACGGCCATCGCGGTCTTCTGGTCGCTCAGCCCGCCCTTGGGCGCCTGCACGGCCTCCGACTTGGTGATCTTTCCGCCGCTGACGGTGATACGGACCTGGACCGCCCCGTACTGGGTCTGGGCGACGCTTCCGGTGACCGTCTTGGCCTGTGCGGCGGGCGCCTGGGACGAGGAGCCGGCGGAACCGGCACCCGCGGACCCGGTCGATCCCGCGGCTCCCGAGGAACCGCCGCCGCTCGCCTTGGCCTTGTCGAGGGCCGACTGCAGCGACTTCTTGTATCCGGCGCTCGTGTAGCTGGCACCCGACACCGCGTCGATGTTCGCGCTGCCCGCGGCGACGGCCTCCTGGTTCAGCTTGGGCACGGAGGCGTTGCTGACCTCGGTGCTGCGTCCGCCGCTGGGAATCTGGACGACCTCGGACTTGGTGATCTTTCCGCCGCTGACGGTGATACGGACCTGGACCGGCCCGTACTGGGTCTGCGCGACATCGCCGGTGACCGTCTGGGCCCCCGTGGACGACTGCTGCGCGCTGCCGCCCTGGGGCGACTCCTGACCCGCCACCGACTGCTGGGGCGCGGCACCCTGTGCCGACGCGGACGCCGGATCGGAGGCGGGCTTCAGCGACAGCAGCAGGACGATTCCGGACACGGTGGCGGCGCCGGCCAGCACGACACGCCGCAAGGGGTGGCTCTTCTTCATCGCTCCTGACTCCCGTCGCTCACATCTCGAACGACTCGTGATGGATGCGGCGGGCGGGGACCCCCGCGCCGCGCAGTGCTTCGTAGACCTGCTGCGCGAAGCCGGGCGGCCCGCACATGAAGACGTCGTGGTGGTCGATGTCCGGCAGCTTGCGGCTCAGCGTCTCCGCCGAGATGTCCGGGCGCTCGCCCTCGGGGCTGTTCACCGCGTACATCAGCCGGGCCCCGCGCTCCTCGGCGATCGCCGCCAGCTCGTCCCACAGGGCCAGGTCCTGGGTGGTGTTGGCCCGGTACAGCAGCGTCAGGTCGCCCGCCGCGCCGGGCAGCGTCTCGAACAGCGCGCGCATCGGAGTGATGCCGACCCCGCCCGCCACCAGCAGCACCTTGCCGCGGCTGCGCTTGCCCGCGGTGAGCGCCCCGTACGGGCCCTCGGCCCAGACCCGGGTGCCGGGCCGCAGGTCGCGCAGCGCCGAGCTGTGGTCGCCGATCGCCTTCACCGTGATGCGCAGCATGTTGGGGCGGGGCGCCGCCGACAGCGAGTACGGGTGCGAGCTGAGCCGCATGCCCGGTGCCAGGAAGCGCCAGCGGAAGAACTGTCCGGCCTCGGCACCCATGCGGTGCAGCTTGCGCCCGCTGATCAGCACCGAGACGATCCCGGGGGTCTCCTCGATCACGGCCTCGACCCGCATCCGGTGCTTCAGGTTCAGCCGGATCGGCGAGAGGATGCGGTACCAGATCACCAGGGCCGTCACCGACCCGTACAGCCCGTACCAGACCGTCTTGGCGGTCGGCTCGACGGCGAACTCGTTGCCCGTGGACAGTTGGTGCCAGAACGTCAGGAAGACGGCGGCGTAGGTGAGCAGGTGGATGTGGTACCAGGTGTCGTAGCCCATCCTGCGGCGCACCGGGCCCATGGAGAGCAGGCCGATCAGGAACAGCAGACCGGTGCCGATCGCCGCCTTGCCCATGTCGGGCAGCTGGTTGATCGAGTCGATGGTCTGCTGGACGATGTCGCCGAAGCTCTTGCCGGCCTGCAGCGCGTAGCCCCACATGATCAGCACGAGGTGCGCAAGCACCAGACAGATCGTGTACCGGCCGCTCATGGCGTGCCAGCGCGCCACCCGGTCCGAGCCCACCCGGCGCTCCAGGGCGGGCACCCGGGCCATCTGCAGCACCACCAGCGCCATCAGATACCCCGCGAGCAGCCCGGTGATCCGGCCGGCGTTGAGGATCTTGCTGTTGTCGTCGGCGATGGACGGGGTGTTGCTCCACCACAGCCAGATGACCCCGGCCGCGCCCGCCCCGACGGCGAGCAGCAGTGGGACGGCGGGGGAGCGTCGTGGGCGAATACGGCGCAAGGTCTGGCGCCGCGCGGCGCGGCCACCGGCGATCGTGGACACGGTTCCTCCGTGGTCGTCCGTGGGGACGGGGCTAGGGGAGAGGCCCCTGGCCCAGAGATACGGCGCCCGACGGCCGTGCGTTCAGAGGCCTGCCGAGTCCAGTGCCGATTGGAGGGACTGCTTGTATCCGTCGCTGGTGTACGAGGCCCCCGAGACGGAGTCGATTCGGGCGCTCTGGGCGGCCAGCGCCTCCCTCCTGAGCTGGGGAATGGCGTAACTGTTGATCTCCTGGTCCCGTGGGTTGTCCGTGGGGTAGGAGACCGCGGTCACATCGGTGATCTTGCCGTTCTTCAGCGTGACGCGCACCTGGACGGGGCCCCAGCGGGTCTGGACCGTGTCACCGGTGACGGTCTTGGTGCCCGTGCTCTTCGTGCTCCCGGACGAGCCTTCCGAGGAGCTGCCGGAAGAGCTTCCGGGGGCAGGTGACCGGGACGGCGACGGTGACTGTCCGGCGGAGGACGACGCCTGCGCCACGGTCGGCGGGGTGTGCGGCTTGAGCGACAGCAGCAGGACGAAACCGGTGACGGTGGTGGCGGCCGCCAGTGTCACCCGGCGCAGCGGACGGTGCTTCTTCAGGGCGTGCACGGTGACCTCACAGCTCGAACGACTCGTGGTGGATACGGCGGTCGGGGACCCCGGCCGCGCGCAGCGCCCCGTACAGGTCCCGCGCCATGGCGGGCGGACCGCACAGATAGACGTCGTGCCCGGCGAGACCGGGCACGCAGGCCCGCAGGGAATCGGCGGTGAACCGCGGACGTGTCCCGTCGGCGCCGTTGACCGCGTACAGGACGCGCGCCCCGCGCCACCGCGCTATCGCCTCCAATTCGGCGCCGAGCGCGAGGTCCTCGGCCGTGCTCGCCCGGTAGAGCAGCGTCACCTCGCCGGGCCCGCCGGGCAGCGTCTCGAACAGGGCGCGCAGCGGTGTGATGCCGACGCCGCCGGCGATCAGCAGCGCCTTGCGTCCGGTGTGCCGCTCGGCGGTCAGCGCGCCGTAGGGGCCCTCCGCCCACACCCGGGTACCGGGCCGCAGCAGCCCCACGGCGGCACTGTGGTCGCCGAGCGCCTTCACGGTGATCCGCATCCGGTCGGGGCGCGGGGGCGCCGACAGCGAGTACGGCGTCGAGGTCCACCGCATCCCCTCCGAGAGGAACCGCCAGCGGAAGAACTGCCCTGCCTGGGCGTTCAGCTCGTCCAGCCGTTCCCCGCGTACGACGACGGAGAAGACGCCCGGCGTCTCGCGGTGCACGGACTCCACGCGCAGTTTGTGGCGCAGGTTGAGCCGCACCGGGACGAGCAGCCTGAACCACACCACCAGCGCTGCCGTCCCCAGGTAGAGCACGTACCAGGCGGCCTGGGCGGCGGTGTCGCCGACGAGGTCCGAGCCCAGCGCGAGCTGGTGGAAGAAGGTGAGGAACACGGCCACGTACGTCAGCAGGTGCAGGTAGTACCAGAAGTCGTGGCTGATCCGGCGGCGGGCCGCGCGCGCCGAGGTGATCCCGACCGCGAAGAGGATGAGCGTGCCGGTCGTGGCCTTGAGCATGTCCGGATAGTCGAACACCACGCTCAGCGTCTCGTGCACGATGCCCGCCCCGTCCTGGGCGGCGTACCCGAACAGGATCAGCGTGACATGCGCCACCAGCAGGCTGACCGTGTACCGGCCGGCCATGGCGTGCCAGCGGGCCACCCGGTCGGAGCCGATCCGCCGCTCCAACAGGGGCACCCGGGCCATCAGCGCCACGAGCACCGCGCAGCTGTAGCCGCACAGCAGCCCGGCGATCCGCCCGGCGTCCGTCAGCCACCCGGCGAGGCCCACCACCGACCGCGTGTCGTACCACCACAGGGCGACGACCGCGCCGGCCCCGGCCCACAGCAGGGCCAGCAGAGGCCCGGCGGGCGAGGGGCGCGGCCGTCCGCGTCCGCGAGACGGGCGAGGGACCGCTGTCCGCTCGTACACCGTGGTCATATGTCCGTCCTTCCGGCTGTCCGGGAGGAAACTGTGCTTCGGCAACTTCTGAGCCGCCTCTGAATGGGCGCCCTCGTCGCGGATTCACAGGAAACGCAGAGCGGCGCACGCGGCCCACTCAGAGGAAACTCAGAGGCGGGAGGGGTGCTGCCGGCTCCGGCGAGGGGCGATCCTGGAAGACGACATGAACACTCCCCGCTCCCGAGGCACCGGCCTGCCCGCGCTCACCCGCCCCGACGGCACCCCCGTACGCGTCCTCGTCGTCGACGACGATCCCGACCTGGCCGAGGTGCTCTCCGGCGCCCTGCGCTACGAGGGCTGGGAGGTCCGGACGGCGGGCGACGGGGCCTCGGCCGTCACCGAGGCACGCGAGCTGATGCCGGACGCCGTCGTCCTCGACGTGATGCTCCCGGACACCGACGGCTTCGCCGTGCTGCGCACCCTGCACACCGTGCACCCCGAGGTCTGTGTGCTCTTCCTCACCGCGCGGGACGCCGTCGAGGACCGCATCGCGGGCATCACCGCGGGCGGCGACGACTACGTGACCAAGCCGTTCAGCCTGGAGGAGGTCGTCGCTCGGCTGCGCGGCCTGCTGCGCCGCGCGGGCATGGCCCGGCAACTGGACGAGGGCCCGCGCCTGACCGTCGGCGACCTCGTGATGGACGAGGAGGCCCGCGAGGTGACCCGGGGCGGCGAACTGGTCGAGCTGTCGCCGACCGAGTTCGAACTGCTGCGCTTCCTGATGCGCAACCCGCGCCGGGTGCTCAGCAAGGCGCAGATCCTCGACCGCGTCTGGTCCTACGACTTCGGCGGCCAGGCCCATGTCGTGGAGCTGTACATCTCCTACCTGCGCAAAAAGGTGGACGCGGGCCGCGAGCCCATGATCCACACGGTGCGGGGCGCCGGGTACGTGATCAAGCCGGTGGCCGGACGATGAGCCGGCGCCGGTGGTCACGGGCGCGGGCGGTCGTACGTCGGCTGCCGCTCCCGCGCACGATGCGGGCCCGCCTCACCGCCGGGCTCCTGGTGCTGCTGGCCGTCAGCTGCGCCGCCGTCGGGGGGGCCGCGGTGTACGAACTGAACGGCTTCCTCACCGGCCGCCTCGACCAGCAGCTGCACGACGTGGGGGTACGGTTCCCCGCGAGCCTGGAGCACGGCACCGTCAAACCGTCGGACCATGACGGCGACGAGAACGGCGACACCCGGCGGCAGAGCACCGGCACGTTCGGCGCGCGGCTGGTCGGCCGGGACGTCACCAACGCGGCCGTCGTGCCCTCCGGCCAGAACATCACCGACCTGAACGTGTCCCTGACCACCTCCGACCGGCAGACCCTGGCCGGGATCCCCACCGACGGCCGCGCCCACACCGTCTGCCTGTCGGCACTCGGCGACTACCGCGTGCTGGCGGCGCGCGGACGGGACGGCGACGTCCTGGTCACCGGGCTGCCGAGGGAACCGGTCCGGGCCGCCGTGCACCGCCTGGAACTGGTCGCGGGCTGCGTCTTCGGCCTGGCCCTCGTGGTCGCCGGAATCGCCGGAGCCCTGTGGGTGCGCTGGTCGCTGCGCCCACTGAGCCGGGTCGCCGCGACCGCGACCCGCGTCAGCGAGCTGCCGCTCGCCAGCGGTGAGGTGGCGCTGCCGCCGCGTGCGCCGGAGCAGGACCCGCGCAGCGAGGTGGGCCGCCTCGCGGGCGCCTTCAACCGGATGCTCGGCCATGTCGAGGACGCCCTGACCAAGCGGCACGCGAGCGAGGAACGGCTGCGCAGCTTCGCGGCCGACGCCAGCCATGAGCTGCGCACGCCGGTCGCCTCGGTCCGCGGCCACGCCGAGCTGGCGCTGCTGCACCCGGACCCGGTGCCGCCCAAGGTCACCCGGGCCCTCGAACGCATCGCCGCCGAGTCGGCGCGGATGGGCGAGATGGTCGACGACCTGCTCCTGCTCGCCCGCCTCGACGCGGGCCGCCCGCTGGAGCGCCTTCCCGTCGACCTCACCCACCTGGTCCTCGACGCGGTCACCGACGCCCGCGCCGCGGGGCCCGACCATCGCTGGACGCTGGAACTCCCGGAGGAACCGGTCACGGTGACGGGCGACGCCCACCGCCTCCAACAGGTGTTGGCCAACCTGTTGGCCAACGCCCGTTGGCACACGCCCGTCGGTACCAAGGTCACGGTGTCCCTGGAGACCGACGCCGAAACGGCCGTCCTGACGGTCCACGACGACGGCCCGGGAGTCCCGCAGGACGTCCAGCCCGGCGTCTTCGAACGCTTCACCCGAGCCGATCGCCGCCGCACCGGTGGAGCGGGCGGTGGCGCGGGACTCGGCCTGTCCATCGTGGCGGCCGTGGTGGAGGCCCACGGCGGCACGGTCGGGCTGGACAGCCGTCCGGGGGCGACCACGTTCACGGTCCGACTGGGCGCCCCGCGTCCGCGGCGTGATCGGCCGGACAGGCCCTAGTAACGGGTGATCGCAGTCGCCCCACTCTCCGTCCCGATCGCGATACGCGGCCCCCGCGCGGGATCGACCCACGCGAGAATCCGCCGCATCGCGTCCTCCGGCACCGACACACAGCCGGCCGTCGCCCCGGCCCCGTCGACGTGCAGGAAGATTCCCGCCCCGCGCCCCCGCACGGGCCGCTCGTAGTTGAACCCCACGACCAGCGCGTACGCGTACTGCGTCTTGTACGCGATCAGATGCTCGGACTCGGACGCACGGCAGTCGGCCGGCCGCGGCTCGGTCCACCGGTTGTAGGAACGGGAGTCGTTGTCCTCGCACCACCAGGACTCCTCCCGCACCCGCCGGTAGGCAACCGCGGTCCCGGCCGACGCGGCCTTGATCCCGAAGGCGAACGGAAGGTCGTACAGCCCCGTGGGTGTGGTGTTCGATGCCTGCTTGCGTGAGCCCCCCTCCGCCAGCCCCTTCGTCCCGAAGCGCGCCGCCGCCGAACCGGCCTTCGCCCAGCGCCCGTCCCGCCGGTCCCACCAGGTGAGCGTGCCCGAAGTCGAGCCCTCGCGGGGCGCCTGAGCCGTGATCAGCTGGCTGCCACCACCGGTGTCCGCCATCTGCTCGGGGAGGCTGGGCGGATCGCTCGGGGCCAGGGCGAGCAGGGACGCGGACGCGAGGGCGGCGGCTGCGAGGCGCATGGCTCAGACCGTACGGGGAGGCAGCGGGAGCGGCAGCCCGGGCAGGCCGTCCAGGCTGGTCGCCACGTGGTCCTTCTTGGTGAAGTACTCGCTCAGCGAGGCGTCGTCCTCGCGCGCGAAGCGCTTGCCGTGCAGGTCGCGGTCCGCTTCGTACGACATGAAGGGCACCGCGTAGCCGCAGGTGTCCCGGACGAGTTCGGCGGTGACGACGATGATCGCGCGCAGGCCGTGCGGGGTCGGGTCGATGCCCGGGAAGTGCGTGAGCAGTTCCCCGAAGCGGGGGTCGTCGCGGAAGACGGGCTCGCCGTGGCCGTGCACCCGGACGATGTTCGGCGGGCCCTGGAAGGCGCACCACATGAGGGTGATCCGGCCGTTCTCCCGGAGATGCGCGATCGTCTCCGCGTTGCTGCCGGCGAAGTCCAGGTAGGCGACGGTGAGTTCGTCGAGGACGACGAACGAGCCCGTGAGGCCCTTGGGCGAGAGGTTGACCGTGCCGTCCCCTGACAGGGGTGCGGTCGCGGTGAAGAAGAGGGGCTGCGCCTCGATGAACGAACGCAGCCTGCCGTCTATGCGCTCATAAGTCTTTCCCATGTCTAATGATTATTGGGCAAGACCATTCGCCTGTCTAAGGAATTCACCCATCCGGGGCATGGGTTCATGCGGTGGACGGATCCGTGACCGCCGCGCCCCGGTCGGCGGACGGGGCGCGGCGGTCACGGAAGACGTCACTTGTTGAGCGTGCAGGTCGCGAGGGAGTCCAGACCCGTGGGCTTGGCCGCGGTACGGCCGATGGAGATGGCGATGCGGTCGATGGTCGACTTCCGCTTGTCCGCGAGGGGGCCGAGGATCGCGTTCTGCACGAAGTTCGGTCCGCCCTGGCCGACGGTGTTCGCGAGGCGGGTGTTCGCCTCGGTGATCTGGGTGTTCAGGAGGGTCAGGTTGCGGGTGACCTCGGCCTGCGCGGAGGCGGGGATCGCGGGCAGCTTCGACGCGACGTCCGGGCAGGTGATGGTGCCGGCGGCGGTGGTACTGCCGGTGTTACCCGTGGCGCCCGTGTTTCCGGTGTTCCCCGCGTTGCCGGCCTGCTGGGTGGCCGTCGCGCTCGGGGCCGCGGTGGCCGCGGCGCCGCCCGCGTTCACGCCGTTCGCGTTCAGGGTGCAGGGCGCGAGCGAGTCGAGACCCGTGGGCTTGGCCGCGGTGCGGCCGATCGCGGTGGCGATGCGGTTGATCGTCGCCACCCGCTTGTCCTTGAGGGGGCCGAGGATCGCGTTCTGGACGAAGTTGGGGCCGCCCTGGCCGACGGTGTCGACGAGCCGCTTGTTGGCCTCGGCGATCTGGGTGTCCAGAAGGGTGAGGTTGCGGGTGACCTCGGCCTGCGCGGAGGCGGGGATCGCGGGCAGGCTCGGCGCGACGGCCGGGCAGTTCACCGTGCCCGGGGAGGTCGCGGCCTTGGTGGTGGCGTTCGTGCTGCTCTTGGACGTCTCCCCGGCCAAGGCGTTGCCGGCGATCACGGCTCCGGAGAGCACCACCGCGGCGGTGCCGCCGATCATCAGGACGCGGCGCTTGTTGTACTTCGGAAGGGCCCTGGACATGCGGAAGCCTCACTCGGTTCGGGGGTGGGGGACCGTCCGGTGGTCGTCCGGGCGGTCCGTTGCTCGTCGCGCCTCGGTCCGCGAAGACCTCGGCGGCAAAACCTCTGCGTACAAAAACCTCGGTGTACAAAAACGCGGCGCCTGCGTTCGGGGAGAGGTACGAGAAAGCGCGTTCCGTCGTTCAAACACCCTCAGACATTTTCGATCAGGGTTCTCCATGACCCCTTCGAGGGCGACCCGAGATTGACGAATCATGCGAAGCACTGCATACTCATGCATAACAGCGCATGCAGTGTGAGGAGAAACCCGTGACCGAGCGCGTCGTACTCGCCTACTCAGGCGGTCTGGACACCTCCGTCGCCATCGGCTGGATCGCCGAGGAGACGGGCGCCGAGGTCATCGCCGTCGCGGTCGACGTCGGTCAGGGCGGCGAGGACCTGGACGTCATCCGCAAGCGCGCCCTCGCCTGCGGTGCCGTCGAGGCCGAGGTCGCGGATGCCAAGGACGAGTTCGCCGAGGAGTACTGCCTCCCGGCGATCAAGGCCAACGCCCTCTACATGGACCGCTATCCGCTGGTGTCGGCCCTCTCCCGGCCGACCATCGTCAAGCACCTCGTCGCCGCCGCCCAGAAGCACGGCGCCACCACGGTCGCCCACGGCTGCACCGGCAAGGGCAACGACCAGGTGCGGTTCGAGGCCGGCATCGTTGCCCTCGCCCCCGGCCTCAAGTGCATCGCCCCGGTCCGCGACTACGCGATGACCCGCGACAAGGCGATCGCCTTCTGCGAGCAGAAGAACCTCCCGATCGCCACCACCAAGAAGTCCCCGTACTCCATCGACCAGAACGTCTTCGGGCGCGCGGTCGAGACGGGCTTCCTGGAGGACATCTGGAACGCGCCGATCGAGGACATCTACGAGTACACCTCGAACCCGGCCGAGGCCCGCGAGGCCGACGAGGTCGTCATCTCCTTCAAGGAGGGCGTCCCGGTCGCCGTCGACGGCAGGCCCGTCACCGTCCTGCAGGCCATCCAGCAGCTCAACGAGCGCGCCGGCGGCCAGGGCGTCGGCCGGATCGACATGGTCGAGGACCGGCTCGTGGGCATCAAGTCCCGCGAGGTGTACGAGGCCCCGGGTGCGATCGCGCTCATCACGGCCCACCAGGAGCTGGAGAACGTCACCGTCGAGCGTGAACTCGCCCGCTACAAGCGGCAGGTCGAGCAGCGCTGGGGCGAACTGGTCTACGACGGCCAGTGGTTCTCCCCGCTCAAGCGCGCCCTGGACGGCTTCATCGACGAGGCCAACCAGCACGTCAACGGTGACATCCGGATGACCCTGCACGGCGGCCGCGCGGTCGTCACCGGACGGCGCTCCGACACCTCGCTCTACGACTTCGACCTGGCGACATACGACACGGGCGACACGTTCGACCAGGCCGCCGCCAAGGGCTTCATCGACATCTACAGCCTGTCGTCGAAGATCGCCGCGAAGCGGGACCTCGGGTAACGGCTCGCACAACGGCTCGCGTAGCGGTTCGCGTTCGACGAGTTTCACCCCTCACGCACTAGCCTGACAGCCGCCTCCTCACTCACGGGTGGGGAGGCGTCGGCACATCCAGACCTTCCGAGGAGCAACGCAAGTGAGCAGCAACAGCGGTGACGTACGGCTCTGGGGCGGCCGTTTCGCCGACGGTCCCGCCGAGGCCCTGGCGAAGCTGTCCGCGTCCGTCCACTTCGACTGGCGGCTCGCGCCGTACGACATCGCCGGTTCGCGCGCCCACGCGCGCGTGCTGCACAAGGCGCACCTCCTTGACGACGACGAGCTGACCCGGATGCTCGCGGGCCTGGACCAACTCGAAGCGAACGTCGCCGACGGCTCCCTCGTCGGCACGATCGCCGACGAGGACGTCCACACGGCCCTGGAACGCGGCCTGTTGGAGATCCTCGGCCCCGACCTCGGCGGCAAGCTGCGCGCGGGCCGCTCCCGCAACGACCAGGTCGCGACCCTCTTCCGCATGTACCTGCGCGACCACGCCCGTACGATCGGCGGCCTGATCGCCGACCTCCAGGACGCGCTGATCGGCCTCGCGGAGGCCCACCCGGACGTGGCGATGCCCGGCCGCACCCACCTCCAGCACGCCCAGCCGGTCCTGTTCGCCCATCATGTCCTGGCCCACGTCCAGCCCCTGTGCCGGGACGCGGAACGCCTGCGTCAGTGGGACGAGCGCACGGCGGTCTCGCCGTACGGCTCCGGCGCGCTCGCGGGCAGCAGCCTCGGCCTGGACCCGGAGGCGGTGGCGAGGGACCTCGGCTTCGAACACGGCTCCGTCGCGAACTCCATCGACGGCACGGCCTCCCGCGACTTCGTGGCGGAGTTCGCCTTCATCACCGCGATGATCGGCGTGAACCTCTCCCGGATCGCCGAGGAGGTCATCATCTGGAACACGAAGGAGTTCTCCTTCGTCACCCTGCACGACGCCTTCTCCACCGGCTCGTCGATCATGCCGCAGAAGAAGAACCCGGACATCGCGGAGCTGGCGCGCGGCAAGTCGGGCCGTCTGATCGGCAACCTGACGGGCCTGATGGCGACACTCAAGGCGCTTCCGCTCGCGTACAACCGCGACCTCCAGGAGGACAAGGAGCCGGTCTTCGACTCCATCGACCAGCTCGAGGTCCTGCTCCCGGCCTTCACCGGCATGATGGCCACGCTGACCGTGCACCGGGAGCGCATGGAGGAGCTGGCCCCGGCCGGTTTCTCGCTCGCTACGGACATCGCCGAGTGGCTGGTCAAGCAGGGCGTGCCGTTCCGTGTCGCCCACGAGGTCGCCGGCGAGTGCGTCAAGGTCGCGGAGGCCGACGGCAAGGAGCTGAACGACCTCACCGACGAGCAGTTCGCGAAGATCTCGGCCCATCTCACCCCCGAGGTGCGCTCCGTCCTGAACGTCCCGGGTGCCCTCGCCTCCCGCGACGGCCGCGGCGGTACGGCACCCAGCGCGGTCGCCGTCCAGCTGGCCGAGGTGAAGACGGACGTGGCGGCCCAGCACGCGTGGGCCACGGCCAAAGAGAAGCGGTAGGGGAAGCGCCCCGAAAGGGGCGTGGGGAACTGCGTGAGCAACCCCCGCAATCCCGAACGCGCCCCATCACCGCGCCGGCGGAGCTCTGAGGCGAAGGTCATCGCGGGTTACGTTGGTCAGAAGCCGCACCGGAGCCGACCGAACGGAGCCCGCGATGCCCTTCGCCCGTCTCGCGACCGCCACGACGCCCACCTGCCACATCGGCCTGGGCCTCGCCGCCGTAGGCCGCCCGGGTTACATCAACCTCGGCCGAGACCATGACCTCGGAGAGGATCGCAGCGTCGAAACGCTGCGCGCCCGCACCCACGAACTCCTGGACGCCGCCTACGCGCAGGGCGTGCGCTACTTCGACGCGGCCCGCTCCTACGGCCGTTCGGAGGAGTTCCTCGCCGACTGGCTGAAGAGCCGGCCGGACGTCGACGACGTGGTCATCGGCAGCAAGTGGGGCTACACCTACACCGCGGACTGGACCACGGACGCCGAGAAGCACGAGGTCAAGGACCACACCCTCGCCACGTACGAGCGACAGCGCGCCGAGACCGCCGCGCTGCTCGGTGACCGGCTCGACCTCTACCAGATCCACTCGGTGACCCCGGACAGCCCGGCCCTCACCGACAAGGAACTCCACGCGAAACTCGCCGAGGCGGCCGCTCAGGGCCTTTCGGTCGGCTTCTCCACGAGCGGACCCGCCCAGGCCGAGGCCATCCGCGCCGCGCTGGCCGTGACGGTCGACGGCGAGCCCCTCTTCCGTACCGTCCAGTCCACGTACAACGTCCTGGAGACCTCGGCGGCTCGCGCCCTCGCCGAGGCGCACGACGCCGGGCTCACGGTGATCGTCAAGGAGGGCATGGCCAACGGCCGCCTGGCCGCCGAGCACGCGCCGGACGCGGTGCGGGCGATCGCCGAGGAGACCGGCCTCGGCGCCGACGCCGTCGCCCTCGCGCTGATCCTGCGGCAGCCCTGGGCCGGAGTCGTCCTCTCGGGTGCGGCCACCTCCGCCCAGCTCGCCTCGAACCTGCACGCGGCGGTCGTCGACCTGGACGAGGACCAGCTGACCCGCCTCGCGGCACTCGCGGAGGACCCGGACGTGTACTGGGAGCGGCGCGGGCAGCTGCCCTGGCACTGACCGCAGCGGAAATCCGGCGCGCCGCGAAAGCTGACATAGTCGCGCCGCAAAAGTTGACATAGCGGGGCACGGGTGAGACTCACGCGCTCCTGATGAGACAAATATGTCTCACATGGGGTACAGTTGTCTCATGGCCGTCGACCGTGACCACGTGCTGCGCAGCGCAGCCGCCCTGCTCACCCGTAAATCCACCGCCACCATGGACGAGGTCGCCCGGGCGGCCGGGATCAGCCGGGCCACGCTGCACCGCCAGTTCGCCGGACGGGACGCGCTCGTCCGGGCGCTGGAGGCCCTCGGTATCGAGGAGTGCGAGGCGGCACTCGATGCCACCCGCCTCGACGAGGGCACCGCGCAGGAGGCCCTGCGCCGCCTGGTGAAAGAGCTCGAACGCGTGGCCGGGCTGCTCGCCTTCCTCTACACCGAGAACCAGCTGTTCGAGGGCGAGGGGCAGAACGAGGGCTGGGCCCGGCTCGATGCCCGGATGGCCGCCCTGTTCCGGCGCGGCCAGGAGGGCGGCGAGTTCCGCATCGACCTCAGTCCCGCCTGGCTCACCGAGGCGCTCTACGGGCTGATGGCCTCGGGCGCGTGGGCCGTGACCGAGGGCCGCGTCGCCGCCAAGGACTTCCACTACATGATCGTCGAGCTGCTGCTCGGCGGCGCACTACGGAGAGAGTGATCATGACCAGCACCCTGCAGCCGGCCTTGACGGCGGAGGTGGAGAAGCGTCCGGGCCGTTGGCTCGCGCTCTGCGTCCTCGTCCTCGCCGTGCTGTTGGTGGCCGTCGACGCGACCGTGCTCGGTCTCGCGACCCCTTACATCAGCGAGGACCTCAAGCCCTCCGGCACCCAACTCCTGTGGATCGGTGACGTCTACTCGTTCGTCATCGCCGGTCTGCTCGTCTCGATGGGCAGCCTCGGCGACCGCATCGGCCGCAAGAAACTGCTGCTGATGGGCGCCACGGCGTTCGGCGCGATATCGGTGCTCAACGCGTACGCGACGACCCCGGAGATGATGATCCTGGCGCGGGCGCTGCTCGGAGTCGCGGGCGCGACCCTGATGCCCGCCACGCTCGCCCTCATCCGCAACCTCTTCCACGACCCGCGCGAACGCAGCCTCGCCATCGGCATCTGGGGCGCCACGGCCTCCGCCGGTACGGCGGTCGGGCCCGTCGTCGGTGGCTTCCTGCTCGAACACTTCTGGTGGGGTTCGGTCTTCCTCATCAACGTGCCCGTGATGCTGATCCTCGTCCCCGTCGGCATCAAGCTGCTGCCCGAGTCCCGCAACCCGAACCCCGGCCCCTGGGACCTGGCCAGCGTCGTGCTCTCCCTCGTCGGGATGATCGGCATCGTGTACGCGGTGAAGGAGGCCGCCACACACGGATTCACCTGGGAGCCGATGGCCGTCGGCGTGCTCGGCGCCGGGGCCCTCTACGGCTTCGTACGCCGTCAACTCGCGATGCCCGTACCGCTGCTGGACATGCGGCTGTTCCGCAACCGGGGCTTCTCGGCGGCGGTGCTCGCCGATCTGCTGACCGTCTTCGGCCTGTCCGGACTGGTCTTCTTCCTGTCCCAGTACCTGCAACTCGTCCAGGGCAGGCCGCCGTTCCAGGCGGGGCTCGCCGAACTGCCCGCCGCCATCGGCGCGGTGGGAGCGGGTCTGATCGCGGGCTCGGCCGCGCGCCGCTATTCGGTCCGTGCCGTGGTCTCCGGTGGTCTCGCCGCCGTGGGCCTCGCGCTCGGTGTGCTCACCCTGTTGAACCAGTCCACCGGCTACTCGGTGCTCGGCTCGGCGCTTCTGATCGTCGGCGTCGGCGCGGGCTTCTCGTTCACCGTCACCGCCGACGTGATCCTCTCCAGCGTGCCCAAGGAGCAGGCCGGCGCCGCGTCCGCGGTCTCCGAGACGGCGTACGAGCTCGGCGCCGCCCTCGGCATCGCCCTGCTCGGCTCCATCGTCACCGGCGTCTACGCGGGCTTCACCGGCCCCGCGGGCACCCCGGCAGGGGCCCACGAGTCCCTGGGCGGCGCGGTGGAGGCGGCGGCAACCCTGCCCACCCACACCGCGGAGGCCCTGCTGACCGCGGCGCGCGCATCCTTCGTGGACGGCCTGGCACTGGCGTCCGGCATCGGAGCGGCGGTACTGCTCGCCACGGCGGCAGCGGCATGGTTCCTGCTGAAGGGCCAGAAGCTCGAAAACGCAGGTGAGGAGATGCCCCGATAGGGGCGCGGGGAACTGCGCGACCAGCCACACTCCACCCGCACCCGAGGCACGGTCGAACCGCCGGAGGCGCTACGCGGCCTTCGCCTTCGTGGCGTACATGTCCACGTACTCCTGACCCGACAACCGCATGACCTCGGTCATCACGGAGTCGGTCACGGCCCGCAGCACATACCGGTCACGGTCCATGCCTTCGTACCGCGAGAACTCCATCGCCTCACCGAAGCGGACCGTGACGCGGCCCGGGCGCGGCATCCCCGCACCGCCGGGCTGCAGCTTGTCCGTGCCGATCATCGCGAACGGGACGACCGGGGCGCCGGTCATCAGGGTGAGGCGGGCGATACCGGTGCGGCCGCGGTAGAGCCGGCCGTCGGGGGAGCGGGTGCCCTCCGGATAGATGCCGAAGACCTTGCCCTCCTCCAGAACGCGACGGCCGGTCATCAGCGCCGCGACACCACCGTTGGCGCCGTCCCGGTCCACCGGGATCATGCCGACGCCGGTGAAGAACCAGGCCATGAGGCGGCCCTTGAACCCCTTGCCGGTGACGTACTCGTCCTTGCCGATGAAGAGCACCTGCCGGTCGCAGACCAGGGGCAGGATCATCGAGTCGATGAACGTGAGGTGGTTGCCGGCCAGGATGACGGGGCCGTCGCCCGGGATGTGCTCCACGCCTTCCACCCGTGGGCGGAACATCAGGCGCATGATCGGTCCGAGCACTGCCTTGATGAGCGCGAAGCGGGACAACGGGCCCTCCGGTGTCAAGGGATCGGTATGAAGTATGTGCAGGTGAGGACGATACTCGCGGCCCCCCGGTGATTGCACATCGGGTTCACCGACTGGATACGGACTGTTGACCAATGTTTACCTGAGGTGGCGGGCTGTTGCGCGTTCGTCACACGGACGGAAGCATGTGACGTATCTCGCGACGGCTTCGGCCGCCACGCCGGACGAGTTGCACAGGTTCGCCGGACGAGTCGCACAGTTCGACCGGGTCGCACGCCTTGCCCGGGTCGAACGTGGGAACGGGGGATTGTGGGATACATGATCGTGGCGCTCGCCGCCTCGGTCCTGATCTTCGGGAGTGCCGCGGTGGTCCTGATCCGCAGGGACCGCCGCCGCGTCTACGACGGCCCCGACTCGGCGCGGATCGAGGCGCAGGCGACCAGGGGCCTGTGCGACGCCCGCCGCCGCGCCCACGCGGCCCAGCACGTCAGCGACTCCGGGGCCGTCAGTGCCGCCCGGGACCCCGGAATCGGGAACCTCTGACCGCGTACCCGGACCGCGTACCCACCACCGTCACCCCGAAACTGATGGACCGCCAGCCCCCTTGTTCCGTACAGCTGTTCCGTACGCCATTCAGTGGCACCCACGTGTTCCGCCGCAGGTCTCCCTCCCGTCACGGAAGGGAACCTACGATCGACCCGCTTTGACAGGTACGGGGCGGTTACGGCGGGAGGAGCGCTCATGGGGACGCAGGAGACGCAGGGGACACCGGAGTCGCGGGAGCTGAACGGGCAGGACCGGGGCACGGCGCGACGCGCGCTGCTCGGGGCCGCGGTGCTCGGCGCGGGCGGAGCGGTCCTCGGGCTGCCGGGTGCGGCGAGAGCCGACGAGCGGCACGGGAGCGGCGGGCACGGCGGCGGCTACAAGAGCCTGCCGAAGCCGACCGTCATCGGTCACCGGGGCGCCAGCGGGTACCGGCCCGAGCACACCTTCGGCTCGTACCAGCTGGCCCTCGACCTGGGCGCCGACGTCGTCGAGGCTGGTGACCTGGTGCCCACCAAGGACGGCCACCTCGTCTGCCGGCACGAGCCGGAGATCGGCGGCACCACCGACGTGTCGGCGCACCCCGAGTTCGCCGACCGCAAGACCACCAAGACCCTCGACGGCGTCCCCACCACGGGCTGGTTCACCGAGGACTTCACCCTCGCCGAGCTGAAGACCCTGCGGGCCGTCGAGCGCATCCCCGCCAACCGCCCGCACAACACGCTCTACAACGGCCGCTGGGAGATCCCCACCTTCGAAGAGGTGCTCCACTGGCAGGACGAGCAGACCCGCAAGCGCGGCAAGCAGGTCTGGATCTACCCCGAGACCAAGCACCCCACCTACTTCCGGGCGCTGGGCCTCGGTCTGGAGGAGCGCCTGGCCAAGGTGCTCCGCAAGCACGGCAAGGACAAGAAGAACTCGCCGGTCATCATCCAGTCCTTCGAGCCGACCAGCATCCAGCGCCTCGACAAGCTGGTCGACAACCCGCTCGTCGTGCTGCTCTCGGCCGCCAACACCCGCCCCTGGGACTTCGTCACGACGGGCGACCCGCGCACCGTCGCCGACCTCGTCAAGCCCGAGGGCCTGAAGTGGATCGGCTCGTACGCGCAGGGCATCGGACCCACGCTCGACCTGGTCATCCCCAAGGACGCGAACGGCGCCCTCACCTCGCCGACCACGCTGGTCGCCGACGCGCACCGCGCGGGCCTGATCCTGCACCCGTACACCATGCGCAACGAGAACACCTTCCTGCCCGCGAACTTCCGGCAGGGCACCGACCCGAACGCCTACGGCGACGCGTTCGGCGCCTTCAAGACCTACTTCGGCACCGGCATCGACGGCGTTTTCTCGGACAACGCGGACACCGCGCTGCTCGCCCGCGAGGACTTCGTCAACGGCTGATCCACTCGCCCCGATGGGGTGACAGTCCCCCGCCCCGGCAACCCTGTGCCGGGGCGGCGGCGTCCCGCCGCATATGACCCACGAGATGGTTTCCACGCTGCGTCCGCTGCTCGCCGCCGAGGCCTCGGCGGAAGGCCTTGCGTCCGGGACCGAACCGGGCGACCTCGAACAGGCCGTCTGGCTGCGCCTCCTGGAGCGCCTCGACTCGGACGGGCCGCCCGTCGACCCGCAGAGCTGGTTGCGCCGCGCCGTGCGCTCCGAGGTCCGCCGCACCCGCCGCAGGGCCCGGTACGAACGGCCGTACGTCTCCGAGCCCGCCGACGAGAGCGGGCCGGACCCCGAACAGCAGGTGTTGACCGCCGACAGCCGGCGCGCCCTGCACGACGCGGTCCGCCGGCTGCCGGGCCGCTGCCCCAGCCTGATGGCGGCGCTGCTCTCCCCGAAGGACCTCACCTATCGGGAGATCGCAGGCGAGTTGGGTATCTCACAGGGCAGTCTGGGTCCGGAACGTTCCAGATGCCTGGGATGTCTGCGTCGATTGCTCTCCCCGGTGGTTGCGGCCCGCGCACCACGGGGATAGGAGTGGGGGACGACCGGTGGAACAGGTGAGCGGGAGGCATGCACACATGGGCATGAGCGTGACCATCTCGGCGGCGACCGAGCAGGACGCAGAGCAGATCCTCAAGCTGCAGTACCTCTGCTACCAGAGCGAGGCTGAGCTGTACGGGGACTACGGCATCGAGCCGCTCACTCAGCCGCTCGACTCCCTCAGGGCGGAGTTGGCGGACGGTACGGTCCTGGTGGCCAGGCTGGGCGAAGAGGTGGTGGCCTCGGTGCGAGGGGCCGTGGACCCGGACGGCACGGCCCGCATCAACAAGCTCATCGTCCATCCGCGCATGCAGCGCCACGGCCTGGGCGGGCGGCTGCTCGCCGCGATCGAGGCCAAGCTCGCGACGGACGGCGCGGCCAAGTCCTTCCAGCTCTTCACCGGCCACCGCAGCGACCGCAACCTGCGGATGTACCGCAAGCACGGCTACGCGCAGGTCTCCACGGAGCGCGTCGACGAGCGGCTCACCCTGGTGACCCTGCAGAAGGGCGCCGACACGGGCGCGTTCGTGACCAGCGCCTGACCAGCACCCGTGTTCCGGGCCCGAGCGACGGCTACGGCCCGAGCTACGCCGACCGGTCGGCCGTACGCGCCTTGCGCAGCCAGTACATGGCCGACAGCGGCAGCAGCACCGGGATGAACAGATAGCCGATCCCGTAGTCCGACCACACGGTGGCGTCGGGGAAGGCGGACGGCTCGACCAGCGTCCAGGTCCCGACGGTCAGCACGCCCACGAGCTCGGCGGCGCAGCACACCAGCGCCGCCCTGCGGGCCGTTTCGCCGCCGCGCACGAGAGAGTACGTGATGAAGCCGTAGACGAGGCCCGCGACCGCCGACAGCGAGTAGGCGAGCGGGGCCTTGTCGAACTCCGTCGAGATCTGGACGGCGGAGCGCGACACGGCGCCGACGACCATCACGCCGTACAGCCAGAGCAGCAGCATGCCGGGGCCGCTGATCAGCCGGGTGCGCTTCTTCCCCGGAATCTCCCGGCTCTCCTCATTCTCCTGAGGCGCGGTCCCGTTCTCCTCCGTGGCCGTCATCTCAGCCTCCCCAGATGTCATAGAGCCGCACCTCCAGTACGGCGAGGACGACACCGCCGGCCGCCACCGTGATCGATCCCCAGCGGGTGCGCTCCGCCAGCGACATGAAGCCCGCGGCCGGAATGCACGCGAAGGTACCGAGTAGATACGCCACGAAGATCGTCGTGCCCTGGTCGGGCTTCTCGCCGCGCGCCAGCTGGACGATGCCGACCACCAACTGGATCACGGCGAGCAGGGTCACCACGGCCATGCCGATGAAGTGCCAGTCCTTGGTGGGCTGATCACGGTAGGCGGCCCAGCCGCACCAGGCGGCGAGCGCGAGCGCGGCGACGGCGGTCGCGACCGTCAGGGCATCAAGCATGCCGTGACCCTATTACGGGCCAAAAGGCCCGATGCCCTCGCCCCCGGGCTGCCCGTAGGGTCGAGGGCATGAAGATCCACGCTGATGCCCTGCTGTTCGACAACGACGGGACGCTCGTCTCATCCCTCGAGTCGGTGAACCGGTGCTGGACACGATGGGCGCGCGAGTACGGGATCACCGCGGACGACTTCGCCCGGATCGAACTGCACGGCCGCCCCGCCGTCGAGATAGCCGCCGACCTGCTGCCCGCCGACCTCGTTCCCGAGGCGCTCGCGCGCATCGAACTGCTGGAGGTCGAGGACGTCCCCGGCGGCGTCCTTCTGCTCCCCGGCACCGCGGCGTTCCTCGACTCGCTGCCGGCCGACCGCTGGGCCGTCGTCACCTCCGCCACCCGGCGTCTGGCCGAGGCCCGGCTCGTCGAGGTCGGTATCCGGCCCAAGATGCTGATCTCCGCCGACGACATCACCCGCGGCAAGCCCGACCCCGAGCCCTACCTCCTCGCCGCCCGTGAACTGGGCGTCGACCCGGCCCGCTGCGTCGTCTTCGAGGACGCCCCGGCGGGCCTGCAGGCAGGCCGCGCCGCCGGGATGACCACCGTGGCGTTGGCCACAACCCACGAGGCGTCCGAGCTGGACGCGGACCTCGTGGTGAAGGACCTCTCGGCCCTGTCCGCACTGGTCATCGACGGGGGAGTGGAGATCTCCACCCGCGGCTGAGAGGTGTCCACCGCTGTCCGCCATGCGGACAGCGGTTCCGGGCCCCGCCTGTACGTCTGCTTTACTTGATCCCATGACCACGACGAGCAGCCGCATCCTTGCGACCGAGGCGACCATGACGCCCGGTGCTCGTTGTATGTGTCGAATGTGCGCCTTCTAGAGGGCCCCCGCACCACCGCCCCGTCTCGCGCCCCGAAGCGAGACCGCCGCGCCCTGTCCGTACCCCGTACGTGAGTGGCGCCGCCCCGCGCGCATGTTCTCCCCGGATTCATCCGGTTCCATCGCCACCGCGAGAACCGTGTCGCGTTCCCGACCGAATGCACCCGTGCCGGCGCACACCCGCGCCCCGCACTCGACAGTGACGGAAACCCCCAGTGATCACGACAACGGGCCTCACCAAAATTTATCGGGCTCACCGCTCGCGCGGCCGTGAAGTGACCGCCCTCGACGGCGTCGACCTGCACGTCCGTGAAGGCGAGGTGTACGGCGTCATCGGCCAGTCCGGCGCCGGCAAGTCCTCCCTCATCCGCTGCGTCAACCTCCTGGAGCGTCCCACCGCAGGCACGGTCACCGTCGCCGGCCAGGACCTCACCGCGCTCGTCGGCCGCGGCCCGCGCGCGGGCAAGGAGCTCCGCCAGGCCCGCAGCCGTATCGGCATGGTCTTCCAGCACTTCAATCTGCTGTCCTCGCGCACCGTCCAGGACAACGTCGAGCTGCCGCTCGAAATCCTTGGCCTGTCGGGGAAGGAACGATCCTCCAAAGCGCTCGGGCTGCTCGACCTGGTCGGTCTCTCCGATAAGGCCAAGGCCTACCCCGCCCAACTGTCCGGCGGCCAGAAGCAGCGCGTCGGCATCGCCCGCGCCCTGGCCGGCGACCCCAAGGTGCTGCTCTCCGACGAGGCCACCAGCGCCCTCGACCCGGAGACCACCCGCTCCATCCTCCAGCTGCTGCGCGACCTGAACCGGCAGCTGGGCCTGACGGTCCTGCTCATCACCCACGAGATGGACGTAGTCAAGACGATCTGCGACTCGGCCGCGCTCATGGAGCAGGGCCGCATCGTCGAGTCCGGCACCGTCAGCGAGCTGCTCGCGACCCCCGGCTCCGAACTCGCCGGTGCGCTCTTCCCGGTGAGCGGCGAGCCGTCCGGCGACGACCGCACCGTCATCGACGTCACCTTCCACGGCGACGCCGCCACCCAGCCCGTCATCTCGCAGCTCTCGCGCACGTACAACATCGACATCTCGATCCTCGGCGCCGCGATGGACACCGTCGCCGGCAAGCAGGTCGGCCGGATGCGCATCGAACTGCCCGGCCGCTACGAGGAGAACGTCGTGCCGATCGGATTCCTGCGCGAGCAGGGCCTGCAGATCGACATCCAGGGCCGGCAGCCCGTGCTCGTGAAGGACGGTGCCAAGTGACCTGGTCGGAGATGCAGCCCCTGCTGTCCCAGGCGTGTTGGGACACGCTCTACATGGTCGGCTGGTCGACGCTGATCGCGGTCGTCGGCGGTCTGCCGCTCGGCGTTCTGCTCGTCCTGACCGACCGCGGCGGACTCCTGCAGAACGTCGTCGTGAACAAGGTCATCGGGCAGGTCGTGAACATCGCCCGCTCGCTGCCTTTCATCATCCTGATGGTCGCGCTGATGAACTTCACGCGCACGATCACGGGAACGACCATCGGACGCGAGGCGGCGATCGTGCCGCTCGCCGTCGGCGCGATCCCCTTCTTCGCGCGCCTGGTCGAGACGGCGGTCCGCGAAGTGGACGGCGGTCTCGTCGAGGCCGTGCAGTCGATGGGCGGCAACACCTGGACCGTCGTGCGCAAGGTGCTCGTACCGGAGTCGCTGCCGTCGCTGATCTCCTCCGCGACCACCACGATCGTCGCCCTCATCGGCTACTCCGCGATGGCCGGCACCGTCGGCGCCGGCGGGCTCGGCGACATCGCCATCCGCTACGGCTACCAGCGCTTCGAGACCGGACTCATGTGGATCACCGTGGCGATCCTCGCGGTCGTCATCTCCCTCATCCAGTTCGCGGGCGACTACGCGGCCCGCACGCTGCACCGGCGCGGCGGCCACTCCGGCGCCGCCCCGAAGCTACGGCTGCTGAAGGCCAAGGAGCCCGCCACCGCGGAGGCCGGCAAGGTCGCCTGAGGCCGCCCGTACACCCTCTCCGGTTCTCTCGCCCCACCCGCAGATTTCCCCGTAACCACCCACCGCGGGGTCGCTCCACCCTTAAGGAAAGGCACTTTTCGTGCGTAACACCGCCAAGATCACCACCGCAGTCCTCGCCGCCGGAGCCCTCACCCTCGGCCTCTCCGCCTGCGGCTCGGACAAGAGCAGCAGCGCCTCCGACACCAGCGGTCCGCTGGTCGTGGCCGCGAGCCCCACCCCGCACGCCGAGATCCTCGACTACATCAAGGACAACCTGGCGAAGAAGGCCGGCCTCGACCTGCAGGTCAAGGAGTTCACGGACTACGTCACGCCGAACACGGCGACCGAGGACGGGTCCGTCGGCGCCAACTACTTCCAGAACCAGCCGTACCTCGACGACTTCAACAAGAAGAACGGCACCCACATCGTGCCCGTCGTCACGGTCCACCTGGAACCGCTCGGTCTCTACTCCCACAAGGTCAAGAAGACCGACGAGCTCAAGAGCGGTGCGACGGTGGCCGTCCCGAACGACACCGTCAACGAGGCGCGGGCGCTCAAGCTGCTGGCCTCCAAGGGACTCATCACGCTCAAGGACGGCGCGGGCAACAGCGCGACCACTCAGGACATCGCGAAGAACCCGAAGAACCTCAAGTTCAAGGAGCTGGAGGCGGCCCAGACCCCGCGCTCCCTCGACGATGTCGACGCCGCGGTGATCAACGGCAACTACGCCATCTCGTCCGGCCTCAAGCCGGCCAAGGACGCGCTCTTCCTGGAGTCCGCGACGAACAACCCCTACGGCAACTTCCTGGCCGTCAAGAAGGGCAACGAGAGCGACCCGCGGGTGAAGAAGCTCGCCAAGCTCCTGACCTCGCCCGAGGTCAAGAAGTTCATCGAGGACAAGTACGCCGGTTCGGTCATCCCGTCGTTCTAGTTCCGGTCATCCCGTCGTTCCGGCCGGGTCACCGTACGGGGTCCACTCCATCACTCGGAGTGGACCCCGTGGTGCAGTTCGGTGGCCTCATGCTGCATGCTGGGCAGTTCAGCGGGCCCGAAGGATCCGAGGGCCCGACGTCCCCGACGGTTACGGAGCGGCGCATGACCAGCACCTTCCCCGACATCTCCATCAGCACGGAGCGGTTGGTCCTGCGTGCGCTCGACGAGGACGACATCCCCTCCCTGGCCGCGATGATGAACGACGAGCAGGTCGGGGCCTGGACCGACGTGCCCCAGCCCTACACCGAGGACGCGGCCCGCACCTGGATCACCGAGTACGCGCCCACCGAACGCACGGCGGGCCGGGGTCTCGACCTCGCCGTCACCGAGTTCCTCACCCAGCGCCTGGTCGGCATCGTGCAGCTCGCCAAGACCAACTGGCATGTGCGCTCCACCGAACTGTCGTACGTCATCGCCCCCTGGGCCCGCGGCGAGGGCTACGCCTCCGAGGCGGCGCTCGCCACCGCCCAATGGCTCTTCCGCGACCAGAAGTTCGAGCGCATCGAACTGCGCACGGCGGCCGACAACACCGCCTCCCAGCAGGTCGCGCAGAAGATCGGCTGCATCAGCGAGGGCGTCCTGCGCAACGCCTGTATAGCGCACACCCGCACCGAGGACGGCCGCTGGGTGGACGTGCGCACCGACTTCATCATCTGGAGCCTCCTTCCGGAGGACCTCGACGGAGTCGGCGACCAGCTCGCCGACACGGGTGGTTTCACGTCGTTCTCCGACTGGAACTGAACCCGCGGGATTCCCCGCGCCGCATCCGGGGGACGTCCCGCACCGCGTTCGGAAGAACCGCTCCCACCCGGCAGAGATCTGTGCGCCCGCACCCAGCAACACCAGGTACCCTCACGGAGCCCGCCCGCGGGCTGCCCACCGACGACCTGCGAAAACCTTCTGGAGACTGACGACGATGGCCGACCGGGTCACGGTGATCGGCTGGGACGGCTCGCCCTTGACCGCCGCGGCGCGCTCCGCCCTCGGCGCGGCCACGCTGGTGGCCGGAGCGGCGCACCACCTGGCGCTCCCTGAGGTCCCCCGGGCCGCCGAACGCATCCGCCTCGGCAGCGTCTCCCTCGCCGCCCGCCGCATCGCGGGCCACCGCGGCAGCGCCGTCGTCCTCGCCGACGGCGACCCCGGCTTCTTCGGAGTCGTACGCACCCTGCGGGCCCCCGAGTTCGGCCTGGAGGTCGAAGTCGTGCCCGCCGTCTCCTCGGTCGCCGCCGCCTTCGCCCGCGCCGGCATGCCCTGGGACGACGCACAGGTGGTCGTGGCACACCGCCGCACCCTGCGCCGCGCGGTGAACGTCTGCCGCGCCCACACCAAGGTCGCCGTCCTCACCTCGCCCGGCGCCGGCCCCGCCGAACTCGGCCTGCTCCTCGAAGGAGTCCACCGCACCTTCGTCATCTGCGAGGAACTCGGCACCGCGAGCGAGCGGGTCACCATCCTCACCTCCGACAAGGCCGCCGACCACACCTGGCGCGACCCCAACGTCGTCATCGTCATCGGCGGTTTCGTGGCCGCGGCCGAGGACGGCGGCTGGATCGCCGGACGCGACCCGGGCACCGGACCGCGCGGCTGGGCGCTGCCCGCACAGGCGTACGGCGGCGCACTGGGAGAAGGCGAAACGGATCTGCTGCGCGCCGCCCAACTCGCCCGGCTGGGCCCGCGCGTCGGTGACCTCGTGTGGGACATCGGCTCCGGCAGCGGCGCCTTCGCCACCGAGGCGGCGCGCACCGGCGCGGCGGTCATCGCCGTCGACCGCAACCCCGGCTCCTGCGCCCGCACCGAGGACTCCGCGCGCCGCTACGGCGTCCAGATGCAGATCGTGCACGGCACCGCGCCGCACGTCCTGGAGAACCTCCCCGAACCCGATGTCGTACGTGTCGGCGGCGGGGGAGTGCAGGTCGTCTCGGCCGTCGCCGACCGCCGTCCGCAGCGCATCGTGACGCACGCGGCGACCCGCGACGCGGCCGAACTCGTGGGACGTGATCTCAGCGAGCACGGATATCAGGTCGAATGCGCCCTCATTCAGTCCGTCGAACTCGACACAAGGGCCTGGACGGAGACCGAGCGGAGCGTCGCGTTCCTGCTCACAGGCCGTCTGCCCGATCGCAACCCGTGATCCTGTTGTCGTACTGCGCGCGGTAGGCTGGCCGATCGTTGTACCGCTCCAGGGCGATCGGCCTTTCGTAGGCCAATGTCCGGAAAACGCGCCCGTTTTGAGGCGTGTGTGGTACGGCAGAACCTGAGGACGCGCAACGTGGCGCAGTCCACAGCGGGCCGTCGCGGATCAAGCTGTCGCGAGGGTCGGACGACCGGGACAATGCCTGCTAATGGCTTTGTCGTCTTTGTTGGCCGGTCGTTCGTGCCGCTGGGCACGCACGCTCGTTCTTCACTGCGGGGCGGTCGGTGCGCCGTTCCGGGCGAGCAGGACTTGGAAGCACTAACCGATGGGCGAGGGGTACGCATGACCGACACCGGCCAGGTCCCGGGCGAGGGACTGCCGGAGAACGCAGGCATGGTGGAGCAGCCGGGCGTCCTCGCCCCGGGCGCGTACACCTTCCTCGACCCCTCCGAGAACCCCGCCGAGGACGACGACCTGCTTCTCATGCCGGGCGCACAGGGAGCGTGGGGCAACGAGGTGGCCCCGCCGCCCCCGCAGCCCCTCGTCGAGGAGCAGCCTCTCGTCCATGAGCCGGGGCCGCACGAGACGGCCGGCCGGGACAGCGGTTCGCTCGACCTCAGTGGCGTCCGCGTACCCGGCTCCGCGCCCGCCCCGCAGCCGACGGCGCCGCGCCGTCCGCTGCACCTCGGGCCGCCGACTCCGGACGGCTCCGCGAGCCCGGTGCGTTCGCTCGCCGACCGCGGCCCCGCCGCCGCGCCCATGGCCACCCCGATGAATCCCATGACTCCCCCAACTCCGGTACGGCACGCGGGTCCCCCGACGACCGGTCCCGAGTACCTCGACGTATCGCAGCTCTCCGAGATCCCGCCGCAGGGCGCGGTGCCGTGGGGAGCGCCGCCGGTGGGTCCCGAGGGGGCGGCTGCAGAAACGGTCGTCCCGTCGGCCGTCCAGGGCCCCGCGGCCGGAGTGGTCGCCGAGGCGCTGACGGTGCCGGAGGCGGCGCCGGCCGCTGAGGCCGCCGAGCCCGCGGAATTCGCCCCGGTTCCGCAGACCGCGGAAGCGGTCGAGGCGGTCGAGGCTGAGGGATTCGCGCAGGTGCCCCAGGCTCCGGAGGCCGCCCACACGCCCGAGGTGGCGGAGGGTCACTTCGTCCAGCAGGCCGTGGAGGCCGCGCCGAGCCCCGAGACCGGGCCGAGCCTTGAGGCCGAGCAGACCTTCGAGATGGCGCCGAGCCCCGAGAGCGGGCCGAGCTTCGAGGCCGAGCAGAGCTTCGAGATGGCGGCGGGCCCTGAGGCCGCGCCCGCGCCGGACGGCTTCCCGGCCCCCGAGGTCCCGGAGGCGGCTCCCGCTGCGACGCCCTTCCCGGTGGCCCAGGACCTCCCGCACCTGGCCCCGACCGCGGACGACACCGCCGGTCACCTTGCCGACACCCCGGCACAGGTTTCCGAGGCGGGAGAGCCCTTGGTGACCGAGCAGGTGCTCCAGCCCGCGCCGGACCCGCAGTCGACGCCCGCGGACGACCCGAGGCCCACCGAACAGGCCACCCACCTCGCCGAGCCCGTGGCTCAGGCGGTGGACCAAGAGCCCCGGTTCCCGGCTCAGGACGCCCGGTTCCCGGAAGCAGGTGTCCACACCCCGGAACCCGTGGTCCAGTCGGCGGACAACGGCGTGGAGCCCGCGTCCCACGCGGAGGCCGCGCAGCCCGAGTTCGCCCCGGAGCCCCTCGTGGTGTCCGCCGCCCACGCCGCCGCCGAGGCCCAGGCGCAGGTGGCGCACGCCGCGGACGACTCGTACGGACACGCACTCCCCGGCGTCGAGGCCTTCCCGGTCCAGGCCGCGCAGTTCGCGGTCCCCGCCGCGGCCCACGCCGCGTTCGCCGAGGCCGGTGCCGGTGTACCGGTCGGCGTGGCCGCCCACGCTCAGGCGCCGCACGCGGCCACGAACCAGTCGCACGGCGAGCACCGCCCCGGCGACACGGCAGGCGCACCCGGATTCCAGGGCGCCCCCCTGGACTCCGCCGCGGACCAGTCCCTCGGCCGGTTCGTGCCCGTCGAGGGCACGGTGCCGACGACCCCGCACCTGGCCCCGACTCCGCCGCACGCCATGACCGTGCCGCCGCTGCCCACGGAGGAGCGGCCCCCGGTCGAAGAGCCCCCGGCGATGGCGGAAGCGGTGGAGAGCCAGGAGGCTCCCCTCGCCCCTCTCGCCGAGGCGGAGCCCGCCATCGAGGCGGAGCCCGTCGTTCCGGTTCCCGCGCCCCGCGCGGCCGAAGCCGAGACGCCCCCCGTACCGGAGCCGTTCGAGGCGGACCCGGAGCCCGTAGTAGTCGCACAGCAAGCGGACGACCTGGACACCCAGGTCGCCGACCAGGAAGAGAGCACGGCCGCAGTGGAAGACGCACGAGAGTCCACCGGCCCCGCGGCCCCCGGCTACGACGACGCCGAGCGCGAGGCCGTGCTGCGCGTGATGCGCGAGCGCCGCGACATCCGCAACGGCTTCCGCAGTGACCCGATCCCGCACGACGTGCTGCTGCGGGTCCTTGAGGCCGCGCACACCGCGCCGTCCGTCGGCCACTCCCAGCCCTGGGACTTCGTCGTCATCCGCTCCGCCGAGACCCGGCGCACGATGCACGAACTGGCCGCCCGTCAGCGCGAGGCGTACGCCAAGTCGCTGCCCAAGGGGCGCGCGAAGCAGTTCAAGGAA
Organism: Streptomyces sp. NPDC111507; assembly: GCF_055638955.1. Classification (NCBI taxonomy): domain Bacteria; kingdom Bacillati; phylum Actinomycetota; class Actinomycetes; order Kitasatosporales; family Streptomycetaceae; genus Streptomyces; species Streptomyces sp. NPDC111507. Next base: position 227,934 of record NZ_JBVKBU010000011.1, on the reverse strand, counting down.
CTGAAGATCGAGGCCATCCTCGACACCCCGGTGAACATCGTCGTCACCGCCGACCCGACCCGCGGCGGCCGTCACACCCTGGGCCGTCACACCCAGCCCCAGATGGCCCCGTACTCCTCCGCGCTCGCGGTCCAGAACCTGTGGCTCGCGGCCCGCGCCGAGGGCCTCGGCGTCGGCTGGGTCAGCTTCTTCGACGAGCGTGAGATGGTCCGCGCCCTCGGCCTGCCCGAGCACCTGGACGTGGTGGCCTACCTCTGCGTCGGCTACGTCGACGAGTTCCCCGAGGAGCCCGAGCTGATGCAGGCCGGCTGGTCCAAGCGCCGCCCGCTGTCCTGGGTCGTGCACGAGGAGACGTACGGCCGCCGCGCGCTGCCCGGTGAGGAGCCGCACGACCTGCTCGCCGAGACGGTCTCCAACATCCGCCCGCTGGACGCCAAGGCGCTCGGTGAGGCGTGGGAGCGCCAGAAGCGGATGACCAAGCCCGCGGGCGCGCTCGGCATGCTGGAGATCATCTCCGCGCAGCTGTCCGGCCTGTCCCGGATGTGCCCGCCGCCGATCCCGGAGCCCGCCGCCGTCGCGATCTTCGCGGGCGACCACGGCGTGCACGCCCAGGGCGTCACTCCCTGGCCGCAGGAGGTCACCGGCCAGATGGTGGCCAACTTCCTGGGCGGCGGCGCGGTCTGCAACGCCTTCGCCAACCAGGTGGGTGCCGAGGTCTGCGTCATCGACGTGGGCGTCGCCTCCGACCTCCCCGCGACCCCGGGTCTCCTCCCGCGCAAGGTCCGCGCGGGCACCGCCGACATGACGACCGGCCCCGCGATGACCCGCGAAGAGGTCACGGCCGCCATCGAAGTGGGCATCGAGACGGCCCGCGACCTCGTGGCGGCCGGCAACAAGGCCCTGCTGACCGGCGAGATGGGCATCGCCAACACCACCGCGTCGGCGGCCCTGATCTCCGTCTTCACGGACACCGACCCGTCCGAGGTGACGGGCCGGGGCACCGGCATCAACGACGAGACCCTCGCCCGCAAGACCGAGGTCGTGCGCCGCGCCATCGAACTCCACCAGCCGGACCCGGCCGACCCCATCGGTGTCCTCGCCGCGATCGGCGGCCTCGAACACGCCGCCATGGTCGGCCTGCTCCTCGGTGGCGCCTCCCTGCGTACGCCGGTGATCCTGGACGGGGTCAGCGCCGGCGCCGCCGCCCTCGTGGCCCGCGCCATCGCCCCCGAGGTCCTCGCGGCCTGCATCGCGGGTCACCGCAGCGCCGAGCCCGGCCACGTCGCCGCCCTGAACAAGCTGGGCCTGCGCCCCCTGGTCGACCTGGATCTGCGCCTCGGCGAGGGCACGGGCGCCCTGCTGGCGCTGCCGGTGGTCCAGAGCGCGGCGCGGGCGATGCACGAGGTGGCGACGTTCGACTCCGCAGGGGTCACCGAGAAGTAGACCGACGACGCACCCGCTCGTGCGGGGGGTCGGGGGCGCAGCCCCCACGCGGCGGAGCCGCACAGTGTCACTGCCGGGACGGGGCGGGACGGGGCGGGCTCAGGGAAGGAGCCCCTCCCGCCCCCGCCGTATCGTGGACCCGCATCCAAAACAGCACGTCAAGGCCGCTCCAGCCGAGCGCAGCGGCCCCGTACGAGGAGCCGCACCGCCATGGCCGAAAACCCCGCCTACCCCGTAGGCCTCCGCCTCACCGGTCGCCGCGTAGTCGTCCTCGGCGGTGGCCAGGTCGCCCAGCGCCGCCTCCCGGCGCTCATCGCGGCGGGCGCGGACATTCACCTCGTGTCGCCCGAGGCCACCCCCTCCGTCGAGGCGATGGCGGACGCGGGCGAGATCACCTGGACGAGGCGCCCGTACGAGGACGGCGATCTCGCCGACGCCTGGTACGCCCTGATCGCGACCAGTGACCGGCAGGCGAACACGGACGCCTCCGCCGAGGCGGAGCGCCACCGCGTCTGGTGCGTCCGCTCCGACGACGCCGACGCGGCGACCGCCTGGACCCCGGCCACCGGTCACAGCGAAGGCGTCACGGTCGCCGTCCTCACCACGAACGCCAAGGGCCGCGACCCCCGCCACACCGCCGCGATCCGCGACGCGGTGGTCGAGGGGCTGCGCGACGGGACCCTCGTGGCGCCCCACCACCGCACCCGCACCCCGGGTGTCGCCCTGGTCGGCGGCGGCCCCGGCGACCCCGACCTGATCACGGTCCGCGGCCGGCGACTGCTCGCCGAGGCCGACGTGGTCATCGCCGACCGCCTGGGCCCGCGCGACCTGCTCGCCGAACTCCCGCCGCACGTCGAGGTGATCGACGCGGCGAAGATCCCCTACGGCCGGTACATGGCCCAGGAGGCCATCAACAACGCGCTCATCGAGCACGCGAAGCAGGGCAAGTCGGTCGTCCGGCTCAAGGGCGGCGATCCGTTCGTCTTCGGCCGCGGCATGGAGGAGGCCCAGGCGCTCGCCGAGGCGGGCATCGCCTGCACGGTCGTCCCCGGCATCTCCAGTTCGATCTCGGTGCCGGGTGCGGCCGGTATCCCGGTCACCCACCGGGGTGTCGCACATGAGTTCACCGTGGTCAGCGGCCATGTCGCCCCGGACGACGAGCGATCCCTCGTCGACTGGCCGGCCCTCGCCCGGCTGCGCGGCACGCTCGTCGTCCTCATGGGCGTCGACAAGATCGGCAGGATCGCCGAGACCCTGATCGCGCACGGCAAGCCGGCCGACACCCCGGTCGCCCTCGTCCAGGAGGGCACGACCGCCGCCCAGCGCCGCGTCGACGCGACCCTGGCCACGGTCGCCGGGACCGTACGCGCCGAGGACGTGAAGCCCCCGGCGGTGATCGTCATCGGCGAGGTCGTGAACGTGGGTGTGCTCAGCCCGCTGAACGCCTCCGAGTAACCACCGGTAACCCAACCCGTGCCCAGCCGTTGGCACCGCACCCAGGACAAGGCAGTATCACCCTGTGGCCGATCTCATCACCGTTGAGAACCCTGACGACCCGCGTCTGCGTGACTACACGGGCCTGACCGACGTGGAGCTGCGCCGTAAGCGCGAACCCGTCGAGGGCCTGTTCATCGCCGAGGGCGAGAAGGTCATCAGACGCGCCAAGGACGCCGGGTACGAGATGCGCTCGATGCTCCTGTCCGCCAAGTGGGTCGACGTCATGCGCGATGTCATCGACGAGCTCCCGGCCCCGGTGTACGCGGTCAGCCCGGAGCTCGCCGAGCAGGTGACCGGCTACCACGTGCACCGGGGCGCGCTCGCGTCCATGCAGCGCAAGCCGCTGCCGACGGCCGAGGAACTCCTGCGGTCCGCGCGCCGGGTGGTGGTGATGGAGGCGGTCAACGACCACACCAACATCGGTGCGATCTTCCGCTCCGCGGCCGCCCTCGGCATGGACGCGGTCCTGCTCTCCCCGGACTGTGCGGACCCGCTCTACCGCCGCTCCGTGAAGGTCTCGATGGGCGCGGTCTTCTCGGTCCCGTACGCCCGTCTCGAGACCTGGCCCAAGGGCCTGGAGACGGTCCGCGACGCGGGCTTCAACCTGCTCGCCCTCACCCCGGACGAGAAGGCGAGGTCCCTGGACGAGGCGGCCCCGCACCGGATGGACCGGGTCGCGCTGATGCTGGGCGCGGAGGGCGACGGCCTGTCCACGAAGGCCCTGATGGCGGCGGACGAATGGGTCCGCATCCCGATGGCCCACGGCGTCGACTCACTCAACGTCGGCGCGGCGGCCGCGGTCGCCTTCTACGCGGTCGCGACGGGCCGCCCCCAGCTCTAGGTGCATTGATCACGAGTGTCAACAACGCTCGTGATCAATACACCCAGACCCAGTCGTCAAGAACCTAGGGCCTGTCCAGTCGGCTCCGGTACTGCTTGGCCATCAGATCGCCGGGCGGTGGCGCGTACGACGACTGTCCCTGTCGTACGTCCTTGCGCGTGCCTCCGTCGTCCAGCCCGCGTGCCGGCCCCTGGCAGCCCTGCGCCGCCGCGATGCCCAGCGCGACGAGCAGCGTCACCACGACGAATACGAAGAGCCGCTGACGCAGCAGTCGCGGATTGGCCGGCCGCCGCCCGGTCCCCGTGGTCCGGGGCGCGGGACGTCCGGCGCCGCTGCGAGGCACGGGCCTGCTGCCGGAGCGTCCGGTACCCCGGGCGGGCGCGGGTCGCGCACCCGACTGCGGCGGCCGTGAGCCCCCGTTGGTGCCGCCCGTGCGCGGCGGCGGTGTGCCCTGCGGGCGGCGCTGGGTGGGCTGCTCGGCGTACTGCTCGGCCAGGCGCCCCGTCGGCCGGTCGGGATCACTGCGCTGCGCGGGCGGGCGAACGTCCGCCATGCCCTGCGCCTCGCGGGCCGCGATCTCCTTGAGTCGCAGGGAGAGTTGGAGCGTGCTGGGACGCTCCTCGGGGTCCTTGGCCAGACACGCGCGGACGAGCGGAGCCAGCGCGTCCGGAACACCGTGCAGCTGCGGTTGCTCGTGCACCACTCGGTACAGCATCACCTCGGAACTGCCGTGTCCGAAGGGCGAGTCGTTGGTCGCCGCGTACGCCAGCGTGGCGCCGAGCGCGAACACGTCGGTGGCCGGGGTGACGGCGGCGCCGCGCACCTGCTCGGGCGCGAGGAACCCGGGCGAGCCGACCGCCGTACCGACGTGCGTCAGCGTGCTCGCGCCCGTGGCCCAGGCGATGCCGAAGTCGATGATCCGCGGCCCCTTCGGGGACAGCAGGATGTTGGACGGCTTGAGGTCCCGGTGCACGACACCGGCCTCGTGCACGGCGACGAGCCCCTCGGAGAGCGCGGCCCCGACGGCGGCCACGTCGGCGGCCGACATCGGGCCCTCCTCGGCGACCTTGTCGTGCAGCGAGGGCCCCGGCACGTACTGCGTGGCGAACCACGGCCGGTCCGCCTCGAGATCGGCGGCCACGAGCCGCGCCGTGCAGCCGCCCCTGATCCGCCGGGCCGCCGAGACCTCGCGGGCGAACCGTGACCGGAACTCCTGATCCTCCGCCAGATCCGGTCGGATCACCTTCAGCGCGACCCGCTGGCCACGGCGGTCGGAGCCCAGGTAGACCACGCCCATTCCACCCGCGCCGAGCCGCCTGTGAAGCCTGAACGAGCCGACGACACGCGGGTCCTCGCGCCTCAGGCGCATCATCGCCATGTCCATCCCCGCTGCCCGGTCCGTTTGACGAGCCACAGCTTACGTTTCCGCGGCCGGGTGCGCGCAGAGGCCGCGCCCTCACGGCCCGATCGATTGTCAGTGCCGGGTGGGAAACTTGAAAGACGGTCAGGGGATGCGAGATCACGGCTGCTTTGGGCTGCCCGTGATCCCAACCGTCCATCGCAGAAGGGGGATTGAACCTGTGAAGGGTGATCGCGTGGAGATAGTCGTGGACGCCGGGGACACGACGCGTACGTACGAAGTGGTGGCGAGCAGAGCGGGTCGCAGAGTGGAGACCGCGGTGCGTCGGGGGGTGGTGGAAGTGAGCGAAGTCACCCGAAGCGGATCAGTGGTGCGCACCGCCCGCTTCATGGCGACTCGAGTGCTGGCGCTGGTCGAGCAGCCGGTGCCGAGGGAGGACAGCTCGGAACAGTCCGGGCACACCGGACGCCCCCTCCGGGAAGACCCTGAGACCTAGGTCCTCATCTCCACCCAGGGGAGTACACCGCAGGTCATCGCTCATCCTCCGGGAGGCCCGGCAATCGGTACGAGGGCATGACGACCGATCGCCGCCGCACCCATAGATTTGAGGTCAAGCGGCGGGTGCAGCACTCGTCCCCCGAGGTCAGACACCCGCCGCTGCCAAACCACATAGATGCTCGGTCAGGAGAGGGACCATGGCCCACACGGCACCGCGGACGGCGATCCGCACAGGACGCAAGGCGTACAGCGCCGCGTTCCGCCCGCGTAGTCAGGGTCAGCGCCACCCTTTGGTGGCGACAGCGATGGTCCTTCCTCTGGCGGCCCTGCTCGTAGTCGTCTTCGGCGGCTGGGACGCGGTGGTCACACAAGCGTCGTCCGTGGGCGTGATGCTGGGGCGCTGAGCGGCGCCCCAGGCCCGGAAGAGCGGTCCGGGCGGGGACATCCGGCCATGAAACCCCGTGGGGACGGGGGTGCGGCGGACGGCACAAATGCCCGCGCAGCTGGGGAGCTGCGCGGGCATTGTTTTGCCCTGACGCGGGGGCGGGCCACACAGATCCCCGCGCCCTTGAAGGGGCGCCGCGCGCGTCTTTCGGCCGGTCCGGCGTTCACGGGTGAGCCGGGAGGCCGTTGCCCCACCCACCCCGGCCCGCATCTTCAACCTGTCCGGCGTTTGAGGACGAGGCCGTCCCCGGCCGACGGGGGCCGGGGACGCAGCCCCACGGCCCAGGGGCGCGGGGAACTGCGCGACCGGCCCCCGCCCACCCGCACCCGACGAACCCACCCGGGGTCTGGGGCGGAGCCCCCAGGGATGGGACGGCTAGGGGCCCCGGGGACGGAGAACGTACGCTCGCGAGGTACCGACCGCACACCCCAGGGGGCCCCGTGACCGCAGACGTGCTTCCCGCCCTGACCGCCGGGGCGCGCACCGCGGCCCACCCCGCCGGCACCCCCTGCACACACCACGACTCCGTCCTCGCCGACCGCCACGACGGCACCGTCGTCCGCCACGGCGACACCGTGGCCAAGGCCCACACCCCCGGCACGGACCACGCCGAACTCTCCCGCCGTCTCGAGCTCGCCGCGCACCCCGCCCTCACCGGCATCCTCCTTGCCCCGCTCCGCCCGAAGCCCGTCGACCTCCACGGCCGCCCGGTCACCTTCTGGCCGTACGGCACCCCGGTCGACCCGCAGACCCCCGAGGCCGCTCCCTGGGAGGCCGCCGCGATCCTGCTGGCCCGCCTCCACCGGACCTCCGCGCCGGACGGCCTGCCGCCCATGCGGGGCCCCGCCAAGGCGGCCCGGGCGATCGCCCGGCTGCGGACGGCGGGCCCGCACCCGGCCGCCGCCCCGGTGCTGCGCGCCTGGGTGGCCCTGCCCGCGTGGGCCCGCGCCGAGGCCCCCATGCCGCCCGCGGGGATCCTCTGCCACGGAGATCTGCACCTCGGCCAGCTCGTCCGCCACCCCGCGCCGGCCGGCCCCTGGCTCCTCATCGATGTGGACGACCTCGGCGTGGGCGTGCCGACCTGGGACCTGGCCCGCCCGGCCGCCTGGTACGCCTGCGGTCTGCTCCCGCCCGACGAGTGGACCCGCTTCCTGACCGCCTACCGACGGGCCGGCGGCCCGGCCGTACCCGCCGACGGCGATCCCTGGCCCGCCCTGGACGTGGCGGCCCGCGCCCTCACCGTGCAGACCGCGGCCCTGGCGATCGCCAAGTCCGTGGGGGAGGAGCGCCCCTTGGACGAGGTGCAGCAGGCCGTGATCGACGCCTGTGACCGAATGGGAGCCGTCCCGCCCGAGTTGGCGCAGGCCCCGACCGCGTAGGGTGCAACCGTTCGAGGCCGGACAGTGTCTGTCCTGGTGGAAGCGGTACCGAACGGCGAGGAGTTGAGCCGAGCATGCAGTGTCCGAAGTGCCATGCGCCGATGCACACGTACAACCGCAATGGCGTCCAGATCGAGCAGTGCAGCGGCTGCCGCGGGATATTTCTCGACTACGGCGAGCTGGAGGCGCTGACGCGCGTGGAGGCCCAGTGGTCGCAGCCCGCGCCGCCCCCGCCCGCCCCGCAGGCCTACCCCTCGGCGCCCGCGCCCGCGTGGGGTGCCCCGCAGCACGGCGGACACGGAGGCCACGGCGGCGGTCACTACGGCGGGCACCAGCGCCACAAGAGCTTCGGCCACATGCTCTTCTCCTCCTGAGCACGACCGGAGGAACGACCTGACACGACGAAGCCCCCGACCGTACGAGACGGTCGGGGGCTTCGGCTGGTGCGCGATACTGGGATTGAACCAGTGACCTCTTCCGTGTCAGGGAAGCGCTCTCCCGCTGAGCTAATCGCGCAGGTGACCCTGCAGAGGGTGCGGGTGGTGCGTACTGCGTGCGCGATACTGGGATTGAACCAGTGACCTCTTCCGTGTCAGGGAAGCGCTCTCCCGCTGAGCTAATCGCGCGGGGATCCAGATGGATCGGGTCCTTGCGGACCAGTGGACGATACTGGGATTGAACCAGTGACCTCTTCCGTGTCAGGGAAGCGCTCTCCCGCTGAGCTAATCGTCCTTGGAGGTGGAGACGGGATTTGAACCCGTGTAGACGGCTTTGCAGGCCGTTGCCTCGCCTCTCGGCCACTCCACCAGGAGTGTGGGGGTTCGGGATGATCCCCCTCTTCCTGCGAGCGGACGACCAGGTTCGAACTGGCGACCTCAACCTTGGCAAGGTTGCGCTCTACCAACTGAGCTACGTCCGCGCGTCGTTTCCGTTCGGCTTGCGCGTCCCGGCGACGTGTTGAACTCTAGCGGATTCCCGGGCCAGCACAAAAACGCGTTTGCGCAGCGTGCTGCGGTCTGTCCGGCAAAGGACACGGTCAGGGCACCCGCAGGTCACCCGACCTAGACTCGACTGCGTGCTCGACCTCCCTCCTCTCGCCCGTTTCGGTGGCCTCGTCGCGACCGGTCTCCTCGACGTCACCAGCGACCCCGCGGCCCTGGACTCGGCCGGTTTCTGGGCCGTCGCGGCCGACTTCGAGGGCGGCCTGGTCTGCGCCCGCTTCTCCGACGTACGCACCGAACCCGTGCCCGCCCCCGTCCCCGGGCAGTGGCAGGGACCCACCTCCGGTGACTGGACGTCCTCCCTCGACCACGCCACGTACACCGCCGGCGTACGCCGCATCCGCGCCCACATAGCCGCCGGCGAGGTCTACCAGGCCAACCTCTGCCGCGTCCTGTCCGCACCCCTCGCCCCCGACGCCGACATCGAGGCCCTCACCGCGCTGCTGGCCCGCGGCAACCCGGCCCCCTACGCGGGAACGATCCGCCTGCCCCGCCACGGCGTAGAGATCGCCACCGCCTCCCCCGAACTCTTCCTGCGCCGCACCGGCCCCGTCATCGAATCCGGCCCCATCAAGGGCACCGGACGCACCGAGGCCGACCTCCTCGACAAGGACCACGCCGAGAACGTCATGATCGTGGACCTCGTGCGCAACGACCTCGGCCGCGTCTGTGCCACCGGCACCGTCACCGTCCCCGATCTGTGCGTCGTCGAAAAACACCCAGGACTGGTCCACCTCGTCTCCACCGTCCGCGGCCTCCTGCGCGCCGGCACCGGCTGGCCCGAACTGCTGGCCGCCGTGTTCCCGCCCGGCTCCGTCACCGGAGCCCCCAAAACCAGCGCCCTGACCATCATCGAGGCCCTGGAGACCGCACCCCGCGGCCCCTACTGCGGCGGCATCGGCTGGGTCGACGCCGACCGCGCCACCGCACAGCTCGCCGTCGGCATCCGCACCTTCTGGACCGACCGCGCCGAAGGCGTCCTGCGTTTCGGCACCGGCGCCGGCATCACCTGGGGCTCCGACCCCGAAAGGGAATGGCAGGAGACCGAGCTGAAGGCCGCGAGACTGCTCGCGGTAGCGTCGGGACAGTACGGAGACGCGTACGAAAGTGGAAGGACTCTCTGACGTGAAGATCTGGCTCGACGGCGGTCTGCAGGACATGGAGTCCGCCCGCGTCTCCGCCTTCGATCACGGGCTGACCGTGGGTGACGGCATCTTCGAGACCGTGAAGGCGGTGGAGGGGCGGCCGTTCGCGCTGACCCGCCACCTCGACCGCCTGGTCCGCTCGGCGCGCGGCCTGGGGCTGCCCGCACCCGACCTCGACGAGGTGCGCCGCGCCTGCGCCGCCGTTCTGGACGCCAACCCGATGCCGCTCGGCCGACTGCGGATCACCTACACCGGTGGCTACGGCCCGCTCGGCTCCGACCGCGGCGAACACGGTCCGACCCTGCTCGTCGCCCTCGGCGAGTCCACCCGCCGCCCCGACTCCACCGCCGTGATCACGGTGCCCTGGACCCGTAACGAGCGCGGTGCCCTCACCGGCCTCAAGACCACCTCGTACGCCGAGAACGTCGTCGCCCTGGCCCGCGCGCGCGAACAGGGCGCGAGCGAGGCGCTGTTCGCCAACACGGTCGGGCAGCTGTGCGAGGGCACGGGGTCGAACGTCTTCGTCGTCCTCGACGGCGAGATCCACACCCCGCCCGTCGCCTCCGGCTGTCTCGCCGGCATCACGCGTGCGCTCGCCGTCGAGTGGGCCGGCGCCAGGGAGACCGATCTTCCGCTGGATGTCCTGGAGCGTGCGGACGAGGTCTTCCTGACGTCCACGCTGCGGGACGTGCAGGGTGTGCACCGGGTCGACGGGCGCCAACTCCCGGGCGCGCCGGGCCCGGTGACCGCCAAGGCCATGCGCGTCTTCGAGGAGCGGGCCGGAAGTGACCTCGACCCGTAGGGGTCGGGCGTGGCACGTCAGCGCGCAAGTAGGACGACGGCAAAACAGGATGACGGCAAAACAGGATGACGACGGGGCACGGGACGGGTAGAACACCCCTGATGACCACCACCCTGCGGCCGACCGAGCCGCTTCAGCGCGGAGGTGACGGGGCGCTGTCCCGCCGCTACAAGGTGTGCGTGAACAGTCGTCCCGTGGGCGGGATCCACCTCTCCACGCATCCGGAGTACGGCCCCACCGTGGCCCGAGTCGCAGAGCTGTACGTCGAGGAACCCGACCGTGGGCGGGGCCGGGGCACGGTGGCCGTGCTCGCGGCCGAGGAGGTGGCCCGCGGCTGGGGCTGCAAACGCGTCGAGACGTCGGTGCCCGGGGACGCGGACGGTGTGCTCCGGCTCGCCACGACGCTCGGGTACGTCCTGAGCAACCGCGTCATGACCAAGCCCTTGGACGGCCCCGGCCCCGCACTGCCGGTCGGCAGTGTCGCCCGGCCCATGACCGAGGCCGAGTACGTGCCCTGGCTGGCGAAGGAGCGCGAGGAGTTCGCCCGCTCGCAGATGGAGCGGGGCGTGGCCCAGGCCGAGGCGTACCGCAAGACGGACCAGGGGCTCGCCCGGTTCCTGCCGGACGGACTGGCCAGCGAGAACACGGTGCTCAGCGTCCTGGAACACGAGGGGACCCCGGTCGGCACGCTGTGGCTGGGCCTGTGGCCCGACGCGGCGTTCGTGCTCGGCGTCGAGACCGACCCGGAGCACCGGGGCCGCGGCCATGGGCGCACCCTGATGCTGCTGGCCGAGGCCCGGGCGGTGGTCGGCGGGCGGGACCGCATCGGCCTCAACGTGTTCGCGGGGAACACCCCGGCGGAGAAGCTGTACGAGTCACTCGGCTATACGACGAGCGAGTACTACCTCTACAAGAACCTGCTCTGAACCACTGCTACAAGAACCTGCTCTGCATCACTGCGCGAGAACGAGGACTACGCGTCCTCGGCCAGCAGGCGGTCGGCGATCTCCTCGATGCGCTCGCGCAGGCCCTCCTGACTCTTGCCGCCGTCGAGCCGCTCGCCGCCGATGACGTACGTCGGGGTGCCGGTCACGCCGATGGCCTTGCCCTCGGCCTGGTCGGCGTCGACGATCAGGATGTGCCGGCCGTCGATCAGGGCGGTGTCGAACTCCTCGGCGTCCAGACCGAGTTCGCGGGCCACCTCGATCAGGAAGGGCTCGCCCTTGCGGTCCAGTTCCTCGACACGGTCGAGGACCGCCTCGACGTACGGCCAGGACCGGCCCTGCTCCGCGGCCTCCTCGGCGGCCTGCGCGGCGGCGAAGGCGTGCCTGTGCTTCTCCAGCGGGAAGTGCCGCAGCCGCAGCTCCAGACGGTCGCCGTAGCGGGCGCGCAGCGCGCGCAGGTCGGCGAGGGCGCTGCGGCAGTCGGGGCACTGGAGTTCGCACCAGACGTCCAGGACGGTGGTGGCGCGGGCTGCGGAGGAGTCGTTCATGGCACCCAGTCTCCCAGCCCTGCCGACGGCGCCCCAACCGGGACCTGGGGAGGACCCCGACCCGGAGATGTCCCTGAGGTCCGCCCGGAGCATGGCATATCGGGCGCCGGGCGGTGCAGGATGGAAGGGACGAACCGACCCGCTCTGCCGAGCCCTGCCCTGGAGGACCGGATGATTGCCGAGACTGTCTGTTCCGCCGTCTCCGCGGCCGGCCTCGGCATCGCCGCGGTCACGGCCTACCGCAAGCGGTTCCTCTCCGCCGCCCGCATCGCCGCCTACTCGCTGGTGCCGGTCGGCCTGGTGATGACCGGAGTCGTCGGCTGGCTGGCCGACACCGCCTTCAGCCCCACCGCGTGGGCGGGCTTCGGTGTGCTGGGCGTGGCCTGGCTGCTGTTCATGACCACGCGGGCGGTGGAGCGGCGTGGCGGCGGGACCCGTAAGGAACGCAAGGCGGCCGCCCGGGCCGCCCAGCGGGAGGCGGTGGCCCCCGCGGCCTCGGCGCCCTCGCTGAGCCAGGGCTCCCGTCCGGCCGCCCGGCCCGCGACGACGCCCCGGGCCACGGGTTCCGACGACGACTTCAGCGACATCGAGGCCATCTTGAAGAAGCGCGGCATATGACGGACTGAAACGACACAGAGGATCATGGGAGAGCGCGGAAACGATCACGTTCGTGCCTGCTCATCGCGGATATTGGCGAACTCCCGGTCATTCCGGGCGTGTTGATCGCGGAGCGGGTGGTGGCTGCGTCATCATCGCCGCGAGATGCTGGACACAACACAGAGCGACACCGCCGCCCCTCCCGAGGAGCCGCGGGGTTGTCTCTACGCGCTTTCCCAGCCACCGCTGATGATCTTCCTTGCGGTGATCGGCTGTCTGCTGCTCATGGCTTCGCTGCACGACCTGCTGCTGCTCTGAGCCGTACACGGAGCCCCTGGCGTCACCCGCCGAGGGCTCCGTCAGCCCGCCGCGCGTCCAGCGTCCGTCAGCCCGCCGCTTCCTTGCGGCGCGCCCGGTACGCCGCCACGTGGAGCCGGTTTCCGCAGGTCCGGCTGTCGCAGTAGCGGCGCGAGCGGTTCCGGGAGAGATCCACGAAGGCGTGCCGGCAGTCCGGGGCCTCGCAGCGCCGCAGCCGGTCCTGCTCTCCGGCGACCACGAAGAACGCCAGCGCCATCCCGCAGTCGGCCGCGAGGTGGTCGGCGACGGAGGCACCCGGCGCGAAGTAGTGCACGTGCCAGTCGTAGCCGTCGTGGTCGGTGAGCCGGGGCGTGGTGCCCGCGACGGCGACCAGCTCGTTGATGAGGCCCGCGGCGGTACGGGGGTCGTCGGCGGCGAAGACTCCGGCGAACCGGCCGCGGACCGCGCGTACGGCCGCGAGGTCCTGCTCCGACAGCACGCCGACATCACTGATCCCGTGCTTTCGTACGAAATTGTCGAGGGACGCGACGTCCGCGAGCCCGTCCGGCGTGTCATTCTCCGCCGCGGTGTTCACCAGGTCCACCACGGCGTCGAGAGAGCGCCGGGTGTCGTGGGTGATCAGCACGTTTCGCTCCCTGGCCTGGGGGTCGGGCGGGCGCCCTCCGATGCTGGCCGATCGTAGTGGCTTCCTGGGGTGGGGGAGCGGGGGCGGTCGATCTGCACACGGTCCGCCACGACTCCGGGCCGGATCACGGGCCGGTCATGGGCCGGTTCACGGGCCGCGAACGGCACCTTGAACCCGCCCGAGAACAGCCTCAGCCCCGTGCGGGCCGGCGCTGAGCCTGGTGGGCCGCGTGAGTCCGCCGGGCGTGCACCGCCCGGCCTTGTCGGCCCGAGCCGGCCCGGCGCCTGCCCCGTGCCCCGGGCAGCGCCCGCGTCGGCTCTCAGCGGCTCTTGGCGGCCCACGTCGGCCTCCCCGCCCCGGCAGGGCAGGAAGGCCCGCCCCGGCCCCGCGCACCGGCGCTGGGGCCGTCGAGGCCTGCCGGCGGCCACGCGCACCGGCGCCGCCCCCGCGGGAGTCCGCGGCGACGGCGCCGGTGTTCGTGCCCTTTGCGGTGGTGCCCATTGCAGATGTTTAGGCCCGAGCCGTCTCCCCGAGTGGACGGCGCCGGGCGGCTCTATGGGGGTCTCGTCAGCTCTCGGCCAGGATGTGTGAGAGCTCCGTGTCGAGATCGAAATGCCGGTGTTCCGTGCCGGGGGGCACGGCGGCGTCTGTCCGCTTCAGGAACGATTCCAGGGCCCGCGCCGGGGCTTCCAGGAGGGCTTCGCCCTCCGGGGAGCTCAGGGCGATGCATACGACGCCCTGGCCATGGCTCCGGGACGGCCAGACTCGGACGTCGCCGGTACCGGTGGGCCGATGCAGGCCCTCGGCGAGGAGGTCGCGGGCGAACACCCACTCGACGGTTTCCTCGGCTCCGGTGTGGAAGGTGGCGTGCACGGCGTAGGGATCGGCCGTGTCATACCGCAGTCCTGCGGGTACAGGCAGTGAGGACTCGCTCGACACAACGAGGCGCAGGTGCAGCTCGCAGCTGACCGTGGTGTTCATAAGCGCCAGGGCCTTTCGCTCAGTGTGCGCTCGGGGATTCGCACGTCGGCGAAATCGACATGCCACCTACGGTGCCGTTGTAAACCCCTCTGAGTGTTTTGCGTGTCTTTACGTAACTCTTCCGGCCGAGAGCAGGTTCGCCGGATAGGGCCATTCCGGTGACTGGTTTCTCTCCGGTAGGGTTTGGCCGTATGAATACGGGGAGTGACGAGCCGGGCGAGGTCGCCACGGCCGATGGTGAGACGAAGATCGAGGGGCCCCTCGGATCGCGGGCGCCGGAATTCATCAAGGCCCGCCGTGCGCTGCATCTGAGCTGGCAGGTGGGTGTTTTCGTCGTGGGGCTCGCGGTGGTCGGCGCGGGCGTGATCATGCTTCCGCTGCCGGGCCCCGGCTGGCTGGTGATCTTCGGCGGCATGGCGATCTGGGCGACCGAGTTCGTCTGGGCGCAGCTGGTGCTCCGCTGGACGAAGCGCAAAGTCACCGAGGCGACACAGCGGGCACTCGACCCGAAGGTGCGGCGCCGCAACATCATTCTCACGAGTGTCGGTGTCGTCATCGTCGCGGCGCTCGGTGGCGTCTACCTCTGGAAGTTCGGCGTCCAGATGCCGTGGAACATCCAGGAATGACCGACGGGGGAAGGTCCCTCCTGGAGGCTCCTTGGCTGGTCGGAGCCACCCCTGGCATGGGGTAATGTTCTCCCTGCGCCCGGGCGATTAGCTCAGCGGGAGAGCGCTTCGTTCACACCGAAGAGGTCACTGGTTCGATCCCAGTATCGCCCACCAGCACGACAGGCGACCCAGTTCCACGCATCATGTGGGCAGGGTCGCCTTCGTCATTTCCGCACCACCCCGCAGGGGCGGGAGGGTGCGCCGACGGCACCGACGGACCCTACTCCGCGGCGGTGTCAGAACCGGTGGCGGTCCCCGCGCGGGCGCCGGATTCAGGGCCGGAGTCACGGTCGCAGCCGCCATCGGAATCGGCGCCCCGCTCGGACCCAGCCCCGCCCACGCTCCCGACCACCCTCCGCACACGGACGCCGCGGGAGCGGTAAACCTCTCTCAAGCCGCTGACCTCAGTAGATGCCCGTCCCTCCAGGGGGCGCCCGGCCGGACCTCCGCCCTACACCGGTGGTGTCCCGTCATGTGGTCCAGCCACGCGGCTCCGCTCGCCCATCCGGCACCGGGCGTCGGCCGGACCGCCGCGCAGCTGTCCACGCTGCTCGCGGGCATCGCCGCCGGGATGCGGTGCGACGTCGGGCGCGTTGCGGGGAGTGACCTGGGGAGCCTTGAGCCACGCGTAGCTACTCCGCACAGCTCCTCCGCATCGCGGCCGGCGCCCCCGCACCGACCCGCCGACCAGGGCGAACGCCGGACCGACGCGAGCAGGCCGCCGTCGGGGCGCGCATCGAGCGGTCCGCGTCGCGGGGCGCCCCACGCAGACCCGCCGACCAGGGCGTCGGCCGGACCGACGCGAGCGAGCCGCCGTTCGCGCCAGCTGTCCCGCATCGCGGCCCGCGCCTCCTGTACCGACCCGCCGACCAGGGCGAACGCCGGACCGACGCGAGCGAGCCGCCGTTCGCGCCAGCTGTCCCGCATCGCGGCCCGCGCCCCGGCACCGACCCGCCGACCAGGGCGAACACCCGACCAACCCGAGCAAGCCGCCGTCGGGACGCCCGCCAACCGCCCCCGTCGGCGCGACCCGCCCAGGCCTGTGTCCAGACACCTACCAGGGCCCCGTCCAGACCCACCAGGGCCCCATCCGGGCCCCCCGAGCCCCCGAAGCCCACCCCCTGCCCACCTCTCCGCCCTCTCCGCCCTCTCCGTCCCCATCAACCCCATCCACACGTACGTCAGTTCGAACATCACCCCCTCGCGAAGACCCACCCCCAACCCCCTCACTCTCGGTCCGCCCACCCCTCCTCCGCCCCCGCCCCGCCCCGCATCCCCACCCGCACGGCACTTGTTTTCGGCCCGGCCCCTCGCTCGCCCGACCCACCGTTTCCCGTTCGAAACTCCGACCGCACGCCCCGGACCTGCGCATTCAGGCGCCCCCGCGGGAGCGGCACCCCCAACACTCGTCGCCACGCGGCCGAACCGCGTCACATCAATTCCTGTCCGAATCATTGACGCGCCTGGAAGCCCTCCGTACCTTGTGCCAGCAAGCGCTTACTTGAAACGATTCATGCAGGTGGCAACGACGTCGCGGGAGGCCCGACTGTGGGTAACAACGGGAGTGTTGAGAGGCGTACGGTCCTCAAGGCGGCCGGAGCTTCACTGGCCACGCTGGGGCTGGCCGCGACGACGGGCTGCGGCGGGGACAGCGGCAGTTCCGGGGACGGGACGGTCACGATCCGGTACGCCTGGTGGGGTGCCGACGAGCGGGCGAAGAGGATCAACCAGTCCATCGCGCTCTTCGAGAAGAAGTACCCGAAGATCAAGGTGAAGACCGACTTCCAGGATTACGTGGCCTTTTGGGAGAAGTTCCAGACCCAGGCCGCCGGTGGAAATCCCCCGGACGTATTCCAGAACGCGGTCGGATTCCTGCGGAAGTACGACAAGAGAGGCATCCTGCTCGACCTCAAGCCTCAGATAGACGCGGGAAATCTGAGCCTCGACAACTTCCGCGCCGGAGTCGAGAAGGTCGGTCAGGTCGACGGAAAGCAGCTCGGTATTCCGGTCGGATCCAACACCATGTCACTTGTCATCGACGAGAAGGTGTTTGAGAAGGCGGGCGTCAAGCCGAAGCAGGGATGGACCTGGGACGAGTACTTCGCTGCCCTGAAGAAGATCCACGACACCCAGAAGCTGCCCGGCGACACCGGCTACTTCAGCATCATGTACCTGTACGACCTCTACCTCCGCCAGAACGGCAAGGCGTTCTTCACCAAGGACGGACTCGGCTTCGACGAGGCCGACCTGACGGAGTGGTGGACGGACGGCTACAACCGCGTCAAGGCGGGCATCGTCACCGACCCCAAGCGGGTCGAGCAGGACAAGCCCAAGTCCTCGCTCTCGGCGGCCCATGGCGCCTCCGAGTTCACCTGGGACAACTTCACGGTCCGCTACACCGCCGAGGGCACCAGCACCTACGGCCTCGCGCCGATCCCGACCACCGACGGCAAGCAGACCGGTCAGTACCTCGCCTCCCTGATGCTGAGCGCCTCCGCCCGCACCAAGCACCCCAAGGAGGTCGCCCAGTTCATCAACTTCATGGTCCACGACCCCGAGGTCGGCAAGATCATGGGCTACGACCGGGGCATCCTCGCCACCACCGAGCAGTTCGACGCGTACAAGCCGTCTGACGCGCCCAACCAGGCGATCGCGAAGTACGAGACGGATGTCGCCGCGGCCGGAGTGCTCGGCACCATCACCCCGCACCCGGCGGGCGCCGACACCTGCGAGTCCGCCTTCCTGCGCATCGGCGGTGACATGTCGCAGGGCACGACGAAGGTCGCCGACGCGGTCAAGCAGTTCTTCTCCGAGGCGAAGACCGCCCTCGCCGCCTGATGGGAACCGCCGTGACGCTCGTCAAGGACTCTCCGCCCGACGCCCCGGAGATACGCCCCGAGGCCCCCGCCGCCAAAAAGCGGCGGGGGCGCCGGGAAAACCTCGCCGGCTATCTCTTCATGTCCCCGTGGATCGCGGGCTTCCTGCTGCTGACCGCGGGCCCGATGGCCGCCTCCCTCTACTTCGCGTTCACCGACTACAACCTCTTCAATTCGCCGAAGTGGATCGGCTTCGACAACTTCACCAAGATGTTCCACGATCCGCGGTGGCAGAAGTCGGTCGAGGTGACGGCCAAGTACGTCGTCATCGGCACCCCGCTCAAGCTGCTGCTCGCGCTCGGAGTGGCCCTGCTGCTCGCGCAGAGCCGACGGGGGCAGGCCTTCTACCGGGCCGCCTTCTACGCGCCTTCGCTCATCGGCGCGAGCGTCTCCGTCGGATTCGTGTGGCGCGCGCTCTTCTCCGACGACGCCATCGTGGACCGCACGCAGACGTTCCTCGGCTTCCACACGGGAGGCTGGGTCGGCGACCCGAACTGGGTGCTCTACAGCCTGGTCGCGCTCACCGTCTGGCAGTTCGGCGCCCCCATGGTGATCTTCCTCGCCGGACTCAAGCAGGTGCCGAGGGAACTGTACGAGGCCGCGGAGGTGGACGGCGCCGGACCGTTCCGCAGGTTCTGGAACATCACCCTGCCGATGATCTCGCCGGTGCTCTTCTTCAACGTGCTCCTGGAGACCATCCACTCCTTCCAGATCTTCGGCTCCGCCTACGTGGTCTCCAACACCCAGTGCGGACCGGCGGACGCCACGCTCGTCTACACCTGCTACCTGTACCAGAAGGGATTCAAGGAGTCCCAGATGGGCTTCGCGTCCGCCATGGCCTGGATGCTGCTGCTCGCCGTTGCGCTGGTGACGGCCGTCCTCTTCTGGTCCCAGAAGCGGTGGGTGCACTACGAGGAGGACGCCCGATGAGCACCACCCTGCGCAAGCCACTGGAGGTCGGTGGCCGCAAGCGTGCCGGCTCGCTGGTCTGGCACATCGGCGCGCTGCTGATCCTCGCGGTCGTCCTCTATCCCGTCATCTGGGTCATCGGCGCCTCGTTCAAGCCCAGCCGGGACATCATCGGCAGCCTGAACCTGTTCCCGACCAGCCCCGTCCTCGGCAACTTCAAGGGCCTGGCCGACGGCATCGCGGACATCTCGATCGCGACCTTCTTCCAGAACTCCCTCTTCTACGCGCTCGGTTCCGTCGTCGGCATCCTCATCTCCTGCTCGCTGACGGCCTACGCCTTCGCCAAGATCCGGTTCGCCGGGCGGAACCTGCTGTTCTCGCTCATGATCGGCACGCTCCTGCTTCCGTATCACGTGCTGCTCATCCCGCAGTACGTGATGTTCCAGAAGATGGAACTGGTCAACACCTACGTTCCGCTGCTGATCGGCAAGTACCTGGCCACCGAGGCGTTCTTCGTCTTCCTCATGGTCCAGTTCATGCGGAACCTGCCGCGCGAACTGGACGAGGCGGCCCGGCTCGACGGCTGTGGCCATCTGCGGATCTACTGGTCGATCGTGCTGCCGCTGTGCCGCCCCGCCCTCATCACGAGCGCGATCTTCACCTTCATCAATGCCTGGAACGACTTCATGGGCCCGCTGATCTACCTCAACGAGCCCAGCAAGTACACGGTCTCGCTCGGCATGATGATGTTCCGCGACCAGGAGGGCGTCGCCAACTACGGCGGCATGATCGCGATGTCCCTGGTCGCCCTGCTGCCCGTGCTCCTCTTCTTCCTCGCCTTCCAGCGCTACCTGATCGACGGTATGGCGACCTCCGGATTGAAGGGCTGAGATGGCTACCAGCCAGCTACGGGCGCGGGCGGAGCGGAAAAGGCGTGCGAAGGCGCGCAAGGCACCCCGCGAATCCGTCCTCGCCGAGCACTTCGCGGTGTTCGCGGAGTGTCTGCTCACCGGGGTGTGGATCGCGGTGGCCTCGCTGCCGCTGGTCACCTACCCCGCCGCGTTCGCGGCCGGTGCACGGCATCTTCGGCGGCGCACCTCCCACGAGGCGGGCGGTCTGCGGGAGTTCGTCGCCGACTTCCGGGCCGCCGTCCGGGGCGGCTGGATCGCCGGGGCCGCCGGCTGGGCCGCGGCCGCCGCGGTCTGGGTGGACGTCCAGGCCGTGCGCGCCGGTATCCCCGGCGGCCCGCTCGTCGGGGCCGTCGGTCTCTTCGCCCTGATCGGCCTCGCCGTGGCCGGGCTGCGCGCGGCGGCCGTCTGGGAGCCCGGCGCCTCCTGGCGGGCGCTGCTCGCGGAGGCAGGACGCCGTACGGTCCTCGATCCGGCCGGCTCGTTCCTGCTGGTGGGCGGACTGGCCGTCGTGGCCGCTTCCGCCCTGTTCATCGCGCCGCTTGCGGTCCCCGTCCTGGGGGCCGTCGCGGCGGCGGCCGTCGCCGTCGAGGCGCGCCACCGCCGCCGCTGAGCTCCTCGCAGGTCGGCGCCCCTGGCGCCGTACCTCGCTCTGTCATGCCCCTGACTTCCCCGCACGGAAAGGAAAGGCCATGTCTCCCATCCCCCGCAGGTCCCTGCTGAAGGCGGCCGCAGTCGCTGGAGCCGCCGCACAGTTCAGCTGGGCCCTGGGAAGCACGAACGCGCAGGCCGCCGCCAGATCCGAGGCCGCCGACACCGACCCCGTGACCCTGGACTGGCTGGAGGACGGCGCCCTCGGTGCCGCCCCCGGTTCCACCGTCGGCGTGCCCTGGCCCAAGGGCGCGTACCAGCAGGACCAGACCTTCGCGCTCACCGACGCCTCGGGCAAGGACGTGCCGGTGCAGTCCTGGCCGATCGCGTACTGGCCGGACGGCTCTCTCAAGTGGACGGCGCACGCCGTCAGTTCCGGCTCCGGGAAGCTCACGCTCGCCGCCGGTGCGCCCGCCGCCCCCGACAAGAAGGTGACCGTCGACAAGAGCGGCGGCACCATCGACATCTCGACCGGCGTCATCACCGCGAAGATCGGCAAGAGCGGCTCCACCCTCGTCAAATCGGTGAAGCGCGGCTCCACCGAGATCGCCAAGGACGGCCGACTGGTGCTGATCCGCCAGCCCGAGATCGAGGACGACGACCAGGGCGCCGAGAAGTACGAGCGGTTCGAGAGCGTCATCGCCGAGGTCACGGTCGAGCAGGAGGGCCCGGTCCGTGCCGTCGTCCGCATCGACGGCAAGCACCGCAAGGGCAGCCGCAGCTGGTTGCCGTTCTCGATCCGGCTGTACTTCTACGCCGGCGCCGACTCCTTCCGGATGGTGCACACCATCACCTTCGACGGGAAGCAGGAGCCGGGGAAGACGAGCGGCGACTTCATCCGCGGCCTCGGCGTCCGCTTCAACGTGCCGATGCGCGACGCGGCGTACGACCGGCACATCCGCATCGGCGGCGACGGCTCCGGTCTTCTGCGGGAGGCCGTGCAGGGCATCACCGGGCTGCGCCGCGACCCGGGCGCGGCCGTGCAGGCGGCTCAGTTCGCGGGCGAGAAGCTGCCCGACCCGTCCACCTGGGACCAGCGGGTGACGACCCGCCTCCAGTACATCCCCGAGTGGGGGGACTACACCCTCTCCCAGCTCTCCGCCGACGGCTTCACCCTGCGCAAGCGCACCAAGAAGGGCCACGGCTGGATCGGCGCGGGCGGTGGACACCGGGCGAGCGGGTTCGGCTACGTCGGCGGGGCGAGCGGCGGTCTCTCCTTCGGCCTCAGGGACTTCTGGGAGAAGTACCCGGCGCAGCTCGACATCCGCGACGCGGCGACCGACGAGGCCGAGGTCACCCTCTGGCTCTGGTCGCCCGAGGCGCAGCCCATGGACCTGCGCTTCTACCACGACGGCATGGGCCAGGACACCTACGCCGAGCAGCTCGAAGGCCTCAACATCACCTACGAGGACTACGAACCCGAGTTCGGCACCCCCTACGGCATCGCCCGTACCTCCGAACTCCTCTTCTGGGCCAACGAGTCGACTCCCACGCCCGAGACGCTCGCCGAACAGGTCGCGGCCGTACGTGTGTTGCCGCAGCTCGCCGCCCCGCCCAAGCAGCTCATCAAGTCCAAGGTCTTCGGCGGCCTCTTCTCCGAGCCGGACCGCTCCACCGCCGCCAAGGCGAAGATCGAGGACCACCTCGACTTCCTCTTCACCTATTACAAGGACCAGGTGGAGATGCGCCGTTGGTACGGCTTCTGGGACTACGGCGACTTCATGCACTCGTACGACACCGTGCGCCACCAGTGGCGCTACGACGTCGGCGGCTACGCCTGGGACAACTCCGAGCTGTCGCCCGACATCTGGCTCTGGATGGCCTATCTCCGCTCGGGCCGCTCGGACATCTTCCGTTTCGCCGAGGCGCTCACCCGGCACACCGGCGAGGTCGACGTCTACCACCTCGGCCAGTGGGCGGGCCTCGGCACCCGGCACGGTGTGCAGCACTACGCCGACAGCGCCAAACAGCAGCGCATCGCCAACACCACATACCGCCGCTATTACTACTACCTCACCGCCGACGAGCGCGTCGGCGACCTCATGCACGCCAACGTCGACTCCGACGAGACGTTCCTCGTCCTCGACCCGATCCGCAAGATCCGCACCGAGCCCTACACCCCCGACCGGCACGCCCTGTCCATCGGCTTCGGCACCGACTGGAGCGGTCTGGTCTCGGCCTGGCTCACGGAGTGGGAGCGCAAGGGCCCGAAGTGGGAAAAGGCCAAGGCGCGCGTGCTGTCGACGATGGAGACGATCGCCGCCCAGCCCAACGGCTTCGTCCAGGGCAGCGGGCTGTACGACCTCGACACCGGCAGGTTCGCCATCGCCTCCGCGCCGGTCGTCTCGGTCTCGCACCTCTCCGCCGTCTTCGGCCTCAACGAACTGTGCGCCGAGCTGATCGACCTGGTCGACGTGCCCAAGTTCAAGGAGGTCTACCTCGACTACTGCCGCTACTTCAACGCCACCAAGACCGAACAGGCGGCGCGCTACGGCTCCAACTTCGGCTCCCTGCTGCTGTTCCAGGGCCACTCGCGGCTCGACGCGTACGCCGCCGTCCAGACCGGCGACGCGACGCTCGCCAAGCGCGCGTGGACGAAGTTCTACAGCTCCGACGGCTACATGGAGTCCTCGCCCTGGAAGACCGAGCCGCTGAGCGGCCCGGTCACGCTGGTTCCCGGCAGCGAGGCCAGCTGGGTCAGCTCGAACGACAGCGCCCTGTACGGCCTCGCCGCCATCGAGAACCTGGCACTGCTCGGCGACAAGATGCCGTAGCCCCAGTCGGCTAGCGCATCCTCCCCAGTACCTCCCGCACGCGTCGCGCGTCCCGGATCCGCTGCTCGTACGTCGCACCGAGTGCGAGCAGCACCAGACCGGCGAGTGCGGGAGGCACCCAACGCGGCAGCGCCCCCGCCATCTGCACGAGGTACGGGGCGAGTTCGTGCAGGGCGTCCAGCGCGAGCACGCCAGCCCCGAGGACGAGCGGGGCCCGCAGCCGGTGCCGGGCACCGACGAGGGTGACCGCGAGGGCCGCGACTCCGAGCAGCAGGGGGCGCGGCCAGTCCGGGTCGATCCACGCCGTCAGGAGACTCGGCACGAGCGTGACGGACAGCCCCGCTCCGTACGCCGTCCAGGACGAGGTCAGCGGATCCTTGCGGCGCCCGAGCGCCCCCACCAGCAGCGCCGGGACGGTCACCGGCAGGGTGTACGCCTCGACGGAGCCGACGCCCCAGCACGCCAGCCGGACCCAGGCGGCCAGCACGAACAGGGCGGTGGCCGCGTAACCGACGGGCCGCCGGTCCTCGCGTACGGCGGTGCCCGCGGCGATCACCGCGCACAGGGCCAGGACCAGGGCGAGCAACGGCGGGTCGGACACCGCGAGCCCGACGGCGAGCAGCCCGGCGACGGCGCCCGTCACCTCGACGGGCACACGCGCGGGGGAGCCGGCGAGGCGTGCCGCGAGCAGGGCCGCGACGACCGGGACGAGGAGGACCAGCAGCGCGATGTACTGCGGCTGCCAGCCGAGGGACGCGCCTACGGCACAGGCCAGGGCGCTGGCGTACGTGAGGGCGGCGACCGGGGCGAGGCGCGAGCGCCCGGACACGGCGGCGAACAGCACGGTCAGCGCGGCGAGGACGCCGAGGGTCGTGCCCTCGGCGGCGAGGGAGAGGCACGCGAGGCTCCCCGAGCCGACAAGGGCCAGGAGGAAGAGGACCGGGCGCGGCTGCGCGGAGCGGGCGACGGACGCCAGTGCCGCCACGATCGTGAGTCCTTGTGCCGACATCCCTGCCCAGTAGGGGATGTCGAGGGCCGCGGGAAGGACGAGCACGGCCGCCCAGACGAGGGCCGACGCGCCGATCGTCGCGCTGGGGCGCCATCGCGTACCGCGGACGGCCAGGGCGAGGACGGCGGCGACGACCACGAGGACGAGCGGGGCCGTGGCCGCGTACGGAGGCCAGGGGAGGCCGTCGCTCGCGACCGCCTCGCGCGCGGTCGAGGGGGCCCCGGTCCAGACACGTCCCACCCAGGCCAACGGGCCCAGCAGGGCGACGGCGACCGGCGGCAGCGCCCACACCACCGTGACCGCCTGCACGGAGGCGGCCGCCAGGGCGAGGCCACGCCTCATCGGCTCGGGCAGCCGGGTGCGTACGGCCGCCAACAGGGCCACAGCGCAGACCAGGTACCCCGGAACCGTCCACTCGCCCGGCAGCGACGAGCGCGGGACGCCACCGAGCGCGGCGACCGTGAGCAGGCCGCCGGCCGAGGCGACCCAGGTGGCGACATTCGTGTCCGGCAGCCGCCAAGCCGCCGCCAGAGCGATCGCCGCGGCGAAGAGGAGGAGCGCCGCTGCACGGGCGACGGCGCTCGGACCGGTGGCCGTCCAGGACAGCCAGCCGGCCGCGAAGGAGCCCCAGCCGCCCAGGCCGTACGCGCCCACGGCGGCGACGAGACGTACGGACGGCACGGGCACCCGGAGCGCGAGGGCCGTGTCGAGCGCCGCCGTGACCAGCAGCGCGGCCGTCATGGCGGGGGCGCCCGCGTCGGCCGCGGCCGCCCAGAGGATCAGCGGGAGTTGCACGGCGGCCATCGCGGTGGGCAGGGGCAGGCGCAGCGTGAGCCGCGCGGGGGTGGCCGGTGCACCGGTCGGCCGGCGCGGCCCGCCGAGTGCGAGTCCGTACGTCGTCCACAGGGCCGCCAGCAGGGCCGACGCGATGGCCGCGTAGCCCCGGCCGTTCGTGTCGGGGAACGCGACCTCGTGCAGCGCGTACACGTCCAGGACCGTCAGTGCGAGTCCCAGCCCCGCCACGGCCTCCGCCGTCGAGCGCAGCCTGTGCCGGAGCAGGAGCACGGGTGAGCCGAGCGCGGCCAGCGTCACCGCGCCCAGCACCAGCGCCCGCCCGGCGATCCCCATCCGGCCCCAGCTGACCAGCGTGAACGCGATCGCTGCGATGGTCAGGAGGGTGCCGCCGAGGACGAGCAGCACGTTCTGGACGCGCGGCGCCGTGGTCTCGGGCCGGTGCAGGGGCGGGCGCGGGAGCGGCGGAGCCACGGGCGGCCGGAGCGCGGTGATCAGCCAGGCGCGGCGCGTCAGCAACAGGGCCCGGCGCGCGTCGAGTTGCCGCAGCTCGGTGTCCAGGAGCCGCAACTCCTCGGCCGGGGGCGGAAGGTGGGTCATATTCCAGGGAGTGTGGTCCCGGTCACCTTCTCCGGCATGAGTGCGCGTACTCATGCCGTACTCAGATGCCCGCTCGGGCAGACTCCGTCCATGGACTGGAGCCATTACCGCTTCCGCAGTGTGTGGGCCCTGCCCGCGCCGCCCGCCGAGGTCTACCCCGTTCTCGAACAGGCCGAGGACTACCCGCGCTGGTGGCCCCAGGTCCGTGAGGTGACCCGGATCGACGAGCGCAGCGGCACCATGCGCATCCGCTCGTTCCTGCCGTACGACCTGGTGTTCACGGCGCGCGAGCTGCGCCGTGACCCGGCGGCCGGGGTCCTGGAGATCGCGATGGCGGGCGACATCGACGGCTGGGCGCGCTGGACGCTCACCACCGCCGGGTCCGGCACCCGCGCCCAGTACGACCAGGAGGTCGACGTGAGCAAGCCGCTGCTGCGGCGGTTCGCGGTGCCGGGAAGGCCGGTGTTCCGCGCCAACCACGCCCTGATGATGCGCGCGGGACAGCGCGGACTGGCGGCCCGGCTCACGGGTGACTGACGGCTTACCTCGAAGCGGTTTGAACCACACCCGCAGGGACCTGTATTGTTCAGTGCGTTCCCGGGCGATTAGCTCAGTGGGAGAGCGCTTCGTTCACACCGAAGAGGTCACTGGTTCGAACCCAGTATCGCCCACCCGGAGAAGACCGGTCCGTCACAGGCGGACCGGTCTTTCGTTGTCCCGCGCGGGCTCAGGCCGCCGCCGGCAGTTCCGGACGCAGCGGCCACGCCGGATCCACCGCCTCCGGTGTACCGCTGCGCGCGAACCACGCCTGAAGGCCGCGCGCCTGTGCCGCGTGCCACACCGCCTGCAGGGTGTGCAGCTCGGCGGGGGAGAGCCGCTCCAGCCTGGTGGCGAAACGACGCCCCACCGCTCGTACGACCTCCATCGAGGCCAGTGCGTCCGCCGCCGCGTCGTGCGCGCCCTCCAGTACCACGTCGTAGTGCGCGCACAGGTCGGTCAGGGTGCGGCGGCCCTTGCGATAGCGGTCCAGATGTTTGTCCAGAACCCGCGGATCGAGCACACGCAGCGGCGCCGGATCGAACCACCGGTCGAGACTGGTGGCGCGATGACGGCGCAACTCCCGGTCCAGGAGCGTCAGATCGAACGGCGCGTTCATCACGACGAGCGGGCGGCCCGCCGCGGCCTGTTCGCCCAGCACCCTTGCTATCTCGTCCATCACCGGCGACGGCCAGCGGCCGTTGCGCTGAAGGTGTTCGTCTGTCAGCCCGTGCACCGCCGTCGCACCCGCGGGCACCGGCACTCCCGGGTTCACCAGCCAGCGGGTCACCCGGGGCCGGGAACCCGCGGCGTCCTGGACGACGACGGCGGCCGACACGATCCGGTCGGTCTCGACGTCCACGCCCGTGGTCTCCGTGTCGAACGCGGCCAAAGGGCCTTCGTACCAGCACGTCATACGTACACAACTCCTCGTTCACCCACGGCAGCTGACGCACCGTCTTCTGCCTGTTTGGTGATACCCGGGCTGTTTGCGCCGTACGCCGGAAGGAGACAACACAGGTACGGGTCTTTGCAGTTCAGCGGCCCGTCGCGGGGAATCACTTGGCTTGGAAGGCTGTTGGACTCATGGCACTCGCGCAGCCCGAGCGGGGCGGGCTGCTGCCCCAGCGGACGGCACCCCATCGCGGCACACTCGCCACCACCGCCTGCATGGAGACCTTGCAGGTGGGCTACTTGCACGCCGTCGCGGCCGCGGCGGGCTGTTCGCTGTCCCAGCCCTTTCCCGACAACGGCATCGACTGGCACGTCAGCCACAGTGCCCCCGGGCACACGGTCGACGACGAAGTCACCATCAAGGTGCAGCTCAAGTGCACGTATCAGATCC
Source organism: Streptomyces sp. NPDC111507 (assembly GCF_055638955.1). NCBI lineage: Bacteria > Bacillati > Actinomycetota > Actinomycetes > Kitasatosporales > Streptomycetaceae > Streptomyces > Streptomyces sp. NPDC111507. The sequence goes on along the minus strand of NZ_JBVKBU010000011.1, from coordinate 200,441 downwards.
CGCCGAACCCACCCGGGCCCGCCTTCTCCTTCACGCTCGACAACGAGCACCTGGCGAAGCTCGCCCGCACCCCGGTCTCGGTGCACAAGATCCTGGTCGTGATGCTCGTGCCCAGGTCCCAGGACGACTGGCTGCGCGCCAGCCACGACCGCCTCGACCTGCGGCACTGCTGCTACTGGATCAACCTCGCCGGCCACGCGATCACCGGCCGGCGCCGGACCACCGTGCGTATACCGACCTCGCGCATCTTCGACGACAGGGCGCTCTGCGAGATCATGACGAGGGTCGGGACGGGAGGGAAACCTTGACACACCGCCCCATCGACTCCATCGGCGAACCGCTCCGGCCGGTCAGGCCGCACCCCGTCGAGTCCCACTGGACCGAGCCGCCCGAGCCGGGCCAGGTCGACCCCGCCGTCCTCAGCGCGCTGCTGCACCGCCACGGCTGGCAGCGCCGCGGCGGAGCGGCCGGACGGTACGGCCGGTGGACCCCACCCGGGCCCGGTGGCGGCGGCACGAGCCTGCTCGTGCCGGAGAACCGGGCCTTCCCCGACAGCGACGACCTCCTCGGCGAGGCGCTCCTCGCGCTCTCCCGCAGCGGTGCGCCGTCCGCGCGCGACGTGCTGGTCGCCCTCGCCGTGCCCAGCGACGAGATCCGCTGGTGGCGCGATGTGCCGACCGGACCCGTGGGCGCCACGTCCTGGAGCGTGGAGGAGCGGCTGCGCTCGGCCGCCCGCTCGATGCTGCTCGCCGCGGCGCTCGCCACACGCGCGCGTGCGGGCTATTACGGCGCCCGCCACCGCAGGCCCGCCGCCGCTTCCCTGGAGAACGTCCTTGTCGGCGCCGACCCCGGCGGGCGCCGGCTCACCGCCTTCGTACCCGTCGACACCGGCCGGCCGCTGTCCGTACGCCTGCACCAGGCGCTGTACGCCGCCCGCGAGGCCATCGACTACCAGCGGGCCACCGGCGGCATGGACGCCTTCGACGCGGCTGTCGAGGCGGGCGTCAGTCATGAACTCACCGAGGCCGTCGTCGCCCTCGTGCGCGGCACGGAGGGCGCCCGGATCGCCGTCGAGTGGGCGCCCGCGGCCGGGGTCCCCGAAGGCTGTGCGGCGCCCGACGAGGCCGTCGAGTTCTCGCCCGGCGACCTGCCCGTCCTGCGCGAGGCCGGGGCCCGCTATCTGCGCGCCGAGCCGTCCGTACCGGTGCGCCTCACCGGTGCCGTGGTGCGCATGCGCAGGTCCCAGCCGCGCGGCGAGGGCACCGTACGGCTGCGGGTGATCGCGGGAGCGGAGGTCCAGCACGTGCGCATGACGCTCGACGAGGAGGCGTACCGGATAGCGGGCCACGCCCATCTGGTGGGGCTGCCGGTGCGGGTGCTGGGGCGGCTGGAGAGCCGCGGCGGCTTCCGTAGGCTCACCGACGCCTCCGGGGTCGTACCGGTGCAGGTGGACGAGGCCGAGCGGGACCGGCTGATGAAGTCGCTCCAGGAGAACCTGGACTTCTTCGAGGAGGCGTGCAGCGGGGACTGAGGGCTTTGTGGAGCTTTGCCGGTAACCGTTTCGCGGAGGGTGCCCCGGGCTCGGTAGGATCGCCGGGCAGGCATTGCACTGCCATGCCCACTGGGTGACCTTGCCCCCTTCAGTCAGGAGAGACCGGTGTCAGACGTCCGTGTGATCATCCAACGCGATTCCGAGCGGGAAGAGCGCGTGGTGACGACGGGCACTACGGCCGCCGACCTCTTCACCGGCGAGCGCACCATCGTCGCGGCCCGTGTGGCCGGCGAGCTGAAGGACCTCGCGTACGAGGTGCGGGACGGCGAGGAGGTCGAGCCCGTCGAGATCTCCTCGCAGGACGGCCTCAACATCCTGCGCCACTCCACCGCGCACGTCATGGCGCAGGCCGTGCAGGAACTCTTCCCCGAGGCCAAGCTGGGCATCGGCCCGCCGGTCAAGGACGGCTTCTACTACGACTTCGACGTCGAGAAGCCGTTCACGCCCGAGGATCTCAAGGCCATCGAGAAGAAGATGCAGGAGATCCAGAAGCGCGGTCAGCGCTTCTCCCGCCGTGTCGTCACCGACGAGGACGCCCGCGAGGAACTCGCCGCCGAGCCGTACAAGCTGGAGCTCATCGGGATCAAGGGCTCCGCGTCCTCGGACGACGGCGCGGACGTCGAGGTCGGCGGCGGCGAGCTGACGATCTACGACAACCTCGACGCCAAGACCGGTGAGCTGTGCTGGAAGGACCTCTGCCGCGGTCCCCACCTGCCCACCACCCGCAACATCCCGGCGTTCAAGCTGATGCGCAACGCGGCCGCGTACTGGCGCGGCAGCGAGAAGAACCCGATGCTCCAGCGCATCTACGGCACCGCCTGGCCCTCCAAGGAGGAGCTGAAGGCGCACCTCGACTTCCTCGTGGAGGCCGAGAAGCGCGACCACCGCAAGCTGGGCAACGAGCTGGACCTCTTCTCCATCCCGGACCAGATCGGCTCGGGCCTCGCCGTCTTCCACCCCAAGGGCGGCATCATCCGCCGGGTCATGGAGGACTACTCGCGGCGCCGCCACGAGGAAGAGGGCTACGAGTTCGTCTACACCCCGCACGCGACGAAGGGGAAGCTCTTCGAGACCTCGGGCCACCTGGACTGGTACGCCGACGGCATGTACCCGCCCATGCAGCTCGACGAGGGCGTGGACTACTACCTCAAGCCCATGAACTGCCCGATGCACAACCTGATCTTCGACGCGCGCGGCCGCTCGTACCGTGAACTACCGCTGCGCCTCTTCGAGTTCGGGACCGTGTACCGGTACGAGAAGTCGGGCGTCGTGCACGGCCTGACCCGCGCCCGTGGCTTCACGCAGGACGACGCGCACATCTACTGCACCAAGGAGCAGATGGCGGACGAGCTCGACAAGACGCTCACCTTCGTCCTGAACCTGCTGCGCGACTACGGCCTGACCGACTTCTACCTGGAGCTCTCCACCAAGGACCCGGAGAAGTTCGTCGGCTCCGACGAGGTCTGGGAGGAGGCCACCGAGACGCTGCGGCAGGTGGCCGAGAAGCAGGGCCTCCCGCTCGTCCCGGACCCGGGCGGCGCCGCCTTCTACGGTCCGAAGATCTCGGTCCAGACCAAGGACGCGATCGGCCGGACCTGGCAGATGTCGACCGTGCAGCTGGACTTCAACCTGCCGGAGCGCTTCGACCTGGAGTACACCGGCCCCGACGGCTCCAAGCAGCGTCCGGTGATGATCCACCGCGCGCTGTTCGGTTCCATCGAGCGCTTCTTCGCGGTGCTCCTCGAGCACTACGCGGGCGCGTTCCCGGCCTGGCTGGCGCCCGTGCAGGCGGTCGGCATCCCGATCGGCGACGCGCACGTGGAGTACCTGCAGAAGTTCGCCACCGAGGCGAAGAAGAAGGGTCTGCGGGTCGAGGTCGACGGCTCCTCCGACCGTATGCAGAAGAAGATCCGCAACGCCCAGAAGCAGAAGGTGCCCTTCATGGTCATCGCGGGCGACGAGGACATGGCGGCCGGCGCGGTCTCGTTCCGCTACCGCGACGGTTCGCAGGAGAACGGCATCCCGGTCGACGAGGCGATCGCCAAGATCATGAAGGTCGTCGAGGAGCGCGCACAGGTCTGACGCGCAGGCCCGACGCGTACGGCGCTTTTTTGACGCGCACGTGACGGAAGGCCCCCGGAGAGCTCAGCTCCCCGGGGGCCTTTTCCTCCCCCTGTTCCCGTCGCCCCCGGCGTTCTCGTCCTCACGCGCGAACACCTGGAGCAGCCAGGACGAGAACGAGCCGGTCACCGCGCCGAGCAGCGCCAGACCGCACACCATCAGCACCGACGCGATCGTGCGCCCCATCGGGGTCACCGGCACCACGTCCCCGTACCCCACCGTCGTGAGCGTGGTGCAGGTCCACCACACCGAGTCCCCGAACGTCCGGATCGAGGCGCCCGGTGCCCCGCGCTCCTGCTGGTAGACGGCGAGGGAGCCCGCGAAGCCGAGCAGCGCGGCCGACAACCCCGCGTAGAAGACCACGCGCGCGTGCAGGGAGAGACGGGGCTCTCCACGATGACGCTGTACGGCCTCGTAGACCTTGACGACGCGCAGCGGACGCAGCAGCGGCAGCAGGAGCGCCAGGGTGTCCACCGGGTGCGCGCGGACGAAGCCGAGGCGCTGTCCGCTCAGGCCCCAGCGCACGGCGTAGTCGACGCCGAACAGCGCCCACGCGGCCAGCATCACCGCCACGCAGGCCTGCCGCCAGACGACGGGCAGCGTGTGCCCGAGGACCAGGACGGCGTAAGCGGCGAGAAACAACGCCGAGGCCAGGCTGAGCGGGACTTCGGTGCGCCTTTCCCACCGGGCCTGTCGGCTGTCGTCGTCCATCGGCCCAGCTTGGCCCGGCGAGCATTCGGGAGAGCCCCGCCGACACGCCGCGAACGGGCGAAGCAATATGCTGCACCACATGACGAGTGAGCCGGAGCAGCAGATCGGAGTGGGAACGCAGGACGCGTTCCAGCGCTTGTGGACGCCCCACCGGATGGCTTACATCCAGGGCGAGAACAAGCCCACCGGCCCGGGGGCCGACGACGGCTGTCCGTTCTGCTCGATCCCCGCCAAGTCCGACGAGGACGGGCTCATCGTGAGGCGCGGTGAGCAGGTGTACGCGGTGCTGAACCTGTACCCGTACAACGGCGGCCACCTCATGGTCGTGCCCTACCGCCATGTCGCGGACTACACCGACCTGACCGACCCGGAGACCGCCGAGCTCGGCGAGCTGACCAAGCAGGCGATGACCGCGCTGCGCACCGCCTCGGGCGCGCACGGGTTCAACATCGGCATGAACCAGGGCACGGTGGCGGGCGCGGGCATCGCCGCCCATCTTCACCAGCACATCGTCCCCCGCTGGGGCGGCGACACCAACTTCATGCCGGTCGTCGGCCACACCAAGGTGCTCCCGCAGCTCCTGGCGGACACCCGCAAGATGCTGGCGGAGGCCTGGCCGAGCCAGTAGCCCGGTCAGGGGTGCGCCCCGTAGGGGCGCGGGGCTGTAACAGCATGCGGCTCCGCCGCGTGGGCGATCAGCCCGAGACGACCCGCACCCGGCGGACGGCTTTCTCCCGCCCGTCCGCCGGAGGCTTGGGCTCACGCGTCGTAGAGGTCGGCCTTCCGGGGCGACGGGTCCTGCACCGCCGTGCTGAGGAACGCCGACCGGTTGCCGAACTTCTCCGTGTCGACCCCGTTCTCGTCCAGCACCTTGATCGCCGCCGCGTGTACGACACGCAGCACCGGCGTGGCCGCCCGCAGCGCGTCGTCGGCCATGAAGCGGTGCCGCCAGGGCTGGTCGGCCCACGCGTGCCGCAGGCCGAACGGCTCGGGCAGCGTCAGCTTGCCGCCGAGCCAGTTCAGCAGCGGCGGGTACCCGGTGAGCGGGGCGCGCGCGGTGAGACGTACGACCTCGTCCGTGGTGACCAGCGGCAGCTTCACCTTGCGGGTCTCCCAGAACTTGACCGCCTTCGCGACCTCCTTCGTCGGGGCCTCGGGCTTGCTGGTGAACAGGGAGTGCACGGGACCCAGGGCGTGCCCGGTGACCTCGATGCGCAGCGTCTCGTGCAGCACGGTCACGGTGATCAGCATGGTGATGATCAACTGGCCGTCCCACAGCGTCCACTGCACGCCGAGGTAGTGCCGCTGGCCGCTGCCGAACTGCTGCTTGTTGCAGATGTCCTGTATGGCGTGGCTCTTGATCGTGTACGCCTCGACGTCCGTGCCGCCCGGCCGGGACACCTCCTTGGCGTTCTCCCCGATCGGCGAGACGATCCAGTGCTTGATCGAAGGGGTGGGGAAACCACCGGTGTTGAGCGGGCCGCGCTCCAGCATGCGGAGCTTGTCGTGGATGTTGCGGACGACGTCCCAGCTGCGGAAGGGGTGGATCTCCTTGTCCGGGTCCTTGGGGACGAGGTCCTCGGCCAGCTGCCAGCTGCCCCAGCGGGTGCCCATGCCGAGTATGCCCTTGGGCCCGGCGTAGAACACCGAGTTGGACTGCTGCTCGGCGCTGAGCGCGGCCAGGGCCTGGCGCAGCCGCTCGGCCGCCGTCTCGCCCGGGCTGCCGGGCACCGCCTCCGGGATCTTGGCGCCGAGGCCGCCGCCGGACAGCAGGCTGTCCCAGCGCTCGCGCAGGTCCTTGGCGGTCCGCTCGCAGATCTGCTTGGCCCAGAGCCAGCCGATCACCGGGAGGACCACCGACGCACGCGCGTACCAGGCCCAGAAGCCGGTGAAAGGCATACGGACGAGGAAGACCACGGCGAGGGCGCCGAAGGCGACCAGGAGCGTGGTGCCGAGGGCGCCGGCGCGCTTGTTCGTCTGCTTGGCGATCATGGACCGGAGCTGGAAGACCAGCAGCCACGCCAGCAGCCCGGGCAGGAACAGCACACCGCACAGCACCATGACGGCCGACAGCCAGTTGTCCCGCTCCCGGCGGATGCGGTTCGCCGCGAGGCAGTGCTCGACGACGACCTGCGGCTCGGTGCCGAAGGACTGGATGAGGGGCTTGCGGCCGGCGCCCAGCATGCGGTCCACCACCGCCCGCCCGAAGGCCTCGCCGAGGTTGGGCCTGAAGATCGTGGCCCACTTGCGGCCTGAGCTCACGGTGGACTCGTGCCACTGGTTGTTCGCTTTGAGGATCTCGCCGACATCGCTGTCCCGGTACGCCGCCGAGGCCAGTGCGAAGGTCGCCGCCGTCTGTCCCGCGGAACCCGAGAGCGGCACTTGCGCCCCGGGAGTGAAATCGAAACCGTCGAACGCCACTTCCGCCCCCATCGCCGCCGCACCCGCTCCTGCGGCTTTCCCGACTTCCCTGCCCCGCACACCTGTTGATCAGGTCATCGTCTTGATCAGTTCCCAGAGTATCGGCCGCGACCGACATTCGTCGGCGGACGGCCGAAGCCGCCCGCCGAGGGTGAGAGAAGCCGAACCGTCAGGCGCTCTGGGCCTGTTCGCGCATCCTTTCGGCGATCTGCGACGGCATCGGCTCGTGCCGTGCGTAGGTGCGGTTGAAGCGTGCGGTGCCGTGCGAGAGGGAGCGCAGATCCACGGCGTACCGTCCGATCTCGATCTCCGGGACCTCGGCCCTGACGAGCGTGCGTCCGCCGCCCGTCTGCTCGGTGCCGACCACCCGGCCGCGCCGCCCCGACAGGTCGCTCATCACGGCGCCCACGTACTCGTCGCCGACCAGGACCGTCACCTCGGCCACCGGCTCCAGCAGATGGATCCTGGTGTCGGCGGCCGCCTCACGCAGGGCGAGCGCGCCCGCGGTCTGGAACGCCGCGTCGGAGGAGTCCACGGAGTGCGCCTTGCCGTCGCGCAGGGTGATCCGTACGTCGATGAGGGGATAGCCCGCGACCACGCCCTTGGCGGCCTGGGCCCGCACCCCCTTCTCGACGGAGGGGATGAACTGCCGGGGCACGGCCCCGCCGACGACCTTGTCCACGAACTCGATTCCCGAGCCGTTCGGGAGGGGTTCGACCTCGATCTCGCAGATCGCGTACTGCCCGTGCCCGCCGGACTGCTTCACATGGCGGCCGCGCCCCGCGGCCCTGTCCGCGAACGTCTCCCGCAGGGAGACCTTGTGCGGGACCACGTCGACCTGGACGCCGTACCGGTTGCGCAACCGCTCCAGGGCGACGTCGGCGTGGGCCTCGCCCAGGCACCACAGAACGACCTGGTGGGTGTTCTGGTTCTGTTCCAGGCGCATGGTGGGGTCCTCGGCGACCAGTCGGCCCAGGCCCTGCGAGAGCTTGTCCTCGTCGGCCTTGCTGTGTGCCTGGATGGCGAGCGGCAGCAGCGGGTCCGGCATCTGCCAGGGCTCCATCAGCAGCGGGTCGTCCTTGGCCGAGAGCGTGTCACCGGTCTCGGCCCGGTTGAGCTTGGCCACGCAGGCCAGGTCGCCCGCGATGCAGTGCGTCAGGGAGCGCTGCTGTTTGCCGAACGGCGCGGACAGGGCGCCGACGCGCTCGTCGACGTCGTGGTCCTCGTGCCCGCGGTCGCCGAGCCCGTGCCCGGAGACGTGCACCGTCTCGTCGGGGCGCAGGGTGCCCGAGAAGACGCGGACGAGGGAGACCCGGCCCACATAGGGGTCGCTGGCCGTCTTCACGACCTCCGCGACCAGCGGTCCGTTCGGATCGCAGGACTTGACCTCGCGTTCCAGCCCTTCCGGTGTCGTCACGGTGGGTGCCGGGCGCTCCAGCGGAGTCGGGAAGCCGCCCGTGACGAGTTCCAGGAGCTCGACGGTGCCGAGCCCCTGGCGGGCGCCCTCGGCGGCGGGCGCGGCCGCCAGGACCGGGAAGAAGGCCCCGCGCGCCACGCCCCGCTCCAGGTCCTGCACGAGCGTCTTGACGTCGATCTGCTCGCCGCCCAGGTAGCGGTCCATGAGGGTCTCGTCCTCGCTCTCGGCGATGATCCCCTCGATCAGCCGGTTGCGCGCCTCTTCGATCAGCGGCAGCTGCTCCGGTCCCGGCTCGGCCTCCTTGCGCTCCCCGGAGGAGTAGTCGAACAGCCGCTGGGTGAGGAGCCCGATCAGCCCGGTGACAGGGGCGTGCCCGTCGGGCCCCTCCGCGCCGTGCAGCGGCAGGTACAGCGGCAGTACGGCGTCGGGGTCGTCCGCGCCGAAGGCCTCGGCGCAGATCCGCGTCATGTCGTCGAAGTCGGCGCGCGCGGACTCGAGGTGGGTGATCACGATGGCGCGCGGCATGCCGACCGCCGCGCACTCCTCCCACACCATCCGGGTCGAGCCGTCCACCCCGTCCGAGGCCGAGACGACGAAAAGGGCCGCGTCCGCGGCGCGCAGACCGGCCCTGAGTTCCCCGACGAAGTCGGCGTATCCGGGGGTGTCGATGATGTTGATCTTGTATCCGTCCCAGTCGACGGGTACCAGGGACAGCTGCACCGAGCGCTGCTGCCGGTGCTCGATCTCGTCGTAGTCGGAGACGGCGGTGCCGTCCTCCACCCTGCCCGCCCGGTTCACCGCTCCCGCCGTCAGTGCGAGAGCTTCCACCAATGTCGTCTTGCCGGATCCGCTGTGGCCGACCAGCACCACATTCCGTACGGACGCGGGGTGGTCGGCCGCTGTAGCCCTGCCGGCGGCTCCGGGGTGTGCGTTCGCCTTGTCGCCCATGGTCTTGCCTCCCGTGCACGGTGAGGTCTCTTTGGGCGCGGGCATAACCGGATCCGCGTGCGGTGCGGCTCCGATGACGCCCGCGGTGTATTCGAGCTTTGCACTCGTGTCACGGTGCGTCCATACGGGGGACGCGATCCCGCCGTGACATCGATGGCATCCCACCGTGACACGGGGTGCGGGTGCCCGGCCGTCGCACAAGCGCGCGCGTGGCTACGATGGGCCAGCCGGTGGCCAGCAGGGGCCGCGCGGCGACACCGACCCTCGGGAAGGCCATGCTGAACAAGTACGCGCGTGCATTCTTCACGCGTGTCCTCACACCGTTCGCCGCGTTTCTCATCCGTCGGGGGGTAAGCCCCGACACGGTCACCCTTCTGGGTACGGCCGGAGTCATGGCGGGCGCGCTGGTCTTCTACCCCCGGGGGGAGTTCTTCTGGGGCACGATCGTCATCACGCTCTTCGTCTTCTCCGACCTGGTCGACGGAAACATGGCGCGCCAGCTCGGCCGCTCCAGCCGCTGGGGCGCCTTCCTGGACTCCACGCTCGACCGGGTCGCCGACGGCGCGATCTTCGGCGGCTTCGCGCTCTGGTACGCGGGCAGCGGCGACAACAACGCCCTGTGCGCCGTTTCGATCTTCTGTCTGGCCAGCGGCCAGGTGGTCTCGTACACCAAGGCCCGTGGCGAGTCGATCGGCCTGCCCGTCGCTGTGAACGGCCTGGTCGAGCGTGCCGAGCGCCTGGTGATCTCCCTGGTCGCGGCGGGCCTCGCGGGGCTGCACAAGTTCGGGGTGCCCGGCATTCAGTGGCTGCTGCCCGTCGCGCTGTGGATCGTCGCCGTCGGCAGCCTGGTCACGCTGATCCAGCGCGTTGTCACGGTGCGCCGGGAGTCCGCGGAGGCGGACGCCGCGGCCGCGGCGCAGAACAGCGGGGCCACGTCGTGACCCGTCTCCAGGAGAGGCTGGTGGACGGGGCGTACGCGCTCGGCTGGAGCACCGTCAAGAAGCTTCCGGAGCCGGTCGCGGTGCGCCTGGGCCGCACGATCGCGGACATCGCCTGGAAACGGCGCGGCAAGGGCGTACAACGGCTGGAGAGCAACTACGCGCGTGTGCTGCCCGACGCGACCCCTGAGCGGCTCGCCGAGCTCTCCCGGGCGGGCATGCGCTCGTACCTGCGCTACTGGATGGAGTCCTTCCGCCTCCCCGCCTGGAGCAAGGAGCGCGTGCGGACGGGCTTCGACTGCAAGGACGTGCACCACCTGACGGACGGGCTCGCCTCCGACCAGGGCGTCATCCTGGCCCTGCCGCACATGGGCAACTGGGACCTCGCCGGCGCCTGGGTCACCACCAAGCTGGAGACCCCGTTCACGACCGTCGCCGAGCGCCTCAAGCCGGAGTCGCTGTACGACCGTTTCGTCGCCTATCGCGAGGGCCTCGGCATGGAGGTCCTGCCGCACAGCGGCGGCACCGCGTTCGGCACGCTGGCCCGGCGGCTGCGGGACGGCGGACTGATCTGCCTGGTCGCCGAGCGTGATCTGTCGGCCTCGGGCGTCGAGGTGGAGTTCTTCGGCGAGACGACCCGGATGCCCGCGGGCCCGGCGCTGCTCGCCCAGCAGACCGGAGCCGTCCTGTTGCCGGTCACGCTCTGGTACGACGACTCACCCGTGATGCAGGGCCGTGTGCATCCCCCCGTCGAGGTCCCCGAGACAGGCACCCGGGCCGAGAAGACGTCTGTCATGACACAGGCGCTGGCCGACGCCTTCGCCACGGGTATCGCCGAACATCCGGAGGACTGGCACATGCTGCAGCGCTTGTGGCTCAAGGACCTCGATCCCGGGAAGGATCCTGGCAACAGGGATTCTGACAGCGGAAATCCTGACAGCAAGGATCCTGACCGTGCCCAGCAGGATTCCGAGAAGAGGACTCCGTGAGGATCGGCATCGTCTGCCCCTACTCCTGGGACGTGCCGGGCGGCGTCCAGTTCCACATCCGTGACCTGGCCGAACACCTCATCCGCCGCGGGCACGAGGTCTCCGTGCTCGCCCCCGCGGACGACGAGACACCGCTGCCGCCGTACGTCGTCTCGGCGGGCCGCGCGGTCCCGGTGCCCTACAACGGCTCCGTGGCGCGCCTGAACTTCGGCTTCCTGTCGGCGGCCCGGGTGCGGCGCTGGCTGCACGACGGCACCTTCGACGTGATCCACATCCACGAGCCGGCCTCGCCCTCGCTCGGCCTGCTCGCGTGCTGGGCCGCGCAGGGCCCCATCGTCGCCACCTTCCACACCTCCAACCCGCGCTCCCGGGCCATGGTCGCCGCGTACTCGATCCTCCAGGCGGCCCTGGAGAAGATCAGCGCGCGGATCGCGGTGAGCGAGTACGCCCGCCGCACCCTCGTCGAGCACCTGGGCGGCGACGCGGTCGTCATCCCGAACGGCGTCGACGTCGACTTCTTCGCCCGCGCCAAGCCCAAGCCCGAGTGGCAGGGCGACACCCTCGGCTTCATCGGCCGCATCGACGAGCCCCGCAAGGGCCTGCCCGTCCTCATGAAGGCCCTGCCCAAGATCCTCGCCGAGCGTCCGGGGACGCGGCTCCTGGTCGCCGGACGCGGTGACGAGGAGGAGGCAGTCGAGTCCCTGCCCGCCGAGATGCGCTCGCGCGTCGAGTTCCTCGGCATGGTCAGCGACGAGGACAAGGCCCGCCTCCTGCGCAGCGTCGACGTGTACGTGGCGCCCAACACCGGCGGCGAGAGCTTCGGCATCATCCTCGTGGAGGCGATGTCGGCGGGCGCGCCGGTGCTGGCCTCCGACATCGACGCCTTCGCGCAGGTCCTTGACCAGGGCGCGGCCGGTGAACTCTTCGCCAACGAGGACGCGGACGACCTGGCCGCCGCGGCCCTGCGCCTGCTCGGCGACCCCGAGCGCCGGGCCGAACTCCGCGCGCGGGGCAGCGCCCACGTACGGCGCTTCGACTGGTCGACCGTCGGCGCGGACATCCTGTCCGTCTACGAGACGGTGACGGACGGTGCGGCGGCGGTCGCCGCGGACGAACGGACGGGGCTGCGGGCGAGGTTCGGACTGGCCCGGGACTGAGCGTGCGGGACACGTCGACGCCGGGCGGGGAAGGGGCGTGCTGCGCACCCGCGCGCGGGGAGGCCGGTTCACTTTTCCCACTGTCCGTACCGGTACCGCTCCCCGGTGGGCGCACGGGCGATCCTCCTCGGCCTCCTCGTCCCCGGCCCGCGCCCGACGGTGCCGCCGTCACACTGCCGGGCGGCGAGTTCCGCATGGGCGACGCCTTCGACGAGGGCTACCCGGACGACGGCGAAGGACCGGTCCGTACGGTGCGCGTCGAGCCGTTCCGGATCGACGCGACGGCCGTCACCAACGCCCGGTTCGCGGACTTCGTGCGGGCGAGTGGACATGTGACGGAGGCGGAGCGGTACGGCAGTTCGTTCGTCTTCCACCTGCTGTTGCATCCCCGCGCGCGGGAGGCCGTTTTCGGGGCGGTCGCCGTGGCGCCCTGGTGGCTGGGCGTCGAGGGGGCCCACTGGAGCGCGCCCGAGCCCCGTGGTGCACGTCTCCCACCACGACGCCCTCGCGTACTGCGCCTGGGCGGGCGCCGGGCTGCCCACCGAGGCGGAGTGGGAGTACGCGGCGCGGGGTGGCTCGGCAGGCCGCTGCTATCCCTGGGGCGACGAGTTCGCCCCCGCCGGCCAGGAGCGCATGAACACCTGGCAGGGCGACTTCCCCCGGGTCAGCACCCGCCCCGGCGGCCGTACCGGAACCGTCCCGGTGGACTCCTACGAGGCCAACGGCTTCGGCCTGTACAACACTTCGGGCAACGTGTGGGAGTGGTGCGCGGGCACCTTCACCGCGCCCTGCGGGACCTCGGCCGAGACCTCGGCGACGGACCCCGGCCGGCGGGTCATCCGCGGGGGCTCGTACCTGTGCCACGCCTCGTACTGCAACCGCTACCGGGTGGCCGCCCGGTCGAAGAACACCCCCGACTCCTCCACCGGGCACGGCGGTTTCCGTTGCGCCTGGGACATGGGGGCGGGGTGAGCACACCCGGGTAGCCTTGCCGCCCGTGACCGCAACCCTCATCTGGATCCTCGTCGGCCTCGTCGCGATCGGCCTCTACCTGAGCTGGACCGCGGGGCGTCTCGACCGGCTGCACGCCCGGATCGACGCAGCCCGTGCCGCGCTCGACGCGCAGTTGTTGCGCCGTGCCTCGGTCGCCCAGGAATTGGCGACCTCCGGGGTGCTCGATCCCGCCGCCTCGATCGTGCTCTACGAGGCCGCGCACGCCGCGCGGCAGGCGGAGGAGGAGCAGCGCGAGGTGGCCGAGAGCGACCTCAGCCAGGCCCTGCGGGCCGTCTTCGGAGAAGTGCAGCAGGTGGAGGCGGTGCGCGAGGCGCCTGGTGGGGACGCGGCGGCGACCGAGCTGGCGCAGGCGGTGCGGCGGGTGCCGATGGCCCGGCGGTTCCACAACGACGCGGTACGTGCCGCCCGCGCCCTTCGTCGCCACCGCAAGGTCCGCTGGTTCCGCCTCGCCGGCCATGCGCCCTTCCCCATGGCCTTCGAAATGGACGACGAGCCTCCCACCGCGCTGGCGGACCGCCCCACGACCTGAGGACGGGGGTGGCTTTCGGCCGCGGGCGGGTGTTGCTCCGGGGCTGCGGGCCGGTGGGGCGGGCCGCGCGGTTCCCCGCGCCCCTCGGGCGGGGCTGCGCCCCGAATCCCCGCCCGCCCGTTGTCTTTTCGCCGACGGCCGGGGGGCTGGTCGCGCGGTTCCCCGCGCCCCCCAAGGCGCTGCGGGGGTCTGGGGCGGAGCCCCCAGGGACGGGTCGGGTAGGGGCGGCGGGGCGAAAAGGATCCACCGGCTCCCCATTGGCCCTTGCTGTGGACTGGTCCACTCACGTTTCCTCGGTGCTGCAGAAACCCTCTTTCACCGAGTGAGGTCACCCGTGTCCAGCACGCTCTCCAACACCGCCCAGCCCGCCGAGAACCCCGCAACCGGCACCGCCCGCGTCAAGCGCGGAATGGCCGAGCAGCTCAAGGGCGGTGTGATCATGGACGTGGTCGACGCCGAGCAGGCGAAGATCGCCGAGGACGCCGGCGCCGTGGCCGTCATGGCCCTGGAGCGGGTGCCCGCCGACATCCGCAAGGACGGCGGCGTGGCCCGCATGTCGGACCCGAACATGATCGAGGAGATCATCGACGCGGTCTCCATCCCCGTCATGGCCAAGTCCCGCATCGGCCACTTCGTCGAGGCCCAGGTCCTCCAGTCCCTCGGTGTCGACTACATCGACGAGTCCGAGGTCCTCACCCCGGCCGACGAGGTCAACCACTCCGACAAGTGGGCCTTCACGACCCCCTTCGTCTGCGGTGCGACCAACCTGGGCGAGGCCCTGCGCCGCATCGCCGAGGGCGCCGCCATGATCCGCTCCAAGGGCGAGGCAGGCACCGGCAACGTCGTCGAGGCCGTCCGTCACCTGCGCCAGATCAAGAACGAGATCGCCCGTCTGCGCGGCTTCGACAACCACGAGCTGTACGCCGCCGCCAAGGACCTGCGCGCCCCGTACGAGCTGGTCAAGGAGGTCGCCGAGCTCGGCAAGCTCCCGGTCGTGCTGTTCTCCGCCGGTGGTGTGGCCACCCCCGCCGACGCCGCGCTCATGCGCCAGCTCGGCGCCGAGGGCGTCTTCGTGGGCTCCGGCATCTTCAAGTCCGGCGACCCGGCCAAGCGCGCCGCCGCCATCGTGAAGGCGACCACCTTCTACGACGACCCGAAGATCATCGCGGACGCTTCCCGCAACCTGGGCGAGGCCATGGTCGGCATCAACTGCGACACCCTCCCCGAGACCGAGCGCTACGCCAACCGCGGCTGGTAAGAGACCGGACCGACGAGACCGGACAAAGGCATCACGTACATGACTGACGCACCTGTCATAGGCGTCCTGGCACTCCAGGGCGACGTACGGGAGCACCTCATCGCCCTGGCCGCGGCCGACGCCGTGGCCAGGCCGGTGCGGCGTCCCGAGGAGCTCGCCGAGGTGGACGGCCTGGTCATCCCCGGCGGCGAGTCCACCACCATCTCAAAGCTGGCCGTCCTGTTCGGATTGATGGAGCCCCTCCGCGCGCGCGTGCGCTCAGGCATGCCCGTCTACGGCACCTGCGCGGGCATGATCATGCTCGCCGACAAGATCCTCGACCCGCGCTCGGGCCAGGAGACGATCGGCGGCATCGACATGATCGTGCGCCGCAACGCCTTCGGACGTCAGAACGAGTCCTTCGAAGCGGCGGTCGACGTCCGGGGCGTCGAGGGCGATCCTGTAGAGGGCGTCTTCATCCGCGCCCCCTGGGTCGAGTCCGTGGGAGCCGCGGCCGAAGTGCTCGCCGAGCACGAGGGTCACATCGTCGCCGTACGTCAGGGCACCGCGCTCGCCACGTCGTTCCACCCGGAACTGACCGGCGACCACCGCGTGCACGGCCTGTTCGTCGAGATGGTGCGCGCGAACCGGATACCGGAGTCCTTGTAGGATCTGGGGGTCCCCCAGATCCTCAAGGTCTGGGGGAGTTCGTACAGGATGGGTTACGCGAAGGAGACAGGCAGATGTCCGGCCACTCTAAATGGGCTACGACGAAGCACAAGAAGGCCGTGATCGACGCCAAGCGCGGCAAGCTCTTCGCGAAGATGATCAAGAACATCGAGGTCGCTGCCCGCACCGGTGGCGCCGACCCGGGCGGCAACCCGACGCTGTTCGACGCCATTCAGAAGGCCAAGAAGAGCTCGGTCCCGAACAAGAACATCGACTCCGCGGTCAAGCGCGGCGCCGGTCTCGAGGCCGGTGGCGCCGACTACGAGACGATCATGTACGAGGGTTACGGGCCGAACGGTGTCGCGGTGCTCATCGAGTGCCTCACCGACAACCGCAACCGCGCCGCCTCGGACGTCCGCGTCGCCATGACGCGCAACGGCGGCAACATGGCCGACCCGGGTTCCGTCTCGTACCTCTTCAACCGCAAGGGCGTCGTCATCGTCCCCAAGGGTGAGCTGAGCGAGGACGACGTCCTGGGTGCCGTGCTCGACGCGGGTGCCGAAGAGGTCAACGACCTGGGCGAGTCCTTCGAAGTCATCTCCGAGGCCACCGACCTGGTCGCGGTCCGCACGGCCCTCCAGGACGCCGGCGTCGACTACGACTCCGCCGAGGCCAACTTCGTCCCGACCATGCAGGTCGAGCTCGACGAAGACGGCGCCCGGAAGATCTTCAAGCTGATCGACGCCCTGGAGGACAGCGACGACGTGCAGAACGTCTTCGCCAACTTCGACGTGAGCGACGACGTGATGGCCAAGGTCGACGCCTGAGCTGCCAAGCATTCATTTCGGCGGGCCCGCGGGACACGTCCTGCAGGCCCGCCGTCGTTGTCAGTGGCAGCGGTTAGCCTGTCGAGGACGGATGATGATCGCAGTCCCGCAGTCCATCGGACCGCAACCATCACTTGAGGGACCACGACGGCGATCAGCCACTTCCGCGAGAGCGGCGGCGGCTCAGCCGCAAAAAAAGGGGGGTTTGGGGTGCGGGTGCTGGGCGTTGACCCGGGACTGACCCGATGCGGTGTCGGGGTGGTCGAAGGAGTCGCGGGCCGACCCCTGACCATGCGCGGCGTCGGGGTCGTACGCACTCCGGCGGACGCCGAGTTGGGCCTGCGCCTCGTCGCCATCGAGCAGGGCATCGAGCAGTGGCTCGACGAGTACGATCCCGAAGTCGTCGCCGTGGAGCGGGTGTTCAGCCAGCACAACGTGCGGACGGTGATGGGCACGGCCCAGGCCAGCGCCGTCGCCATGCTCTGCGCCGCCCGCCGCGGCCTGACGGTCGCTCTGCACACCCCGAGCGAGGTCAAGGCCGCCGTCACCGGCAGCGGACGCGCGGACAAGGCCCAGGTGGGTGCCATGGTCACCAGGCTGCTCAGGCTCGACGCGCCGCCCAAGCCCGCCGACGCGGCGGACGCCCTCGCCCTCGCCATCTGTCACATCTGGCGCGCCCCCGCGCAGAACCGGCTCCAGCAGGCCGTCGCGCAGAACCGGCTCCAGCAAGCCGCGGCCCTGCACGCGTCGAAACCCGCATCGCACCACGCTTCGAAAGGCCGTACCGCATGATCGCCTTCGTCAGCGGCCCGGTCGCCGCCCTCGCCCCGGACTCCGCGGTCGTCGAGGTCGGCGGCATCGGCATCGCCGTCCAGTGCTCGCCCAATACGCTCTCCGGGCTCCGGATGGGACAGCAGACCAAGCTCGCCACCTCCCTCGTCGTGCGCGAGGACTCCCTGACGCTGTACGGCTTCGCCGACGACGACGAGCGCGGAACCTTCGAGCTGCTCCAGACCGCCAGCGGTGTCGGCCCCCGTCTCGCGCAGGCCATGCTCGCCACGCACTCGCCCGACGCCCTGCGCCGCGCGATCGCCACCGGTGACGAGAAGACGCTCACGGCCGTACCCGGCATCGGCAAGCGGGGAGCCCAGAAGCTCCTGCTGGAGCTCAAGGACCGGCTCGGCGAGCCCCTCGGCACGAGCACCGGCATCGGCGCCCCGGTCAGCACCGGCTGGCGCGACCAGCTGCACGCCGCGCTGATCGGCCTCGGGTACGCCACGCGCGAGGCCGACGAGGCCGTCTCCGCCGTCGCCCCGCAGGCCGAGGCCGCCGAGGGCACACCCCAGGTGGGCCGGCTGCTCAAGGCCGCCCTCCAGACCCTCAACCGCGCCCGCTGAGCCAGCGGCCCCCCGACCACCAGACCGCGAGGCACCCATGCACGCTGTGTCTTCCCGGGGAGCGCCCCCGGACCCCCGGCCGGATGACACAGCCGGCATGCCACGGCTAGGAGAACTTCAGTGAACTGGGACCACACGACCGACGAGAGCGACGCCGAGCGGCTCGTCGGCGCGTCCGCCGACCGTGAGGACCAGGCGGTCGAGGCGGCCCTGCGCCCCAAGGACCTGGACGAGTTCATCGGCCAGGAGAAGGTCCGCGAGCAGCTCGATCTCGTCCTGCGCGCCGCCCGCGCGCGCGGGGCCACCGCCGATCACGTGCTGCTCTCCGGCGCCCCCGGCCTCGGCAAGACCACCCTCTCGATGATCATCGCCGCCGAGATGGGCGCACCCATCCGCATCACCAGCGGCCCCGCCATCCAGCATGCCGGTGACCTGGCGGCGATCCTCTCCTCGCTCCAGGAGGGCGAGGTGCTGTTCCTCGACGAGATCCACCGCATGTCCCGGCCCGCCGAGGAGATGCTCTACATGGCGATGGAGGACTTCCGCGTCGACGTGATCGTCGGCAAGGGCCCCGGCGCCACCGCGATCCCACTGGAGCTGCCGCCGTTCACGCTGGTCGGCGCCACCACGCGCGCGGGTCTGCTGCCGCCCCCGCTGCGCGACCGCTTCGGCTTCACCGCGCACATGGAGTTCTACGAGCCCGCGGAGCTCCAGCGCGTCATCCACCGTTCCGCGCATCTCCTCGACGTGGAGATCGGCTCGGAAGGCGCCGCTGAGATCGCGGGGCGCTCCCGCGGCACGCCTCGTATCGCCAACCGTCTGCTGCGCCGTGTCCGGGACTACGCGCAGGTCAAGGCGGACGGGATCATCACGCGCGAGATCGCCGCGGCCGCGCTCAAGGTCTACGAGGTCGACGCCCGTGGTCTCGACCGGCTCGACCGCGGTGTTCTGGAGGCCCTGCTCAAGCTGTTCGGCGGCGGCCCGGTGGGTCTGTCCACGCTCGCGGTCGCGGTGGGGGAGGAGCGTGAGACCGTCGAGGAGGTCGCCGAGCCCTTCCTCGTACGGGAGGGACTGCTCGCCCGTACACCGCGCGGCCGGGTGGCGACCCCGGCCGCATGGGCCCATCTCGGTCTGACGCCGCCGCGCCAGTCCACGGGGGGAAACGGACAAGGGGACCTGTTCGGGGCGTGACGGCGTGCGCACTCGCGGGGTCAGGAACCCCGGTGCCATGCTGAGCGTTGTTCCCTGAGTGCGGACTCGCTTAGACTCCGCCGATGCCGCCCTTGTCGACGGCATACATACCCCCATCCAGCAGGCCGCTCACCATCGCGGTCGAAGAAGGAAGTTCCGACCCGTGAGTCTCGTGACCCTCCTCCCGTTCATCGTGCTCATCGGGGCCATGTTCCTGATGACCCGGTCGGCCAAGAAGAAGCAGCAGCAGGCCGCTTCCATGCGCAATGAGCTGCAGCCCGGCTCCGGCGTGCGCACGATCGGTGGCATGTACGCCACTGTCAAGGAGGTCAACGAGGACTCGGTCCTCCTTGACGCCGGCCCGGGCGTCGACCTGCTGTTTGCGAAGAACGCGATCGGTGCCGTGCTCTCCGACGACGAGTACAACCGCATCGTCCACGGCGCCGAGCACGACCTGGATGCGGACGGGTCGGTCGTCCCCGACGACGCCTCCTCCCTCACCGAGACCGACGAGCCCGCCGCCGACGCCTCTTCCGACGCCTCCGACGACAAGCCCCTCGACCTCGGCAAGAAGGACGTGGCCGCCGAGCCGTCCGACAAGCCCGCCGAGGCGAAGGCCGACGAGGCCGACGAAGCAGAGCCGAAGAAGACCGACGGCGAGTCCGACGCGAAGTAGTCACGCCCCGGGGACGCGGCGCGATCCGCTTGCGCTCCGCACCTCGGGACCTGCGTTCGCACGGAATCCCGACACCATGTCATGGCCGCCCCCGCGCTGACCCCGCGCACGGCGGCCCGAGAGGGAGAACGAGAAGGTGGCAGCACCGAAGAAGGGCCGGAGCGCGAGCGCCCAGAGCAGGCCGGGGCGCTCGTTGGCCTTCATCCTGATCGCCATCGCGGCGCTCACGGGGGGGATGTTCCTCTCCGGGCATCCCACCCCGCGTCTCGGCATCGACCTCGCCGGCGGCACGAGCATCACGCTCACGGCGAAGAACGAGCCGGGCCAGCCGAACGCGATCAACAAGACCAACATGAACACCGCGGTCGACATCATGAACCGCCGTGTCAACGGTCTCGGCGTTTCTGAGGCCGAGGTGCAGACCCAGGGATCCGACAACATCATTGTCAACATCCCCAAGGGCACGAACTCCAAGGAAGCCCGGGACCAGGTCGGCACCACCGCGAAGCTCTACTTCCGTCCGGTCCTGGCCACCGAGATCTCCGGTGCGGCCGCGACGGCCAGCCCGTCGCCCAGCGCCTCGAGCAGCTCCTCCTCGAAGGCCACGGACAAGGCCACCGACAAGGCGACCTCGTCGAGCTCCGCGAGCCCGACGTCCTCCGCCACCTCTCAGGGCCGTGCCGTCACCGACGCCCTGAAGGCGGACTCCACGACGTCCCCGAGCAGCTCCGCGAGCTCCTCGGCCAGCCCCTCGGCCTCCTCCAGCGCCTCGCCGTCGGCGACCAGCAGCGCGAGCGCCAGTGCCGCGGCCACCAAGCTCCAGGCTCAGTACACGGCGCTCAACTGCGCGGACAAGGAGCAGCGCGCCAAGGCCGGCGAAGGCTCCAAGGCCACCGACCCCACCGTGGCCTGCGGCAAGAACTCCTCGGGCCAGTGGCAGAAGTACGTCCTCGGTCCCGCCGAGGTCTCTGGCACGGACATCAAGAGCGCCTCGGCCGTCTTCGACACCCAGAGCGCGGCGGGCTGGAAGGTCACCATGGAGTTCACCTCCGGTGGCTCCAAGAAGTTCGCCGACATCACCGGCAAGCTCGCGAAGAACCAGTCCCCGCAGAACCAGTTCGCGATCGTCCTCGACGGTGACGTCGTCTCCGACCCGTTCGTCCAGCAGGCGCTGACCGGCGGCAACGCGGAGATCTCCGGCAGCTTCGACCAGACCGAGGCGCAGAGCCTGGCGAACATGCTGAAGTACGGCGCGCTGCCGCTCACCTTCAAGGAGTCGAGCGTCACCACGGTGACGGCCGCACTCGGCGGCGAGCAGCTGCACGCCGGTCTGATCGCGGGCGCCATCGGCCTCGGCCTGGTCGTGATCTACCTGGTGGTCTACTACCGGGGCCTGTCGATCATCGCCATCCCCTCCCTGCTGGTCTCAGGTGCCCTCACGTACGTGATCATGGCGCTCCTCGGCCCCACCATCGGCTTCGCGCTGAACCTGCCTGCGGTCTGTGGTGCGATCGTCGCGATCGGAATCACAGCGGACTCGTTCATCGTGTTCTTCGAACGCATCCGGGACGAGATCCGCGAGGGCCGCTCCCTGCGCCCGGCTGTCGAGCGTGCCTGGCCGCGCGCCCGGCGCACCATCCTGGTCTCCGACTTCGTGTCGTTCCTTGCCGCCGCGGTGCTCTTCATCGTCACCGTCGGCAAGGTCCAGGGCTTCGCGTTCACGCTCGGTCTGACCACGGTGCTCGACGTGGTCGTCGTGTTCTTCTTCACCAAGCCGCTGATGACGCTCCTCGCCCGCCGGAAGTTCTACGCGAGCGGCAACAAGTGGTCCGGCCTCGACCCCAAGGCCCTGGGCGCCAAACCACCGCTGCGCCGTACGCGCCGTCCCTCCGCCCCCGTCGACCCGAAGGAGGCGTGAGATGTCGAAACTCGGCACCCTCGGCGCCCGGCTCCACCGCGGCGAGATCGGCTACGACTTCGTCGGCAAGCGCAAGATCTGGTACGGCATCTCGATCCTGATCACCATCACGGCCATCCTCGGCCTGACGGTGCGCGGCCTGAACATGGGCATCGAGTTCCAGGGCGGGGCCGTCTTCACCACCGGGAAGACCAGCGTCTCGGTGGCGCAGGCCGAGACGTACGCGCAGGACTCGTCCGGCCACGACGCGGTCGTCCAGAAGCTCGGCAACGGCGGACTGCGCATCCAGGTCGCCGGCATCGACACGGACAAGTCCGACAAGATCAAGGACGACCTCGCCAAGGACCTGAACGTCAACGCGGAGTCGATCAACGCGGACCTGGTCGGCCCCAGCTGGGGTGACCAGATCGCCAACAAGGCCTGGGAGGGCCTGGCGATCTTCATGGTCCTCGTCGTGATCTACCTGGCGATCGCGTTCGAGTGGCGTATGGCCGTGGCCGCGCTCGTGGCCCTGATCCACGACATCACGATCACGGTCGGCATCTACGCCCTGGTCGGCTTCGAGGTCACCCCGGGCACCGTGATCGGTCTGCTCACCATCCTCGGTTACTCGCTCTACGACACGGTCGTCGTCTTCGACAGCCTCAAGGAACAGACGAAGGACATCACCAAGCAGACCCGCTACACGTACAGCGAGATCGCCGACCGCTCGATCAACGGCACCCTGGTCCGTTCGATCAACACCACGGTCGTCGCGCTGCTGCCGGTCGCCGGCCTGCTGTTCATCGGTGGCGGTGTCCTCGGCGCGGGCATGCTCAACGACATCTCGCTGTCGCTGTTCGTCGGCCTCGCGGCCGGTGCGTACTCCTCGATCTTCATCGCCACGCCGCTCGTCGCCGACCTCAAGGAGCGCGAGCCGCAGATGAAGGCCCTCAGGAAGCGCGTCCTCGCCAAGCGGGCCCAGGCCGCCGCCAAGGGCGAGCCCCTGGAGACCGAGGTCTCCGACGTGATGCTGGACGACGAGCCGGAGGACGACGGGCCCATGGTCGTCGGCCCGCGCAACCAGCCCGCGTCCCGCAACCGCGGTCGCGGCCGACCCTCGGGGAAGCGCCGATGACCGAGCTCACGGACATCACGACGCTGCTGCACAGCCGTATCCGCGACGTGGCCGACTACCCGGAGCCGGGTGTGATGTTCAAGGACATCACCCCGCTCCTGGCGGACCCGGCGGCCTTCACGGCGCTCACCGACGCTCTGGCGGAGATCGCCGTGCGCGCCGAGGCCACGAAGATCGTCGGTCTGGAGGCCCGTGGGTTCATCCTCGGCGCCCCGGTCGCCGTCCGCGCCGGGATCGGCTTCATCCCCGTGCGCAAGGCGGGCAAGCTCCCCGGAGCGACCCTGTCGCAGGCGTACGACCTGGAGTACGGCTCGGCCGAGATCGAGGTGCACGCCGAGGACCTGAGCGCGGCCGACCGCGTCCTGGTCGTCGACGACGTCCTCGCCACCGGCGGCACCGCCGAGGCCTCGCTCCAGCTCATCCGCCGGGCGGGCGCAGAGGTCGCGGGCGTCGCCGTGCTGATGGAGCTCGGGTTCCTCGGCGGCCGCGTCCGTCTGGAGCCGGCTCTCGCGGGCGCTCCGCTGGAGGCGCTCCTCAAGGTCTGAGGGCCGCGTTCGCGACACCTGGGGGAAACCCCCGGGCAAGGCCTGGGAAGGCCCTGAGAAACTCGTAGGACACCGTGGAGGCGGGCCCGGAGGAATCCGGAGCCCGCCTCTCGCGTTCCTCCTGTACGAGGCCGCCCCAGCGGCCGAAAGCGATCCCGGCGCCCAGGATCGCTACCATGGGGTTTCCGGAGCCTGACCGGGGGACCCGGAACGCGCACGAGGAGCCCTCTTGCCAGACGAGGCCCAGCCACTCACCGCCGCCAAGCCCGAGCCTGCCTCGGCCCCCGCGGCGACGCCCGCCAAGAACGCCACGAGCGGGCCGGTCGAGCACGCCCAGGCGGCGCCCGACGGCAAGGCGGCAGAGCAGCCACGCCCCAAGCCGGCCCCTTCCGAGCGCCCCGCGAAGACTCCGGCGGTCCGTTCCGCGGCCGCCCCGTCCGGCCGCCCCAGCTCCTCATCCAACCGCGTCCGCGCCCGCCTGGCCCGGCTCGGCGTGCAGCGCTCGAACCCGTACAACCCGGTGCTGGAGCCGCTGCTGCGGATAGTGCGCAGCAACGACCCGAAGATCGAGACGTCGACGCTGCGGCAGATCGAGAAGGCCT
Organism: Streptomyces sp. NPDC111507; assembly: GCF_055638955.1. Lineage (NCBI taxonomy): Bacteria > Bacillati > Actinomycetota > Actinomycetes > Kitasatosporales > Streptomycetaceae > Streptomyces > Streptomyces sp. NPDC111507. The sequence continues at coordinate 176,465 of NZ_JBVKBU010000011.1, read as the reverse complement.
ACCAGGTCGCCGAGCGCTGGCACCGCGGTCAGAAGCGCAAGAGCGGCGACCCGTACATCACGCACCCGCTCGCCGTCACGACGATCCTCGCTGAACTGGGCATGGACCCCGCCACGCTGATGGCCGGTCTCCTGCACGACACCGTCGAGGACACCGAGTACGGCCTGGACACGCTCAAGCGCGACTTCGGCGACCAGGTGGCCCTGCTCGTCGACGGCGTCACCAAGCTCGACAAGGTCAAGTTCGGTGAGGCCGCGCAGGCCGAGACCGTCCGCAAGATGGTCGTCGCCATGGCCAAGGACCCCCGCGTCCTGGTCATCAAGCTCGCCGACCGCCTGCACAACATGCGCACCATGCGCTACCTCAAGCGCGAGAAGCAGGAGAAGAAGGCGCGCGAGACCCTGGAGATCTACGCGCCGCTCGCCCACCGCCTGGGCATGAACACCATCAAGTGGGAGCTGGAGGACCTCGCGTTCGCGATCCTCTACCCCAAGATGTACGACGAGATCGTGCGCCTGGTCGCCGAGCGCGCCCCCAAGCGCGACGAATACCTCGCCATAGTGACCGACGAGGTCCAGGCCGACCTGCGCGCCGCCCGCATCAAGGCGACGGTCACCGGCCGCCCGAAGCACTACTACTCCGTCTACCAGAAGATGATCGTGCGAGGCCGTGACTTCGCGGAGATCTACGACCTGGTGGGCATCCGCGTCCTCGTGGACACCGTCCGCGACTGCTACGCGGCCCTCGGCACCGTGCACGCGCGATGGAACCCGGTCCCCGGCCGGTTCAAGGACTACATCGCGATGCCCAAGTTCAACATGTACCAGTCGCTGCACACGACGGTCATCGGGCCCAACGGCAAGCCGGTCGAACTCCAGATCCGCACGTTCGACATGCACCGCCGTGCCGAGTACGGCATCGCCGCGCACTGGAAGTACAAGCAGGAGACCGTCGCCGGTTCCTCCAAGATCCGTACGGACGTCCCCCGGGCGGCCAAGGGCAGCGCGGGGCAGGACACCGTCAACGACATGGCGTGGCTGCGCCAGTTGCTCGACTGGCAGAAGGAGACCGAGGACCCGAGCGAGTTCCTGGAGTCCCTGCGCTTCGACCTGTCCCGCAACGAGGTCTTCGTCTTCACGCCCAAGGGTGACGTCATAGCGCTCCCGGCCGGCGCGACACCGGTGGACTTCGCGTACGCGGTCCATACGGAGGTCGGCCACCGGACGATAGGCGCACGGGTCAACGGACGCCTCGTCCCGCTCGAATCCACCCTGGACAACGGCGACTTGGTGGAGGTCTTCACCTCCAAGGCGGCCGGTGCGGGCCCCTCCCGCGACTGGCTGGGCTTCGTGAAGTCCCCGCGTGCCCGCAACAAGATCCGCGCCTGGTTCTCCAAGGAGCGCCGCGACGAGGCGATCGAGCAGGGCAAGGACGCCATCGCCCGGGCGATGCGCAAGCAGAACCTGCCGATCCAGCGCATCCTCACCGGCGACTCCCTGGTAACCCTCGCGCACGAGATGCGCTACCCCGACATCTCCTCGCTGTACGCGGCGATCGGCGAGGGCCATGTCACCGCGCAGAGCGTCGTGCAGAAGCTGGTGCAGGCCCTCGGCGGCGAGGAGGCGGCCACCGAGGAGATCGACGAGAGCGTTCCGCCCGCGCGCGGGCGTGGCCGCAAGCGCCGCTCCAACGCCGACCCGGGTGTCGTCGTCAAGGGCGTCGACGACGTGTGGGTCAAGCTCGCCCGCTGTTGTACGCCCGTCCCCGGCGACCCGATCATCGGCTTCGTGACCCGCGGCAGCGGCGTGTCGGTGCACCGCAGCGACTGCGTCAACGTCGACTCGCTTTCCCGCGAGCCGGAGCGCATCCTCGAGGTCGAGTGGGCGCCCACCCAGTCCTCGGTCTTCCTGGTGGCCATCCAGGTCGAGGCACTGGACCGCTCCCGGCTCCTGTCGGACGTCACCCGCGTCCTGTCCGACCAGCACGTCAACATCCTGTCCGCGGCCGTCCAGACCTCCCGCGACCGCGTCGCCACTTCTCGCTTCACCTTCGAGATGGGCGACCCCAAGCACCTGGGACACGTCCTGAAGGCGGTCAGGGGCGTGGAGGGCGTGTACGACGTGTACCGGGTCACCTCGGCGCGCAGGCCCTCCGACGGGTCCTGACGTCCGAGGCCCGGACGCCGTCGACGGGCCACTACGCAGAGGGGCTCCCGTACGGTGCGTACGGGAGCCCCTCTACGTAGCGGCGGGAAAACCCAGCCGCCTCGGCAGCCTCAGCCGCCGAACTCCTGGAGACCCTTCAACGCCTGGTCCAGCAGCGCCTGACGGCCCTCGAGCTCCTTCTGGAGCTTGTCGGCCCGCGAAGCGTTGCCCGCGGCGCGCGCCGTCTCGATCTGGCCCTGGAGCTTGTCCACGGCGGCCTGCAGCTGACCGGTCAGACCCTCGGCACGCGCGCGTGCCTCCGGGTTGGTCCGGCGCCACTCGACCTCCTCGGACTCCTGCAGAGCCCGCTCCACCGCGTGCATCCGGCCCTCGACCTTCGGGCGGGCGTCGCGGGGCACGTGGCCGATGGCCTCCCAGCGCTCGTTGATGGAACGGAAGGCGGCGCGGGCGGCCTTCAGGTCCTGCACCGGGACGAGCTTCTCGGCCTCCTCGGCCAGCTCCTCCTTGAGCTTCAGGTTCTCCGACTGCTCGGCGTCCCGCTCGGCGAAGACCGAGCTGCGCGCCGCGAAGAACACGTCCTGGGCGCCGCGGAAGCGGTTCCACAGGTCGTCCTCGTGCTCACGCTGCGCGCGGCCCGCGGCCTTCCAGTCCGCCATCAGCTCGCGGTAACGCGCCGCCGTCGGACCCCAGTCCGTGGAGGCGGACAGTGATTCGGCCTCCGCGACCAGCTTCTCCTTGAGCTTGCGGGCGTCCTCGCGCTGCGCGTCCAGCGAGGCGAAGTGCGCCTTGCGGCGCTTGGAGAACGCCGAGCGCGCGTGCGAGAAGCGGTGCCACAGCTCGTCGTCCGACTTGCGGTCGAGTCGTGGCAGCCCCTTCCAGGTGTCCACCAGGGAGCGCAGCCGCTCACCGGCCGCCCGCCACTGGTCGCTCTGCGCCAGCTCCTCCGCCTCGACGACCAGCGCTTCCTTGGCGTGCCGCGCCTCGTCGGACTGCTTCGCACGCTGGACCTTGCGCTCCTCACGGCGCGCGTCGACCGTCTCGACGAGCTTGTCCAGCCGCTTCTTCAGCGCCTCCAGATCGCCGACCGCGTGGTGGGCGACCACCTGTTCGCGAATATGGTCGATCGCGATCTGGGCGTCCTTCGCCGACAGGTCGGTGGTTTTCACTCGTCGCTCGAGGAGGCCGATCTCGACAACCAGGCCTTCGTACTTGCGCTCGAAGTAGGCCAGCGCCTCATCAGGGGAGCCGGCCTGCCAGGAACCGACGACCTGCTCGCCGTCGGCCGTACGCACGTACACGGTCCCCGTCTCGTCGACGCGGCCCCACGGGTCGCTGCTCACAGCGCCTCCTCCACATGATGCCTGCGAGGGGCTTCAGCGCCCCTGGGCATCGTCCACAGTTTCGTCACGGCCAACATAGGCGACCAGCCCGGCGGCTGTCCGCATCCAGCGCGACCGAAATTTCGCAGTTGACGGTCAGGATTTCGTCACGGTCAGTTTGTTGATCACGACCGTCGCGTTGGGCGCCCCGTCGCCCTGGCCTGTGCTCTCTCCGGCCGCGGCGATCTTCTTGAGGACCGTGAGGCCGGACTTGGAAATAGTTCCGAACGGTGTGTAGCTGGCCGGTAGCTGACTGTCCTGGTACACCAGGAAGAACTGGCTGCCACCGGTGTGCTTCTGGCCCGTGTTGGCCATCGCGATCGTGCCCGCCGGGTAGATGCCGCCCTTGAGGCTGGTGTCCTTCAGGTTCTCGTCCGGGATCGTGTACCCGGGACCGCCGCTGCCGGTGCCCTTCGGGTCACCGCACTGCAGCACGTAGATGCCGTTCGTGGTGAGCCGGTGGCACTTGGTGTGGTCGAAGAACCCCTTGCCCGCGAGGAAGTCGAACGAGTTCACCGTGTGCGGGGCCGCGGCCGTCTTCAGCGCGACGTCTATGTCGCCGCAGGTCGTCGCCAGCTTCATCGTGTAGCCCGCCGACTTGTCGATGGCCATCGCCGGCTCCGTCTTCCAGCTCAGCGACTTCACCGCGCCTTCGGCGGGCTTGGCGCACGGGTCCGGCGCCTTGCTGGTCGGGGAGGCGCTCGGCGTGACCTCCGCGCCCGCGTTGGCCTTCTTGTCGTCGTTCTTGAAGAGCCCGGTCGCGTACGACACCACACCGCCGACGACGACCACGCCGAGGACCGACGCGACCACCGTATTGCGCATGTGTGACTTGCGCCGCGCGGCCGTACGCCGCTGCTGCTGCCGCAAGAACTTCTCCCGGGCGAGCTGACGCCGCCGCTGTTCCTGGGTGACCACCGGGTTATCTCCTCATGCGTCTCGTACGTCAAGTGGGACGCGTGCGTCTTGTGAGCCGACCGCCTGCGTGTGCCCCGTACCGTATATGGGTTAGCTGAGGAATCGGCAGCGCCGGTAGGCTCTGATCCACAGCCACCCACCCCGTACGGCATCACGCGTACGCCACCACGAAGGACGATCGTGCTCATTGCCGGGTTCCCCGCCGGGGCCTGGGGCACCAACTGTTACCTGGTCGCCCCCGCCGCCGGTGAGGAGTGCGTGATCATCGACCCGGGCCACCAGGCCGCCCAGGGAGTCGAGGACGCACTCAAGAAGCATCGGCTCAAGCCCGTCGCCGTCGTCCTCACCCACGGCCACATCGACCATGTGGCCTCGGTCGTGCCCGTCTGCGGCGCCCACGACGTACCGGCCTGGATCCACCCCGACGACCGGTACATGATGAGCGACCCGGAGCGGGCGCTCGGCCGGTCCATCGGCATGCCGCTGATGGGGGAGCTGACCGTGGGGGAGCCGGACGACGTGCGGACGCTCACCGACGGCACGCGGCTGGAGCTGGCCGGTCTGGAGCTGTCCGTCGCGCACGCGCCCGGCCATACGAAGGGGTCGGTGACCTTCCAGATGCCCGAAGCCCGTGACGGAACGGACATTCCGTCGGTCTTCTTCTCGGGCGATCTGCTCTTCGCCGGCTCCATCGGACGCACCGACCTGCCCGGCGGTGACATGGACGAGATGCTCGGCTCGCTGGCCCGTGTGTGCCTGCCGCTCGACGACTCGACCGTGGTGCTGTCCGGCCACGGCCCCCAGACGACCATCGGCCAGGAGCGCGCCACCAACCCGTATCTGCGGCAGGTGGCGGCGGACCGCCAAGGGCGCGGCGCCGAACCCGCTCCCCGACGAGGAATGTGACGAGAGACTTTCGTGAGCACCTTCAAGGCCCCCAAGGGCACGTACGACCTGATCCCGCCGGAGAGCGCCAAGTACCTCGCCGTGCGCGAGGCGATCGCCGCGCCGCTGCGCAACTCCGGCTACGGCTACATCGAGACGCCCGGCTTCGAGAACGTCGAGCTCTTCGCGCGCGGTGTCGGTGAGTCCACCGACATCGTGACCAAGGAGATGTACGCCTTCGAGACCAAGGGTGGCGACCAGCTCGCCCTGCGCCCCGAGGGCACGGCCTCCGTACTGCGCGCCGCGCTGGAGGCCAACCTGCACAAGGCCGGCAACCTCCCCGTCAAGCTCTGGTACTCGGGCTCCTACTACCGCTACGAGCGTCCCCAGAAGGGCCGTTACCGCCACTTCTCGCAGGTCGGCGCCGAGGCGATCGGTGCGGAGGATCCGGCGCTCGACGCCGAGCTGATCATCCTGGCGGACCAGGCGTACCGGTCCCTTGGGCTGCGGGACTTCCGCATCCTGCTGAACTCGCTGGGCGACCAGGAGTGCCGTCCGGTGTACCGGGCGGCACTGCAGGACTTCCTGCGCGGCCTTGACCTGGACGAGGACACGCTGCGCCGCGCCGAGATCAACCCCCTCCGGGTCCTCGACGACAAGCGCGACGACGTGCAGAAGCAGCTGGTGGGCGCGCCGTTGCTCCGTGACTACCTCTGCGACGCGTGCAAGGCGTACCACGAGGAGGTGCGCGAACTGATCACGGAGGCGGGGGTCGCCTTCGAGGACGACCCCAAGCTGGTGCGCGGCCTGGACTACTACACGCGGACCACCTTCGAGTTCATCCACGACGGTCTGGGCTCCCAGTCCGCGGTGGGCGGCGGCGGGCGCTACGACGGGCTGTCGGAGATGATCGGCGGTCCCGCACTGCCTTCGGTGGGCTGGGCGCTCGGTGTCGACCGCACGGTGCTCGCCCTGGAGGCGGAGGGTGTCTCGCTCGAACTCCCCGCGGCCACGAGCGTGTTCGCCGTTCCGCTCGGTGAGGAGGCCCGTCGGGTGCTCTTCGCCAAGACGACCGAGCTGCGCAAGCTCGGTATCGCCGCCGACTTCTCCTACGGGTCCAAGGGGCTCAAGGGGGCGATGAAGAACGCGAACCGGTCGGGGGCGCGGTACACGATCGTCGCCGGTGAGCGGGATCTTGCCGAGGGTGTGGTGCAGCTCAAGGACATGGAGTCCGGTGAGCAGGTGGCGGTCGGGGTGAACGAGATCGTGGCGGAGCTCGAGACGCGCCTGGGCTGAGGACCGGGTCCTCGACCGCGGGCTGCGGGGGCCGGGCGCGCCCACGCGGTGGAGCCGCATATGTCACAGCCCCCCGCCCCCGAGACCCTGGAGGCGGGGGTCAGTCCAGGAGGCCGAAGCGCATCGCGCTCGTCACCGCCGCGGTTCGGTCGTCCACCCCCAGTTTGGTGAAGGCCCGCAGCAGGTGGGTCTTCACGGTGGACTCGCTGATGAACAGGCGGCGCCCGATCTCGGCGTTGGTGCAGCCCTCCGCCACCAGCCGCAGCACCGCCGTCTCACGCTCGGACAACCTCGGCCTCTCCGGCTTCGTACGGAGCTGGTCGACGAGCCGGGCGGCGACGGACGGGGCCAGCACGGTCTCGCCGCGCGCGGCGGAGCGGACGGCGTCGGCGAGTTCGGCGCGAGGGAGGTCCTTGAGGAGATAGCCCGCGGCTCCGGCCTCGACCGCCCGCAGAATGTCCCGGTCCGTCTCGTACGTCGTCAGCACGATGACCCGGCAGTCCAACCCCGCCTCGGTCATCCGCACGATCGAGTCGACACCCCCGCCCCCCGGCATCCGCAGGTCCATCAGGACGATGTCCGGCCGGAGTTCGGCCGCCAGCGCCTCCGCCTGCGGCCCGTTCGACGCGTCGGCGATCACATCGAGGTCGGGCTCGGCACTGAGCATCGCGCGCAGCCCTTCCCGTACGACGGGATGGTCGTCGGCCAGGACGATGCGGATCACGGGTCACTCCTTGGAACGGGCAGACAGACGGTGATGGTCGTGCCCTCGCCGGGCGCGCTGCGCACCCGGGCTCTGCCGCCCACTTCCGCGGCCCGGGCGCGCAACCCGGTCAGACCGTAACCGCCGACCGGCGCGGTGGGGTCGAAGCCGGGGCCGTCGTCCCGTACGGAGAGCGTCAGCGAATCGTGGGCGTACGTCAGGGCGACCGCGATCGTCGGCGAACTCCCCGCGTGCTTACGGGCGTTGGCGAGCGCCTCCTGGCAGGAACGCAGGACCACGACCTCGGGCCCGGCGGGCAGCGCGCGCACCGGGCCGGTGACGCTGACCGTCGCCTCGTGGCGCGCGGCCAGCCGGATCAGCGCGTCGGGCAGCGAGGACCCGTCGAGGTCGGCGGGCGCACCCCCGGCGACCAGGGCCCGCGCCTCGGCGAGGTTCTGCCGGGCCGTCTCCGCCATCAGGGACAGATGGCGGCGAGCCTGCGGGACGTCGTGGTCGAGTTCGGCCTCGACCGCCTGCACCAGCATCAGCAGGCTCGTGAAGCCCTGTGCGAGCGTGTCGTGGATCTCCCGGGAGAGCCGTTCCCGCTCGGCCAGCGCGCCGTGCGCCGAGGAGAGCCGGGAGAGCTCGTGGCGGCTGGCGTCCAGTTCGGCGATCAGTTCGGCCCGTTCCTGGCTCTGCTCGATGATGCGGATGGTCCAGCTGCCGACGGCCGCCGAGAAGACGAGGGTGACCACGGCGAAGAGCGAGTTGAAGAAGACGTCCTGGTCGCTCGGCCACCACAGCAGTGCCCAGCCCGCCACCGGCGCGATGTTGATGACCGTCACGGCCGCGAGCGCCCAGCGCAGCCGCAGCGCCATGAAGCACTGGGGGACGAGCGCGAAGGTCATCAGCCGGGTCTCACCGACGAGGATCCCCGACGGCAGGAACAGCACGATCGCCCCCGCGAGATAGGCGAGGGCCCGGCGTTCGTCGGGCGGGTCGGCGCCGAGGACGGGCCGCCCCACCATCACGTACCAGGGAATCAGTGCCACCAGCAGCGCCGCCGAGACGAGGCGCAGGGGCCACCCCGGATGCCCCGTGCCGAGCACGAACACCAGGGTGGCCACGCACACGACCGCGAAGTACGAGTCCCAGAGCCGGAAGGAGCGGTCCCAGGTGTACGAGCTCTTCGCGCCGCCGGGTCCGGCGATCCGTTCGGTCATCCGTCGCGGCGGTTCTTCCAGCGGAAGGTCAGCAGACACAGCAGCAATCCTCCGACGCACCAGGCCCCCAGCACCAGGGCGATCCGCCCGAACTCCCAGCCGCCCGCCTGCTCCAGGACCTTCGCCGACTCGGGCAGGAACACCCCGCGCAGCCCCTGGCACATCCACTTCAGCGGGAACAGGGCGCCGATGTTCAGCATCCAGTCGGGGATCGTGTCGATGGCGATGTAGACCCCGGAGATGAACTGCAGTACGAGGAAGGGGAGTACGACGACGGACGTGGCACTCTTGCCGGTCTTCGGCACCGAGCTGATCGCGATGCCGAGCAGGGCGCAGGCCGTCAGGCCCAGGACGAAGATCCAGGCGAAATCGGCCCACTTGGCGGGATCCGAGGGCAGCTTCACGTCGTACAGCGACGTGCCGACGACGAGCAGGATCGCCGTCTCCAGGAGGCCGGTGACCAGGACCAGCCAGATCTTGCCCAGGAAGTACGCGGCCGGCGGCATCGGAGTGCCGCGCAGCCGCCGCAGCACCTTCTCGTCCCGCTCGATGGCGATGGAGATGCCGAGGGACTGGAAGCTGGTGGACATGATGCCCGCGGCCATCATCGCGGGGACGTACAGCTGGGAGGCGGTGATGCCCGCGCCCCGCACGTCGTCCTTGAAGATCGACGCGAAGAGGAACAGGAAGACGACGGGGAAGGCGAAGGTGAACACCACCTGGTCGCGCTGACGGAAGAACTGCTTGATCTCCAGGGCGCCCCGCCGCAGACCGAGGCCCCAGGCTCCGGGCAGCGGCACGGAGGAGGCCTCACCGCGTACGCGTACGGTCGTCAGGGTCATCGCGCGTTCTCCTGTCCGGTCAGGCGGAGATAGACGTCCTCCAGGGTCGGACGGGTCACGCTCAGCCCGGGTATCTCGCCGTCGAAGCGGCGGGTGAGCTCGGCGACCGTGCGGGTGGGGGTGTCCGTGCGCTCACGGCGCTCGGTGCCGTCGGCCTCCGTCCACTCGACGGTCGCCTCGGTGCCGAAGCGTTCGCGCAGTGCGGCGGGTTCGCCTTCCGCGACGACCCGGCCCCGCGCGACGACCGCGAGCCGGTCCGCCAGCGCTTCCGCCTCCTCCAGGTAGTGCGTGGTGAGCAGGATGGTCGTGCCCTCGTCGGCCAGTTTCCGGATCAGGTCCCAGAACTGGCGGCGGGCGGCCGGGTCGAAGCCGGTCGTCGGTTCGTCCAGGAGCAGCAGCTCGGGGCCGCCGATCACCCCGAGCGCCACGTCCAGACGCCTGCGCTGGCCGCCCGAGAGCGTCTTGATGCGGCTGCCCGCCTTCGCCTCCAGACCGACGAGCCCGATGACCTCCTGCGGGTCGCGGGGCCGCGGGTAGTAGCGGGCGAAGTGCCGTACGGTCTCGTCGACCGTCAACTCCGCGGGTGCCGATTCGTCCTGCCAGACGATGCCGACCCGAGAGCGCCACGCGCGTGTGCCCGTCGCCGGGTCCGAGCCGAGCACGGACACCTCGCCCGCGTCCCGTCCGCGGTTGCCCTGGAGGATCTCCACCGTGGTGCTCTTGCCCGCGCCATTGGGTCCGAGCAGGCCGAACACCTCGCCGCGGCGGATGCCGAGATCGATGCCGTCGACGGCGGTCACGTCCCCGTACTGCTTGCGCAGCCCCCGTACGTCCACCGCGAGTTCGTTCGCGTGTGTTGTCATGCCGACGAGCATGCCGCCGGAACGAACGCTCCGGGACGACCGTGCGTACCTCCTTATGTCCATCGAACGGTGGACACACATGTGGGTGCGGCACAATGTCGCTTGCCCGCAGGCCCTTCGAGACTACGGAAACGGCGTGATGAGCAAGACGACAGTCAAGGACGTCTCCATCGACCAGGAACGCTCCGACGGTCCCCGGACGGTCGGCGGCAGCCGTGCGCTCGCCGTGCTGCTCGTGATCACCGGTGCGGCCGGTCTGCTCGCCGCGTGGGTCATCACGATCGACAAGTTCAAGCTGCTGGAGAACCCGAACTTCGTGCCGGGATGCAGCCTGAACCCGGTCGTCTCCTGCGGCAACATCATGAAGAGCAAGCAGGCCGCGGCCTTCGGGTTCCCCAACCCGATGCTCGGTCTCGTCGCGTACGGCATCGTGATCTGCGTCGGTATGAGCCTGCTCGCACGGGTCACCTACCCGCGCTGGTACTGGCTGACCTTCAACGCCGGCACCCTCTTCGGCGTCGGATTCTGCACCTGGCTGCAGTTCCAGTCGCTGTACCGGATCAACTCGCTGTGCCTGTGGTGCTCGCTGGCCTGGGTCGCCACGATCATCATGTTCTGGTACGTGACCTCGTCGAACATCCGCAACGACTTCCTGCCCGCCCCGCGCTGGCTGAAGAGTTTCTTCGGCGAGTTCACCTGGGTCCTGCCCGTCGTGCACATCGGGATCATCGGGATGCTGATCCTGACCCGCTGGTGGGACTTCTGGACCAGCTGACGGCCCCGCGGGGATTGTCAGTGGCGTGACATAGGGTTTTGGACGTGGAGCCCGACCTGTTCACCGCCGCAGCAGAAGAACGCCAGGAGAAGGACCCGTCCAGCAGCCCCCTGGCCGTACGGATGCGCCCGCGTACCCTCGACGAGGTCGTGGGCCAGCAGCATCTGCTGAAGCCGGGCTCACCTCTGCGCAGACTCGTCGGCGAGGGGAACGGCGGACCGGCCGGACCCTCCTCGGTGATCCTCTGGGGCCCGCCCGGCACCGGCAAGACGACCCTCGCGTACGTCGTCTCCAAGGCCACCAACAAGCGCTTCGTGGAGCTCTCCGCGATCACCGCGGGCGTCAAGGAAGTCCGCGCGGTCATCGATGGCGCCCGCCGCGCCACCGGCGGCTTCGGCAAGGAGACCGTCCTCTTCCTGGACGAGATCCACCGCTTCAGCAAGGCCCAGCAGGACTCCCTGCTCCCGGCCGTCGAGAACCGCTGGGTGACGCTGATCGCCGCCACGACCGAGAACCCGTACTTCTCGGTGATCTCCCCGCTCCTGTCCCGCTCCCTCCTCCTCACCCTCGAACCGCTCACCGACGACGACCTGCGCGGCCTGCTGCGCCGGGCCCTCACCGACGAGCGCGGCCTCAAGGAGGCCGTCACCCTCCCCGAGGACACCGAGCGGCACCTGCTGCGCATCGCCGGGGGAGACGCCCGGCGCGCCCTGACCGCTCTGGAGGCCGCCGCCGGCGCGGCGCTCGACAAGGGCGAGCCGGAGATCACCCTCCAGACCCTGGAGGAGACCGTCGACCGCGCCGCCGTGACGTACGACCGCGACGGCGACCAGCACTACGACGTGGCGAGCGCCCTCATCAAGTCCATCCGCGGCTCCGACGTGGACGCCGCACTGCACTACCTGGCCCGGATGATCGAGGCGGGCGAGGACCCCCGCTTCATCGCCCGCCGTCTGATGATCTCCGCCAGCGAGGACATCGGCCTCGCCGACCCGAACGCGCTGCCCACAGCCGTGGCCGCCGCCCAGGCCGTCGCCATGATCGGCTTCCCCGAGGCCGCGCTGACCCTCAGCCACGCCACCATCGCCCTCGCCCTGGCCCCGAAGTCCAACGCCGCGACCATGGCCATCGGCGCCGCGATGGAGGACGTACGCAAGGGGCACGCGGGCCCGGTGCCGATGCACCTGCGCGACGGGCACTACAAGGGCGCGGCCAAGCTCGGGCACGCCCAGGGGTATGTGTATCCGCACGACCTGCCCGAGGGCATCGCCGCCCAGCAGTACGCCCCGGAAGAGCTCAAGGACCGGGAGTACTACACGCCGACCCGGCACGGCGCCGAGGCGCGCTACGCGGACGCGGTGGAGTGGACCAGGAAGCACCTCGGTAGAGGGCGGTCCTGACCACCCTGTAACATGACGCGAAGCGCTGCGTCCCGTGTCCGGCTCCGGTCGGCACCACCAGAACGGGACATCCAGCCGGAGCCCCTGCCGTTGCGGAGGGATTCCAGGAGCGTCGCGCACCGTCGAAGGTGTCGCGGGCAGCCCACCACCACCCGGTCTCCGGGAACGGTCGGTGGGCCACTCGCGTGCTGCACGTATGTGCCCAGACCCAGGAGCGGCTGCCCAGCAGGTCCCTCGAGGACCCGCGGGGTTTCCCGGGCTGCGGATTGCGACCTCCCTTAACTCTGGTGAGCCGAAATCACGGAAAGAGAAAAAGTGGCGAATCAGTCCCGCCCCAAGGTCAAGAAGTCGCGTGCCCTCGGCATCGCGCTGACCCCGAAGGCCGTCAAGTACTTCGAGGCCCGCCCCTACCCGCCGGGCGAGCACGGCCGCGGCCGCAAGCAGAACTCGGACTACAAGGTCCGTCTGCTCGAGAAGCAGCGTCTGCGCGCGCAGTACGACGTGTCCGAGCGTCAGCTCGTCCGCGCCTACGAGCGTGCCTCCAAGGTCCAGGGCAAGACCGGTGAGGCCCTGATCATCGAGCTCGAGCGCCGTCTCGACGCGCTGGTCCTGCGTTCGGGCATCGCCCGCACGATCTACCAGGCCCGCCAGATGGTCGTTCACGGCCACATCGAGGTCAACGGCCAGAAGGTCGACAAGCCGTCCTTCCGCGTCCGTCCCGACGACGTCGTGATGGTCCGCGAGCGCAGCCGCAGCAAGACGCTGTTCGAGGTCTCCCGCGCCGGTGGCTTCGCCCCCGACGGCGAGACCCCGCGCTACCTCCAGGTGAACCTCCCGGCCCTGGCGTTCCGCCTGGACCGCGAGCCGAACCGCAAGGAGATCCCGGTGATCTGCGACGAGCAGCTCGTCGTCGAGTACTACGCCCGCTGATCGTCTTTCAGCGGACGTAGCACCACCTGCGCGTCAGCCCGTCGTCTCCCCGCCCTTCGAGGTGGGCGAGACGGCGGGCTTCCGCATGTCCGGGGGCAGCCCGCGCGGCGCGGGCACCGCACCCAGCGGCCGGGGACCGGGCCTCCGCAGTGCCCGCGCGACCGCCGCCTCCCGCCCGAGCCGAGACCCGGCCCGTACGCACTCCTCGTACCGCTCGTCGCCCAGCCGCCGCCGGGCCCCGGCCTCGCACCGCTCGTGCGGCACGTTGTAGTACGCCGAGCCGAACAGCGGCAGGCCCACCGAGGGCCACAGCCGGGCCGCCGCCCCCTGCAGCAGCGCGGCCTCGGCCGGATCGCCCTCCGCCTCCGTGACCAGCGCCAGCAGCTCGATCGCGAGGACCGTGCCGAGCAGGTCGTGGAAGGCGTGCCCGATGTCCAGGCTCTGTTCCAGGAGCTCCCGGGCGTGCCCCGGATCGCCCGCGGTCTGGGCCTCGTACGCCAGCACATACAGCGCGTAGGCGAGCGCCCAGCGCTCCCCGTGGTCCTCGCAGACCCGGCGGACGTCCTCGCAGAGCCGCACCGCGCCCGGCAGATCGCCCCGGAACGCCAGCGCCATCGCCAGCTCCACCTGGGCCATCAGCACGTTGCTGTTGAGCTCGCCGATCGCGTGGTAGCGGTCGAGCGCCGAGCGCAGCAGGGTTTCCGCGCGTGCCATGTCGTCACCGATCAGCGCCAGACAGCCGGTGCGGTGCTCGGCGTAGGCGATCGCGGTGGGGTTGTCGGTGCGTTCTGCCTCCTCGCGGCACTCCTGGAGCGCGGTGAGCGCGGGCACCATGTCGCCCTGGAGGATCGCCACATAGCCGAGCACCCACAAGGCTTTCAGCCGCGACTGCTCGCGGTCGCTGTCGAGCTCCACCCCGCGCTCCAGCCAGTGCCGCCCCTCCGCCAGCCGGCCGCAGCCGACCCAGTAGAACCACAGGCTGCCCGCCAGGTACTGGCCCAGATGCGTCTCGCCCGGCTCAGTCAGGCTGTACTCCAGGGCGCAGCGCAGATTCGGCAGCTCCGTCTCGATGCGCGCGGCCACCTCACCCTGCCGCGGCGAGAACCAGTCCAGCTCGCACCAGGTGGCCAGGCCCATGTACCAGTCGCGGTGGCGGCGGCGCAGCCGGCTCGCGTCGCCCGCCGCCACCAGCCAGTCCGCGCCGTACGCCCGCACCGTGTCCAGCATCCGGTAGCGCAGGCCGGCCGCCGTCTCCTCGCGCGCCAGCACCGACTGGGCGAGCAGCTCGCCCAGCACGTCGAGGACGTCGTCGGCGTGCAGTCCGTCACCGCTGCACACGTACTCGACGGCCTCCAGGTCGAACGGTCCGGCGAACACCGAGAGCCGCGACCACAGCAGCCGCTCCTCGGGCGTGCACAGCTCATGGCTCCAGCCGATCGCCGTCCGCAGCGTCTGGTGGCGTGGCAGGGCGTCACGCCCACCGCCGGTGAGCAGCCGGAAGCGGTCGTCGAGCCGGGACAGCAGCTGCCCGGGGGAGAGGGCGCTCAGCCGGCCGGCGGCCAGTTCGACGGCGAGCGGGATCCCGTCCAGGCATCGGCAAAGCTCCAGGACGTCCGCCCGGTTGCCGTCGTCCAGCGCGAACCCGGGCACCCGGGCCGCCGCTCGGTCCGTGAACAGCTCCGCGGCCTCCCGCTCGGACAGTGGGGCCAGCGGGAACAGCACCTCGCCCTCGACCTCCAGCGGCCTGCGGCCCACGGCGAGCACCCGCAGGCCCGGCGCATGCCGCAGCAGTTCGCCCACCAGCGCGGCGCACGCGTCCACCAGATGCTCGAACCCGTCCACGACCAGCAGGAGTTGACGCTCGGCGAGATGGTCGAGGAGCAGCGTGTGGGGCGGCCTCGACGTCTGGTCCGCCAGAACGAGGGCCTCCACGAGCGCGTACGCGACGAGATCCGGATCGCGCACGGAGGCCAGCTCCACCCGCCATGATCCGTCGCGCGGCCGGGTGTGTGCGGCGGCCCGTGCCGCGAGGCGTGACTTGCCCACGCCGCCCATGCCCGTCACCGTCACCAACCGGGCCTGCCCCAGCGCCTCCGCCAGCCGTGCGAGTTCGGCCGTGCGCCCCACGAACGCGTTGAGTTCCAGGGGCAGATTGCCGGGTGCGGACCGGTCGGAGCACTCAGAAGCTCGCATGGGACACGGAGCGTACTGACCCGTAAGCGGTCCGTACAATCACTTCGCGCAAGTCCGGGCCCGGCAGCCGGTAATGCGGTACGGAGCGGCGGCCCCGGCGCGATAGGCTCGGGGGACGACTTTTTGATGTTCAGGCACGATGTCCAGGCAGGTATCAGACACGGTGTCCGGGCAGGTACTGGCAGGCACGTACTAGGGAGCGGGTGCGAACAGTGTCCGGTGGAGAGGTGGCCGGGATCCTGGTGGCCGTCTTCTGGGCGATCCTGGTCTCCTTCCTCGCCGTCGCACTGGCGAGGCTGGCCCAGACGCTCAAGGCGACCACCAAGCTCGTGGCGGACGTGACCGACCAGGCTGTCCCGCTGCTGGCCGACGCCTCCGCGGCGGTGCGCTCCGCGCAGACCCAGATCGACCGGGTCGACGCCATCGCGTCGGACGTCCAGGAGGTCACCTCGAACGCGTCGGCGCTCTCCACGACCGTCGCGTCCACCTTCGGCGGCCCGCTGGTGAAGGTCGCGGCGTTCGGTTACGGCGTCCGCCGGGCCATCGGCGGCCGCAAGGACAATGTGCCCCCCAAGGCCTCCCGTCGTACCGTGATCGTGGGCCGCACCGTCCCGTCCGCGCGACGGGGAAAGCGGAAGAAGGACTGACGCAGCGATGTTCCGCCGTACGTTCTGGTTCACCGCCGGCGCAGCCGCGGGTGTGTGGGCCACCACCAAGGTCAACCGCAAAATCAAGCAGCTGACCCCCGAGAGCCTCGCGGCCCAGGCCGCGAACAAGGCGATCGAGGCCGGGCACCGGCTCAAGGACTTCGCGCTCGACGTCCGCGACGGCATGGCCGAGCGGGAGGCCGAACTCGACGAGGCACTCGGGCTCGATCGCCACCCCGAGCTGCCCGCGCCCCGGCGTATCGCCGCGATCGAGAACAGTCCGAACCACAGCAAGAACCCGACGTACGTCGAGAGGTCGACGTACTCGTACAACCGGAATGAGGACCACTGATGGAGTCGGCCGAGATTCGCCGCCGCTGGTTGAGCTTCTACGAGGAGCGCGGTCACACTGTCGTTCCCTCGGCGTCGCTCATCGCGGACGACCCGACTCTGCTCCTGGTCCCCGCGGGCATGGTGCCCTTCAAGCCGTACTTCCTCGGTGAGGTCAAGCCGCCGTGGTCGCGCGCCACCAGCGTGCAGAAGTGCGTGCGCACACCCGACATCGAAGAGGTCGGCAAGACCACCCGGCACGGCACGTTCTTCCAGATGTGCGGCAACTTCTCCTTCGGTGACTACTTCAAGGAAGGCGCGATCACCTACGCCTGGGAGCTGCTCACCTCGCCCCAGGACAAGGGTGGTTACGGGCTCGACCCCGAGCGCCTGTGGATCACCGTCTACCTCGACGACGACGAGGCCGAGTCCATCTGGCGCGACAAGATCGGTGTCCCGGCCGAGCGCATCCAGCGCCTGGGCAAGAAGGACAACTACTGGTCCATGGGCGTCCCGGGTCCCTGCGGCCCCTGTTCCGAGATCAACTACGACCGCGGCCCCGAGTTCGGCGTCGAGGGCGGCCCGGCCGTCAACGACGAGCGCTACGTGGAGATCTGGAACCTGGTCTTCATGCAGTACGAGCGCGGTGAGGGCATCTCGAAGGAGGACTTCGAGATCCTCGGCGAGCTGCCCAGCAAGAACATCGACACCGGCCTCGGCATGGAACGCCTCGCCATGATTCTGCAGGGCGTGCAGAACATGTACGAGATCGACACCTCCATGGCCGTCATCAAGAAGGCCACCGAGCTCACGGGCGTCGAGTACGGCGCCGCCCACGAGTCCGACGTCTCGCTGCGCGTGGTCACCGACCACATGCGCACCTCCGTGATGCTCATCGGCGACGGCGTGAGCCCCGGCAACGAGGGCCGCGGTTACGTGCTGCGCCGCATCATGCGCCGCGCCATCCGCAACATGCGGCTGCTCGGCGCCACCGGTCCGGTCGTCAAGGACCTCATCGACGTCGTGATCGAGATGATGGGCCAGCAGTACCCGGAGCTCGTCACCGACCGGCAGCGCATCGAGACCGTGGCCCTCGCCGAGGAGGCCGCCTTCCTCAAGACGCTGAAGGCCGGCACGAACATCCTCGACACGGCCATCACCGACACCAAGGAGTCCGGCGGCACGGTGCTCGCCGGCGACAAGGCCTTCCTGCTCCACGACACCTGGGGCTTCCCGATCGACCTCACCCTCGAAATGGCCGCCGAGCAGGGCCTTTCGGTGGACGAGGACGGCTTCCGGCGTCTGATGAAGGAGCAGCGGGACAAGGCCAAGGCCGACGCCCAGGCCAAGAAGACGGGCCACGCCGACCTCGGCGCCTACCGTCAGATCGCCGACGCCGCCGGTGAGACCGAGTTCATCGGCTACGACCGGACCGACGGCGAGTCGCGCATCGTCGGCATCCTGGTCGACGGTGTCTCCTCGCCCGCCGCCACCGAGGGCGACGAGGTCGAGATCGTCCTCGACCGCACCCCGTTCTACGCCGAGGGCGGCGGCCAGATCGGTGACACCGGCCGTATCAAGGTCGACACCGGTGCCGTCATCGAGATCCGCGACTGCCAGAAGCCCGTCCCGGGTGTGTACGTCCACAAGGGCGTCGTCCAGGTCGGCGAGGTCACCGTCGGTGCCCAGGCCCAGGCCACCATCGACTCCCGTCGCCGGACGGCCATCGCCCGCGCCCACTCGGCCACGCACCTCACCCACCAGGCCCTGCGCGACGCCCTCGGCCCGACGGCCGCCCAGGCCGGTTCCGAGAACCAGCCCGGCCGCTTCCGCTTCGACTTCGGTTCTCCCTCGGCCGTTCCGACGGCCGTCATGACCGACGTCGAGCAGAAGATCAACGAGGTGCTCACCCGCGACCTGGACGTGCACGCCGAGATCCTGAGCCTCGACGAGGCCAAGAAGCAGGGCGCCATCGCCGAGTTCGGCGAGAAGTACGGCGAGCGCGTCCGCGTCGTGACCATCGGCGACTTCTCCAAGGAGCTGTGCGGCGGCACGCATGTGCACAACACCTCGCAGCTCGGCCTGGTCAAGCTGCTCGGCGAGTCCTCGATCGGCTCCGGCGTACGGCGTATCGAGGCCCTGGTGGGCGTCGACGCCTACAACTTCCTGGCCCGCGAGCACACGGTCGTCGCTCAGCTCCAGGAGCTGATCAAGGGCCGTCCCGAGGAGCTCCCGGAGAAGGTCTCCGCCATGCTCGGCAAGCTGAAGGACGCCGAGAAGGAGATCGAGAAGTTCCGCGCGGAGAAGGTCCTGCAGGCCGCCGCCGGTCTCGTGGAGTCCGCCAAGGACGTCCGCGGTGTGGCTCTCGTCACAGGTCAGGTCCCAGACGGCACGAGCGCCGACGACCTGCGGAAGCTGGTCCTCGACGTACGCGGCCGCATCCAGGGCGGACGGGCCGCCGTCGTGGCCCTGTTCACCACCGCGGGCGGTAAGCCGCTCACGGTCATCGCCACCAACGAGGCCGCCCGCGAGCGTGGCCTCAAGGCCGGTGACCTGGTCCGTACGGCCGCCAAGACCCTCGGCGGCGGCGGTGGCGGCAAGCCGGACGTCGCCCAGGGCGGCGGCCAGAACCCGGCCGCCATCGGCGAGGCCGTCGACGCGGTCGAGCGGCTCGTCGCCGAGACGGCCAAGTGAGCACGGACGATCAGCAGCGGAGCGGGGACGGCCGGGGCATGCGCCGCGGCCGCCGGCTCGCGATCGACGTCGGGGACGCCCGGATCGGGGTCGCCTCGTGCGACCCCGACGGGATCCTCGCGACTCCGGTCGAGACCGTGCCGGGGCGCGATGTCCCGGCCGCTCAGCGCCGGTTGAAGCAACTCGTCGAGGAGTACGAGCCGATCGAGGTCGTCGTCGGGCTCCCTCGCTCCCTCAAGGGGGGCGAGGGTCCCGCCGCCGTGAAGGTGCGCGCCTTCGCCCAGGAGCTGGCCCGGGCGATCGTGCCCGTCGGCGTGAGGCTCCTCGACGAGAGGATGACCACAGTGACGGCCAGTCAGGGTCTACGCGCGTCGGGCGTGAAGTCCAAAAAGGGCAGGTCCGTCATCGATCAGGCGGCCGCCGTCGTCATCCTGCAGCAGGCTCTGGAGTCCGAACGGGCGTCAGGCAACCCACCGGGTGAGGGCGTCGAAGTGGTCATCTGATCGCGATACGGTAACGTTCCGCGCGATGTGGTGGTGTTCGAACAGCCACCGCACAGCGAAGAGGCGGACGGGAGCCGAGCCACCAGCGACAGCAGCCACCGCCTCGCGGCTCTAGGGGATCGATGACTGAGTATGGCCGGGGCGCAGGCTCCGAACCGTGGAATCCGGAGGACCCGTTGTACGGGGACGGCGGATGGGGAGGACAGGCCGCCGACGGCCAGTCCCCCTACGGCGGCCAGCCGCAGCACTACCCGCAGCAGCCGCAACAGCAGCACCAGCAGTCCCAGTACGGCGAGTGGAGCCCCGACCAGCAGGGCGGCTACGGCCAGGAGCAGCAGTACGGCGCCCAGAACCAGCAGCGGTACGAGGGCCAGGGCGGGCAGCAGTATCAGGACCAGGGCCGGCAGCACTTCCACGGTCAGGGGCAGCAGCAGTACCCGCAGCAGTACCCCGGCCAAGGGCAGCAGCAGTACGTCGATCAGGGCCAGCAGCAGTACAACGGACAGAACCAGCAGCAGTACCACGACGGCGGCTGGGACAACGGGACGCAGCACCAGGTCGGCTACGCCGCCGACCCGAACGACCCGTACGGGAACCAGGCCGCCGGGTACACCGGTGAGCAGCCCGACTTCTACAACACCCCCGACGCGTATCCGCCGCCGGAGCCGCCCGCCCGTCGCCGCGCCGAGCCCGAACCGGAGACCGACTGGGATCCGGGACCCGACCAGGGCGAACACGCCTTCTTCGCGGGCGGCGACGACGATGACGACCTCGACGACGACGATCCGAAGGCAGGCCGAGGCGACCGGAAGGGCCGCGGCGGCAAGGGCGACAAGGGCAAGAAGCGCCGCAGCGGCTGCGCCTGCCTGATGGTCGTGCTGGTCTTTGGCGGCGGTATCGGCGGAATCGGATATTACGGGTACCACACCTATCAAAATCGCTTCGGCCCGGCTCCGGACTACGCGGGTGGCGGCACGGGCGAGGTGACGGTCGAGATCCCCAAGGGTGCGTTGGGCTCCGCGATCGGGCGGGTGCTGAAGGAGGCCGGAGTCGTCAAGAGTGTCGACGCCTTCGTGTCCGCCCAGCAGCAGACCCCCGATGGGGACAAGATCCAGGCGGGCGCGTATGTGCTGAAGAAGGGCATGTCGGCCGCCAGCGCGGTCAAGCTGATGCTCGATCCCAAGAGCCAGAACAACGTGATCGTCGCCCCTGGGCAGCGCAACGTCGTCGTCTATCAGGCGATCGACAAGAGGCTCGATCTCGCGGACGGCACCACCGGGAAGATCGCCAAGAAGGAGTACAAGACCTTCGGACTTCCCAGCTGGGCGAACGACAACAAGGACATAAAGGATCCGCTGGAAGGATTCCTCTACCCGGCGACCTATCCCGCCGCCAAGGGCATGAAGCCCGAGGCGATCCTGAAGCAGATGGTGACGCAGGCCAAGGAGAAGTACGCGGCGTACAACCTCGTGGCCAAGGCCAAGGAACTGAACCTGCAGAACCCGCTCCAGGTCGTCACGGTCGCGAGCCTCGTCCAGGCCGAGGGCAAGACGCACGACGACTTCCGCAAGATGGCCGAGGTGGTCTACAACCGCCTCAAGGTCACGAACACGGAGACCAACAGGCTGCTCCAGTTCGACTCGACCTTCAATTACCTGAAGGGCCAGAGCAACATCCACATCAGCGAGTCCGAGATCAACAGCAACAAGGACCCGTACAACACCTATACGCGCAAGGGTCTGCCGCCCGGGCCGATCGGCAACCCCGGTGACGACGCGATCACGGCGACGTTGAACCCGACCAGCGACGGCTGGATCTATTTCGTGGCGACCGACGGTCAGAGCAACACCGAATTCGCCAAGAACCTTGCGGAATTCCAGAAGCTCAAGGACAAGTTCAATGCCAACTCGGGCAACTGACGCCCGGCGGGCTGCTGTACTCGGCTCCCCGATCGCCCATTCCCTCTCCCCGGTGCTGCACCGCACCGCGTACCGGGAGCTGGGACTCGGCGACTGGTCCTACGACCGTTTCGAGATCGACGAGGAGGCGCTGCCGGGGTTCTTCGGGGACCTCGGTCCCGAGTGGGCGGGTCTGTCGCTGACCATGCCGCTCAAGCGGGCCGTCATCCCGCTGCTCGACGAGGTCACCGAGACGGCGGCCTCGGTCGAGGCCGTCAACACGGTCGTGTTCACCGAGGACGGCCGTCGCGTCGGCGACAACACCGACATCCCCGGGATGGTCGCCGCGCTGCGCGAGCGCGGGATCGAGCAGGTGGACTCCGCCGCGATCCTCGGCGCGGGCGCCACCGCCTCCTCCGCGCTGGCCGCGCTCGCCCGGATCTGCAGCGGCGAGGTCGTCGCCTACGTCCGCAGCGCGGAGCGGGCCGCCGAGATGCGGCAGTGGGGCGAGCGGCTCGACCTGGAGGTCCGTACGGCGGACTGGGCGCACGCCGCGCAGGCCCTGCGCGCCCCGCTCGTGATTGCCACCACCCCCGCGGGCGCGACGGACGCCCTGTCCGCCGCGGTCCCGGAACGGCCCGCGACGCTCTTCGACGTGCTGTACGACCCGTGGCCCACCGACCTCGCGGCCCGCTGGTCCGGCTACGGCGGCGCCGTGGTCAGCGGACTCGACCTGCTCGTGCACCAGGCGGTGCTCCAGGTCGAGCGGATGACCGGACGCGCCCCGGCGCCCCTCGACGCCATGCGGAAGGCGGGCGAGCAGGCCCTCGCGAGCCGCTGAGCACCGCCGCGGCGGGCCGGGCGCCGTCCCGCCTGATGGACCTGCGGCGGGGCACCGCGCCCGGACGTGGGAGGATCGGGGGTGGCGGACCCGGGCCGCGCACCCGGTCGCGCCGTCGCCGTACACGAGGACGCGTGTACGCAGCAGCAGTACCAGGGCGCGAGCATGAGGAGCACCGTTGAGCAGGTTGCGCTGGCTGACCGCGGGGGAGTCCCACGGTCCCGCACTTGTCGCGACGCTGGAGGGCCTTCCCGCCGGCGTGCCGATCACCACGGAGATGGTGGCGGACCACCTCGCCCGGCGGCGCCTGGGCTATGGACGCGGTGCCCGGATGAAGTTCGAGCGCGACGAGGTCACCTTCCTGGGCGGTGTCCGGCACGGTCTCACCCTCGGCTCGCCGGTGGCCGTCATGGTCGGCAACACCGAGTGGCCCAAGTGGGAGCAGGTCATGGCGGCCGACCCGGTCGCCCCGGAGATCCTCGCCGAGCTGGCCCGCAACGCCCCGCTGACCCGGCCCCGGCCCGGCCACGCCGACCTCGCGGGCATGCAGAAGTACGGCTTCGAGGAGGCCCGGCCGATCCTGGAGCGCGCCTCCGCCCGGGAGACCGCGGCCCGCGTCGCGCTGGGCGCCGTGGCCCGTTCGTATCTGAAGGAGACGGCCGGGATCGAGATCGTCTCGCACGTCGTCGAGCTGGCCGCGGCGAAGGCCCCGTACGGCGTCTACCCCAAGCCCTCGGACGTCGAGAGGCTCGACGCCGACCCGGTGCGCTGCCTCGACGCCGACACGTCGAAGGCGATGGTCGCGGAGATCGACCAGGCCCACAAGGACGGCGACACGCTCGGCGGCGTCGTCGAGGTGCTCGCGTACGGCGTGCCGGTGGGCCTCGGCTCGCACGTGCACTGGGACCGGCGCCTCGACGCCCGGCTCGCGGCCGCGCTCATGGGCATCCAGGCGATCAAGGGTGTCGAGGTCGGCGACGGCTTCGAACTGGCCCGTGTGCCCGGCTCCAAGGCCCACGACGAGATCGTCCACACCGAGGACGGCATCCGCCGCACCTCCGGCCGCTCCGGTGGCACCGAGGGCGGTCTGACCACCGGCGAGCTGTTGCGCGTACGCGCCGCGATGAAGCCGATCGCGACCGTGCCGCGCGCGCTGGCCACGATCGACGTGGCGACCGGCGAAGCCGCCAAGGCCCACCACCAGCGCTCCGACGTCTGCGCGGTCCCGGCCGCCGGAATCGTCGCCGAGGCGATGGTTGCCCTCGTCCTCGCGGACGCGGTGGCCGAGAAGTTCGGCGGCGACAGCGTGCCCGAGACGCGGCGCAACGTCGAGTCCTACCTCGAGAACCTGGTCGTGCGGTGACCGCTGGACCGCTGGTCGTCCTCGTCGGGCCGATGGGTGTCGGCAAGTCCACCGTCGGCGCGCTGGTCGCGGCCCGGCTCGGCCGCGCCTACCGCGACACGGACGACGACATCGTGGCCGAGCAGGGCCGCACCATCGCCGACATCTTCGTCGACGAGGGCGAGCCGGCCTTCCGTGCCATCGAGAAGAGCGCCGTGCACAAGGCGCTGGCCGAGCACGACGGGGTACTGGCGCTGGGCGGCGGCTCGATCCTCGACGCCGACACCCGCGCGCTGCTCGCCGGGCACCAGGTCGTCTACCTCTCCATGGACGTCGAGGAGGCGGTCCAGCGCACCGGCCTGAACGCGGCCCGTCCGCTGCTCGCCGTCAACCCGCGCCGGCAGTGGCGCGAGCTGATGGAGGCCCGCCGCCACCTGTACACCGAAGTCGCCCGCGCGGTCGTGCCCACCGACGGCCGCACCCCCGAAGAGGTCGCCCAAGCCGTCCTCGACGCACTGGAGTTGAAGGAAGCATGAGCGAGGCAGTGACGCGTATCCAGGTCGGCGGCACCGCGGGCACCGACCCGTACGAGGTCCTGGTGGGCCGTCAACTCCTCGGTGAACTGGGCACGTTGATCGGCGACAGAGCCCAGCGCGTCGCGATCATCCACCCCGAGGCGCTCGCCGAGACCGGGGACGCGCTCCGCGCCGACCTGGCCGGACAGGG
Organism: Streptomyces sp. NPDC111507; assembly: GCF_055638955.1. Taxonomy (NCBI): domain Bacteria; kingdom Bacillati; phylum Actinomycetota; class Actinomycetes; order Kitasatosporales; family Streptomycetaceae; genus Streptomyces; species Streptomyces sp. NPDC111507. The sequence continues at coordinate 151,912 of NZ_JBVKBU010000011.1, read as the reverse complement.
CTTCGAGGCCGTTGCCATCCAGGTGCCCAACGCGGAGGAGGCCAAGACCGCGGAGGTCGCCGCCTACTGCTGGAAGGCGCTCGGCCAGTCCGGCTTCACCCGCACCGACGTCATCGTCGGCGTGGGCGGCGGCGCCACCACCGACCTCGCCGGGTTCGTCGCGGCGACCTGGCTGCGCGGGGTGCGGTGGATCGCCGTTCCCACCACCGTGCTCGGCATGGTGGACGCGGCGGTCGGCGGCAAGACCGGCATCAACACCGCCGAGGGCAAGAACCTCGTCGGCTCCTTCCACCCGCCCGCGGGCGTGCTCTGCGACCTGGCCGCGCTCGACTCGCTGCCGGTCAACGACTTCGTCTCCGGGCTCGCGGAGATCATCAAGGCCGGCTTCATCGCCGACCCGGTGATCCTCGAGCTCATCGAGTCCGGCCCCGAGGCGGCACGGACGCCCGCGGGCCCGCACACCGCCGAGCTCATCGAGCGCTCCATCAAGGTGAAGGCCGAGGTGGTCTCGGGCGACCTCAAGGAGTCGGGGCTCCGCGAGATCCTCAACTACGGCCACACCCTCGCGCACGCCATCGAGAAGAACGAGCGCTACAAGTGGCGGCACGGCGCGGCCGTCTCCGTCGGCATGCACTTCGCCGCCGAACTGGGCCGACTGGCGGGCCGGCTGGACGACGCGACCGCCGACCGCCACCGCACGATCCTGGAGTCCGTCGGCCTCCCGCTCAGCTACCGCTACGACCAGTGGCCCAAGCTGCTGGAGAACATGAAGGTCGACAAGAAGTCCCGCGGCAACCTGCTGCGCTTCATCGTCCTCGACGGGCTGGCCAAGCCCACCGTCCTGGAGGGCCCCGACCCGGCGGTGCTCCTCGCCGCCTACGGCGAAGTGGGCGAGTAGCTCCCAACGGGCCCCTACTTGGGCCTGTTTGCCCTCCGTTCATGGGCACTCCCCAGCTTCCCCGGCCGTTCACACAACGACGGCCGGGGAAGGTACCGTTCGGTAGGGGTCGCTCCCGCGCCCTTCAGGCTGTGGGGGAGAGCGGGAGGCTCCGCTCGTCGGCGTCAATCGCCCGCCGCGAGCGAACGGGCGAAAAGATCACGAGACGGAGTGGCACCGGATGCAGCACGCAGTGGGGGCTCCGCTGCCGCCGCCCCACCAGCCGGGGCAAGGACCCGCCGCCGGCTGGTCGCCGGCCGCACAGCACCCGGGACACCCGGGCGGACCCGCCGGTCCGGCGCCCACGAGCCCACCCGCCCCCGGCTTCACCGGTCCGCCGCCGGGACATCCCGCGCCGCCCGCGCACCTGCCCCATCCCGCGCCCCCGCAGCACGCCCCCGCGGCGCCGATCCCCGACACGACGGGCCATGTGCAGCTGCCCCCGGGCGGCCCGGTCGCCATGCCCAGCGCCCCGGGCGCCCCCGACCCCGCGGCGACCACCCTCGCCGTGCTGCTCATCGGGCCCGCGGGTGCGGGCAAGACGAGCGTCGCCAAGTACTGGGCGGACCACCGCCGGGTGCCGACCGCCCACATCAGCCTCGACGACGTGCGGGAATGGGTGCGCTCGGGCTTCGCCGATCCGCAGTCGGGGTGGAACGACCATTCGGAGGCGCAGTACCGCCTGGCCCGCCGCACCTGCGGCTTCGCCGCGCGGAACTTCCTGGCGAACGGCATCTCCTGCATCCTCGACGACGCGGTCTTCCCGGACCGCCCGGTCGTCGGCCTCGGCGGCTGGAAGCGACACGTCGGGCCGGGGTTGCTGCCCGTGGTGTTGTTGCCGGGCCTGGAGATAGTCCTGGAGCGCAACGCCGAGCGCTCCGGAAACCGCCGCCTGACCGACGAGGAAGTCGCCCGTATCCACGGCCGGATGGCCGGCTGGTACGGCTCCGGGCTCCCCATCATCGACAACTCCCAGCTCGACGTCCCGTCCACGGCCCGCGTGCTGGACGAGGTCCTGGCCCGCTCCATCGCGAGCCCACCGCAGTGGTAGCCCCGCGGTACGGCGTCGTCGGCGACCCCGTCGGGGGTGCCGCGTCCATCCTGTCGCCCCCCGCCGTTGTCCGGACGGTCAGGGCGCGGCGCCCCGCGAGTCAGGTCGCGCCACCTGTCGGGCCCCGCTGATCGCAGTCGCGGAACCACCCCCCGGCCCCCGCCCGTGGCGCCTCCGTCTCACCGTCGACCGCCTACAGCCCATCCGGCCCCGCTGGAACGGCGACATCGCGTCGACGCTCGTAGGCTCGATTTATGTCAGAGGTGTACGCGGCGCGACGCGAGCGGCTTCGGGAGCGCTGCGCGGCGGGCGGCAGCGCGACGGCGCTCGTCACCCGCCCGGCCAACGTGAGGTACCTCGCCGGCGCGGCCCCGCGCGGTGCGGTCCTCCTGCTGGGCAGCAGTGAGGACCTGCTGCTCTGCGGCGCTCCGCCGAGCGGCGAGGCCGCCGAGGGGCGTCCCGACGAGGCGCTGCGCGTGCAGGTGCTGCCGCGCGCCGGGGGCGACGCGGCCGTGGCCGCCGCCGACGCCGCCATCGCCCAGGGCGCCGACTCCCTGGCGGTCGAGGAGCACCACCTCACCGTGACCCGGCACCGGGCCATCGGCTCGGTGGCACCCGGGCTGCGCCTCGCCGACCTGGGCGGTGCGGTGGAGCAGCTGCGGGTGATCAAGGACGAGGAGGAGATCTCCTGTCTGCGGATCGGCGCCGAGATCGCCGACCAGGCGCTCGGGGAGCTCCTCGAATCGATCCTCGTCGGCCGCACCGAGCGGCATCTCGCGCTGGAGCTGGAGCGTCGGCTCGTCGACCACGGTGCCGACGGCCCCGCCTTCGCGACCTCCGTGGGCACCGGCCCGAACTCCGGGCGGCGCGGGCACCGGCCCACCGACCGGCGCGTCGAGGAGGGAGATTTCCTCTCCGTCTGCCTCGGCGCGACCTACCGCGGCTACCGTTGCGAAATCGGCCGTACCTTTGTGATCGGCACCTCGCCCGCGGACTGGCAGATCGAGTTGTACGACCTCGTCTTCGCCGCCCAGCGGGCCGGACGCGAGGCCCTGGTACCCGGCGCCGCCTACCGTGACGTGGACCGGGCCGCACGCCAGGTGCTCGACTCCGCGGGCCACACGGAAGGCCTTCCCGCACTGACCGGGCACGGTGTGGGGCTCGAAATCGACGAGGACCCGCAGCTGGCCCCCGCGGCCATGGGTAAACTGGACACTTGCGTGCCGGTCACCGTCGAACCGGGGGTCCACCTCCCGGGCCGGGGCGGTGTCAGGATCGATGACACGCTCGTCGTACGCCCCGAGGCGGACGGCGGACCCGAGCTACTCACCATCACGACCAAGGAACTGCTCGCGCTGTAGCCAATCGCTACGTGCGTGCCCCGGGGTCGTCCACGTCAGTCCAGGAGATTCCGCAACCGTGGCTTCCACGAACGACCTCAAGAACGGCCTGGTGCTCAAGCTCGACGGAGGCCAGCTCTGGTCCGTCGTCGAGTTCCAGCACGTCAAGCCCGGCAAGGGCCCGGCCTTCGTGCGCACCAAGCTGAAGAACGTGCTCTCCGGCAAGGTCGTCGACAAGACGTTCAACGCCGGCGTCAAGGTCGAGACGGCCACGATCGACAAGCGCGACATGCAGTTCTCGTACATGGACGGCGAGTACTTCGTCTTCATGGACATGGACACGTACGACCAGCTGATGGTCGACCGCAAGTCCGTCGGCGACGCCGCCAACTTCCTGATCGAGGGCTTCACCGCCACCGTGGCGCAGCACGAGGGCGAGGTGCTCTTCGTCGAGCTGCCGGCCGCCGTCGAGCTCGTCATCCAGGAGACCGAGCCGGGTGTCCAGGGCGACCGCTCCACCGGCGGCACCAAGCCCGCCACCCTGGAGACCGGTCACCAGATCCAGGTCCCGCTCTTCATCACCACCGGTGAGAAGATCAAGGTCGACACCCGCACGAGCGACTACCTCGGCCGGGTGAACAGCTAACCGTGGCTGCCCGCAACACGGCCCGCAAGCGCGCCTTCCAGATCCTCTTCGAGGGCGACCAGCGCGGCGTGGACGTCCTGACGGTCCTCGCGGACTGGGTCCGGCACTCCCGGACCGACACCCGGCAGCCGCCGGTCAGCGAGTACACGATGGAGCTGGTCGAGGGCTACGCCACGAAGGCGAAGCGGATCGACGAGCTCATCGCGACGTATGCCGTCGACTGGACGCTGGACAGGATGCCGGTCGTCGACCGCAACATCCTGCGCCTCGGCGCCTACGAGCTGATCTGGGTCGACGGGACCCCCGACGCGGTGGTCCTCGACGAGGCGGTGCAGCTGGCGAAGGAGTTCTCCACGGACGAGTCGCCCTCGTTCGTGAACGGCCTGCTGGGCCGCCTGAAGGACTTGAAGCCGTCGCTGCGCCGCGACGAGGCCTGAGCGCTCCGCTGGAAAGTGCCGGGATGTGCCGTCGGTCGTCTGCGGCGCCATCGAGGCCGGCCGCGCAGTTCCCCGCGCCCCTTCAGGGCGCTGGGGAACCGCAGCGGACTTCGCCCGGTCCGCTCAGCGCGCACGGCGCCAGTGGAACGTACGCGCCCGTAGACGACGTACGAGAACGCCGGAGGGCCCGCAGCACGTCCGCTGCGGGCCCTCCGGCGTTCCCGTACCCAGCTGGCTCCCGAGGCCCGCACAAAGCCGCCGGGGTGGCCGGAACACATGGTTCCGGCCACCCCGGCGGCACGTTTCTGCTGAACTCCCCGAAGGGGTCAGCCCTCGTCGTGGGAGACGGCGCGGCGCGCGTCCGCGTCCAGCACGCCCCAGCTGATCAGCTGCTCGGTGAGGACCGAGGGCGACTGGTCGTAGATGACGGCGAGGGTGCGCAGGTCGTCCTGGCGGATCGACAGCACCTTGCCGTTGTAGTCACCGCGCTGGGACTGGATCGTCGCGGCGTAACGCTGCAGCGGACCCGCCTTCTCGGCCGGCACGTGGGCCAGCCGCTCCAGGTCGAGGACGAGCTTCGGCGGCGGCTCGGCGGCTCCGCCAGGAGTGGTGCCGGGCAGCAGCTCCTGCACGGGAACCCCGTAGAAATCCGCCAGTTCGGCGAGGCGCTGCACGGTGACGGCGCGGTCGCCGCGCTCGTACGACCCGACCACGACCGCCTTCCAGCGTCCCTGTGACTTCTCCTCGACTCCGTGGAGGGAAAGGCCCTGCTGGGTGCGGATGGCCCGGAGCTTGGCCCCGAGCTGTTTGGCGTATTCGCTGGACATATAGCTCCCCGGACGCTGTATCAACGTGCGGCTCCGCCGCGCGGCTGGTGACTCTGGTGACTCACTGTGAGGTTACGCAGCGTTACTCTCCCCCGTCAAGCCGAATGGTCCGGACCGACCTTCGCGCGGGAGTCACCGGCGGTGGCCCACAGGGTGGTGATCAGGCGCGTTGCCGGGCTGGTACCGTGGATGGCGCAAATCCGACGTCCTTTAATGATCCGTCCCGTGAGGCGGAGAAGGAGGTCCGTTTCGTATGGACACCGAGCAGGACAAACAGCAGTACGAAGCCGATGCGCGGCCCGTTCTGGAAGCCCCCGACATCGCGCGGGTGCTGACCCGCATCGCCCACGAGATCGTCGAACGCGCCAAGGGTGCCGACGACGTGGTGCTCCTCGGCATTCCGACCCGGGGTGTCTTCCTGGCCCGCAGACTGGCCGACAAGCTCGAAGAGATCACCGCTCGCAAGATCCCGGTCGGCTCGCTCGACATCACCATGTACCGCGACGACCTGCGCATGCACCCGCCGCGTGCGCTGGCCCGCACCGAGATCCCCGGTGACGGCATCGACGGCCGCCTGGTCGTCCTCGTCGACGACGTGCTCTTCTCCGGCCGCACCATCCGCGCCGCGCTCGACGCGCTGAACGACATCGGCCGGCCGCGCGCCGTGCAGCTCGCGGTCCTCGTCGACCGCGGCCACCGCGAACTGCCCATCCGCGCCGACTACGTCGGCAAGAACCTCCCCACGTCGTTGCGGGAGACGGTCAAGGTCCAGCTCGCCGAGGAGGACGGTCGCGACACCGTGCTGCTCGGTGCGAAGCGGACCTCCCCGGACGCACAGCAGTAGCACTCCGGAGTACGTCACCGCCGTACGCCCCGAGTGCGCTCCGCGCGCGCCCGCTTGTCCGAATTCTCCTGAACTGCCTTACGGAGCCTGACAGATGCAGCGTCATCTCATCTCGGCCGCCGACCTCACCCGCGACGACGCCGTCCTGATCCTCGACACCGCCGAGGAGATGGCCCGGGTCGCCGACCGGCCGATCAAAAAGCTGCCGACCCTGCGCGGCCGCACCGTCGTCAACCTCTTCTTCGAGGACTCGACCCGTACCCGGATCTCCTTCGAGGCCGCCGAGAAGCGCCTCTCCGCGGACGTCATCAACTTCACCGCCAAGGGTTCCTCGGTGTCCAAGGGGGAGTCCCTGAAGGACACCGCCCAGACCCTCGAAGCCATGGGCGTCGACGCCGTCGTCATCCGGCACGGCGCCTCCGGAGCCCCGTACCGGCTCGCCACCTCCGGCTGGATCGACGCCGCCGTCATCAACGCGGGTGACGGCACCCACCAGCACCCCACGCAGGCCCTGCTCGACGCCTTCACCATGCGCCGCCGCCTGGTCGGCCGCGACGCCGGGATAGGGCAGGACCTGGCCGGCAAGCGCATCACGATCGTCGGCGACATCCTGCACAGCCGGGTCGCCCGCTCCAACGTCGACCTGCTGCACACCCTCGGCGCCGAGGTCACCCTCGTCGCCCCGCCCACCCTGGTGCCGGTCGGCGTGGGGTCCTGGCCCTGCGAGATCTCCTACGACCTCGACAGCACCCTCTCCAAGTCCGACGCGGTGATGATGCTGCGCGTCCAGCGCGAGCGGATGAACGCGGCGTTCTTCCCGACTGAGCGCGAGTACTCGCGGCGCTACGGCCTCGACGGCGACCGCATGGCGAAGATGCCCGAGCACGCCATCGTGATGCACCCCGGCCCAATGGTCCGCGGCATGGAGATCACCGCCGAGGTCGCCGACTCCGACCGCTGCACCGTCGTCGAGCAGGTCGCGAACGGCGTCTCGATCCGCATGGCCGTGCTCTACCTGCTGCTGGGCGGCAACGAGCCCGCCGTCACCCACACCCGTACCGAGGAGAAGTAAGAACATGAGCAAGATCCTGATCCGTGGTGCGAAGGTGCTCGGGGGCGAGCCGCAGGACGTACTGATCGACGGCGCCGTGATCGAGGCGGTCGGTACCGGTCTCCCGGACGAGGGCGCCGAGGTCGTCGAGGCCGACGGCAAGGTCCTCCTGCCGGGCCTCGTCGACCTGCACACCCATCTGCGGGAGCCCGGTCGTGAGGACTCCGAGACCGTCCTGACCGGTACGCGAGCGGCGGCGAGCGGCGGCTACACCGCCGTCTTCGCCATGGCCAACACCTTCCCCGTCGCCGACACCGCCGGTGTGGTCGAACAGGTCTACCGGCTCGGCCAGGAGCACGGCTACTGCGACGTGCAGCCCATCGGCGCCGTCACGGTCGGCCTGGAGGGCAAGAAGCTCGCCGAGCTGGGCGCGATGCACGAGTCCGCGGCCGGCGTCACGGTCTTCTCGGACGACGGCAAGTGCGTGGACGACGCGGTGATCATGCGCCGGGCCCTGGAGTATGTGAAGGCCTTCGGAGGCGTGGTCGCGCAGCACGCGCAGGAGCCCCGCCTCACCGAGGGCGCCCAGATGAACGAGGGCGTCGTCTCCGCCGAGCTGGGACTCGGGGGCTGGCCCGCGGTGGCCGAAGAATCGATCATCGCCCGGGATGTCCTGCTCGCCGAGCACGTCGGCTCGCGCGTCCACATCTGCCACCTGTCGACCGCCGGCAGCGTCGAGATCGTGCGCTGGGCCAAGTCCCGCGGCATCGACGTCACCGCCGAGGTCACCCCGCACCACCTCCTCCTCACCGACGAGCTGGTCCGCACGTACAACCCGGTCTACAAGGTCAACCCGCCGCTGCGCACCGAGCGCGACGTGACGGCGCTGCGCGAGGCGCTCGCCGACGGCACCATCGACATCGTCGCCACCGACCACGCGCCGCACCCGCACGAGGACAAGGACTGCGAGTGGGCCGCCGCCGCCATGGGCATGGTGGGCCTCGAGACCGCGCTCTCCGTCGTCCAGCAGACGATGGTGGAGACCGGGCTGCTCGACTGGGCCGGCGTCGCCGACCGCATGTCCTTCAAGCCCGCCCGGATCGGGCAGGCCGCGGGCCACGGCCGTCCCGTCTCGGCAGGTGAGCCCGCCAACCTCACGCTCGTCGACACGGCATACCGTGGGTCCGTGGACCCCGCGGGCTTCGCCTCGCGCAGCCGCAACACCCCCTACGAGGGCCGTGAGCTGCCGGGCCGGGTCACGCACACCTGGCTGCGGGGCAAGGCCACCCTCGTCGACGGGAAGCTCGCGTGACATCTCTCATCCCGATGGCCGCCTCCTTGGCTGCCGAACAGAAGTCGGCCGAAGTGACCGACTGGGCCGCCCGGATCGGCTGGCTCGTCGGCCTCGTCCTGTTCGTCGCCCTCGTCTACTGGCTGATGCGCGAGGGCTGGAGGTGGCGCGGCACCCTTCAGAGTGACTTGCCGGAGCTGCCCACCGCGCCGGAAGACCCCGGCCCGGTGAAACTGAGCATGAGCGGCCGCTACCACGGCTCCACCACCGCCGGGCAGTGGCTGGACCGCATCGTGGCACACGGCCTGGGCACCCGAAGCCGGGTCGAGCTCACGCTGACGGACGCGGGACTGGACGTCGTACGCCCCGGCGCCAGCGACTTCTTCATCCCGGCCGAGGCGCTGCGCGAGGCACTGCTCGGCAAGGGCATCGCCGGGAAGGTCCTCAGTGAGGGCGGTCTGCTCGTCGTCACCTGGGCGCACGGCGACAAGCTGATCGACTCCGGTTTCCGCTCGGACCGCGCGGCCGAGCACACGGAGTGGGTCGACGCCCTGAACAACATGATCAACGAGAGCACCAAGACGGAAGGCGCACGATGACGACCTCCAACCAGGGAGCCGCCTCGCAGAGGCACAAGGCAGCTCCCGCCGTACTCGTCCTGGAGGACGGCCGGACCTTCCGTGGCCGCGCCTACGGGGCCGCGGGGGTGACCTTCGGCGAGGCCGTGTTCTCCACCGGGATGACCGGCTACCAGGAGACCCTCACCGACCCGTCGTACCACCGCCAGGTCGTCGTCATGACCGCCCCGCACGTCGGCAACACCGGCGTCAACGACGAGGACCCCGAGTCGAAGCGGATCTGGGTCGCCGGCTACGTCGTCCGCGACCCCGCGCGCGTGCCCTCCAACTGGCGCGCCCGGCGCTCGCTGGACGAGGAACTGCGCAGCCAGGGCGTCGTCGGCATCAGCGGTATCGACACCCGCGCCCTCACCCGTCACCTGCGTGAGCGCGGCGCCATGCGCGTCGGCATCTTCTCCGGCAACGCGCTGCCCGACGAGGGCACGATGCTCGCCGAGGTGCGCCAGGCGCCCGAGATGAAGGGCGCGAACCTCGCCGCCGAGGTCGCCACCAAGGAGACGTACGTCGTCCCCGCCATCGGCGAGAAGAAGTTCACCGTCGCCGCCGTCGACCTGGGCATCAAGGGCATGACCCCGCACCGCATGGCCGAGCGCGGCATCGAGGTGCACGTGCTGCCCGCCACGGCCACGGCCGAGGACGTGTACGCCGTGAACCCCGACGGGGTCTTCTTCTCCAACGGCCCCGGTGACCCGGCCACCGCCGACGGTCCCGTCGCCGTCATGCGAGAGGTCCTCGCCCGCAGGACGCCGCTGTTCGGCATCTGCTTCGGCAACCAGATCCTCGGCCGCGCCCTCGGCTTCGGGACGTACAAGCTGAAGTACGGCCACCGTGGCATCAACCAGCCGGTCCAGGACCGTACGACCGGCAAGGTCGAGGTCACCGCGCACAACCACGGCTTCGCCGTCGACGCGCCGCTCGACAAGGTCTCCGAGACCCCCTACGGCCGCGCCGAGGTCTCTCACGTCTGCCTGAACGACCAGGTCGTCGAGGGGCTCCACCTCCTCGACCAGCCGGCCTTCAGCGTCCAGTACCACCCCGAAGCGGCAGCCGGCCCGCACGACGCCGCCTACCTGTTCGACCGCTTCGTTTCCCTGATGGAGGGCCAGCGTGCCTAAGCGCACCGATATCCAGTCCGTCCTGGTCATCGGCTCCGGCCCGATCGTCATCGGCCAGGCCGCCGAGTTCGACTACTCCGGCACCCAGGCGTGCCGCATCCTGCGCGCCGAGGGCCTGAGGGTCATCCTGGTCAACTCCAACCCGGCGACGATCATGACGGACCCGGAGATCGCCGACGCCACCTACGTCGAGCCGATCACCCCCGAGTTCGTCGAGAAGATCATCGCCAAGGAGCGCCCCGACGTCCTGCTGCCGACCCTCGGCGGCCAGACGGCCCTCAACACCGCGATCTCCATGCACGAGCAGGGTGTGCTGGAGAAGTACGGTGTCGAGCTCATCGGCGCCAACGTCGAGGCGATCAACAAGGGTGAGGACCGCGACCTCTTCAAGGGCGTCGTCGAGGCCGTACGCGAGAAGATCGGCCACGGCGAGTCCGCCCGGTCGGTGATCTGCCACTCCATGGAGGACGTCCTCAAGGGCGTCGACACGCTCGGGGGCTACCCCGTCGTCGTGCGTCCCTCCTTCACCATGGGCGGCGCCGGCTCCGGCTTCGCGCACGACGAGGAGGAGCTGCGCCGCATCGCCGGCCAGGGCCTCACGCTGTCCCCGACCACCGAGGTGCTCCTGGAGGAGTCCATCCTCGGCTGGAAGGAGTACGAGCTGGAGCTGATGCGCGACAAGAACGACAACGTCGTGGTCGTCTGCTCCATCGAGAACTTCGACCCCATGGGCGTCCACACCGGCGACTCCATCACCGTCGCCCCGGCCATGACGCTGACCGACCGCGAATATCAGCGGCTGCGCGACGTCGGCATCGCGATCATCCGCGAGGTCGGCGTCGACACCGGCGGCTGCAACATCCAGTTCGCGGTCAACCCCGACGACGGCCGCATCATCGTCATCGAGATGAACCCGCGCGTGTCGCGCTCCTCGGCCCTCGCCTCCAAGGCGACCGGCTTCCCGATCGCCAAGATCGCCGCGAAGCTCGCCGTCGGCTACACGCTCGACGAGATCCCGAACGACATCACGGAGAAGACCCCGGCCTCCTTCGAGCCGACGCTCGACTACGTGGTCGTGAAGGCCCCTCGCTTCGCCTTCGAGAAGTTCCCGTCCGCCGACTCCACCCTGACGACCACCATGAAGTCGGTCGGCGAGGCCATGGCGATCGGCCGCAACTTCACCGAGGCGCTGCAGAAGGCGCTGCGGTCGCTGGAGAAGAAGGGCAGCCAGTTCACGTTCGTCGGCGAGCCCGGTGACAAGGCGCTTCTCCTGGAAGAGGCCGTGCGGCCCACCGACGGCCGGATCAACTCCGTCATGCAGGCGATCCGCGCGGGCGCCACGCCCGAGGAGGTCTACGAGTCGACGAAGATCGACCCGTGGTTCGTCGACCAGCTCTTCCTGATCAAGGAGATCGCGGACGAGCTGGCCGCCGCCGACAAGCTCGACCCCGAGCTGCTCGCCGAGGCCAAGCGGCACGGCTTCTCCGACGCCCAGATCGCCGAGATCCGCGGGCTGCGCGAGGACGTGGTGCGCGAGGTGCGGCACGCGCTGGGCGTGCGCCCGGTGTACAAGACGGTCGACACCTGCGCCGCCGAGTTCGCGGCGAAGACGCCGTACTTCTACTCCTCCTACGACGAGGAGACCGAGGTCGCGCCGCGCGAGAAGCCCGCGGTGATCATCCTGGGCTCCGGTCCGAACCGCATCGGCCAGGGCATCGAGTTCGACTACTCCTGCGTCCACGCCTCCTTCGCGCTCAGCGACGCGGGCTACGAGACCGTGATGGTCAACTGCAACCCCGAGACCGTATCCACGGACTACGACACCTCCGACCGTCTGTACTTCGAGCCGCTGACGCTCGAGGACGTGCTGGAGATCGTCCACGCGGAGTCGCTGGCCGGCCCGATCGCCGGTGTGATCGTCCAGCTCGGCGGGCAGACCCCGCTGGGCCTGGCCCAGGCACTCAAGGACAACGGAGTGCCGGTCGTCGGTACGTCCCCCGAGGCGATCCACGCCGCCGAGGACCGCGGCGCCTTCGGACGCGTCCTCGCGGAGGCCGGTCTCCCGGCCCCCAAGCACGGAACCGCCACCACCTTCGCCGAGGCCAAGGCCATCGCGGACGAGATCGGCTATCCGGTCCTCGTACGGCCGTCGTACGTCCTCGGCGGGCGCGGTATGGAGATCGTGTACGACGAGACCCGGCTGTCGTCCTACATCGCCGAGTCGACCGAGATCAGCCCCTCCCGGCCGGTCCTCGTCGACCGCTTCCTCGACGACGCGATCGAGATCGACGTGGACGCGCTGTACGACGGCGAGGAGCTGTACCTCGGCGGCGTGATGGAGCACATCGAGGAGGCCGGCATCCACTCCGGCGACTCGGCGTGCGCGCTGCCCCCGATCACGCTGGGCGGCTTCGACATCAAGCGGCTGCGGGCCTCCACCGAGGCCATCGCGAAGGGTGTCGGCGTCCGTGGCCTGATCAACATCCAGTTCGCGATGGCGGGCGACATCCTCTACGTCCTCGAAGCCAACCCGCGAGCCTCCCGCACGGTCCCCTTCACCTCGAAGGCGACCGCGGTGCCGCTGGCGAAGGCCGCCGCCCGGATCTCGCTGGGCGCGACCGTCGCCGAGCTGCGGGCGGAGGGGCTGCTCCCCGCGCACGGTGACGGCGGCGAGCTGCCGTTCGACGCGCCGATCTCCGTCAAGGAGGCCGTCATGCCGTGGTCGCGCTTCCGCGACATCCACGGACGCGGCGTCGACACCGTCCTCGGCCCGGAGATGCGCTCCACCGGTGAGGTCATGGGCATCGACTCCGTCTTCGGCACGGCGTACGCCAAGTCGCAGGCGGGTGCCTACGGTCCGCTGCCGACCAAGGGGCGCGCCTTCATCTCGGTCGCCAACCGCGACAAGCGCTCGATGATCTTCCCGGCGCGCGAGCTGGTCGCGCACGGCTTCGAGCTGCTGGCCACCTCCGGCACGGCCGAGGTGCTCAAGCGCAACGGCATCAACGCGACGGTCGTGCGCAAGCAGTCCGAGGGCACAGGACCGAACGGCGAGCGGACCATCGTCCAGCTGATCCACGACGGCGAGGTCGACCTCATCGTCAACACGCCGTACGGCACCGGTGGCCGCCTCGACGGCTACGAGATCCGTACGGCCGCGGTGGCACGCTCCGTGCCGTGCCTGACGACCGTCCAGGCACTCGCCGCCGCCGTCCAGGGCATCGACGCGCTCAACCACGGTGACGTGGGCGTGCGCTCGCTCCAGGAACACGCCGAGCATCTGACAGCGGCCCGCGACTAGCAGCCCCGAGGGGGACACCGGAAACGGTGTCCCCCTCTTCATGAGGCTCATGAGGCTTCACGAAGACGCTTCACGAAGACACTGAGAGCTTCAAGAGGACACCGAGACATGTACAAGCTTTTCTTCCGGCTGGTCTTCAAGCGGATGGACCCCGAGCGGGCCCACCATCTCGCCTTCCGCTGGATCCGGCTCGCCGCTCGTATCCCCGTGCTGCGTACGTTCGTCGCCGCCGCGCTCGCGCCCCGCCACAAGGAGCTGCGGACCGAGGCGTTCGGCCTGCGGATGCACGGTCCCTTCGGGCTCGCGGCGGGCTTCGACAAGAACGCCGTCGCGATCGACGGGATGTCGATGCTCGGCTTCGACCACATCGAGATCGGCACGGTCACGGGGGAGCCGCAGCCGGGCAACCCCAAGAAGCGGCTGTTCCGCCTTGTGCCGGACCGGGCGCTGATCAACCGCATGGGGTTCAACAACGAGGGCTCCGCGGCCGTCAGCGAGCGCCTGGGGGCCCGTACGCCCGTCTTCAGCACCGTCGTGGGCGTCAACATCGGCAAGACCAAGGTCGTCCCCGAGGAGGAGGCCGTCGGCGACTACGTGAAGTCGACCGAGCGGCTCGCCCGGCACGCGGACTACCTCGTGGTGAACGTGAGTTCGCCGAACACGCCCGGCCTGCGCAACCTCCAGGCCACCGAGGCACTGCGGCCGCTGCTGAGCGCCGTCCGCGAGGCCGCCGACCGCGCGGTCCCCGACCGGCGCGTGCCGCTGCTCGTCAAGATCGCGCCCGACCTCGCGGACGAGGACGTCGACGCGGTCGCCGACCTCGCCGTCGAGCTCGGACTGGACGGGATCATCGCCACGAACACCACCATCGCGCGCGAAGGACTCGGTCTGAAGTCCGAACCCTCACTCGTCGAGGAGACCGGCGGACTCTCGGGCGCGCCGCTGAAGGCACGATCCCTGGAGGTGCTGCGTCGCCTCTACACGCGCGTGGGCGACCGGATCACCCTGGTGGGCGTCGGTGGCATCGAGAACGCCGAGGACGCCTGGCAGCGCATCCTGGCCGGCGCCACGCTGGTCCAGGGCTACAGCGCGTTCATCTACGAGGGCCCCTTCTGGGGCCGGGCGATCCACAAGGGGCTCGCCGCCCGCCTCCGTACCAGCCCGTACGCCACCCTCGCCGACGCGGTCGGCGCCGACGTGAGGAAGTCCGCATGAGCCTGGAACCCTTTGGCGCACGTCTTCGCCGTGCCATGGACGAGCGCGGCCCGCTGTGCGTCGGCATCGACCCGCACGCCTCGCTGCTCACCGGCTGGGGCCTGAACGACGACATCGCGGGCCTGGAGCGGTTCAGCCGCACCGTCGTCGAGGCGCTGGCCGAGCGGGTCGCGGTCCTCAAGCCGCAGAGCGCGTTCTTCGAGCGGTTCGGGTCGCGGGGCATCGCCGTCCTGGAGAAGTCGGTCGAGGAGGCGCGGGCGGCCGGGGCGCTGGTCGTGATGGACGCCAAGCGCGGCGACATCGGCTCCACCATGGCCGCGTACGCGGAGACCTTCCTGCGCAAGGACGCGCCGCTCTTCTCGGACGCGCTGACCGTGTCGCCGTACCTGGGCTACGGCTCGCTGAAGCCCGCGGTGGACCTGGCACGCGAGAACGGGGCCGGGCTCTTCGTCCTCGCGCTCACCTCGAACCCGGAGGGTGGCGAGGTGCAGCACGCGGTCCGCGGGGACGGCCGTGACGTCGGAGCGACCATGCTGGCCCACCTCGCCGCCGAGAACGCGGGAGAGACACCCCTGGGGTCCTTCGGCGCGGTCGTCGGCGCCACGCTGGGCGATCTCTCCTCCTACGACCTGGCCATCAACGGACCGCTCCTGGCACCCGGCATCGGTGCTCAGGGAGCCACGGCGGCCGATCTGGCGGGCGTCTTCGGGGCGGCGGTGCGCAATGTCGTGCCGAACGTGAGCCGGGGTGTTCTTCGTCACGGTCCCGACGTGGTCGCGCTGCGTACGTCCGCCGAGCGCTTCGCGGAGGAGATCAGAGCCGCTGTGGCGGCCGCCTGAGTCCTCCGACAGCCGTTCGGAAGTCCTCCGATGAGTGCCTTCGGAGCGTCGCGAGTCTGAATACATCCTCAAATCCGGGGCAGTATGTCGTAAATGTCCGGCTCCAGGGAGGCTGACCAGGACTTTTCCGCTGTTCTCGCTGACTCCGGCGCACTTGCCCGCTAGTCTCCGTCGAGAGCGAATGGGCAAGCGTGTTGCTCGTAGCTCCCCAGGTGTGGGGTCGACTAGGTTCCTCACCGGTCCGTATCCGACAGTTCGACATCCGAGGTGACGTAGGCGTGGCTCTTCCGCCCCTTACCCCTGAACAGCGCGCAGCCGCGCTCGAAAAGGCCGCCGCGGCTCGCCGGGAGCGGGCCGAGGTCAAGAATCGACTCAAGCACTCCGGCGCCTCCCTTCACGAGGTCATCAAGCAGGGCCAGGAGAACGACGTCATCGGCAAGATGAAGGTCTCCGCTCTCCTGGAGTCCCTGCCGGGCGTGGGCAAGGTCCGCGCCAAGCAGATCATGGAGCGACTCGGTATCTCCGAGAGCCGCCGCGTACGCGGCCTCGGCTCGAACCAGATCGCTTCTCTGGAGCGTGAGTTCGGCGGCTCCGGCGCCTGAGTCCTGGGCATACCGGGATTGCTGGAATAATCGCTGCATGAGTGAACGTCCGCGGCTGACCGTGCTCTCCGGCCCCTCTGGGGTCGGTAAGAGCACGGTCGTCGCCCATATGCGCAAGGAACACCCCGAGGTCTGGCTCTCGGTGTCGGCGACGACCCGCAAGCCGCGCCCCGGTGAGAAGCATGGAGTCCACTACTTCTTCGTCTCCGACGAAGAGATGGACAAGCTGATCGCCAACGGCGAGCTGCTGGAGTGGGCCGAATTCGCCGGCAACCGCTACGGGACGCCGCGTGCCGCCGTCCTGGAGCACCTGGAGTCGGGTGTGCCCGTCCTCCTGGAGATCGACCTCCAGGGTGCACGGCAGGTCCGCGAGTCCATGTCGGAGGCCCTGCTCGTGTTCCTGGCTCCGCCCTCCTGGGACGAGCTGGTGCGCAGGCTCACCGGACGGGGCACCGAACCGCCCGAGGTGATCGAGCGCCGCCTGGAGGCGGCCAAGATCGAACTGGCGGCCGAGCCGGAGTTCGATGTCACCCTGGTCAACACCTCCGTCGAGGACGTGGCGCGTGAGCTGCTAGCCTTGGTGGAAGTTGTTTGATCTTTCAGGTCACTTTTAGGTCATTTCCACCTTTCGGAAGGCAGAGCGTGTCCTCTTCCATTACCGCTCCCGAGGGCATCATCAACCCTCCGATCGACGAGCTCCTCGAGGCCACCGACTCGAAGTACAGCCTCGTGATCTACGCGGCCAAGCGCGCCCGTCAGATCAACGCGTACTACTCGCAGCTCGGCGAGGGCCTCCTTGAGTACGTCGGTCCGCTCGTCGACACCCACGTCCACGAGAAGCCGCTGTCGATCGCCCTGCGCGAGATCAACGCGGGTCTGCTGACGTCCGAGGCTGTCGAGGGCCCCGCGCAGTAGTCGTTCAATCGCTCATCCCAGGCCCGGCGGCGCGACCGCCGGGCCTGTGGTGTGTCATGGAGTCGTACGTTTCCGAGCTCGGGGAGAGACGGTGGACAAGCCCAAGGTCGTCCTGGGAGTCAGCGGTGGCATCGCCGCGTACAAGGCCTGTGAGCTGCTGCGCAGGCTGACGGAGTCGGGCCACGACGTGCGCGTCGTCCCCACCGCCTCCGCGCTGCACTTCGTCGGCGCCGCCACCTGGTCCGCGCTCTCCGGCCACCCCGTCTCCACCGAGGTCTGGTCGGACGTCCACGAGGTCCCGCACGTCCGCATCGGACAGCACGCGGACCTGGTGGTGGTGGCTCCGGCGACAGCCGACATGCTGGCCAAGGCCGCCCACGGCCTGGCCGACGACCTCCTCACCAACACCCTGCTCACGGCCCGCTGCCCGGTCGTCTTCGCGCCCGCCATGCACACCGAGATGTGGGAGCACCCCGCCACCCAGGAGAACGTGGCGACGCTGCGCCGCCGCGGCGCCGTCGTCATCGAGCCCGCGGTGGGGCGCCTGACCGGTGTCGACACCGGCAAGGGGCGGCTGCCCGACCCCACGGAGATCTTCGAGGTCTGCCGCCGGGTGCTCGCCCGCGGCGTGACCGAGCCCGATCTGGCCGGCCGTCACGTCGTCGTCAGCGCCGGCGGTACCCGAGAGCCCCTCGACCCCGTCCGCTTCCTCGGCAACCGCTCCTCCGGCAAGCAGGGGTACGCCCTGGCGCGCACGGCGGCGGCGCGGGGCGCCCGGGTCACGCTGATCGCCGCGAACACGGGACTGCCGGACCCGGCGGGTGTGGACGTGGTGCAGGTCGGGACGGCCGTGCAGCTGCGCGAGGCGGTCCTCAAGGCGACCTCGGACGCCGACGCCGTGGTGATGGCGGCCGCGGTGGCGGACTTCCGCCCCGCCGCCTACGCGGCCGGGAAGATCAAGAAGAAGGACGACCAGGAACCGGAGCCGATCGTTCTGGTCCGTAATCCGGACATCCTCGCGGAGATCTCGGCGGACCGTCCCCGCCCCGGCCAGGTGGTCGTCGGTTTCGCCGCCGAGACGGACGACGTCCTCGCCAACGGTCGTAAGAAGCTGGCGCGCAAGGGGTGCGATCTTCTCGTCGTGAACGAGGTGGGGGAGCGCAAGACCTTCGGTGCCGAGGAGAACGAGGCCGTGGTGCTGGGGGCCGACGGCAGTGAGACCCCGGTGCCGTACGGACCCAAGGAGGCGCTGGCCGAGATGGTGTGGGACCTGGTGACACGCCGACTGGTGTGAATGTCTCATTAACCCCACCAGTCGCGTCCATCAGCGCGAAATCGCCCGTGGTGACCCTGGTGGAGACCGATCGTCATGGCGCAGAATGCCCGTGCCGCAGGTCACAGCGCTTCCGAGAAGCGAGACAGGGGGGCCTGTGGGCGAGTGTGACCGATAAACTGTTCTCGGACGACGCCGAGCGCAGCTCTCGTCCCGTCCACCAATGATCAGCCAGCAGCCGCTGCAACCACAGGGAGCGTTGTGTCCCGTCGCCTGTTCACCTCGGAGTCCGTGACCGAGGGTCACCCCGACAAGATCGCTGACCAGATCAGCGACACCATTCTCGATGCGCTTCTGCGCGAGGACCCGACGTCCCGGGTCGCCGTGGAGACGCTGATCACGACCGGCCTGGTGCACGTGGCCGGCGAGGTCACGACCAAGGCGTACGCGCCGATCGCCCAGCTGGTCCGCGACAAGATCCTGGAGATCGGTTACGACTCGTCGAAGAAGGGCTTCGACGGAGCTTCCTGTGGTGTCTCGGTGTCGATCGGCTCGCAGTCGCCCGACATCGCGCAGGGTGTCGACACGGCGTACGAGAACCGGGTCGAGGGCGACGAGGACGAGCTCGACAAGCAGGGCGCGGGCGACCAGGGTCTGATGTTCGGGTACGCGACGGACGAGACGCCGGAGCTGATGCCGCTCCCGATCCACCTCGCGCACCGCCTGTCGCGCCGCCTCTCCGAGGTCCGCAAGAACGGGACGATCCCCTACCTCCGTCCCGACGGCAAGACCCAGGTCACCATCGAGTACGACGGCGACAAGGCGGTCCGCCTGGACACGGTCGTCGTCTCCTCGCAGCACGCGTCGGACATCGATCTCGACTCCCTCCTCGCCCCCGACATTCGCGAGTTCGTGGTCGAGCCCGAGCTCAAGGCCCTCCTCGACGACGGCATCAAGCTGGAGACCGAGGGCTACCGCCTCCTGGTGAACCCGACCGGCCGCTTCGAGATCGGCGGCCCGATGGGCGACGCGGGCCTCACCGGCCGCAAGATCATCATCGACACGTACGGCGGCATGGCCCGCCACGGCGGCGGCGCCTTCTCCGGCAAGGACCCGTCCAAGGTCGACCGCTCCGCCGCCTACGCCATGCGCTGGGTCGCCAAGAACGTCGTCGCCGCGGGCCTCGCCTCCCGCTGCGAGGTCCAGGTCGCCTACGCCATCGGCAAGGCCGAGCCGGTCGGCCTCTTCGTCGAGACCTTCGGCACCGCCAAGGTCGACGCCGAGAAGATCGAGACCGCCATCGCCGAGGTCTTCGACCTCCGCCCGGCGGCCATCATCCGCGACCTCGACCTGCTGCGCCCGATCTACTCCCAGACGGCCGCCTACGGCCACTTCGGCCGCGCGCTGCCCGACTTCACGTGGGAGCGCACGGACCGCGTGGAGGCCCTGCGCAAGGCCGTCGGCCTGTAAGCAACGTCTGCACGGTGAGGCCCGGTACCCCTTCGGGGGCGCCGGGCCTCACCGTTTCCCGGCGGTCAGCGAGGGGCCGGGCGCGGCATGCGGGTAAATCGGTGGTGCGGGTGGGGTCGGGGTTCCTAGGGTCGGGGTCTCCCGGTGCGATGGCCGCGGTTACTTCGGTGGAGTGCGCCCAGGGCGCGCGGTGATTCTGGATCATGGTCCGCTGCCGCTTGGAACTCGGGAGAACTGACGTCGTGGCGTCCGGTGCGATGGTCACGGGTACTTCCGGGGTGTGATCCCCTCGCAGGTTCGAATCCTGCTGCCGGTCCTTGGACCGGTCTGGCCGAGTGGTCCATGGCAGAAGCGCCCTCGGGGCGTTCGTGATCCGTGGCCGGCCTGATCTCGGGCGCGCGGCGGTGTCAGTGGGGTCTGGTAGGAATGTTGCTGTGAGCAGCGCGAACGGGTGGGGTGAGGGCGGCGCGGAGGGTGCGCCGCCCGAGCAGCTTGCGTTGATTCGGGAAGGGGTGCGGCAGGCCAGGGCGCCCAAGGCGAAGCCGCGCACGTGGCGGGGGGCGAAGCTCGCCGAGGAGCTGCCTGTCGCACGGGTCCTCGTCGACAAGGGTGTGCTGCACCTCGACCGGTATTTCGACTACGCCGTGCCCGCGGAGCTGGACGCCGAGGCACAGCCGGGCGTGCGGGTCCGGGTACGGTTCGGGGCCGGGCGGCACCGGGTGCGGGAGGGCCGCCGCGAGGGCGGAGGGCTGATCGACGGGTTCCTCGTCGAGCGGCTCGCCGAATCCGACTACTCCGGGCCGCTCGCCGCGCTCGCCCAGGTCGTGTCGCCCGAGCCCGTGCTCGGGCCCGAGCTGCTGGGACTCGCGCGCGCCGTCGCCGACCGGTACGCGGGGAGCCTCGCCGACGTGCTGCAGCTCGCGGTCCCGCCGCGCAACGCGCGGGCCGAGCAGAAGCCCTCCCCCGCGCCGCTTCCTCCGCCCGGCATACCCGAGACCGGCTCCTGGACGCGATACGGGCGGGGGGCCGCCCTCCTCGAGTCGCTCGCCGCGGGTGGGGCACCGCGGGCCGTGTGGAACGCGTTGCCCGGGCCCGGCTGGGCCGAGGAGATCGCCAGAGCCGTGGGCGCGACGCTCGCCTCGGGGCGGGGCGCGCTCGTCGTCGTGCCGGACGGCCGGGCCGTCACACGGGTGGACGCCGCGCTGTCCGCCGTGCTGGGAGAGGGGCAGCACGCGGTGCTCACGGCCGAGGCCGGCCCCGAGAAGCGCTACCGCGAGTGGCTGGCCGTGCGGCGTGGGTCCGTACGGGCCGTCGTGGGGACCCGGGCCGCCATGTTCGCGCCCGTACGGGATCTGGGACTCGTCGTCATCTGGGACGACGGCGACGACAGCCACAGCGAGCAGCACGCGCCGCAGCCGCATGCCCGGGAAGTGCTGCTGCTGCGGGCCGCCCATGACAAGTGCGCCTTCCTGCTGGGGAGTTGGGGCTGCACGGTGGAGGCGGCACAGCTGGTCGAGAGCGGGTGGGCGCTGCCGCTGGTCGCCGAGCGGGAGCAGGTGCGGGCGAGCGCGCCGCTCGTGCGGACCGTGGGGGACGGGGACCTCGCGCGGGACGAGGCGGCGCGGGCCGCCCGGCTGCCGACCCTCGCCTGGCAGGTGGTGAGGGACGGCCTGCGGCACGGGCCCGTACTGGTGCAGGTCCCGCGGCGTGGGTACGTACCACGGATGGCCTGTGCGCAGTGCCGGGCTCCGGCTCGCTGCCGGCACTGCGCGGGACCGCTGGAGGCGCGGGACGCCGGGGCACTGCTGTGCACCTGGTGCGGGCGGGACGAGGCGGCCTGGCACTGTCCCGAGTGCGGTGGGTTCCGGCTGCGGGCCCAGGTCGTGGGCGCGCGGCGGACCGCGGAGGAGCTGGGGCGGGCGTTTCCGGCCGTGCCCGTGCGGACGTCGGGACGCGAGCAGGTGCTCGACACGGTCCCGGGTGCGCCCGCGCTCGTCGTGAGCACGCCGGGGGCCGAGCCCGTCGCCGAGGGCGGGTACGCGGCCGCGTTGCTGCTCGACGGCTGGACGATGCTGTCGCGGCCCGATCTGCGGGCCGGCGAGGACGCGCTGCGACGGTGGATCGGTGCGGCGGCGCTGGTCCGCGGGCAGGGGGCGGGGGGCACGGTCGTGGTCGTCGCGGAGCCGACCCTGCGGCCCGTGCAGGCACTCGTACGGTGGGATCCCGTCGGGCACGCGGTGCGGGAGCTCGCCGAGCGGGCCGAGCTCGGGTTCCCGCCGGTGTCCCGGATGGCGGCGGTGTCGGGGACGGCGGAGGCGCTCGCCGGGTTCCTGGCCGTGGTCGAGCTTCCGGGCGATGCGGAGGTGCTGGGGCCGGTGCCGCTGCCCGTCACACAGGCCGGGGGACCGCGGCGGGTGGGGGCGCCGCCGCCGGGGGAGCAGTGGGAGCGGGCGCTCGTTCGGGTGCCGCCGGGGAGCGGGGCGGCGCTGGCGGCCGCGCTGAAGGCCGCCCAGGCGGCGCGGATGGCGCGGGGCGGAAGCGAGCCCGTACGGATTCGGATCGATCCGCCGGACATCGGGTGACGAGCGTCGGTCCGCCCGTCCGGGCTGCCCCGACCTGGGCCGCCTCCCGGCTTCGACGGTGCCGGGAGGCAGGCGAGAGGTGGGGTCAGCCGTTGCGGGGGCCCGGGAACGCCGTGGACCTGACCTCGTCGCGGAGGGTGGGGCTGCCCGCGGTCGGCTGGGTCGGCATGGAGCGGGCGGCGGGGACCGTCGGCACCGTGGGGATGCCCGTGTTGACGGCGACCGTGCGGGTGCCCGAGGTCTCCGTGGAGCGCTCGGCCTCGGCGGCGGCCTGCGCGGCGGCGCGGCGGGCGCCGTAACGGCGGTGCACCGCCTGCTTGGTGACCCCGAGGGCGGAGCCCACCGCGTCCCAGGAGAAGCCCAGGGAGCGGTCGAAGTCCACGGCGGCCGTGACCAGGGTCTCGACGCTGTCCCGCAGCTCCTGGGCGAGGCGGACGGTCGGGGCGGGGGCGCGTCCGTAGACGACGAAGCCCGCGGAGGGGCCGGAGCGGCGCGGGCGGTAGACGTTGCCCAGTTGTGCGGTGAGTGTGCGCAGTGCGTCCACCTGCCGGCGGACCCGCTCGATGTCCCGCACCAGCAAGTGCAGGCTGGCCCGAGCCTGGGCGTCGTGGGTTGCATGGTCGGCCATGAACAAGCCTCTCGAACCGGCGTTGAAAAGGATCGGGCCGCGATCGCGGCCCGTTGTGGTCAACTCTCTCTTGACCAACGCGTTTGCGGGTGAGTGGTCACGCTGCGGGGGCGTAAGGGCATATGCACAGGGCGCGTCCGGGGGCGTACGCCCCCGGTGCGCCGTTGTCTCGCCTCGGCCTTCGGCTGTCTCGCCTCGGCCTTCGGCGCTTGTTCGTATGTTCGACGCGCCGCCCGTCGAACCCCAGGGCCGCCGAGCCGTCGCGCCGCATAGACTGGTGCGCTGCCCCGTACCCCGTCCGGACCGTCGGGTGTGCAGGGCCCTGAAGCGTTCCCGCCCGAGAGGCCAGCCGCCACCCATGAAGCTCGTCTTCGCAGGTACCCCCGAGGTCGCCGTTCCCGCACTCGACGCCTTGATCTCCTCCGGGCGGCACGAGGTCGCCGCCGTGGTCACGCGGCCCGACGCGCCCGCCGGCCGGGGACGGCGGCTTGTCGCGAGTCCGGTCGCCGAGCGGGCGGAGGAGGCCGGCATCGAGGTGCTGAAGCCGGTCAAGCCGCGGGACGAGGACTTTCTGGCCCGGCTGAGGGAGATCGGGCCCGACGCCTGCCCCGTGGTGGCGTACGGGGCGCTGCTGCCCCGGGTCGCCCTGGACGTGCCGGCCCACGGATGGGTCAATCTGCACTTCTCCCTGCTGCCCGCCTGGCGCGGCGCCGCCCCCGTGCAGCACGCGGTCATGGCGGGGGACGAGATCACCGGTGCCTCCACCTTCCTCATCGAGGAGGGGCTCGACTCGGGGCCGGTGTACGGGACCGTCACCGAGGAGATCCGGCGCACCGACACCAGCGGGGACCTGCTCACCCGGCTCGCCTTCGCCGGTGCCGGCCTGCTCGTCGCGACCATGGACGGCATCGAGGACGGCACCCTGAAGGCCGTACCGCAGCCTGCCGACGGCATCACCCTGGCGCCGAAGATCACCGTCGAGAACGCCCACGTCGACTGGTCGGCACCGGCGCTGCGCGTCGACCGGATGGTGCGCGGGTGCACGCCCGCGCCCGGCGCCTGGACCGCCTTCCGCGGCGAGCGGCTCAAGCTCATCCACGCCACACCCGTGCCCGAGCGCACCGACCTCGCCCCGGGCGAGCTGTCCGTGGGCAAGAACAACGTGTACGTCGGGACCGGCTCGTACGCCGTGGAACTGCTCTGGGTCCAGGCCCAGGGCAAGAAGCCGATGCGCGCGGCCGACTGGGCCCGTGGGGTGCGCATCGCCTCCGGGGAGCGGCTCGGGGCCTGACGCGCGATCGTACGTCCACCGTGAGGGTGATCCCGTAGTACTGGTTGGCCGGCCGCTGGAAGTCCGCGGCCGCCGCCTGGGACTTGGTGCCGAAGACCCCGTCGGTGGTGCCGGGGCTGAGGCCCGCCAGGTCGAGCAGGCACTGTGCCTCGATGCCCGCGGACGACACCCCGGTGTTCGAAGGCTGCACGGTGGTCCCCGGGTCATGCGGGCTCCTTCAGGTCCTGGGCGGGGTCCCCGGCCGGGAACCCCGGACAGCCCACGGGCCGTGTGGCTCCGCTCGATCGGCGGTGCCGCTGTGCCTGACGGTGGGAGCGGTGTCACGGCCGGGGCGTCCCGCGGCGGGTGGAACTCCCGCTGAGCTTGGACAACTCCCGTGGTGACACATGAAGTTGACGCACCGTCCGAGAACCGGAGCCAGGCTGCGGCGATGTGCCTTCTGGGGCAGGCGCCGCTGTACTGCTCGGTGCTGGTCCGGTTCGGCACCCTGGCCCGGCGCTCCGCCGAACTCGCCCGCACACGGCGCAAGGAGCAGACCGAGCGGGCCCGGCGCGCGGTCGACGGCGGCGACGCCCTGTTCGCGCCCAGCATCACCCGTCGCCCGATCGAGGCCTTCGCCCGGCAGCACGGGCCCGCGCGGGACGCCGCGCCGCCTGACCTGGACGTGCTGACCTCGCGCGACGCGAGGTCGAGGTGCTGAAGCCGACCCCCCGGGGCCTGTCCAACCTGGAGATCGCCCACCGCTTCGGCATCAGCGAGGCCACCGTCAAGACCCACCTCGACCGCACCATGACCAAGCCCGGCCTGGACAGCCGGGCCCAGGCGGTCATACCGAGGGGCGGGCCCGGCGACCAGGAGACGTGGGCCGTCCGGCCGACGACGTCCGTCCGGAAGTACGCTGGAGGGGTCGAACCATCCAGGATCCGGAGCACCTTTTTCGTGACTGAGCAGTCCCGCGGGCAGCGCAAGCCCGGCAAGCCCTACCGCCGCCCCCAGAAGGACCCGGTCCGCATGCTCGCCTTCGAGGCGCTGCGGGCCGTGGACGAGCGCGACGCGTACGCGAACCTCGTGCTGCCGCCGCTGCTGCGGAAGGCGCGCGAGAAGGAGGGACCGGAGAAGTTCGACGCGCGGGACGCGGCGCTGGCCACCGAGCTGGTGTACGGGACGCTGCGCCGGCAGGGGACGTACGACGCCGTCATCGCGGCCTGTGTGGACCGGCCGCTGCGAGAAGTCGATCCGCCCGTGCTCGATGTGCTCAGCCTCGGCGTGCACCAACTGCTCGGGACGCGCATCCCGACGCACGCCGCCGTGTCCGCCTCCGTCGAACTCGCCCGCGTCGTACTCGGCGACGGGCGCGCCAAGTTCGTCAACGCCGTGCTGCGCAAGGTCGCCCGGCAGGACCTCGACGCCTGGCTGGAGCAGGTCGCGCCGCCCTACGACGAGGACCCCGAGGACCACCTCGCCGTCGTGCACTCGCACCCGCGCTGGATCGTCTCGGCGCTGTGGGACGCGCTGGGCGGCGGCCGTGCCGGGATCGAGGACCTGCTGGAGGCCGACAACGAGCGGCCCGAGGTGACGCTCGTGGCACGGCCCGGGCGTTCCACCGCCGACGAACTCCTCGGCGTACTCGGGGAGGAGTCCGCGCTGCCGGGACGCTGGTCGCCGTACGCCGTGCGGCTCAGCGAGGGCGGCGAGCCCGGTGCCATCGACGCCGTACGGGAAGGGCGTGCGGGCGTCCAGGACGAGGGCAGCCAGCTGGTGGCGCTCGCTCTCGCGAACGCGCCGCTCGACGGTCCCGACAAGACGTGGCTGGACGGCTGCGCGGGCCCCGGCGGCAAGGCCGCCATGCTCGCCGGACTGGCCGCCGAGCGCGGCGCCGCGCTGCTCGCCGCGGAGAAGCAGCCGCACCGGGCGGGTCTGGTGGCGAAGGCGCTCGCGGGCAATCCCGGCCCCTACCAGGTCATCGCCGCCGACGGCACCCGTCCGCCGTGGCTGCCCGGCACCTTCGACCGGGTGCTCATGGACGTGCCCTGCACCGGTCTTGGCGCCCTGCGCCGCCGCCCCGAGGCCCGCTGGCGGCGCCGTCCCGAGGACCTGGACGGCTTCGCGCCCCTCCAGCGCGGGCTGTTGCGGACGGCGCTGGACTCCGTACGGGTCGGTGGCGTCGTCGGGTACGCGACCTGCTCGCCGCACCTCGCCGAGACCCGCGCGGTCGTGGACGACGTCCTCAAGCACTACGACACGGGCTCCGCCGAACTCCTCGACGCCCGCCCGCTCCTGCCCGGCGTACCGGCGCTGGGCGACGGCCCCGACGTACAGCTGTGGCCGCATCTGCACGGTACGGACGCCATGTATCTGGCGCTGATTCGACGGACGGCGTGACCTCTCCCAGCGCCGACAACAGCCCGAAGGCGTACCCTTTCTCGTATTCGGAGAAAAGGCAGGAGCGGAGTAGGACGAGGCGTGCTGACCCCCGTCCGAGCGCAATATGAGAACCATCGCCTGATCCTCCGAGTTCACCATTCTCGTATTTGAGGGCGTGAATGATGGCAGCGCGTGTGGATCCCGATCGTTCCGAGTGGGACGTCATCGTCCTGGGCGGCGCCGCGGCCGGGGAGAACGCGGCCCAGTACGCCACACAGTTCTCCGGTCTGGACGCGGTGCTGGTCGAAGCGGAGTTGCTGGGCGGCGAGTGCTCGTACTGGGCCTGCATGCCCAGCAAGGCCCTGTTGCGCCCGGCCGAGGTGCTGGACGGCGGACGGCATGTGCCGGGTGTGTCCTCGCTGTTGACCGGGCGCGAGCTGGACGTGCGGGCGGTACTGGCCCGCCGGGACACCGTCGTGAACGGCCTCGACGACTCCTCGCAGATCGGCTGGGCGCTCGGCGCCGGCATCGATGTCGTGCGCGGGTACGGGCGGCTCGCCGGGGAGCGCGCGGTGGCGGTGGAGACGGCGGCCGACGGCACCCGGGTGCTGACCGCACGGCACGCGGTGGTGATCGACACGGGTTCCTGCACCACCGTGCCGACGACCCCCGGCATGAGTGAGGCACGCCCCTGGACGTCTCGCGACGTCACCAATCTGCACGAGGTGCCACGCCGGGTCGTGGTGCTGGGCGGTGGAGTGGTCGCGTGCGAGGCGGCGACCTGGCTGAAGCCGCTGGGCGTCGAGGAGTTGAGCGTCGTGTACCGGCGCCCCGGCCTGCTGGCCCGGGCGGAGCCCTTCGCCGGGAACATGGTGGGTGACCGCTTGACGGCCGCGGGGGTGCGGCTGCTTCCCGGCAGGTCGATCACCGAGGTGCGGCGCGACGATCCCCGCGACACGGGAGTCGGGCTGCCGCACGGCGGCGAGGTCACCGTCCTGCTGGACGACGGGAGCAGGCTCGTCGCCGACGAACTGGTGCTCGCCACCGGCCGTACGCCGAACACCCAGGACATCGGCCTGTCGTCGGTGGGATGCCCCGACGGCGGCTTTCTGGAGGTCGACGACGAGCAGGCCGTACGGGCGGTGGACGGGCACTGGCTGTACGCGGTCGGTGATGTCTGCGGACGCGCGCTGCTGACCCACATGGGCAAGTACCAGGCGCGGATCGCCGGTGAGGTGATCGCCGCCCGTGCCACGCAAGGGCGGTTGGACGGAGCGGGGAGCGGAGTGCCGGGCTCCGCCGACGGACATCGGGGCAACCCGCAGGTGACCTTCACCGACCCGGAGGTCGGATCGGCCGGCATGACCGAGCGGGAGGCGCGCGCGGCAGGA
Organism: Streptomyces sp. NPDC111507; assembly: GCF_055638955.1. Classification (NCBI taxonomy): domain Bacteria; kingdom Bacillati; phylum Actinomycetota; class Actinomycetes; order Kitasatosporales; family Streptomycetaceae; genus Streptomyces; species Streptomyces sp. NPDC111507. Next base: position 123,864 of record NZ_JBVKBU010000011.1, on the reverse strand, counting down.
CTCGACGTGGCGACGGTCGAGTACGACATGGCCGCGCTGGCCGGCACCTATGTGCGGCGCGAGGACTACCTCGGGCGCGCCAAACTGGTCGTCGACCGGGGTACCGACACGGTGGTGGGCGCGACGTTCGTCGGTTCGGGCGTCGCGGAACTCGTCCACTCCGCCACGACGGCCATCGTCGCGCGCGTGCCGCTTCCCGTGCTGTGGCATGTCGTGCCCAGCTACCCCACCGCGAGTGAGGTGTGGCTCCGCCTGCTGGAGGCGTACCGCGCGGACAAGCGGCGTGTCGGGTAGCGTGAAATTCCCGTCATGCATTTCAGCCGATCAGGGATCCCGCACGTAACTCGATCGAAAGAAATATGCCATGCCTTTCATTTCCACGAAGGATGACACGGAAATCTATTACAAGGACTGGGGTACGGGGCAGCCGGTCGTGTTCAGCCATGGCTGGCCGCTGAACGCCGATGCCTGGGACCCCCAGGTCCGCATGATGGCCGAAAACGGCTTCCGTGCGATCGCGCACGACCGCCGCGGCCACGGACGCTCGGGTCAACCGTGGGACGGAAACGACCTGGACACGTACGCGGACGACCTCGCGGAGTTGATCGAGGCCCTCGATCTGCGCGAGGTGATCCTGGTCGGCCACTCCACCGGTGGCGGCGAGGTGACGCGCTACATCGGCCGCCACGGCACGGGACGGGTCGCCAAGGCCGTCCTCCTCGGCGCGATCCCGCCGCTGATGCTCAAGACGGAAGCCAACCCCGAGGGGCTGCCGCTGGAGGTCTTCGACGAGATCCGCCAGGGCGTCGCGACCGACCGCTCGCAGTTCTACAAGGACCTCAGCGCGCCCTTCTACGGTGCCAACCGGCCCGGTTCGCAGGTGTCCCAGGGCACGCGGGACGCGTTCTGGCTGTGGTCCCTGCAAGTGGGGATCAAGGGCTCGTACGACTGCGTCAAGGCGTTCTCCGAGACCGACCTCACCGAGGACCTGAAGCGGTTCGACGTCCCCACCCTGATCGCGCACGGCGACGACGACCAGATCGTGCCCATCGTCGCGGCCGCGGAGAAGTCCTCGAAAATCGTCAAGGACGCCACGCTGAAGGTGTACCCGGGTGCCCCGCACGGCCTGTCGATGGTCGCCCCGTTCAAGGACGTCTTCGACGCCGACCTGCTGGCCTTCGCCCGCGGCTGAAGCACCGGCGGCGCCCCGACCGTGCGGGGCGCGACACCCGCGTGGCGGTCGCGTTGTCGCCCCGGTGCGGCTCGGGCACGGCGCGTGTATGACACAGGTAGCGCGCCGGTATGTCTCAGGTACGGTCCAGGAGCCGGACCGAGGAGAGTAACCGGCCCGGGGCATGGCAGGCTTGGGGCATGGCCGTGCAGATCAACCCCAGCATTCTGTCCGCGGACTTCGCTCGTCTTGCCCAGGAGGCACAGGCGGTGGAGGGCGCGGACTGGCTCCATGTCGACGTCATGGACAACCATTTCGTCCCGAACCTCACGCTCGGTGTGCCGGTCGTGGAGTCCCTGGCCCGTGCGACGGACACGCCGCTGGACTGCCATCTGATGATCGCGGACCCCGATCGGTGGGCACCCCAGTACGTCGAAGCGGGTGCCGGTTCCGTCACCTTCCATGTCGAGGCCGCCGCCGCGCCGGTGCGGCTCGCCCGCGAGATCCGGGCCAAGGGCGCCCGCGCCTCCATGGCGCTCAAGCCCGCGACCCCCATCGAGCCGTACGAGGACCTGCTTCCCGAGCTCGACATGCTGCTGATCATGACGGTCGAGCCCGGTTTCGGCGGCCAGGCGTTCCTGGACATCATGCTGCCGAAGATCCGCCGCACCCGAGAGTTGATCAGCAAGCACGGCCTCGAGCTCTGGCTTCAGGTCGACGGCGGTGTGTCGGCGTCCACCATCGAGCAGTGCGCGGAGGCGGGCGCGGACGTCTTCGTCGCCGGTTCGGCCGTGTACGGGGCCGCGGATCCGGCCCAGGCGGTACATGCATTGCGCACCCAGGCTCAGGCCGCGACGGCCCAGGCGGCGTGGGCGTGCGACCACTGACCAAAGGGAACGTGAACGCCGCCCATCAGGGCTGATCAAGTACGCCGGATCTGCAAGGATGAACGGCGAATCCAGAGTGTGAACAGCAGTGAGGAGAGCGCCGTGTCGGGTATGTCGGCGGGCCGGTCAGCCATGCGGATGGGACCCGCTGAGCTGGTGCAGGCGGCGGCCATGGCCCGCCGCTTCTACCTCGAGGGCAAATCCAAGATCCAGATCGCCGAGGAGTTCGGCGTCAGCCGCTTCAAGGTGGCCCGGGTCCTGGAGACCGCGCTCGAACGGGATCTCGTGCGGATCGAGATCCGGGTGCCCGCCGAGCTGGACGCGGAGCGCTCCGACGCGCTGCGCGCCCGCTACGGCCTGCGGCACGCCGTCGTGGTCGAGTCCCCGGCGGACGCCGAGGAGTCGCCCGACCCCGAGAACCTCGGTGAAGTCGCCGCCGACCTGCTCGGTGAGCTGGTCAACGAGGGCGATGTGCTGGGCCTGGCCTGGGGCCGCTCCACCATCCACATGGCGGCGGCGCTCGACCGGCTCCCGCCGTGCACGGTGGTGCAGCTGACGGGCGTGTACGACGCCGGGACCGCGGAGCGCGGGTCGGTGGAGGCGGTACGCCGCGCCGCGCAGGTGTCGGGCGGCGACGCCCACCCCATCTACGCGCCGATGCTGCTGCCCGACGCGGCCACCGCGGTCGCGCTGCGCAGCCAGACCGGGATCGCTCGTGCCTTCGAGTACTTCGACAAGGTCACGGTCGCCTGCGTGTCGATCGGCTCCTGGGAGCCCGGCATCTCGACGGTGCACGACATGCTCACCGAGGAGGAGCGCGCCCACTACGCCACTCTCGGTGTCGCCGCCGAGATGTCCGCGCACCTCTTCGACGCCGAGGGGCGGCGGGTCGGCCGTGACCTGGGCGAGCGGTGCATCACCGTCGAGGCCGACCGGCTGCGGCGCATCCCCGAGGTCGTGGCGATCGCGGGCGGACAGCGCAAGGCCGCCGCCATCGACGCGGTGCTGCGGTCCGGGCTCGTCACCAGCCTGGTGACGGACACGTCCGCAGCGGACTACCTCATGACGGCGGGCACGACTCCCCGCCCCGCCCTGAACCGGGCGGACCCGGACGGTCCGTGACCCGATAGGAGGCGCTTGGGGGTATCGGCGCGCCGCGTGGAGGGGGGGCGTGGCAGCATCGGCGTCATGGTGGTGGTGCGGTGGGTGCCCCGGGCGCTCGTGGGCCTGTTTCTGTGTTTCGGCGTGCTCCTGACGGGCTGCTCGTCGACGGAGTCGGCCGGTACGGGCGCGGTGACGGGAGCCCCGTCGGCGGCCCGTTCGACGGTTCCGTCCTGGGCCCACGGGATGGGGACGGTCGACGCGGCCAGGCTTCCCGCCGAGGCCCGCACGACGCTCGCCCTCATCGACAAGGGCGGCCCCTTCCCGTACGCCAGGGACGGCATCGTCTTCGGGAACTTCGAGGGCATGCTGCCCAAGCACCAGCGTGGCTACTACCACGAGTACACGGTCAAAACCCCCGGCGCACAGGATCGGGGAGCCCGTCGCATTGTCACCGGGCAGGGCGGTGAGATCTACTACACCGATGATCACTACAAGTCGTTCAGGGCGGTGCTGAGATGACGGACGGCCCGTTGGCGGAGGTGTTCCGCGCGGCGCGCGCGGTCGGATGGCAGGTCAGCGTCCTCGACCTCACCGGAGTCTCGGACAAGGCGGCCTTCATGGAACGCTGCGTCCGCGCCCTGGACCTGCCCGAATGGTTCGGCCGGAACTGGGACGCCCTCGCGGACTGCCTGGGCGACCCCGACTGGGGGCCCGCCAGCCCGGGCCGCGTCATCCTGGTGAGCGGCTGGCGGTACTACGCCAAGGCCCGCCCCGACGAGTGGGAGATCGCCCAGGAGGTGCTGGAATCGGCCACCGGGCATTACCAGGAGCACGACGCCACGCTGTCGGTCGTCCTCTCCCTTGGAGGATCCGACCAACTGCCCCCTGACCAGCCTGGATGATCTGTCCGGGCATCGCATACAGGTCTCCATGGGACAATGAAGTACGTGCTCTTCCCCCTGGCTGACCTGTCCGGGGGCCACCTCTGATCGACTGGGATGTGCAGCACGTGCGTTTCCTCAACGACATCCAGCCTCCGTACGACCTGACGTACGACGACGTCTTCATGGTCCCCAGCCGCTCCGCGGTGGGCTCCCGGCAGGGCGTGGACCTCAGTGCCCCGGACGGCACGGGCACCACGATCCCCCTGGTCGTCGCCAACATGACCGCGATCGCGGGCCGCCGGATGGCCGAGACCGTCGCCCGCCGTGGTGGTCTCGTGGTCATCCCGCAGGACATTCCGATCGAGGTCGTCACCGAGGTCGTCTCCTGGGTCAAGGGACGCCACCTGGTGCTCGACACCCCCATCGTCCTGGCCCCCCACCAGACCGTCGCCGACGCGCTGGCGCTGCTGCCCAAGCGCGCCCACAACGCGGGCGTCGTCGTCGACGAGGACGGCCGTCCGATCGGCGTGGTCACCGACGCCGACCTCACCGGCGTGGACCGGTTCACACAGCTGGCCGAGGTCATGTCCCGGGACCTGCTGCTCCTCGACGCCGGCATCGAGCCGCGCGAGGCGTTCAACAAGCTGGACGGCGCCAACCGCCGCTACGCCCCGGCCGTGGACGCCGAGGGCAAGCTCGCCGGCATCCTCACCCGCAAGGGCGCCCTGCGCGCCACGCTCTACACCCCGGCCACCGACGCCGACGGCAAGCTGCGCATCGCGGCCGCCGTGGGCATCAACGGCGATGTCGCGGGCAAGGCCAAGCAGCTCCTCGACGCGGGCGTCGACACGCTCGTCATCGACACCGCGCACGGCCACCAGGAGTCGATGATCAGCGCGATCAGGACCGTGCGCGCGCTCGACCCGCAGGTCCCGATCGTCGCGGGCAACATCGTCGCCGCCGAGGGCGTCAAGGACCTCATCGACGCGGGCGCTGACATCATCAAGGTCGGCGTCGGCCCTGGCGCCATGTGCACCACCCGCATGATGACCGGCGTCGGCCGACCGCAGTTCTCGGCCGTCCTCGAGTGCGCCGCCGAGGCGAAGAAGTACGGCAAGCACGTGTGGGCCGACGGCGGCGTCCGCCACCCGCGCGACGTGGCCATGGCGCTGGCCGCGGGCGCGTCCAACGTGATGGTCGGTTCCTGGTTCGCGGGGACGTACGAGTCCCCGGGCGACCTCCAGCAGGACGCCGACGGGCGCCTGTACAAGGAGTCGTTCGGCATGGCGTCCGCGCGCGCGGTCCGCAACCGCACGAGCGAGGAGTCGGCGTACGACCGCGCCCGCAAGGCCCTCTTCGAGGAGGGCATCTCCACCTCGCGGATGTTCCTCGACCCGGGCCGCCCGGGCGTCGAGGACCTGATCGACTCGATCATCGCGGGCGTCCGTTCCTCCTGCACGTACGCGGGCGCGGGCTCCCTGGAGGAGTTCGCCGAGAACGCGATCGTCGGCATCCAGAGCGCTGCCGGCTACGCGGAGGGCAAGCCCCTGCACGCCAGCTGGGGCTGACCCCTTCCACCGTCGTACGGCCCCCGTGGTGCGCCCACGGGGGCCGTCGGCGTACCTGCCGCGGATCGCCGTGCGAGGGCGTGCGCAACCATCGAAAGGCCCCGCGCAACGAACACGCGCCGAGGTGCGATGAACGCAACGATCTTGCGGAGATGCGCAAGGTTGCCGCATTACGCCCGTGAAGCCCGGGCTCATAGGGTCAAGCGCTGTACACGGCGTGGCGGGGACTCCGCTCGGTGGGTCCCCGCTGCCAGGGGTGCCGCCGGTTCCCGCCGTATCGACCGGCAGCGATGAAGGAGCCACCGCGTGCTCGATCAAGGCGCACCCCCGCAGTCCCGCACAGAGTCCGCCGCACCGTCCCCGGGTGTCGGCGCGCGCCTCATGCGCCGCAAGCCCGTGGAACGCCTGGTGGCCGAGGGCGGCCAGGGCGAGGGAGGCTCGCTCAGGCGCTCCCTCGGGCTGTGGCAGCTCACCATGATCAGCATCGGCGCCACCCTCGGCACCGGCATCTTCGTGGTCCTCGGCGAGGCCGTCCCCAAGGCCGGACCCGCGGTCACCCTCTCCTTCGTGATCGCCGGCCTCACGGCGCTCTTCTCGGCCCTCTCGTACGCCGAGCTGGCCGGCACCATCCCGGTCGCCGGCTCCTCGTACTCGTATGCGTACGCAACGATGGGTGAGCTGATCGCCTGGATCTGCGGCTGGTGTCTGGTCCTGGAGTACGGCGTGTCGGTGGCCGCCGTCGCGGTCGGCTGGGGCGAGTACCTCAACGAACTGCTCGACGGCACGATCGGCGTCACCATCCCGAACGCGCTCTCCGCACCCCCCGGCGACGGCGGCATCTTCAACCTGCCCGCCCTGATCGTCGTGATGCTCGCCATGGCCTTCCTGCTCGGAGGCGCCAAGGAGTCCGCACGCGCCAACACGATCATGGTGGCCGTGAAGATCGTCGCGCTGCTGCTGTTCTGTGCGATCGGCATCCAGGGCTTCAAGTCCGGCAACTACGAGCACTTCATGCCGCTCGGCATGGCGGGCGTCAGCGCCGCCGGTGCCACGCTGTTCTTCTCGTACATCGGCTTCGACGCCGCCTCCACCGCGGGTGAGGAGGCCAAGAACCCGCAGCGTGACCTGCCGCGCGCGATCATGCTCTCGCTGGTCATCGTGACGGCGCTGTACGTCGTCGTCGCGGCCGTCGCCGTCGGCGCCAAGCCCTGGCGGAAGTTCAACGACTCGGAGGCCGCGCTCGCCGAGATCATGAAGAACGTCACCGGGCAGACCTTCTGGGGCACGCTGCTCGCCGCCGGTGCCGTCATCGCCATCGCCAGCGTCGTCCTGACCGTGCTCTACGGCCAGACCCGCATCCTGTTCGCGATGTCCCGCGACGGGCTCGTGCCCAAGGTGTTCTCGCGCGTCCACCCGAAGACCGGCGCGCCCCGCGCCAACACCGTGATCGTCTCGCTGTTCTGCGGTGTCCTCGCCGCCGCGATCCCGCTCGGCCAGCTCGCCGACGCCACCAGCATCGGCACCCTCTTCGCCTTCGCGCTGGTCAATGTGGCCGTCGTGGTGCTGCGCCGGACGCGCCCGGAGATGCGGCGCACCTTCCGGGTGCCGTTGTCGCCGGTGCTGCCCGCGATCGGCTTCGCCCTGTGCGTGTGGATGATGGGCAGCCTCTCGGCCGTCACCTGGGTGGTCTTCGGAGTCTGGATGGCCGCCGGGCTCGTGTTCTACTTCAGTTACGGCTACCGCCGCTCCCGTCTCGCGCCATCAGAAAAGTGAAACACCCGCAGTGCTGAACGATCTCGACGAACGCATCGTGCACGCCCTCGCCGAGGACGCCCGCCGCTCCTACGCCGACATCGGGCAACTGGTCGGCCTGTCCGCGCCCGCCGTGAAGCGCCGGGTGGACCGGCTGCGGGCCACGGGTGCCATCACCGGGTTCACCGTGCGGGTGGATCCGGCGGCGCTGGGGTGGGAGACGGAGGGGTTCGTCGAGATCTACTGCCGCCGGAACACCTCGCCGGAGACCATTCAGCGGGGGCTGGAGCGGTACCAGGAGGTGGTGGCCGCGTCCACCGTCACGGGGGAGGCGGATGCGGTGGTGCAGGTCTTCGCTTCCGACATGCGGCACTTCGAGCGGGTGTTGGAACGGATCGCCGGGGAGCCGTTCGTGGAGCGTACGAAGTCGGTGCTGGTGTTGTCTCCGTTGCTTCGGCGGTTTTCGTCGGGGTCGCCCACGTAGGCGCTCCGCTGGGGTGCGTTGTTCGGGTGCGGGTTCGTTGTGGCTGGGCGCGCAGTTCCCCGCGCCCCCTTCGGGGCGCTGTACCCGGCGCCCCGTGAAGGGGAACCCCTACTCAGCCGTTTTCCTCGCCAGCGCGTTGTTGCCGATGGAGTTGTGGACGCTGAAGCTCACCGCGTCCGAGCGGTAGCGGTCGTCGGACCATTCCACCGGGCGGCCTTCGCGGGTGGTGGTGACGCGGCGGACCCTCAGGAGGGGACTGGTGCGGCGGACGCCGAGGAGGTCGGCGTCCTGGGCGCCCGCCGCCACCGCGTCGATGACGTGCTCGCCGTAGGCGAAGACCAGGCCGGTGTCCTCGTAGAGCCGCTGGGTGACCGAGGGGCAGTCGGGCTCGATGGCCTCGACGGCGGGGGAGATCCAGTCCGCGTACACGGTCCGCTCCAGGAGGACCGGCTCGCCGTCCAGTCCGCGGACCCGCAGGACGTGCAACACCGGTGTCTGCTCGGGGAGTTGGAGGCGTACGGCGTCCTCCGTGGTCGCCGGTCGGTGCTCCTGCTCGACGACGTGTCCCGTCGCCTCCCGGCCCATCGCGCGGGCCCACTGGGCGAAGCTGCGCAGTTCGGCGAAGCTCTGGCTGCGGCGGCTGGCGAGGACCACCCGGCGGGCGCCCTGGCGGGAGCCGATGAGGCCCTCGGCGGTCAGGGCCGCGACGGCCTGGCGGACCGTGCCGCGTGCCACGCCGTACTGGGCCGCGAGGTCCGTCTCCGCGGGCAGCAGACTGCCCACCGTGTACTCCTCGCGGTCGATGGCGCGCCGCAGCTCGTCGGCGATCTCCTCGTGTCGCGCCGGCATGCTTCCCCTCTGATTCGACTGCTGTGCACAGCGTGACCAGCCTAATCGAGATCGGACGGTGATCTGCGCGCCCCGGGATTGTGCAGGGAATCAGGGTCCAGCGTTTCGCCAGTGTTTACGAACAGGACACCAGCGACGGGCCTACTGAGGCCAACTTGTTCAGACAAGTTCGCCGCACTACTCACACCCTCGTGCGTACTCCTGGAGAGACCGTGACCGTGTTCCTGCCGAGGACCGCCGTCCTCACCGGCGGCCTCGCCGTCGCCGCCGCCCTCGCCCTCAGCGCCTGTGGCGCGGCCCCTGACGACAAGTCGACCACCGCTGACGGCAAGAGCGCGGCCACCGCGACCTCCGCCGCGGACTTCGGCGGCCTCGACGCCCTGGTCAAGGCCGCCAAGAAGGAGGGCACGCTGCACGCGATCGCGCTGCCCCGTGACTGGGCCAACTACGGCGCCCTGATCGACGGCTTCAAGAAGAAGTACGGCATCAAGATCGAGGTGGAGAACCCGGACGGCTCCAGCCAGGACGAGATCAACGCCGTGACGTCGAGGAAGGGGCAGGACCGCGCCCCGGACGTCGTCGACCTGGGCAGCTCGTTCGCGCTCAGCGCGGCCCAGCAGGGGCTGCTCGCGCCGTACAAGGTGACCGCGTTCGCCGATATCCCCGAGGGGCAGAAGGACGCGCAGGGCCGCTGGTTCAACGACTACGGCGGCTACATCTCCATCGGCTGCGACGCCAAGAAGGTCAAGGAGTGCCCGAAGACCTTCAAGGACCTGCTCAAGCCGGAGTACAAGGGCCAGGTCGCCCTCAACGGCAACCCGACCAAGTCCGGTTCGGCCTTCGGCGGCGTGTACGCGGCCTCGCTCGCGGCCGGCGGTTCGTTCGACGACATCCAGCCCGGCCTGGACTTCTTCGCCAAGCTGAAGAAGAACGGCAACTACACGCCCGTCGAGTCGACCCCGGCCACCGTCGAGAAGGGCGAGACCCCGATCAGCATCGACTGGGACTACCTGAACGCCGGTTACGCCGACGAGTTCAAGTCGAAGGGCGTGGACTGGACGGTCACGGTCCCCTCGGACGGAAAGTTCTCCCAGTACTACTCCCAGGCCATCAACAAGGCCGCCCCGCACCCGGCGGCCGCCCGCCTGTGGCAGGAGTACCTCTACAGCGCCGAGGGCCAGAACCTGTGGCTCAAGGGCTATGCCCGCCCGGCCCTGATGACCGCCCTGCAGACCGCCGGCACCCTCGACAAGACCGCCGCCGCCAAGCTCCCCGCGGTCTCCGGCACGCCGAGCTTCCCGACCGAGGCCCAGCAGGCCAAGGCCAAGACGGTCCTCGCGCAGGGCTGGGGCAAGGCCGTCTCCGGATGACCACCGTCCTCACCGAGGCCGAGGCCGACGTGACGCCCGCCGCCGCCGCTCCCCAGCGGCGGCGGCGCCGCGCCCCCGGCTGGCTCGCCGTGCGCCCGCTGCTCGTCTTCGTCACGATCGCCTTCGGCATCCCCGCCCTGGCCATGCTGAACGGCGCCTTCACCGTCAAGGACCAGACGACCGGCGCCACCTCGTACACCACGGCCAACCTGACCGACTCGCTCCAGGGCGCCTACCTCACCGCCCTGATCGGCAGTGTCAAGCTGTCCGCGGTCTCCGCGGGCATCGCGACCCTCCTCGGACTGCCGCTCGCCCAGGCCGTGGTGACCTCCCGCTTCCGCGCCCTGCGCGAGGCGGTCCTCACCGCGTCCGGCGTCCTCGCCAACTTCGGCGGCGTCCCGCTGGCCTTCGCGTTCGTCGCCACCCTCGGCAACGCGGGTGTCCTGACCGAGCACCTGGGCCTGAAGGACAAGGGCTGGAACCTCTACAGCTTCTGGGGCCTGGTCATCGTCTACCTGTACTTCCTGATCCCGCTGATGGTCCTCACCATCACGCCCGCCCTGGACGGCCTGCGCTCCCAGTGGCGCGAGGCCGCACAGAACAACGGCGCCACCGCAGTCCAGTACTGGCGGCACATCGCCCTCCCCGTCCTCACGCCCTCCCTGCTCGGCGGCCTCGTGCTGCTCTTCGGCAGCGCCTTCGCCGCGTACGCCACCGCGGCGGCCATGGTGGGCAGTGCGGTCCCGCTGGTCACCCTGCAGATCGCCGACGCCATCTCCGGCAACGTCCTGGTCGGCCAGGAGAACGTGGCGCTCGCCCTCAGCCTCGACATGGTCCTCATCGCGGGCCTGGTCATGGCCGTGTACCTGCCCCTGCAACGACGGAGCGCGCGATGGCTGGAAGCCTGAACAATCCCGCTCGGGTCCCCAAGCCCGCCCGCGGGGCGAACAAGTCCGTACGCGTACGTCCCTGGCGCGGAGTCGTCCTCGTCTGCGCCGGGCTCTACTTCCTGGTCCCGCTCGCCGCGTCCGTGATCTTCACGGTCGACGTGCCGAACCAGGGGATCACCTTCGACGCGTACCGCCAGATCGTCTCCGCCGACGGCTTCGGCTCCAGCCTGCTGCTCTCGCTGGAACTGGCCGCCGCCACCATCGCCGTGGTCCTGCTGCTGATGGTGCCCGCGATGGTCGCGCTGCGGCTCGGCGCGCCCAGGCTGCGCCCGGTGGTGGAGGTGATCTGCTCGCTGCCGCTGGTCGTCCCGCCGATCGCCTTCGTCGCCGGGATCGCCACGGTCCTCAAGTGGGGACCCGAGCACCTCTCCCGCACCCCGCTGTTCGAGACGTTCGTGGCCCTCCAGAACCCCGACTTCCCGTTCGTGCTGGTCCTCGCGTACGTCGTGATGGCGCTGCCGTTCGTGTACCGGGCCCTGGACGCCGGGCTGCGCGCCGTCGACGTACGCACCCTCGTCGAGGCCGCGCGCAGCTGCGGGGCGAACTGGCCGCAGGCGCTGGTACGGGTCGTGCTGCCCAATCTGCGCGGGGCGCTGCTCAACGCCTCCTTCCTCACGCTGGCCCTGGTGCTCGGCGAGTTCACCGTCGCCCAGCTGCTCGGCTTCCAGCCCTTCGCCGTGTGGATCTACAGCGTCGGCGGCTCGCAGGCCCAGCTCTCCGTCGCCGTCTCCGTGCTCAGCCTGCTCGTCACGTGGGCCCTGCTCCTCTCGCTCGCCGGGCTCGGCGGGCGCTCCCGTTCCGCTTCCGCCTCCCGGGGATGAACCATGACCGTCACCACGCTTGAGAAGGCCGCCGACGCCAAGGCCGCCACCGTTGAATTCCGAGGCCTGCGACGGGAGTTCGGCCCGACCGTCGCCCTCGACGGCCTCGACCTGACCGTCCGTCCCGGCGAACTCCTCGCCCTGCTCGGCCCCTCCGGCTGCGGCAAGACCACCGCGCTGCGCATGCTTGCCGGGTTCGAACACCCCGACTCCGGCGAGGTACTGGTCGACGGCGAGGACGTCACCCGGGTCCCGGCCCACCGCCGTGACGCGGGGATGGTCTTCCAGTCCTACAGCCTCTTCCCGCACCTCAGCGCCCTCGACAACGTGGCCTTCGGGCTGCGGATGCGCAAGGTGCGTACCGCCGAACGGCGTTCCCGCGCGGCCGAGTTGCTCGACCTCGTGGGCCTCGCCGACAAGGGCGAGCGATTCCCGCACCAGCTCTCCGGCGGCCAGCAGCAGCGCATCGCGCTGGCCCGCGCGCTCGCCCTGCGTCCGCGCGTGCTGCTGCTCGACGAGCCTCTCTCCGCCCTGGATGCCAAGGTGCGGCTCACCCTGCGCGAGGAGATCCGCCGGCTTCAGCAGGAACTCGGCATCACCACGCTGTTCGTGACGCACGATCAGGAAGAGGCGCTGTCCATGGCGGACCGCGTCGCCGTGATGCGGGCCGGGCGGCTCGAACAGTGCGCCGCGCCCGCCGAGCTGTACGGGCGGCCCGCGACCGCCTTCGTCGCCGAGTTCGTCGGCACGATGAGCCGGATTCCGGGGCGGCTGGACTCCGGCGTGGCCGAGGTGCTCGGACAGCGGCTGCCGGTCGACGGGGACGCGCCCGCCGCGACCGAGATCGACGTGCTCGTACGGCCCGAGGCGGTGCGGGTACGGGCCGACGAGGCCGGGACCGCCCGCGTCGTCGCCACCGCCTTCCTCGGCGCCGCCACCCGCGTCACCGTCCGGCTCCCGGACGCCACCGAGGTCAAGGCCGACCTGCCCACCCACGAGGCCGCCGGGCTCGGCTCGGGCGCCGCCGTGACGGTGAGCCTGCCGGAGCGGCCGGTGCTGGTCGCCGAGCGCACGCAGTAACCGACGCATCCCCCCACTGAGTTACGCCGACTGAAAGAGAGCACCGTGACCCTCCGCACCACCTCCCGCCGACTCCCCCTCCAGGCCGTCCTGTTCGACATGGACGGCACGCTCGTGGACACCGAGCGGCTGTGGTGGGAGGCGGTGGAGCAGGTGGCCGAGGGGCTCGGGCGCCGGCTGACCGGGGCCGACCAGCCGGAGGTGCTCGGCCGGCCCGTCGAGTACACCGCCGCCTGGCTGGGCGGGGTCACGGGCGCCGAGGTGGGGGAGATCGCCGCCGAGCTGCACCGGGAGTTCGCGCACCGGGTCCGCACCGGCATCGTGCCCCGCCCGGGTGCCCTGCGGCTCCTTGGCGAACTGGTCCGCGAGGGTGTCCCCACCGCCCTCGTGACCGCGTCGCCGCGCGCGGTCGCCGACACCGTCCTCGCGGCCCTCGGCGCCGAACACTTCGCGGTCTCCGTCACGGCCGACGACACCGAACGCACCAAGCCCGCCCCCGACCCCTACCTGGCTGCCTGCCACGCCCTCGGCGTCGATCCCGCCGCGTGTGTGGCCGTGGAGGACACCGAGACGGGTGTGGCGTCCGCCGAGGCCGCGGGCTGTGCCGTGCTCGCCGTGCCCTCGCTCGCGCCGATCGACTCCGTACCCGGACGCACCGTCCTGACCAGCCTGGAGGAGGTGACCCCGGCCCGGCTGCGCGCCATGGTCGCGCCCCGCGAGCTGCGGGTGATGAGCTGGAACCTCTGGTACGGCGGGACGAAGGTCGACGACCACCGCGAGAAGCAGCTCAAGGTCATCGCCGAGACGGGCGCGGACGTGGTCGGCCTCCAGGAGACGTACGGCACCTCGGCACAGGAACTCGCCGAGGCCCTCGGCTGGCACCACCACCGGGCCGGCGAGAACCTCGGCGTCATCAGCCGCTACCCGATGACCGCCCGCCACGGCGACCCGGACGTCGGCTTCTACGGCGGCACCGGAGTGCGCGTCCGGCTGGACGGCGGCCAGGAGGTGGACGTCTGGAGCGCCCACCTCGACTACACGCCGTACGGCCCCTACGAGGCCCGCTTCGACGGGCTCCCGGCGGCCGAGCTGATCGCCCACGAGGGCGTCCGGCTGGAGCAGATGCGGGAGATCCTGCGGCGGATCGCCGAGTCCGCGACCGAGTCGGTCCCCGTGGTCCTGGTCGGTGACTTCAACGCGCCCTCGCACCTGGACTGGCCGGACGTCGCGTGGCCCGTGACCAGGGCCGCCGAGGAGGCAGGCCTGCGCGACTCCTACCGCGAGGCCCACCCCGACCCCGTGCGGGAGCCCGGTCACACCTGGTCGCCGGTCCACGTGGAGCACGAGGACGGCAGCGGGCGGCCCGAGCCGCAGGACCGGATCGACTTCGTGCTGCACCGGGGACTGACGGTGCTCGACTCCCGGGCGCTCGTCACCGGCACGCCGCGCCCCTGGCCCGAGGTCGCCGGCAACGACTGGCCCTCGGACCACGCCGCGGTCGTCACCACCTTCGCCGTCTGAACCGAGCGGCGGTCCAGGAAACCATTGCGGTGCGGGCGCGCCATCACGTAGGTTGATCCGCGCCCGCTACCAGCGAGTAACACCGATGGGTAACCAACCGTCGCCCGGCCACTCGACCGTCCTGTCGTCCTGGGGAGTCCATGCGCTGGTCCTTCGGCCGTCCCGCCACGGTCCGTACGCGCATCGTGGCGCTCGCGCTCGCACCGGTGGTCGCCCTCATGGTGCTGTGGAGCTTCGCCATGGTGTCCGTCACCGGCGAACTGCGCGCGCTCGTCCGGGTCCAGGGGGTGTACGACGACTTCGGGACGCCCGTCGACACGGCGATCGGCCAGATCCAGATCGAACGGCGGCTCGCGGCCGCCTATCTGGGCGCCGGCCACGGCACGGCGGCGGCCCTCGACCTGATGGAGCAGCAGCGCCGCACCGACCGCGCCGTGACCGCGATGCGGACGGCGATCCGGGACGGCGACCGCGGGCGGCTCTCCGGCAGGCAGCGGCAGGTGCTCGACGCCGTGCTGCGCTCCTTCGACGGGCTGGAGGGGCTGCGGGAGCGGGTGCTCTCCCGTGCCATCAGCTGGGACCGGGCGGTCACCGAGTACGGCGCCCTCGTGGAGCCGGGCTTCGACGTCCAGTCCGCCCTCACCGCGCTGCAGGCCGGACAGTTGGCTCGCGAGGCCCAGGTCGTCATCGAGCTGGTGCGGGTCAGGGAGTTCGTCTCGCGGGAGGACGCGCTCGTCGCCGGGGCGCGAGCCGCCGGATCGCTCACCGACCGCCAGTACGACACGCTCACCGCGACGATCGAGGACCGCCGGGTCTTCGAGCGGACGTATGTGCCCGACCTCCCCGCCGACTCGCGCGCCCTCTTCGAGGAGTTCCAGCGCGGCTCCCTGTACCGGGAGCTGACCCGGGGTGAGGACGCGCTGCTGCGGGCGGGCGCACGGGGTGCGGGGGAGGCCGTCGCGGCCGGCTCCTGGCGCACCACCACCGACCGGGCCGTCAAGCGGTACATGCAGTTGTGCACGCGGTCGGCCGTCAACTCCGCCGAACGCGGACGGGCCTTCGCCTACCGGGAGCTGGCCAAGGCGGCGATCGTCGGTGCACTCGGACTCGCCGCCGTCGGACTGTCCCTGTGGCTCGCCGTGCGCGGCGCCCGGCGCATCTCGCGCCGCCTGGAGACCCTCCGGGACGCCGCCGACCTCCTCACCACCCGCCAACTGCCCGACGTGATGCGGCGGCTCGGCGCGGGCGAGGACGTGGACGCCGCCACCGAGGCACCGCCCCTGGCCGACGGGGAGGCGGGAGCCGACGAGATCGGCCAGGTCGGCCGCTCCTTCAACACCGCCCGTCTCGCGGCCGTCGAGGCGGCCGTCAAGCAGGCCACCCTGCGCCGCGGGCTGTTCGCGGTGCTCCTCAACATCGCCCGCCGCAACCAGGCGCTCGTCCACCGCCAGCTCAAACTGGTCGACACGCTGGAGCGGCGCACCGAAGACCCGGACGTCCTGGACGACCTGTTCAGGATCGACCACCTCACCACCCGGATGCGGCGCCACGCGGAGAGCCTGATCATCCTCTCCGGCGCGGCGCCCGGCCGCAGATGGCGCAGGCCCGTACCGGTCGCCCGTGTGGTGGCCTCCGCGGTGAGCGAGATCGAGGAGTACGCGCGCGTCGTGGTCCCGCCGATGCCGGAGGTGGGCGTGGCGGCGGACGCCGTCGCCGACGTCGTCCACCTGATCGCCGAACTCGTCGAGAACGCCACCGTGTTCTCACCGCCCCGGACCCAGGTCACCCTGCGCACCGGCCGGGCCGGGGGCGGGTTCGTCCTGGAGATCGACGACCGGGGCCTCGGTCTCGAACCCGAACAGATCGAGGAGGCCCACCGCACCCTCACCACGCCGGACGACTTCGACCCGACCCGGCACGACCGGCTCGGGCTGTACGTGGTGGGGCGGCTCGCCGCACGGCACGGCATCGAGGTCACGCTGTGCCGGTCGCCGTACGGCGGTACGACGGCGGTGGTGCTGCTGCCGGAGACGGTCCTCGCGCCGGTCGACCCCGAGCGGCCGGGGCCGGCGGCGGACACGGACCCGCGGGCACTGCCGTCGCGCACCTCCCGGACCTCGGAGACTTCCCGGAAGGGCGCCGCGGTCCTTGAGAAACAGCGGGAGGCACCTGAGCGGCACGCGGACCGTGTGCCCAAGAACGCTCCCGCCACGAGCCCGCCCGCGCTGCCCACCCGCGTCCGGCAGACCTCCCTCGCCCCCGAACTGCGCACCGAGGGCCCCGCCGCCGACGAGCCGTCGCAGCGCGAGGTCACCCCCGAGGAGGTCCGCGCGGTCTTCGGCGCCTTCCAGCGCGGCCTCGACCGCGGCCGCAAGGGCCTGCCCACCGGGCCCGGATCCGAGCGGCGAACCGACACCGAGGAAGGGACGGACGCCGACGATGCTCCGTGACCAGACCCCCGAGCACTCCGACCGGGCCTCCGAGCCCCAGGACAGCACCCCCGAACCGCCCGGCACGGACCTCGGCTGGCTGCTCGACGACCTCGTGGCCAGGACCGACCACGTCCGCCAGGCCGTGCTCCTGACCGCCGACGGCCTCCCGCTGAGCTGCTCGGACGGCATGCGCCGACGGGACATCGAGCACCTCGCCGCCGTCTGCTCCGGCTTCCACAGCCTGGCCCGCTCGGCCGGTGAACGCTTCGCCGCGGGGGAGGTGCGCCAGACCATGGTGATGCTCGACGACGCCTACCTCTTCATCACCCCGGCGGGCGACGGCAGCCGGCTGGCCGTCCTGAGCGAGGTGCAGACGGACGTCGGACAGCTCGCCCACGAGATGGCGTTGCTGGTGCGCCGCGTCGGCCGCCACATGGCCGCCGCCGTACGGTCGGCCGCCGACCCCGCGGGCCCCTGACCCGGCCGTGACCGACGACCACTGGTACGAGGACGAGACCGGGTCGATGGTGCGGCCCTACACCGTGACCCGGGGCCGTACCCGGCCCTCGGACCGGCACACGATCGATCTGATGTCGCGGGTCACCGCCCTGAGGACGGAAGAGGGCCGGCCGGGTGTCGACCACGCCGGCGCCGCCCTGCTGGCCCTGGTGCGCCACGGACCCCGGCCGGTCGTCGAGCTCGCCGCCGACGCCGACCTGCCCCTGACCGTCGTACGCGTGCTGCTCGGCGATCTGGCCGAGGCCGGTCTCGTACGCATCGACGCGCCCCGGCGGCCGGAACAGGGCGGCCCGGCGGCCGACCCCGAGCTGCTGCGCGAGATCGTGGAGCGACTGCGCGCGCTGTGAGAACGGGACACGGGCCGTGCGGCCGGGACGGCTCGGCACGGCAAGGTCGCGTCGGCTCGTGACGGCGTCTGTGACCTGCGCCTCAAGGGTTTTGGGCCCCGCCCGAGGGCGCGCAACGAATCGCCGCCGGAGGCGGGGCGCACGCAACGATTCGTCCACCGGCGCGCAACGGCTCCTCCTTGTCCCCCCGAGCCCCCCGCCCGTACCGTCTAAGCAGCCCCCGACACCCCTCCGTACCCGTGAGGACCACGCATGCGCACAGCCCTGCTCCAGAGCTCCGGCCGCCCCGGCTCGGTCGTCGAGAACCTGAAGGTCCTCGACGAGGCCGCGGGCCGCGCCGCCGCTGCCGGCGCCGGGCTCGTGGCGGCGCCGGAGATGTTCCTCACCGGGTACGCGATCGGCGACGACATCGCCCGCCTCGCCGAGCCCGCCGACGGGGACTCCGCCGACGCGATCGCCGCGATCGCCACCCGCCACGGCGTCGCCGTCGTCTACGGCTACCCCGAGCGCGAGGGCGAGACGGTCTACAACTCCGCGCAGCTCATCTCCGCCGACGGCACCCGCCTCGCGAACTACCGCAAGACCCACCTCTTCGGCTGCTTCGAGCGCGACCACTTCACGCCCGGCGAGCAGCCCGTCGTCCAGGCGGAGCTGAACGGCCTCCGCGTCGGCCTCATGATCTGCTACGACGTCGAGTTCCCGGAGAACGTCCGGGCGCACGCCCTCGCCGGCACCGACCTCCTCGTCGTGCCGACCGCGCAGATGCACCCCTTCCAGTTCGTCGCCGAGGCCGTCGTCCCGGTGCGCGCCTTCGAGAACCAGATGTACGTCGCGTACGTCAACCGGGTAGGTCCGGAGGGCGAGTTCGAGTTCGTCGGACTGTCCACGCTGGCCGGCCCCGACGGGATCGCCCGTACCCGGGCCGGACGCGGTGAGGAACTCGTCCTCGCCGACGCCGACCCCGGCTTCCTCGCGGCCTCGCGCGAGGCGAACCCGTATCTGAAGGACCGCCGCCCCGGCCTCTACGGGTCGCTCGTCTGACACCCGGCCGTCCCCCGGCGCCTCGCCTTCCCTCACCAGCTTTCCCGCAAGGAGTCCGTACCCCATGACGTCCACGGTGCCCACCGCCGTCCAGCACGCCGACGCGCAGCAGCCGCCGATCACCATGTTCGGCCCGGACTTCCCGTACGCGTACGACGACTTCCTCGCCCACCCGGCGGGCCTCGGCCAGATACCCGCGACCGAGCACGGCACCGAGGTCGCGGTCATCGGCGGCGGCCTGTCCGGCATCGTGGCCGCCTACGAGCTGATGAAGATGGGCCTCAAGCCCGTCGTCTACGAGGCCGACGAGATCGGTGGTCGCCTGCGCACCGTGGGCTTCGAGGGGTGCGACCCGTCGCTGACCGCCGAGATGGGCGCCATGCGCTTCCCGCCCTCCTCCACCGCCCTCCAGCACTACATCGACCTGGTGGGTCTGGAGACCCGGCCGTTCCCCAACCCGCTCGCGGAGTGCACTCCTTCGACGGTCGTCGACCTCAAGGGCGAGTCGCACTACGCGACCACCGTCGACGACCTGCCGCAGGTCTACCGCGACGTGATGAACGCCTGGAACGCCTGCCTCGAAGAGGGCGCCGACTTCTCCGACATGAACCAGGCCATGCGTGAGCGCGATGTGCCGCGCATCCGCGAGATCTGGGCGAAGCTCGTCGAGAAGCTCGACAACCAGACCTTCTACGGCTTCCTCTGCGACTCGGACTCCTTCAAGTCCTTCCGGCACCGCGAGATCTTCGGCCAGGTCGGCTTCGGCACCGGAGGCTGGGACACCGACTTCCCGAACTCGATCCTCGAGATCCTGCGCGTCGTCTACACCGAGGCCGACGACCACCACCGCGGCATCGTCGGCGGCTCCCAGCAGCTGCCGCTGCGCCTGTGGGAGCGCGAGCCGCAGAAGATCGTGCACTGGGCCTACGGCACCTCGCTCGCGAAGCTGCACGACGGCGCCCCGCGCCCGGCCGTGACCCGGCTGCACCGCACCGCGGGCAACCAGATCACCGTCACCGACGCGAACGGCGACATCCGCACCTTCAAGGCGGCGATCTTCACCGCCCAGTCCTGGCTGCTGCTCTCCAAGATCGCCTGCGACGACTCGCTCTTCCCGATCGACCACTGGACGGCGATGGAGCGCACCCACTACATGGAGTCGAGCAAGCTCTTCGTGCCCGTGGACCGGCCGTTCTGGCTGGACAAGGCCGTCGACGACAGGGGAAATCCGACGGGGCGTGACGTCATGTCGATGACGCTCACCGACCGCATGACCCGCGGGACCTACCTCCTCGACGAGGGCCCGGACAAGCCCGCCGTCATCTGCCTCTCGTACACGTGGTGCGACGACAGCCTGAAGTGGCTGCCGCTGTCCGCGAACGAGCGGATGGAGGTCATGCTGAAGTCGCTCGGCGAGATCTACCCGCAGGTCGACATCAGGAAGCACATCATCGGCAACCCGGTGACCGTGTCCTGGGAGAACGAGCCCTACTTCATGGGCGCGTTCAAGGCCAACCTGCCCGGCCACTACCGCTACCAGCGCCGCCTGTTCACGCACTTCATGCAGGACGCACTGCCCGAGGACAAGCGGGGCATCTACCTCGCAGGCGACGACATCTCCTGGACGGCCGGCTGGGCCGAGGGTGCCGTGCAGACCGCGCTGAACGCGGTCTGGGGCGTCATGCACCAGCTGGGCGGGGCGACCGACCCGACCAACCCCGGGCCCGGCGACGTCTACGACGAGATCGCGCCGGTGGAACTGCCCGAGGACTGAGCGCTCCGCTGGAAGTGCGGGGAGGTGCCGTCGATCGTCCGCGGCTCCATCGTGGCCGGTCGCGCAGTTCCCCGCGCCCCTTCAGGGCGCTGCCGAACCGCAGCGGACTTCGCCCGACCCGCTTAGGGCCTGACCGGGCCGGCCTTCGCGGGGCGGCCGGTCAGATTCCGGCCGCGCGCGCCGCCGTGTACACCTCGGCGGCCAGGTCCTTGAGTTCCTCGGCGTCCCGCGGGCCGTCCTGGAGGTCGACGAAGTACTCGTCGAGGCCGATCTCGGCGTACGGCACCAGGTCCGACACGATCTGGTCGACGTTGCCCTGGAAGGGCTGGCGGTCCGCGCCGTCGTAGGCCTTGGCGGAGTAGCGCGTGTTGATCCGCGCCACCGACTGGATCGGCTCGGTGCGCCCGCGCTCGGCCGCGAAGTCCTGCACCTGCCGCCACTGGGCGGCGAGTTGGTCGGCGCCTCCCTGGGCCACCGGCTGCCAGCCGTCGCCGCGGTCCACGAGCCGGGTCAGCGCCTTCTTGCTGAAGGCGGGCAGCAGGATCGGGATCGGCCGGGCGGGCTTCGGGGCGACCACGGCCGACTCGATCCTGGTCAGGCGGCCCTCGTACGACACCGGGTCCGGGCCCCACACCGCGCGGCACACGTCGAGGACCTCGTCCAGGACCCGGCCCCGCTCCTCGAATGGCGCCACGCCCGCCGCGGCGTACTCGTCGAGCGACCAGCCGGTACCGAGACCCGCCACGACCCGGCCGCCGCTCGCCGCGTCCAGTGTGCCGAGGGCCCTGGCCAGCTGGAACGGGCCGTGCAACGGGGCGACCAGGACGCTGGTGCCCAGCCGCGCCCGCTGCGTGGCCGCCGCGGCCAGCGTCAGGGTCACCAGCGGCTCGGCGACCCCGCGGTAGGAGTCGGGCCAGGGCAGGTTCGGGACGCCGTACAGCCCCTGCGTGGCGGGGTCCGGGAACAGGGCGCGCTCGAACACCCACAGGCTCTCGTAGCCGATCTCCTCAGCCGTGCGCGCCACGTCCGGGACGTCTCGACCGATGTCGTACTGGCGTGTTTGAGGAAGACTCAGACCCAGCCGAGCAGCCATGCTTGTGCTCCTTCGCGTCAGGCACGTGAACCGTGAACGTAGCGCGTACGAGCGTGAGTTACACGCCGTACGCGGGGATATGGCCGGATCCGTCCCCCAGGGGCGTGAGCAGCATCCGGCCCGCCAGACCGACGGCGGCGCCGAGACGGTCGGCGAACTCCTCGGCGAGGTCGGGGAGTCCGCGCAGCGCCCACAGGGCCCGCGCCGCCGACCAGGCCGCGTCGCGGGCCCTCTCCAGGCTCCACGAGCCGAGCAGGTGGGTGAGCGGATCGGCGATCTGGAGGAGGTCGGGGCCCGGCATCAGATCTTCGCGGACGCGCTCCTCCAGCGAGACGAGGAGGTCACCCACGCGCTCGAACTCGTCCTCCAGGTCGGCTGGTTCGCAGCGGAGCGTACGGCAGGTGTCCACGACGGCGAGCGCCAGATCGTGTCCGATGTGCGCATTGATGCCCGCGAGCGCGAACTGCAGCGGGCGTACTCCCGGATGGCGCCGGAACTGGAACAGGGGGCGCCAGCAGGCGGGCGGGGACCCCTCCTCGGCCACGCGCAGATAGCGCTCGGCGAAACGTACATCCAGCGTGACCGCGGCCTCGCCGTCCGGGAATTCCCCTGCGTCCAGGCGCCGTTCGACCTCCTCCGTGACGGTGAGGTAGACGCGGTTGAAGACCGCGATTCCGTCCCGCTCCGGCAGGGTCGCCGCCAGGGTGCGCATCCGGGAGGCGATGGCGTCCACGGGGGTGGTGAACTGTTCCAACTGCGTCATGGGGGCAGGTTCCCAGTCCTAGGCTGACCGGAGTCGCCGCCTGGCCGGGCGCATCCCCAGAACGGGGGAACCCGCCCGTGTCGTCAGGCGCGGATGTGGCCGGGAGCGGCGGAAACGTGGTGGGAACCGGGGGGAGCGGTACGTGTCAGGCTTACGTGCGCGGCGCCTGGCCGCACGCAGGGCCGAGCGCAGGCGGGCGGCCCGGCGCGCGGCCATGGTCGCGGCGGCCTCGGTGGTCGTGGCGGTCGGCGCGGTGACGGGGACGATGTCCGCCCTCGACCGCGAGCGGCCCTCCGACGACGCCCGACCGCTGGTGACCCGCTCGCCCGGCCTCCGCCCGCCGCCCGCCGTGCCGACGCCCTCCCCGCCCGGGACCTCCGCCGCGCCGTCCCCGTCCTCGTACCACCCGTCCCCGAAGCCGAGCCCGACGCCCTCCCCGAGCAGGAAGGCCCCGGCGACCGTGGCCGCCCCCGCCCTGCTCTACAGCCACCCCGACTCCCAGGTCCTGGACTGGGTCGCGTCCCACCCCGGCGACCACCGGCGCGCGGTCATCGAGTCCCGGATCGCCGACCGCCCGGCCGCCGTCTGGTTCGCCGACTTCACCCCCGCCACCATCACCGCGCGGGTCAGGGCGGTGACCGCGGGCGCCGCGGCCGAGGGCCGGGTCCCGGTCGTCGTGCCGTACGCCATCCCGCAGCGCGACTGCGGCGGGGCCTCACAGGGCGGCGCACCCGACCTCGCCGCGTACGACGGCTGGATCGACGACTTCGCGGCGGGCCTCGGCGACGACGAGGTCATCGTCATCCTGGAGCCCGACTCGGTCGCCCAGGCCGGCTGCCTCCCCGCGACCGACCGGGCCGCCCGCTTCGCCTCGCTGGCCCGCGCCGGCCGCGTCCTCAAGGCCGCCGACCCCCGGGCCCGCGTCTACTACGACGCCGGCCACTCCGCCTGGAACCCGGCCGGCGAGCAGGCCGCGCTCCTCGCACGGGCGGGCGCCGCCTCGGCCGCCTCCTCCGACGGCGTCTTCACCAACGTCTCCAATTTCCACCGTACGAGCGACGAGATCGCGTACGCCCGGCAGGTGCTGTCCGCGCTGGGCGGCCCCGTGAGTCTCGGCGCCGTCATCGACACCAGTCGCAACGGCAACGGTGCCCCGGCCGACGGGGAGTGGTGCGATCCGGCGGGCCGGAAGATCGGCCGGGCGCCGACCCTGAACACCGGGGAGGCCAGGATCGACGGCTATCTGTGGGTGAAGCTGCCGGGGGAGTCGGACGGGTGCAAGGGCACACCTGGAACGTTCTCGGCGGAGTACGCCTATGAGCTGGCGCGCTGATCGTCCGCCTCGTCGTACGAGGACGTGCCGGAGTCCAGCAGTGGCTTCTGGGTCTTGAGATGGGCCGGGGCCATCGCCCGCAGCGCGTGGTACCCGGTGATCACGACGAGCGTGCCGAGCGCGATGCCGCTGAGCGAGAAGTTGTCCGTGAACTTCAGCGAGACGCCACCGATGCCGATGATGACGCCCGCGGCGGCCGGCACCAGGTTCAGCGGGTTGCGCAGGTCGACCCGGGCGTTGAGCCAGATCTGGGCGCCGAGCAGGCCGATCATGCCGTACAGGATGACGGTGATGCCGCCGAGCACGCCGCCCGGGATCGCGGCCACGATCGCGCCGAACTTGGGGCAGAGGCCGAAGAGGAGGGCGAAGCCCGCGGCGGCCCAGTAGGCGGCCGTGGAGTAGACGCGGGTCGCGGCCATCACGCCGATGTTCTCGGAGTACGTGGTGTTGGGCGGGCCGCCGACCGCCGTGGAGAGCATCGAGGCGACGCCGTCCGCGGAGATCGCGGTGCCCAGCTTGTCGTCCAGCGGATCGCCGGTCATCTCGCCGACGGCCTTGACGTGCCCCGCGTTCTCGGCGACCAGCGCGATCACGACCGGCAGCGCGACGAGGATCGCCGACCACTGGAAGGACGGGCCGTGGAAGGACGGCAGCCCGATCCAGTCCGCCTTGCCGACGCCGGAGAGGTTTAGCCGCCAGTGGTCGGTGAGCTTGCCGCTCGCGTCCACCGAGTGGATCTTTCCGAAGACCCGGTCGAAGACCCAGGAGATCCCGTACCCGAAGAGCAGGCCCAGGAAGATCGCGATCCGTGACCAGAAACCGCGCAGACAGACGACCGCCAGACCGGTGAGCAGCATGGTGAGCAGGGCCGTCCACTGGTCCTGCGGCCAGTACGTGGACGCCGTCACCGGCGCCAGGTTGAAGCCGATCAGCATGACGACCGCGCCCGTGACGATCGGTGGCATCGCGGCATGGATGATCCGCGCCCCGAATCGCTGCACGGCCAGGCCCACCAGGAACAGCGCGACGCCGACGACGAACACCGCGCCCGTCACCGTGGCGCTGGTGCCGCCCTGCGCGCGGATCACCGCGGCGACGCCCACGAAGGAGAGCGAACAGCCGAGGTAGCTGGGCACCCGGCCGCGGGTGGCGAGCAGGAAGATGACCGTCGCGAAGCCGGACATCATGATCGCGAGGTTCGGGTTCAGACCCATGAGCACGGGTGCCACGAACGACGCCCCGAACATCGCCACCACGTGCTGGGCGCCGAGCCCGATCGTGCGCGGCCACGAGAGGCGTTCATCGGGGCGGACAACCGCTCCGGGCGCGGGCGTCCGCCCGTCGCCGTGCAGTTTCCAGCGCACGCCGAGGTCCATGGTGAGTTTCGCTTTCTTCGTACGTGAAACTTTGTCCGGACCATTGTCACGGGTACCTGGTGGTTCTAGGCTCGCACGGTCTTACTCATGAACTGCGTTCATATTTCTGATCGGAGGCTTGATGAGTGCGCGACCCCGTCTGGCTGTCCTCCTCGCCGCCGTGGCCACCTTCGCGGCGGTCGTCGTCCCCTCCGCCTCGGCCCACGCGGCGCCGAAGGCCCCCCGGACCGTCGTCCTCGACGGCGCCCGGCTCCAGCAGACCCGACTCCGCCTCGACCGCGGGGATCCCCAACTGAAGCGCACGCTCAAGGACTTGACGGTCCGCGCCGACAACTGGCTGCCCCAGGGCCCCTGGACGGTCGTCGACAAGCCCAAGCCCGCCCCCGGCGGCGACGTCCACGACTACCTGAGCCAGGCCCCGTACTGGTGGCCCTCCCAGCCCAAGACCGCCGACAACCCCTGGGGCTGCCCGTACGTCCAGCGCGATGGCCAGCGCAACCCCGAGGTCGACACCGGCACCGACCGTCAGGACGTCGAGAAGGTCTTCGACTCGACGTACGACCTCGCCCTCGCCTGGTACTACACCGGCAGGAAGCAGTACGCCGAGAAGGCCGCCACCGTGCTGCGCACCTGGTTCCTCGCCCCGGCCACCCGGATGAACCCGAACCTCGACCACGGGCAGTTCATCCCCTGCAAGTACGACGGCCGGGCCATCGGCATCATCGACTTCTCGCAGTCCTACACCAGTGTCCTGGACGCGATCGCGATCCTGGAGACGGGTGCCCCCGGCTGGTCGAAGAGCGACCGCACCGCCATGCGCGCCTGGAACACCGACTTCCGCGACTGGCTGGAGAACAGCGCCTTCGGCGGCGAGGAGGGCGCCGCCAAGAACAACCACGGCACCTTCTACGACATGCAGCTCGCCGCCCTGGCGTACGCGACCGGCGACGAGGACCTCGCCCGCCGGACCGTCCTCGGCGCCGAGCCCAAGCGGATCGACCCGCAGGTCGCCGCGGACGGCAGCCAGCCCCAGGAGCTCACCCGCACCCGCAGCTGGCACTACTCGACCTTCGACCTCGTCGCCTACACCCGCCTCGCGGCCATCGGCCGGCACGTCGGCGTGAACCTGTGGCGGTACACGGGGCCGGACGGCCAGACCCTGGCCAAGGCGGTCGACTATCTGCTGCCCGCCGCGACGGGCGCCGCGCCGTGGCCCTACCCGGAGCTGGAGTTCCACCGCTACGCGGCGAGCGACATCGTGCACGCGGCGGCCGACGCGGGGGACCGGGCGGCCCAGGCCGCGGTGCCGAGACTGGAGACACCGCCCGGCGGCGACCTGTGGACACTGCGGCCCGCCGCCGAGCAGCTGGACTCGATCGCCGGCTGACCGGGGGCATACGAACACCCTGATCAGGGGCTCCTGAGCGGCCGCTTAGGATGGAGGTGTCCCCACCGTCTCCACCGGCACCCTCAGGAGCCCCGCCCGTGACCGCCGAAGCCCCCGCAGCCCCCGCCCTCTCCTACGGGCGGCTCCTCCCCGTCACCGTCCACTTCGACGACCTGGACGCACTCGGCCTGCTCCACAACGCCCGGTACCCGGTCATGGTCGAACGCGCCTGGACAGCCCTGTGGAACGACCAGGGCTTCCTGGCCTACGAGGGCGACTGGGGGGCGGCGGGCGACTTCTGCAACGCCGTCAAGGAACTGCGGATCAGCTACGAGGCCCCGGTCAACCGCCCCGGCGAGTACGCCGTCCACCTCTGGCTGGAGCGTCTGGGGAACACCGGACTGACGTACGGCTTCCGCTTCTGCTCGGCCGACGGCGCGCTCACGTACGCGCACGGGACACGGGTCCTCGTCCGGCTCGACGCCGCGACGCTGCGCCCCACGCCCTGGAGCGACCGCTTCAGGGCCGTGGGTCGGGAACTGCTGCGGTCGCGGGACTGACCTTGGGCCGGTCGCGCTCGCCCGCGCGCAGCACCCCCGCGAACGCGGCAAGGCCGCACGCCAGCACCGTGACCAGCCCGAACGACACCACCAGACTCGTCGCCTGCGCCAGAGTGCCGATCGCGCTCGGCGCGACCAGGCCGGAGGTGTACGTGATGGTGGCGACGCCCGCGATGGCCTGACTGGGGTTGGGGCCGCTGTGCCCCGCCGCCGCGAAGCAGAGCGGGACGACGACCGCGATGCCGAGACCCATCAGCGCGAAGCCGCTCATCGCCACGGCCGGATGGTCCGCGACGACGACGAGCAGCCCGCCGAGCACGGCGAGACCGCCGCCGGCCCGCACCGTGCGCACCGCGCCGAACCGGTTGACCACCGCGTCGCCCACGATCCGGGCCAGTGCCATGGTCAGCATGAATCCGGTCGTCGACGCGGCCGCAAGACCGGCAGAGCTGCCCAGCTCGTCCTTCAGGTAGACCGCCGACCAGTCCAGACTGGCACCCTCCGCGAACACGGCGCAGAAGCCGACCGCCCCGATGAGCAGGGCGGACTTGGGCGGCAGCGCGAAGCGCGGCGGCGGGGCCTCGTCCTCGGTCGGTCGCAGGTCCAGCACCCATCGGCAGGCGGTCAGACCCAGGACCGTCAGGACCCCGGCCGCCAGCGCGTGGTGCAGGCGCGCGTCCGAACCGAGGTGCGCGGCCAGGGTGCCGCCCGCCGAGCCGACCAGGGCGCCCGCGCTCCACATGCCGTGCAGCCCCGACATGATCGACTTGCCGAGGCGGCTCTCGATCTCGACGCCGAGCGCGTTCATCGCCACGTCCGCCATGCCCGCCGACGCGCCGTAGACGAAGAGGGCCGGGCACAGCGTGTAGATGTTCGGCGCGAGGGACGGGAGGATCAGTGACAGCGTCCACAGGGACATCAGCCCGCGCAGCGCGGTACGGGCGCCGAAGCGGTGGCTGATGCGGCCCGCCAGTGGCATCGCGACGGAGGCACCGATCGCCGGGAACGCGAGGGCCAGTCCGAGCTGGCCGGTGCTGACGGACGTGTGGTCCTGGATCCAGGGGACACGGGTCGCGAACGAGCCCGTCACCGCTCCGTGCACGGCGAAGACGGCAGCCACGGCGTACCGCGCCCGCTTCACCTCACGCAGGTCGTAGACCATGTAACCCATCTTTCCCGCTCCTCCAGGCTCTGCTCCCCGCGCTGCCGCCGTAAACTATCAGGAACCCTGCCTGATAGATAGATGATTTACTGGCCACCGACTGCGCGACTGATCTGGGAGGATCCCGGCATGCCCGCATCACCGAGCACCGCCCGGGCCATCAACGACCGCCTCGCCCTGCGCCTGCTCCAGCAGGAAGGCCCCCTGACGGCGGGACAGTTGAAGCAGCTCACGGGACTGTCCCGGCCCACCGTCGCCGACCTCGTCGAACGCCTCACGGCCGCCGGACTGATCGAGGTGGTGGGGGAGTCGGGGGAACAGCGCCGTGGCCCCAACGCCCGTCTGTACGGGATCGTCGCCGACCGGGCCCATCTCGCCGCCCTCGACGTCCGCACCGAGGGCGTCTCGGTCGTCGTCTCCGACCTCCTCGGCAGGGAGCTGGCCCGGGCGTCGGTGCCGATCGCGGACGACACCGGCACCGGGCCCGCCGTCGAGCAGGCGGTCACGTTGGTCGAACGCGCGGCCAAGGAGGCCGGGGCGGAGCGCCTGCACACCGTCGGCGTCGGGGCCCCCGGCCTCATCGACCCCGCCACCGGCGAACTCCGCGACTCCTCCGGCCTGCCCGAGTGGCACCGCCGTCTGGTCGCCGCCCTCCAGGAACGGCTGCCCGCCCGTGTGATCGTCGAGAACGAGACGAACCTCGCCGCCCTCGCGGAGCAGCGTGACGGCGCCGCCCGTGACCGCGACACGTTCGTCCTGCTCTGGCTCGGCCACGGCACCGGTGCGGCCGTCGTGCTCGACGGCAGACTCCGTCGTGGGGCGTCCGGCGGCACGGGCGAGATCGGGTTCCTGCCGGTGCCGGGCACGTCGACGCTGCCCTCGGCGACGGACTGCGAGGGCGGTTTCCACTCCCTGGCGGGGTCCGCCGCGATCGTGGAACTCGCGGCCGGCCACGGGCTGGTGGCGACAGCGGTGTCTCCCGGCGAACCAGAGGCGGCGGCGCTGGTGAGGCAAGCGGTGGCGGCGCTTGCCTCCCCCTCTCCTTCGCGCTCCCCCTCCCCTTCCTCTTCCCCCTCCCCTTCTCCTTCGGCTTCCTCCGGAGCCGACCGCTTCCTCTCCGCCCTCGCCGACCGCCTCGCCATCGGCGCGGCGTCCGTCGTGGCCGTTCTCGACCCTGGATGCGTGGTGCTCGGCGGTGAGGTGGGGCAGGTGGGCGGTGAGGTGCTGGCCGCGCGGGTCGGTGAGCGACTCACCCGGATGTCCCCGCTGCCGGTCGAGGTGCGCGCGAGCGTGCTGGGCGGCGGCGCGGTACTCCGCGGAGCGCTCCTGACGGCCCGGGAGTCGGCCCAGGACGAGCTCTTCGCGCCACGCTCCCGGTGATTCGATGCGGGCGCGCCCCGGAAGGGGAGACCCGGCGGCGGGGCAAGGGCCTCCGTCACCGCCGCCGGGCCGCTCAAGGGGCGAGTGCGACACCTCGGCTTCGACAAACCATTGATCATGGACCTTAAGTGGACTAGACCAGGGCGGTCAATGGGTGCGGACCAAGGGGCGATCGCGTCAAGCACGAGGAGTCTCGCGGGAGTTGACCTGCCGCGATGCGCCGGAGAAGTCCATCCGGACGACCTGTGAGGCACCCCACAGGCGATCGCTCGCATGGACGTGGATCAGACGTGGCACACTGATGCTGTACCAGAAGCAGCGCACTCCGGGGTCGGTGAAAGTCCGAACCGGCGGTTATAGTCCGCGACCCGGTCGCTTCCAGCGGCCGGTTGACCAGGTGAAATTCCTGGACCGACGGTTAAAGTCCGGATGGGAGGCAGTGCGCGGCGGGCGGGCATTCGTGCGCGCTGCCGTTTGTTTCGGCACGTCCTTCGGGACGTGCCGCCCATGCGGCTCGCTCCCGGTGTCGCAGTCCGCTCATTCTGTCGTCATCGACAGGCCCCGGAGTCCGTGCCCCATGAGGCAGGAGGACCCGGGAAGTGTTCACCGGAATCGTCGAAGAGCTGGGTGAGGTCACCGCCGTCGAAATTCTCGACGACGCCTCCCGTTTCCGTCTGCGTGGCCCCGTCGTCACACAGGGCGCACAGCACGGCGACTCCATCGCCGTGAACGGCGTCTGTCTCACGGTCGTCGAACACGAAGGCGACGAATTCACCGCCGACGTCATGGCCGAGACCCTGGACCGCTCCAGCCTCGGCGCCCTGACCGTCGGCTCCCGCGTCAACCTGGAACGCCCGATGGCCGTGGGCGAGCGCCTCGGCGGCCACATCGTCCAGGGCCACGTCGACGGCACGGGCACGGTCATCGAGCGCAAGCCGTCCGAGAACTGGGAGATCGTGAAGATCTCCCTCCCCGCGGACCTCTCCCGCTACGTGGTCGAGAAGGGCTCCATCACCGTCGACGGCATCAGCCTGACGGTGGTCGACGCGGGCCCGGACTTCTTCACCGTCAGCCTCATCCCCACCACCCTCGACCTGACCACGCTCGGCCACAAGCAGGCAGGCGACCCGGTCAACCTCGAGGTGGACGTGATCGCCAAGTACGTCGAGCGACTGCTCGGCGCCCGTGGCGAGCAGCCGGTCGCGCTGCCCGACACCCAGGGGAGCGGTCGGTGAACTGGCTGAACTCCGAGGCGTTCACGCTCCTCGGACAGCACATCAAGTGGTCGGACATGATCGGCAACATCATCGGTCTGATCGGCCTCGCACTCGGCTGGCTGCGCTCCATATGGAGCTGGCCCGTACAACTCCTGTCCGGCGTCGTCCTCTTCGCGGCCTTCGCCAGCGGCCATCTCTCCGGCAGCGCCGGCAAGCAGGTCGTGGTCATCGTCGTCGCCGTGTGGGGCTGGTGGCAGTGGAACCGCGGCAAGGCGGAGGGCCAGGGCGGCCACATCTCCGTACGGTTCGCCACCTGGCGCGAGCGCGCCTACATGGTGGCCGCCGCCGCCGTCGGCACGCTCGCGGTCAGCGGTCTGTTCCACGCGTACCCGACCCTGTCCTGGGACCCCTGGCCGGACGCGTACATCTTCGTCGGCACGATCGTCGCCATGTACGCGCAGGCCCGCGGCATGGTCGAGTTCTGGTTCGCCTGGCTGCTGGTCGACGTGGTGGGCGTCCCGCTCAACTTCGCCAACGGCTACGCCTTCTCCGGTTTCGTCTACGTCGTCTACGGCGCACTCGTCCTGTCGGGCATGCGCGACTGGTGGCTGCGCTCCCGCAAGGCCGGGCAGCCCGTCCTGGAAGGAGCCCCCGCATGACCGCGGCACCCGTCTGGTACAGCACGGACAATATCGAGGACTTCGCGCTCGACCCGGTCGAGAAGGCCATCGCCGACATCGCGGCGGGCCGACCGATCGTGGTCGTCGACGACGAGGACCGGGAGAACGAGGGCGACCTCGTCGTCGCCGCCGAGAAGGCGACCCCCGAGATCATCGCCTTCATGATGAGCGAGTGCCGCGGGCTGATCTGCGCACCCATGGAGGGCGACGAACTCGACCGCCTCCAGCTCCCCCAAATGGTCCAGAACAACACCGAGTCGATGAAGACCGCGTTCACCGTCTCGGTGGACGCCTCCGCCGCCCACGGCGTGTCCACCGGCATCTCCGCGGCCGACCGCGCCACCACCCTGCGGCTGCTGGCCGGCGGCGAGGCCGAGGCGGGCGACTTCGTGCGCCCCGGCCACATCTTCCCGCTGCGCGCCAAGCCCGGCGGTGTCCTCGTCCGCAACGGCCACACCGAGGCCGCCGTCGACCTCGCCCGGCTCGCGGGCCTGCGCCCGGCCGGCGCGATCGTCGAGATCGCCGGGGAGGACGGACGCATGCTCCGTCTGCCCGAGCTGATCCCGTTCGCCCGCAAGCACGGTCTGACGATCATCTCCATCGAGGACCTGATCGCCTACCGCCGCACCGCGGAGCCCACCGTCCGCCGCGAGGCCAAGACGCAACTGCCCACTGCCTTCGGCGAGTTCACGGCGTACGGCTATCGCTCCACCGTCGACGGCGTCGAGCACGTCGCCCTGGTGCACGGCGAGATCGGCGAGGGCGAGGACGTCCTCGTCCGTGTCCACTCCGAGTGCCTGACCGGCGACATCTTCCACTCGCTGCGCTGCGACTGCGGCCCCCAGCTCCAGACCTCCATGGAGCGCATCCAGGCCGAGGGCCGGGGCGTCGTGGTCTACCTGCGTGGGCACGAGGGGCGCGGCATCGGCCTGTTGTCCAAGCTGCGCGCCTACGAGCTCCAGGAGCGGGGCCGCGACACCCTCGACGCCAACCTGGAACTCGGCCTGCCCGCCGACGCCCGGGACTACGGCGCGAGCGCGCAGATCCTGGAGGACCTCGGCGTCCACAGCCTGCGCCTGCTGACCAACAACCCCGACAAGACCGACGCGCTGGTCCGGCACGGCCTCAAGGTCACGCGCCGGGAGCCGATGCCCGTACAGGCGGGCGAGCACAACCTCCGTTACCTGCGCACCAAGCGGGACCGGATGGGTCACGACCTGCCCTGGCTCGACACGGCCACCGTGTCCGCCTGCGGCAACCAGTAACAAGAAAGCACTGAGGAGAGACGTGAGCGGCAAGGGTGCACCTGAACTGTCCGTACGCAACTGCGGCGACCTGCGGGTCGCGGTCATCGCGGCACAGTGGCACGAAAAGGTGATGGACGGCCTCGTCAACGGCGCGCTGCGCGCCCTGCACGAGCTCGGGATCGACGAGCCGACCCTGCTCAGGGTCCCCGGCAGCTTCGAGCTGCCGGTCGTCGCCAAGGTCCTCGCGGGCCGCGGCTACGACGCGGTCGTCGCGCTCGGCGTCGTCATCCGCGGCGGTACCCCGCATTTCGAATACGTGTGCCAGGGCGTCACCCAGGGCCTCACCCAGGTCTCCATCGAGACCGGCGTCCCCATCGGCTTCGGCGTGCTGACCTGCGACACCGAGGAGCAGGCTCTCGACCGTGCGGGCATCGAGGGCTCCAACGAGGACAAGGGACACGAGGCGGTGACGGCCGCCGTGGCGACCGCGGCCACACTGCGCTCAGTATCCGAACCCTGGCACTGAGGCAGGGGCGGTAGCGCGTAGGGTGGGCGGCATCATGTCCAAGAAGACGTTCGAGGAGCTCTTCACTGAGCTCCAGCACAAGGCCGCCACCGGCGATCCCACCACTTCGCGCACCGCCGAACTGGTCGGCAAGGGCGTCCATGCCATCGGCAAGAAGGTCGTCGAAGAGGCCGCCGAGGTCTGGATGGCCGCCGAGTACGAGGGCAAGGACGCCGCCGCCGAGGAGATCTCGCAGCTCCTCTACCACGTTCAGGTGATGATGGTGGCGCGCGGGATCTCCCTCGACGACGTGTACGCCCACCTCTGAGCCGTAAACCCCGCAATCCCGTACGTATCGTACGCACGAACGAAGGAAGCCGACCTCATGCTGCGCATCGCCGTCCCCAACAAGGGTTCCCTGTCAGGCCCTGCGGCGGAGATGCTGCATGAGGCCGGCTACCAGCAGCGCCGGGAGTCCAAGGAACTGCGCATCGTCGACCCGGGCAACGAGGTCGAGTTCTTCTACCTCCGCCCCCGCGACATCGCGATCTACGTCTCTTCCGGCCGCCTCGACATCGGCATCACCGGCCGCGACCTGCTCATCGACTCGGGCGCCAACGCGGAGGAGATCCTCCCGCTCGGCTTCGCCCGCTCGACGTTCCGCTTCGCCACCAAGCCCGGCACCGCCAAGGGCATCGAGGACCTCGGCGGCATGACGGTCGCCACCTCCTACGAGGGCATCGTGGCCAAGCACCTCGCCGACAGCGGCATCGACGCCTCCGTCGTCCACCTCGACGGCGCCGTCGAGACCGCGATCGAACTCGGTGTCGCCGAGGTCATCGCGGACGTCGTCGAGACCGGCACCTCGCTGCGCAACGCGGGCCTCGAGGTCTTCGGCGACCCGATCATGAAGTCCGAGGCCGTCGTCATCCGCCGGGTCGGGGCCGACACCTCCGAGGACGCCGAGCCCAAGGTGCAGCAGTTCCTGCGCCGCCTCCAGGGCGTCCTGGTCGCACGGACGTACGTGATGATGGACTACGACTGCCGCGCCGAGCACCTGGAGAAGGCCGTCGCGCTCACGCCCGGCCTGGAGTCGCCGACCATCTCCCCGCTGCACAACGAGGGCTGGGTCGCCGTCCGCGCCATGGTGCCCGCCAAGGAGGCCCAGCAGATCATGGACGACCTGTACGCGCTCGGCGCGCGGGCCATCCTGACCACGGCCATCCACGCCTGCCGCCTCTGAGGACCCCGACCGAAACCATGCCCGACCTTCCCACGCTCCCCGTCACGTTCCGGCCGTCCCTCA
The DNA here is from genome assembly GCF_055638955.1 of Streptomyces sp. NPDC111507. Classification (NCBI taxonomy): domain Bacteria; kingdom Bacillati; phylum Actinomycetota; class Actinomycetes; order Kitasatosporales; family Streptomycetaceae; genus Streptomyces; species Streptomyces sp. NPDC111507. Next base: position 89,301 of record NZ_JBVKBU010000011.1, on the reverse strand, counting down.
CCCGGGCCGTGCTGCTCACCGCGGGCGTCGCGATCTTCGTCGTCATAACGACGGTCGCGCTGCTCCTCGAACAGCTCAGCCCGGGGGAGAAGCTCAGCTTCGTCTTCATCGGCGCGCTGCTCTTCGGTGTCCTGCTGATGCTCTCGCGGCCCAAGGTCGTCGCCGACGAGACCGGCGTCACCGTGGTGAACATCACCAGCAGGCGACACCTGGAATGGGCGGAGATCCTCCAGGTCAACCTGCGCCCCGGCGACCCCTGGGTGTTCCTCAACCTCAGCGACGGCACCAGCCTGCCCGTGCTCGGCATCCAGCCGGGCATCGCCAAACAGCGCGCGATCCAGGACGCCCGCGCCCTGCGCGCGCTCGCCGAAGCCCGCTCCATCGGCGACCGGGAGCAACATCACGGCTGACTCTCGGCCTTCCACCCTGCCGTACGGGCCCATGTCTTGATTAATCTGTTGGCGGAGGCGTTTTCGTTGCGCCTCCGCCGCTGATGTTCCACCTGGTGACTCAGAGGCCCCCTGCTACCCGAGGAGTGACTCCCTCCAGCGATGGACGGATCGTCCTGTAGTACCTGCGCCGCCCCCTCCCGACATATCGAGGCGGCGGCATCATGACCATCCCCCTGCTGCTCCTTGGGGCGGCGTTCCTGTTGATCCTCGCCAACGGCTTCTTCGTGGCGGCCGAGTTCGGCCTGGTCACGGTCGAGCGGCCGGACGCCGAGAAGGCGGCGGCCGAAGGCGACCGACGGGCCGGTACGGTCGTCGAATCGCTCAAGGAGCTGTCCTTCCAGCTCTCCGGCACCCAGCTCGGCATCACCATCACCTCGCTCGTCGTCGGCATGCTCGCCGAACCCGCGCTCGCCGAACTGCTGCACGGACCCTTCACCGCGATCGGGCTGCCCGAGGGCGCCGTGTCCGGTGTCGCCGTGGTGGTCGGCATGCTGCTCGCCGCCGCCGTGCAGATGGTGATCGGCGAGCTCGTGCCCAAGAACTGGGCGGTCTCCAAGCCGCTTCAGGTCGCCCGCTTCGTCGCGGGTCCGCAGCACGTCTTCTCCCGCCTCTTCCGGCCGGTGATCGCCGCGCTCAACACCGTCGCCAACCGGCTCGTACGGGCCCTGGGTGTCGAACCCGCCGAGGAGCTGGCCTCCGCCCGCACCCCCGGCGAGCTTGTCTCCCTGGCCCGGCACTCGGCCCAGGCCGGTGCCCTGGAGCAGGACACCGCGGATCTCTTCGTACGGACCATCTCGCTCGCCGACCTGACCGCGCAGCACGTCATGACCCCGCGGGTACGGGTCAGCGCGCTCCAGTCCTCCGCCACGGCCGAGGACGTCGTCAACCTCACCCGCGCCACCGGCCTCTCCCGCTTCCCCGTCTACCGGGAGCGGATCGACGAGATCGTCGGCATGGCGCACCTCAAGGACGCCCTGGCGATCCCCTCCCAGGACCGGCTGCGCACTCCCGTCGGCCGGATCGCCCAGGCCCCGCTGCTGGTCCCGGAGACGCTGCCCGTGCAGCCCCTGCTCGAGCAACTGCGCAGCCAGCAGCCGATCGCCGTCGTCGTCGACGAGTACGGCGGCACGGCGGGCGTGGTCACCCTGGAGGACATCGTCGAGGAACTCGTCGGCGAGGTCCGCGACGAGCACGACGCCAAGGACCTGCCGGAGCTCGCCGCCGTAGCGCCCGAGGACGGGTGGCCCGCCTGGGACGCCGACGGCAGCTGCCGGGTTGACATCCTGCAGCGCATAGGCCTCGACGTGCCCGAGGGCCCGTACGAGACCGTCGCGGGCCTCGTCGCCGATCTGCTCGGCCGGATCCCGGCCCCCGGCGACAAGGCCGAACTGCCCGGCTGGCGTCTGTCGGTACGCCAGGTCGGACACTACCGGGCCGAACGGGTCCGGCTGGTCAGGACCGCCGACGCGGTTGCCGCGCCGGAGGCCGTCCGATGAGCGTGCTCCAACTCCTGTTCGCCGTGTTGCTGGTGCTCGCCAACGGGTTCTTCGTCGGCGCCGAGTTCGCGCTGATCTCCGTACGGCGCAGTCAGATCGAACCGCTCGGCTCCGCGCGGGCCCGCCAGGTCCTGTACGGACTGGAGCGGCTGCCGCAGATGATGGCGGCGGCCCAGTTCGGCATCACCGTCTGCTCGTTGACGCTCGGCGCGGTGGCCGAACCGACGGTGGCGCATCTGCTGGAGCCCGTCTTCGAGGCGGTGCACCTCCCCGAAGGGGTGATCCACCCCCTCGGATACGTCATCGCGCTCGCCCTCGTCGTCTTCTTCCACCTCGTCATCGGCGAGATGGTCCCGAAGAACCTGGCGATGGCCGCGCCCGAGAAGACGGCGCTGTGGCTGAGCCCCGGCCTGGTGGCCTTCGCGCGCCTGTGCCGTCCCGTCACCGTCGCCCTGGGCGCCTGCGCCCGCCTCATCCTGAAACTCTTCCGGGTCGAACCCAAGGACGAGGTCGAGGCGGTCTTCACGAGCGAGCAGCTCAACCGGCTCGTCGAGGACTCCGGTCAGGCGGGCCTGCTGGACCCCGAGGAGCAGGAACGCCTCGAAGACGCCCTGGAACTGGGCTCCCGCCCGGTCAACGACGTCCTCCTGGACCACGGCTCCCTGGTCACCGTCGGCCCCTCCGTCACCCCCGGCCAGGTCGTCGCGCTCACCGCCCGCACCGGGTACTCCCGGTTCCCGGTGGTCGCGGAGAACGGCGCCTTCATGGGCTATCTGCATGTGAAGGACGTACTCGACCTGGAGGAGTCCGAACGGGCGGTTCCCCAGCACCTGTGGCGACACATGACCACCCTGAGCTCCGAACTCCCGCTGGACGACGCCCTGACCGTGATGCGCCGCGCCGCGACGCACCTCGCGCAGGTCGCGGACGCGTCGGGGAAGGTTCTGGGTCTTGTCGCGCTGGAGGACGTCCTGGAGCTCCTCGTGGGCGAGGTACGCGACCCGGCCCATCGGGACGTCGGCGCTGCCGCTGTGGCCACGCCGCTGAAGGAACCCCGCCTCAGCGAGACCCCCGAGCAGGCCCTGGCAACCTGACGCCACCGTGTGGGGAGCTGTTCGCGCAGCTCCCCACACCCCTGAGAGCCTCGGTGGCCGATGAGGGGGTCTGGGGGCGGGGCCCCCAGGGTTACATTGCTGACGGATCCTGGGGGCCCCGGCCCGACAGCACCTCCCCGTACGCCTGCATGAGGTCCGGCAGCCGGAGTGTCGACAAATCGTCGCGGGAGGGCGTGTTCGGGTAACCGGAGAGACGCAGGTCCCGGTACGCGCAGCTCTTCTCGTACAGGGTGCGCAGGAACCGGCCGTTGCCGAGTTCGTCGATCCAGCCCTGATCGACCACGTGCCCGGCGATGGAGCGGAGCTCGTCGAGCGCCTCCTCGTCCCAGATGTCACCGTTCTCGGCGGCGAGCACCTCACCGATGGAGGTGAGTTCCAGGGGGCGGTAGGAGGGGAAGTCGACCCGGGTGGTGAAGCGGGAGGAGAGGCCGGGGTTGGCGGCCAGGAGACGGTCCATGCCCTCCGGGTAGCCGGCGAGGATGACCACGAGGTGGTCGCGGTTGTCCTCGGCCCGCTTCAGCAGCACCTGCAGCGCCTCGTCCCCGTACGCGTCCCCCTTGCCGTAGCCCGAGTTCGACAGCGCGTACGCCTCGTCCACGAAGAGCACCCCGCCGATCGCCGAGTCGATCAGTTCGTTGGCCTTGACGGCGGTCTGGCCGAGGTACTCGCCCACGAGGTCCGCCCGCTGCGCCTCCACGAGGTGGTCACCGCCGAGCAGACCGAGCGCGTAGAAGACCCGTCCGAGAATGCGAGCCACCGTGGTCTTGCCGGTGCCCGAGGGGCCGGAGAAGACGAAATGGCGCTTCGGCGGCTGGACGGGCAGGCCCTGTCCGGCCCGCAGCCGCGCCATGTTCAGCTGCGCCGACAACGCCTTGACCTGGCGCTTCACCGGCTCCAGCCCGACCATGCGCTCCAGTTCGGCGAGCGCTTCGTCAAGTAAGACGGGGTCGGTCGGCCCGGCCGGCAACGGCTGCACCGGTACCACGGCCTTCTCGCGCACCACATCGGTCTCCGGCGGCAACGCGCCCGGCGGGAGAGGATCGGGCTCCGAGAGTTTCAGGTCGCGGCCCTCGACGCCGAAGAGGGGATCGATTCCGTCGGGGCCGTCCATGACGTCCTGCCCGACCCCGGCAAGGGTGATCGCCGCGAGGTCGGCGGCGGCATCGTCGTACCCGTCGCCCTCGGAGATCGCGGCCAACCGGGCCGAGGTGTCCATGAAGGCCGGGTCGACGCGGTGCACCGCCCGGTACAGAGGCAGCGCGGCGGCCGACCGCCCGGTGCCCTCGTGGGCCCGCGCGAGCCAGTACCGCAGCTCCTTGCGCTGGGGCTGCTCGCTGCGGCAGCGCATCAGCGCGGAGGAGAGGAGCGGCTCCGCCTGGCCGAACATCTCCAGGCGGACCCGGGCCATGCCACCGAAGAGGCCGGCCTCTATGCCCAGCATGGGGTCGTCGATCAGCGGATCCGTGTGCCGGACCAACTGCTCCCAGTCCTTGACCAGATAGGCCCGGCAGGCATGCAGAAAGCGCACCTGATGATCGGCGTCGACCGGCGGCAGCCCCGCGAGGGCCCGGTCCAGCTCGGGCACATGGCGGCCGTCCAGCCAGTGCGAGGCGTGCGCGAGCAGCAGATCGCGCGGGCTCTCCAGTACCGGCTGCACCCACCAGCCCAGCCAGTACCAGGAGTTGAGCGTGCGCCGGTGGCGCGAGCGCTGCTCACCGAAGCGGTCCCGGTGCCGGAACATCCGCAGCAGCGCGGTCGTCGTGTCCACCCGCAGCGCGTGCAGTCCGAGCCAGCCGTCCGCCATGCCCGGGTCCATCCGGACCGCGGTGCGGAACTCCTCCTCCGCCTGCGGATAGGCCCCCATGGTGTAGGCGTCCACACCTCGCATCCAGGCGAGGTCGGCCGGGGCCTCCGGGCCCTGCATGCCGAAGTCCATCACGTCCCCCACAAACCGTGCCCCCGATGCTTCTCCGAACGGGCCGGTGCCCGTCGGCAGCTTTGGTCGAACCCCTGTGCCGCGGACGGGAGTTGCATCGGTGCGCAGAGCAGCCGTCCGAAGGTCGCACCGAGAGGCATCGTACCTGCGGTTCATGGGCGTGCCGAAGGGTGCCGCACGCCCCCGTTCCACGAGGTGGGAGCAGATGGGGCGCACTTGACTCGGTGACCGAGGGTGAGCGAATCGCGGCGCGGAGCGCCCGAAAAGGGAGGGTGTGGGCAGAACGAAGCCCCCGATCACGGGGGAACAACCGGGGGCTTCGCGACTGCGGGCGGCTTCGAAAGACCGCACATTCAGAACGTAAGTCCTGTACGGCCCCCGGGTCAAGCCGAGTTGAGGCACTTCGGGAACTTCCCTCGCACGGCTCTTCACAAGTTCAGCACATTGCGGATGATCCGTCACCGTGAGTGAGGGGCTGGTCCGGTCCAGCGGTCCCAGTGGGTTCCGAAAACACCTCGTATCCCTCAGAACACTGCCGCACCAGAAGATCGGCAAAGGGTTTTGAGGGATCCTCGACGAAGTGCTGACGCTCGGCGGCGACCCACCCGGCCCAGAACGCGCTCTGCGCCTCGCCGTCCCGTCGCCGCCCTCGTGTCCAGGCCTCGTCGCGCGCCAGTTCCATCCACAGCAGCCGCGCCAGATACGGGCGCAGCGCCCGGCGCCCGGCGCCGACCCCCTCCAGCAGGATCACGGGCGCGGGAGGCAGTTCGCGGACCGGACCGAAGGCGCGGGCGCTCCAGTCGTACGGGACGTAGCGCGCCGTCTCGCCGCGGCTCAGCGGATCGACCACCTGGCACAGCAGCCGCCGGGTCCAGCCGAACAGCTCCTCGTGCGTCGCGATGTCGTCGAGGTGCAGCACGGGCGCGTCGCCCAGTGCCGCGGCCAGCCGTCCGGCGAAGGTGGTCTTCCCGGAGCCGGCGTGCCCGTCGACACCGATCAGGCGGACGGGTCCGCAGGAGGGCGGCAGGGCACGCAGGCGCGCGGCGAGGTCGCGAATGACGGTTCCCGAGGTGCGATGAGACGCGGGCGCATCCGCCCGGCGGGCACACGCACCCCTGTACGGGGAACACTCTAGTGGCGGCCGGCGCGCCCCCGCCGGAACCGAGGCGTCGCAGGTCATGCCAGTGGTTCCGACCAATATTGGTGGGCGCGGCACAGGTCGAAGTGCTGGCAGGAGCCGCCTTTCACCGTCCATAGTGGGGAGCCGCCGCTTCCGGACGAACTGGGGGTCCCTCACCCATGACCAGAGCTTCAGAGCCGTCCCGCAGAGCCCTCCTGGCCGTGGCGGTCGCCGCGGCGGCGACCAGTACCGCGGGCACCGCGGCCGCGGCCACGCAGGCCGGGGCGGCGCACTCGCACGCGGGTCCGGGCACCGTGGACAACCGGGCCTGGACCTCGTACGCCGACTGGCGGACGGGCACCGCGAAGGGCACGCGGGCCCTCGCGGCCGCCCGTCCCGGCCTGGTGATCGCGACCCCGGCCGGCACCGCGGACTACACCGACCCGCACACCGGAAAGACCGCGACCTGGGAGTACGCGACCTGGACCTCCCCGGTCCACCGGCTCACCGTCCCCGCCACCGAGGCCATCGCCTCCTGGAACGCGCACACCCCGGCGGGCACCTGGCTCCAGGTCGAGCTCACGGGCACGTACTCCGACGGCACCACCACGCCCTGGTACGTGATGGGCCGCTGGGCGGCCGGCGACCAGGACATCAAGCGGACCTCCGTGGACGGCCAGAAGGACGGCCGGAGCAGTATCTGGACGGACACCTTCGCGATCGACGACGCGGCCTCGGGCCTGCGCCTCGTCTCCTGCCGGCTCCGTCTCACCCTCTACCGCACCCCGGGCTCCGGGCTCACGCCGACGGTCTGGCGGCTCGGCGTGATGGGCTCCGACATCCCCGACCGTTTCACCGTCCCGGCCTCCACCCCCGGGCTCGCGAAGGAGTTGACGGTCCCGCGCTACTCCCAGGAGATCCACGCGGGCCAGTACCCCGAGTACGACAACGGCGGCGAGGCCTGGTGCAGCCCCACCTCCTCGCAGATGATCATCGAGCACTGGGGGCGCAGGCCCACGGCGGAGCAACTCGCCTGGGTCGACCCGGCTTTCGCCGACCCCCAGGTCTGCCATGCGGCCCGCTTCACCTACGACTATCAGTACCGCGGCTGCGGCAACTGGCCCTTCAACGCGGCGTACGCGGCGACGTACAAGGACCTCCAGGGGGTGGTCACCCGCCTCCGCTCGCTCACCGACCTGGAGAAGCTGATCGCCGCCGGCATCCCGGCCATAACGTCCCAGTCGTTCCTGAAGTCCGAGCTGACGGGGGCGGGGTACGGGACCTCGGGCCACCTCATGACCGTCATCGGATTCACCGCGGGCGGCGATGTGATCGCCAATGACCCCGCCTCGCCGGGCGACGACGCCGTGCGCCGGGTGTACAAGCGGCGCGAGTGGGAGAACATCTGGCTCCGTACCAAGAGGTACAACGCCTCCGGAAACGTCGTCCCCGGTACGGGCGGGGTCTGCTACCTGTACTTCCCGGCGAATCCGTCGGCGGGGCAGCGCGCAGCGCTCAAGGCGGTCGGAGTCCGTTGAGCGAGGGGGCGACCCCCGTGGTGCCGCCCCCTCACTCGGCCTTGGGCCCTCAGCCCTCAGCCCTGGATCCTCAGCCCTGGACCGGGTTGACCACCCAGTCCGGGTGATGGGGCATCGGCGGGGTCTTGGCGCCGTAGAGCCACGGGTGCAGGAAATCGTCGAGGTCCTGGCCCGCGACCTTGGACGCCAGATCGATGTAGTCCTGGGTACTGGCGATCTTTCCGCGGTACTCGGTGACCCAGGCCCGCTCGATCCTCCCGAACGTCTCCTGGCCCACCTTCTCGCGCAGCGCGTACAGGACGAGCGTCGAGCCGTCGTAGCGCATCCGCTTGAAGAGGTTCGGTTCGGTCGGTTCGGCGGGGGCGCCGTAGTCGTGGCGCCACTGGTCGTGGCTCGCGTACGCCGTCTTCATCGCGGCCTCGAAGCTGTCGCCGCCGTGCGCCTCCGAGTACAGCCGCTCGTAGAAGCGGGCGTGGCCCTCGCTCAGCCACAGGTCGGACCAGGTCTTGATGCCGACGCTGTCGCCGGTCCACTGGTGGGTGAGCTCGTGCACCAGGTTGCGCTCGGCGCTGACCCGGTCGCCGAGCAGGTCGGCCTTCGGGATCAGGGAGAGCGTCTGTGTCTCCAGGGCCACGCCCAGGTCGGTGTCGCCGACGAGGAGGCCGTAGCGGTTGAAGGGGTAGGGGCCGAGCCGCTCCTCCAGCCACGCGATGTGGTCGGCCGTGAGCTTGCGGTACTGGTCGGTCGGGGCGACCAGGTCGTCCGGGACCACATCGCGGATCGGCAGCCCGTGCGGACCGGTGCTGTCCACGAAGGTGAACCTGCCGATCGCCAGCTGGGCGAGCTGGGTGGCGACCGGCTGTTCGGAGTCGTACGTCCACTTCACGCGGCCGTCCGCCTGCTCGGCGCGGCCGGTGAGCTCGCCGCCCGCGACGGCCGTGAGGCCCGGCGGGGTGGTGATACGGAAGGTGATCGGGGCGCGCTGACTCGGGTGGTCGTTCGACGGGAAGATCATCTTGGCGCCGTTGGGCTGGGGGTACAGCACCGTGCCGTCCGGCGTGGGGATCCAGCCGTAGTCCTCGATGGCGTCGTCGCGGTGCCGAATCTGGGTCGGGTCGGCGGTGTAGGTGACCTTGACTGTGAAGGGCTTGCCCTTGGCGAGCGGCTTGGCCGGGCTGATCACCAGTTCGTCGCCGTCGCGTACGGCCTTGGCGGTCGTCCCGTCCACGGTCACCGTGTGCAGGGTGTTGCCCGCGAAGTCCAGGTCGAAGCGGGACAGGGCCTGGGTGGCGGTCGCCTTGACCGTCGTGGCGGCCTCGAAGGGAGTCCGGGGTGCCTGCCAGTCGAAGTCGAGGAGGTAGCGGTTCACCTTGTAGCCGCCGTTGCCGTCGAGCGGGAAGATCGGGTCGCCGAGGCCCGGCGCACCCGGGGAGGGCGCGGCGGACGGGGATGTGGGGGCGGACGGGGATCCGGCGGCTTGCGAGACCGGCCCCGCCAAGGCGGCTGCCACCGTGATCGCCGCCGCCAGAGCGAGGCGGGCTCTGCGGCGAGGCGTCCGGAACGTGCTCATCGAGGACCTTTCGGTTGGCTGACCACTGTCCTGTGAGGAGACCCACACGCCCGGCACATCGTTGCCGAAAGGCGAGGTATTCGAAGGTGGTCGAAGTGTCCGGGGTGTCCCGTCGAGGTGTGCGAGGCGTCCGGGGTGACCTGGGTCTCTACCGCTGAAACCCGTCCGGTGGCAAGGTGGTCGGGTCGGTGGGGAGCCGGCGTGAGGCGGGGGATGTCACCGCACCACTACGTCAGCGAGAAACCATGACCGCGAGCTCCGCCACCGCCACCCGACTCCGCGCCCGCACCGGCGGTCCCAAGGACGACGGCCCCAAGATCCTCGAACATGTCGCGGGCTGGACCTTCGTCGTGGTCCTCGCGATGCTCGTCACCCAGCTCGGCCTGCTGTGAACCGAACCGGCGGACCGGCTGTGAACTGAACCGGCGGACGTCGGGGCGCGCTGAGCCCACACGACAGTTTCCCCCAAGACCGCGCCCCGTCGATCAGAGTCGAACGAGTGGGTGGTACCGGTCTGCCATACTGCCAACGTCCCGCTGGCAGTCGGAGACTAGGGCTGGAATTGAATCATAGTCAACAGCGCGCCGTCGACCGCCCCCGGGCGCGCGGCACCGATCGCTCACTGGCGCGCCGCGCCGAACTCATCGCCATCGGGCGGAAGTTGTTCGCCGACACGTCCTACGACGCGCTGTCGATGGATGACATCGCCCGCCAGGCGCATGTCGCCAAGGGGCTGATCTACTACTACTTCAAGTCCAAGCGCGGCTATTACCTCGCGATCGTCGAGGACTCGGTCGCGGACCTGATCTCCCGGGCGGCGAGCGGCCTCGAACTGCCCTCGGTCGAGCGGGTGCACCGCACCATCGACGGCTATCTGCGCTATGCCGAGCACAACCAGGCCGCGTACCGCACGATCATCACCGGCGGAGTCGGCTTCGACACCGACGTGCAGACCATCCGTGAGGGCGTGCGCGAGGTCATCGTCGAGACCATCGCCGAAGGGGCCTACGGCAGACGCAAGATAGCGCCGCTGCCCCGTATGGCGCTGCTCGGCTGGCTCTACAGCGTCGAGGGCGCGACCCTCGACTGGATCGGCAATCCGGCTCTGCCGCGCGACACGGTCCGCGAGCTGCTGGTGAAGATGCTGGGCGGCGCGATGCGCGCGGTCGAGGAACTCGACCCCACCTACCGGGCCCCGCAGCCGGCCCGCCGGGAGACCTGAGCGCGGGGCGGGGGCAACCGAACCCCCGCCCCGGCTCACCTGCGAGACCGGCTAGTTGATCGCCTTGATCAGCTCCCCGTTCGAGGTGTCACCGCTGAGCTCCCAGAAGAAGGTGCCGCCCAGGCCCTGCTGGTTCTTGTAGGCCATCTTCCCCGCGATGGTCGACGGGGTGTCGTAACTCCACCAGTTCGTACCGCACTTGGCGTACGCCGTGCCGCCGACCGTGCCCGTCGCCGGGCACTTCGTCTTCAGCACCTTGTAGTCGTCGATGCCCTGCTCGTACGTTCCCGCCGCCGGTCCGGTGGCCGTGCCGCCGGGGGCCGCCTGGGTGACGCCGGTCCAGCCGCGCCCGTAGAACCCGATGCCCAGCAGCAGCTTCGAGGCCGGGACGCCCAGGCCCTTGAGCTTCGCGATCGTGGCGGAGGTGTGGAAATCCGCCTTGGGGATACCGCTGTACGAGCTCAGCGGGGAGTGCGGAGCCGTGGGGCCGGCCGCGTCCCAGGCGCCGAAGAAGTCGTACGTCATCGGGTTGTACCAGTCGACGTACTGCGCCGCGCCCGCATAGTCCGCCGCGTCGATCTTGCCGCCCGCGGTGGCGTCCGCCGTGATCGCCGCGGTGACCAGGTTGCCGGAGCCGAACTTCGCCCGCAACGCCGCCATCACGTTCTTGAAGGCCGCCCTGCCGCTGGTGTCGCAGGTGTTGCCGCAGGCGTTCGGGTACTCCCAGTCGATGTCGATGCCGTCGAAGACGTCCGCCCACTTGGAGTTCTCGACGAGGTCGTAGCAGGACTGCGCGAACGCGGCCGGGTTCTTGGCGGCCTCACCGAATCCGCTCGACCAGGTCCAACCGCCGAAGGACCAGAGGACCTTGAGGTTCGGGTGCTTCTTCTTCAGCTTGCGCAACTGGTTGAAGTTGCCGCGCAGGGGCTGGTCCCAGGTGTCGGCCACCCCGTCCACCGACTGGTCGGCGGTGTACGCCTTGTCGGTCGCCGCGTAGGCGTCGCCCATGGCGCACTTGCCGCCGGTGACATTGCCGAAGGCGTAGTTGATGTGGGTGAGCTTGGCGGCCGAGCCGGACGTCTCGACGTTCTTGACGTGGTAGTTCCGGTCGTAGACGCCCCATTCCGTGAAGTAGCCGACGACCTTGGAACCGGCGGCCTGCTGGGCCGAGGGGGTCGTGGTGGTCGCGGTGGTCGCGGTGGCCGTGCCCGCGCCGGCGAGCAGCGTGGCGCCGAGGGCGGCGCAACAGGCGGCGGACAGCAGTGCTCGGAAGCGGGAGCGGGGGCGGTGCGGTCGGAGCATCGGTTCTCCTCGTGGGGGAGGGGAGTGTGGGGGAGGCATGCTGGGACCTGCGCGTGCTGTTTGGCATGAACGCGGTGAGGCGTTGACCGAACAGTAGGAGGACTAGACCAGTGCGTCAATGGTTCGGACCAATCGTGCGGAGCGGTCGGATCGGTTCCCCTTTCTTTCGGTAAGCGGTCGTTAACTGGTGACGCGGTGCCCCTGAACGGGCATACTCACAGCGCCACAGCCGCTGATCAGGCCGTTCTCCACCCAGGAACGACAGCATCGGCTGGGCCGTGAGACCCGGCGACGCCGCCCCACCCCTGGCGCGCGTACGCCGATGCGCCCGACAGGGAGGAGAGCGTCGCCATGCCCGACCGCGCCCCGCAGCCGGTGGACCGTCAACTGCCCACGGATGAGGCCCGGGATCTGATCTCGCTCGTCCGTGACATCGCGCAGCGCGAGATAGCCCCGAAGGCGGCCGAGGAGGAGGACGCCGGACGCTTTCCGCGCGAGATCTTCGGCCTGCTCTCCGATTCCGGATTGCTCGGACTGCCGTACGACTCCGAGTACGGCGGCGGCGACCAGCCGTACGAGGTCTACCTCCAGGTTCTCGAAGAGCTCGCCATGGCCCGTCTCACCGTCGGCCTCGGCGTCAGCGTGCACACCCTCTCCTGCCACGCCCTGGCGAACTACGGCACCAAGGAACAGCGGGCCGAGTACCTGCCCGCGATGCTCGGCGGCGGCCTCCTGGGGGCCTACTGCCTCTCGGAGCCGTCCTCCGGCTCGGACGCCGCCTCCCTGCGGACCAAGGCCGTCCGGGAGGGCGGGGGAGAAGCCGGGAGCGGGGAAGAGTGGGCGATCACGGGCACCAAGGCCTGGATCACGCACGGCGGCGTCGCCGACTTCTACACCGTGCTCGCCCGCAGCGGCGGCGCGGGCCCGCGCGGCATCACCGCGTTCCTGGTGCCCGGCCACGCCGAGGGGCTGAGCGCCGCCCCGCCCGAGAAGAAGATGGGCATGAAGGGCTCGCCCACCGCGCAGATCCACTTCGACGGCGTACGGGTGTCCGACGGCCGGCGCATCGGCGACGAGGGGCAGGGCTTCGCGATCGCCCTCGCCGCGCTCGACTCCGGCCGGCTCGGCATCGCGGCCTGCGCCATCGGCGTCGCCCAGGCGGCCCTCGACGAGGCTCTCGCGTACGCGACCGGGCGCGAGCAGTTCGGCCGGCGGATCTCCGACTTCCAGGGCCTGCGTTTCATGCTCGCGGACATGGCGACGCAGATCGAGGCGGGCAGGGCGCTCTACCTGGCTGCGGCACGGCTGCGCGACGCGGGGCGGCCCTTCACCAAACAGGCCGCCATGGCGAAGCTGCTGTGCACGGACACCGCGATGAAGGTCACCACGGACGCCGTCCAGGTGCTCGGCGGGTACGGCTACACCGCGGACTTCCCGGTCGAGCGCTATCTGCGCGAGGCCAAGGTCCTCCAGATCGTCGAGGGGACCAATCAGATCCAGCGGATGGTCATCGCCCGTCACCTCGCGGGGCCGGAGTCACACTGAACTCCCCGTAGCCGTACAGGACCGGCGGCGCCACCAGCCGGACCCACTCCGGGTCGTGGCGCCCCGGCAGCGTGCGGCCGCGGTCGGCCCAGGCGCGGATCAGCGCGCGGTAGATGGGGGGATCCTGGGGCGCCGGCGCGGCGGCTGCCGGCCGAACCGATTCTGCCGGAGCCGGGACGAAGATCCGGCGAGGCCGCTCGGTCGCCGCGTATGTGGGGGTCATACCGGGGCAACGCGCGGACGAGTGCGCAGGTCACCCGCCCGCCTAATCGAGCGTGGGTTCGCGGCGGGCCCCTACGGGGGGTGCCCCGACGTGCAGGTGTCTGGCCCCGGGCCGTCATCTGACGTACCGTCAACTCGCGCCGCCGGGGGCCGCACCCCTCCGAGGGACGTCAACCGCCGTGCCCCCAGGGAGGCTTGCAGTGCCCGACGACCGCCCCGTTGCCCTCGACGAGTACCCCGTGCACCAGGTGCCCCTGTCCATGAAGCACCTCGCGACCGGGGACCGGAACGCGTACGACCGCTGCATCTTCCATGTTTTCGACCACCAGGGCCGGGCGCTGCTGATCCTGGGTCTCGGCGTCTATCCGAACGTCGGGGTCGTCGACGCCTACGCCACCCTGCGACTCGGCGACCGCCTGCACGCCGTGCGCGCCTCGGACGCGCTCGGGGACGACCGGATGCGCCTCGCCGTCGGCCCGCTGCGCATCCTCGTCGAGCGCCCCCTGAGGACCTTCGTGCTGAGCTGCGCTGCCGATCCCGCCGACCCGGAGGGACTGTCGTACGAGATCACCTGGACGGCGGACTTCCCGGCCCTGTGGGAGCCGCACCACCTCCAGCGGCGCGGCGGCCGGCTCACGCTGGAGGGCAAACGCTTCGTGCAGGCGGGGCACTGCGAGGGCTGGATCCGGATCGGCGGCGAGGAGATACGTCTGGAGCGCGGCCGCTGGACCGGCACCCGCGACCGCAGCTGGGGCGTGCGCCCGATCCCGGGGGAGGAGGGCGGCCGGCTCGTGGAGGAGAACCCGACGGAGGGCTTCCACTGGCTGTGGTGCCCGGTCCGGTTCGAGGACCGGTTCCTGATGATCGTCGTCCAGGAGGACGCCGACGGCTACCGGACGCTGAACGACGCGACACTCGTACGCAACGCGGAGCGCGACGTGCAACTGGGCTGGCCCCAGGCCGACATCACCTATCGCTCCGGCAGCCGCCACCCGACGTCGGTCGTCATCCACCTCACCCGCCCGGGGGACCGCAAGCCCATGGAGCTGGACGTGGAGGTGCTCACCTCCTCCCCGCTCGCCGTCGGTGCCGGTTATCCGCCCGCCGACGACTGGCAGCACGGCACCTGGGTCGGGCGCGACTGGACCGACCGCCGCGCCTACGACCTCTCCGACCCGTCCGCGCACCCCCGCGCCGCATACGGGGTGATCGACCACGCGGCCCGCTGCACGCTGGACGGGCAGGTCGGCCACGGCATCTTCGAACACGGCTCGTTCGGCCGCCACGACCCGAGCGGGTTCACCGGCTTCGACTCGGTCGCGTCCTGAGGGGGAACGAGATGGCCACGGCACCGCGCCCGCGCACGACCACCCGCGACCCGGAGGAACTGGGCCGCCGGCTGACCACCTGGCTCACCGCCCGCCTCCCGGGCGCCAAGGCGGCCAATGTCACCGTCCCCGAGTCCAACGGCATGTCCAGCGAGACCCTGCTCTTCGACATCGAGCATCCCGAACCACCCCTGACCGCCTGCGCGTTGCGGCTGGCCGCGGACCCGGCGGCGTACACCATCTTTCCCGTCTACGACATGCCCCGCCAGTACCGCACGATGAGACTGGTCGCCGAGCGCACCGATCTCCCCGTGCCGCGGGTGCTGTGGCTGGAGGAGGACCCCGCCCCGCTCGGCGCGCCGTTCTTCGTCATGGAACGGGTCGAGGGGCGCGTGCCTCCTGACGTCATGCCCTACACGTACGAGGGGAACTGGCTGCACGCGGCGAGCGACCAGGAACGCGAACGGCTGGAGGCGGCCTCGGTGGGTCTCCTCGCCCGGCTGCACGACCAAGTCCCGCTGCCGGAAGCCGACTTCCTGGCCTTCCCAGGTGAAGGCAGTCCCCTC
This sequence comes from Streptomyces sp. NPDC111507, assembly GCF_055638955.1. Lineage (NCBI taxonomy): Bacteria > Bacillati > Actinomycetota > Actinomycetes > Kitasatosporales > Streptomycetaceae > Streptomyces > Streptomyces sp. NPDC111507. The sequence continues at coordinate 73,889 of NZ_JBVKBU010000011.1, read as the reverse complement.
CGTCGTCACGTCGAGGCCCAACGCGCCTACTACGAATGGGTGATTGACGGGCTGTCACGCTCACCCCTGATAGAGAGCGCGTTCGACCGGCTCGACGCGCTGTGGCCGCGTGACGAGGGCGAGGCGGTGCTCAACTGGGGCGACGCGCGCATCGGGAACGTCGTCTACGACGGGTTCGCCCCCGCCGCCGTCCTCGACTGGGAGATGGCGGCCCTCGCCCCGCGCGAGGTCGACCTCGGCTGGACGGTCTACCTGCACCGCTTCTTCCAGGACCTGACAGCGAGCTTCGGCCAGCGCGGACTGCCCGACTTCCTGCGCCGTGACCGCGTCGAGCGGCGCTATGCCGAACTCACTGGCCACACACCCCGGGACATGGACTTCCACACGCTGTACGCGGCACTGCGGCACGCGATCGTCATGCTGCGCGTCGCCTACCGCCAGGTGCACTTCGGCGAGGTCGCCGTACCGCCGGACCCGGACACACTGATCCTGCACCACGGCAGCCTGCGAGCCATGGTGCAGGGCAGTTACTGGGAGGGACCGGCCGCCGGCCGCTGAACGCGAGGGCCGGTCAGGCGGCCTGACGGCGCATCTCGGGGACCCGCATCGGGCGCGAGGCCGGACCGCCGACGTGCGAGAACGGCTGCGTCCGCCAGTCGAGTCCCTGAGGGAGCGTCAACAGGAGGGCGGCGTCCTGCTCCTGAGGCTCCACCGACTCGTCGGCGGGGCGGGCGTCGCCCGCCGCACGGCCCGTGCCTGCGCAGACCGTCAGCCCGAACGGGTTCCACGGCGAGGCGCACAGCGCGTGCTCGGGCAGGCTCTCCTCGTCCGCGAGGAGCGCGATGGGCTGGGCGCAGTCCGGGCAGATCACCCGGTACATCTCGAAGGTGTCGTAGGCGTCGAACTCCTCACCGTCGAGGGCGTCCGGTTCGACGCCCTCCGGCTCGGGTTCGACGACCAGCTTGGGCTGCCTGGATGCGGGACGACCAGGGCGCTTAAGACTCTGCATGGGATTCTCCCCCTCGGGTGGGCCGACAAGGCGCTGCGGCCTCGACCACAGCAAGCATTTCCCGTCCCGTCTCTGCGGTAATCACGAGAACATCACGGACCCGGTTGCGGCACTGTGTCGTTCGTCACATGCCGCCCGCAGGTGCCCGGCGCGGTGGATTTGTCCACCAGGCGGTTCACATGCAGCACTCTGCCACATCACAAAGCGGGTATGACCTGCGCCGCTGAGGTATCCGACGAGATCAAGGGCCCTGTAGGTTCTTGCGTCATGGAGGAGCTGGACCGACAGATCGTGCAGCTGCTCGTCGCAGACGGGCGGATGAGTTACACCGACCTGGGCAAGGCCACGGGCCTGTCCACGTCCGCCGTGCACCAGCGGGTGCGCAGGCTCGAACAACGCGGTGTCATCCGCGGCTATGCCGCGGTCGTGGACCCCGAGGCCGTCGGGCTGCCCATGACCGCCTTCATCTCGGTGAAACCGTTCGACCCGAGCGCCCCCGACGACATCGCGGAACGTCTCGCCGGCGTGCCCGAGATCGAGGCCTGCCACAGCGTCGCGGGCGACGAGAACTACATCCTGAAGGTGCGGGTCTCGACCCCGCACGAACTGGAGGAGCTCCTCGCCCGCCTGCGCACCCTGGCAGGTGTGTCGACCCGCACGACCGTGGTGCTGTCGACGCCGTACGAGGCGCGCCCGCCCCGCGTCTGACCCACCCGGGGACCGACCGGACACCGGCAGGCGCGAGACTGTTCCCCATGAGTGAGAGCACCGCCACGTCGGACACCGTGCTGTTGCGCGGTGGAGAAGTCCACAGTCCCGCCGATCCCTTCGCCACCGCGATGGTCGTCGAACGCGGACAGATCGCCTGGGTCGGCTCGGAGGGCGCGGCCGACGCCTTCGCCGACGGGGTCGCCGAGGTCGTGGACCTGGACGGCGCACTGGTCACCCCGGCGTTCACCGACGCCCACGTCCACACCACCTCCACCGGGCTCGCGCTCACCGGCCTCGACCTGTCCGACGCGCCCTCGCTGGACGCCGCCCTCGCCCTCGTACGCGAGTTCGCTGCCGGCCGCCCCGCCGACCGGGTGCTGCTCGGCCACGGCTGGGACGCGGCCCGCTGGCCCGGTGGCCGCCCCCCGACGCGCGCCGAACTCGACGAGGCGGCCGGCGGACGCCCGCTCTACCTCTCCCGCATCGACGTGCACTCCGCCGTGGTCACCACCGCGCTCCTGGACCTGGTCCCGGGGGTCACCGCACGAGCGGGGTACGCCGCCGACGGCCCCCTGACCCGAGACGCCCACCACGCCGTGCGCGCCGCCGCGCTCGGCGCCGTCACCCCGGCCCAGCGCACCGAGGCCCAGCGCGCCGCGCTCGCCCACGCCGCCTCGCTCGGCATCGGATCCGTGCACGAGTGCGCGGGCCCCGAGATCTCCTCCGAGGACGACTTCACCGGACTGCTGCGGCTCGCCGCCGAGGAAGCCGGCCCCCGGGTCGTCGGCTACTGGGCCGAACAGGATGTCGAAAAGGTCCGGGCGCTGGGCGCGCTCGGCGCCGCGGGCGACCTCTTCGTCGACGGGTCCCTGGGTTCGTACACCGCCTGCCTGCACCAGCCCTACGCCGACGCCGGCCACACCGGCACCGCCTACCTGGACGCCGCCGCCGTCGGCGCGCATGTGGTCGCCTGCACCGAGGCGGGCCTCCAGGCAGGCTTCCACGCCATCGGGGACGCCGCCGTGGCCGCCGTGGTCGAGGGAGTCCGCGCAGCCGCCGAGAAGGTCGGCCTGGCCCGTGTGCGCGCCGCCCGGCACCGCGTCGAGCACGCCGAGATGCTCACCCCCGAGACCATCGCCGGCTTCGCCGAGCTCGGCCTCACCGCCTCCGTGCAGCCCGCCTTCGACGCGCTGTGGGGCGGCGAGGACGGCATGTACGCCCGGCGCCTGGGCGCCGAGCGGGCCCGCGCCCTCAATCCGTTCGCGGCCCTGCTGCGCACCGGCGTGCCGCTGGCCTTCGGTTCCGACAGCCCCGTCACCCCCCTCGACCCGTGGGGCACCCTGCGCGCCGCCGCGTTCCACCGCACGCCGGAGCACCGGGTCTCCGTGCGCGCCGCGTTCACGGCGCATACGCGCGGCGGGTGGCGGGCGATCGGACGGGACGACGCGGGAGTCCTGGTGCCGGGCGCGCCCGCCGACTACGCCGTGTGGCGCACCGAGGAACTGGTCGTGCAGGCCCCCGACGACCGGGTCGCACGCTGGTCGACCGACCCTCGTTCGGGTACTCCTGGACTGCCCGATCTGAGCCCCGGCGGCGACCTGCCGGTGTGCCTGCGCACGGTCGTCGGCGGGCGGACGGTCTTCGTACGGCCGGGCGAGTGATCTCCGGGGGTGGCGCCGCGGTGATCATCCGCCGCCGCCCTGTCGCTCGACCTGCGCATCCTCCGTGCTGACCAGGCAATTGAGGGAAAACCAGCAGGTCAGAGGAGTGTTGACAGCTGGCCTCGGAGGGCCGGTAGGTTCGGCCGGGTCCACCACCGGACGTCCGACCGGAGAACTTCCACGCAGTCGCCGGAGCGCCGCTGGGTCAGGGGTGGTGCGCCGCACCGGCGCACCACCACTGGGAGCCAGGCTCAGCGCCAGTGCGACGGCGAGGGAACGTTCATGCCTGTCGGAAGGGTGTGACCCGGGTGGGGCCCGGACGTCCAGTAGACAACGGCTCTCGGTCGACCCGCAGCCAGCGGGTCCCAGGTCGGCCCGAAGGGCGCCGGGCCCCGATCCGCAGTACGGTGCTCCGGCGCGGCGGGCTCTCTTACCCGGCTCTTGCCGAATCGACACCCCCGTACTAACGCGCCGACGCTTCAGTGCAGGCTGCGGCCACTATGGTGGACCCCTGCGTACGGACATGAAGGGGCAGTAGTGAACGACGGCGACGGGACCCTCGCGGCAGGAGCCAAGGGGAGGCAGTTCGGCCCGCTCGGCACGGCCTTGGTGATCATCCCGACCTACAACGAGGCGGAGAACATCAAGAAGATCGTCGGCCGGGTACGAGCCTCGGTGCCCGATGCACACGTTCTCGTGGCGGACGACAACAGCCCGGACGGCACGGGCAAGCTCGCCGACGAGCTGGCCGCCGAGGACGACCATGTCCAGGTGCTGCACCGCAAGGGCAAGGAAGGCCTGGGCGCCGCGTATCTCGCGGGCTTCGCCTGGGGCCTGGAGCGTGGCTACGGCGTCCTCGTGGAGATGGACGCGGACGGCTCGCACCAGCCCGAGGAACTGCCCCGGCTGCTGACCGCGCTCAAGGGAGCCGACCTCGTGCTGGGGTCGCGCTGGGTGCCGGGCGGGCGGGTCGTGAACTGGCCCAAGTCCCGCGAGTTCATCTCGCGCGGCGGCAGCATGTACTCCCGCCTCATGCTCGACGTGCCGATCCGGGACGTCACCGGAGGCTTCCGTGCCTTCCGCCGCGAGACCCTCGAAGGCCTCGGACTCTCTCAGGTCGCGTCCCAGGGGTACTGCTTTCAGGTGGACCTGGCCCGGCGTGCGGTCAAGTCCGGTTTCCACGTCGTCGAGGTGCCCATCACCTTCGTCGAGCGAGAGCTCGGCGACTCCAAGATGAGCCGCGACATCCTCGTGGAGGCGCTGTGGCGGGTCACCACGTGGGGCGTGGGGGAGCGGGTCGGCCGGATCACCGGCCGGAAGCACACATCGTAGGAGCGCTTGCGAAGCGGGGGGGCGGGCCCGGGTGGGGCCGCCCCCCACTTCCACTTCGCCCTCACTTCACTCCACAGCTACGGCTGATCATCCGCTTATCCCGTACTGAGCTGTGCCCAGGCACACTGGGTGCATGACGACTGGCGCACCGACCCCTGCATACCCCGCGCGGCCGCGGCGATCCCGGCTGCGCACCTACCTGCCGCTCGGCATCGCCGTCTGGCTGGTGCTGGAGATCTGGCTCCTGACCGTGGTCGCGGGCGCGGCGAGCGGTTTCGCGGTCTTCCTGCTGCTGGTCGCCGGTTTCATCCTCGGCTCCGTGGTCATCAAGCGGGCCGGCCGCCGTGCCTTCCGCAATCTCACCGAGACGCTGCAACAGCAGCAGAGCGGGGTGGCTCCCACGAGCGGGGGCGGCGAAGGCAACGGGCTGATGATGCTCGGCGGTCTGCTCCTGATGATCCCCGGGGTCATCTCCGACGCGCTGGGCCTGCTCCTGCTGATCCCGCCCGTCCAGAAGGCCCTGAGCCGTTACGCCGAGCGCGCCATCGACCGCAAGATCCGCGAGGCCGCGCCGGGCAGCGTCGGTGACGCCTTCCAGCAGGCCCGTATCCATCGCCCCGACGGCAAGGTCGTCCAGGGCGAGGTCATCAGGGAAGAGAACCCGACGACGGACCCGGGCCCGCGTCCGCCACTGAACCGCTGACCCAGGCTTCCCCCTCGCAGGCCCGTGGGTTTTCACCCGCGGGCCGGTGGGGGCTGGTCGCGCAGTTCCCCGCGCTCCTGAGGGGGCGCGATGGCCGGCGCCGGTCCATATTCCACCGCACGGCACCGCCACGCGCACAACGCACAGAGCCGCGGGCCCCGTACGACTTGCGTACGGCGCTCGCGGCTGCGTGCGTGGTATGCCGCCCAACCCCCGGAGGGGTTACGCGGACTTGCGGCTGTCCCGCGGATGCACCGCGATGTTCATCGCGCCGGAGCGCAGAACGGCCAGGCGCTCCTCGAGGACCTCTTCGAGCTCCTCTCGGGTGCGCCGCTCCATCAGCATGTCCCAATGCGTACGCGCGGGCTTGGCCTTCTTTTCCTCAGGGCCGTCGCCGTCCACCAGGAGTGCCTGGGCCCCGCAGACCTTGCACTCCCACTCGGGCGGAATCTCCGCCTCGACCGAGAAGGGCATCTCAAACCGGTGCCCCTTCTCGCATGCGTACTCCACGGCCTGGCGCGGGGCCAGGTCGATGCCGCGGTCCGTCTCGTAGCTGGTCACCACGAGGCGCGTGCCGCGAAGAGCTCGCTCACTCATGAATCGTGCCTCCCGGGCTTGTCGCCCACAGGACAGGTGTCGCTGTCGTCGTCATCCGGTCAACGTCCGGTCGGCGGTAAAGATTCCCGTTCCGGGTCATGCGTCGCCGTCGTAGCCGCCCCTTGTTGTACCCACCGGCGCCCGGTTTGTCACATCTGGCAGCAGATGTCACCCAACGCTTCAGTATCTTTGACGCGCAGTAACGGTACGCCTGGCAGGCCAAACGCGTACACTACCGGCCTTTGGCCTCAGGTGCTAAATCCTGTCCGGTACGGGATTCCCCGCGTCGTGCACGGCCTGCCGCACCGGAACCCTCGCGAGCAGCACGAATCCGATGACGAAGAAGGCCACGAGCGAGATGATCGCGTCCCGATAACTTCCCGTCAGCTGGTAGGTCAAACCGAACAGAAGCGGGCCGAGCCAGCTCATCCCCCGGTCGCTCATCTCGTACGCGGAGAAGTACTCGGCCTCCTTCCCGCTCGGCACCAGATGGGAGAACAGCGAGCGCGAGAGCGCCTGGCTGCCGCCCAGGACCAGGCCGATCCCGGCGGCCAGGACGAAGAACCAGACGGGCGCGCCTGCCGGCAGGAAGTACCCGGCGCCGAGCGTCACGGTCCAGGCGACGAGCGAGCCGAGGATCGTGCGCTTCGCACCGTACGTCCGTGCGAGCCGTCCCATCCCCAGGGCGCCCCCGACCGCGAGCACCTGCACCAGCAGCACGGCGACGATCAGGGTCGACTGGCTCAGCCCCAGCTCCTCCGATCCGTACACCGACGCCTGCGAGATGACCGTCTGGATTCCGTCGTTGTAGACGAGGTAGGCGAACAGGAAGGCGAGGGTGAGCGGTTTGCCCCGCATGTCGCGGACGGTGGCCGCCAGCTGCCGCCATCCGTGCCCCGGCGCCTGCCCCGCGGACGCCGTGGGCCGGTCCCGCAGCCGCTTCAGCGGTACGAGGGTGAAGGCGCCCCACCAGACGCCCGCCGAGGCCAGGCAGATGCGGACGGCCGTCGACTCGGAGACGCCGAAGGAGTCGTGGGCCGAGTACAGGACCAGGTTCACGACCAGCATCAGCGAGCCCGCCGCGTAGCCGAAGGCCCAGCCGCGGGACGAGACCGCGTCACGCTCCTCGGGCGGGGCGATCTGCGGCAGGTAGGAGTTGTACAGCACCATCGACACGGCCACCGAGGCATTGGCGACGATCAGCAGCAGACCGCCGAGCAGATAACGGTCGCCGTCCAGGAAGAACATGCCCGTGGTGGCCGTGGCGCCGAGATAGGCGCAGAGCGCGAGCAGGGGCTTCTTGCGGCCGGTGCGGTCGGCGGCCGCGCCCGCCATCGGCATCACGAAGATCGACACAATGACGGACGCCGAGACCGCGTAGGCGAAGAAGGAGCCCGCGCGGACCGGGATGCCCAGCGGATGGACGAAGCCGTCCGCGTCCGCCGCGTGCTTGGCGACGGATGTGAGGTAGGGGCCCAGGAACACGGTGAGCACGCTCGTCGAGTAGACGGAGCACGCCCAGTCGTAGAAGTACCAGCCGCGCTGCTCGCGCTGTCGTTCGGTGACCTCTTCGGTCGCCTGTGCCCGCACGGTTTCGGTGCTCACCCGTGCCCCCTCGCTTCCCGCTGGACGGACCGCGCGAGAGGGCTCAGACCCAGGTGCCCCGGTCCTCCAGGACCCTGCGCAGCGTGTCGATGTGATCGGTCATGATGCCATCGACGCCCAGGTCCAGGAGCCGGTGCATCCGATCGGGTTCGTTGACCGTCCACACGTGGACCTGCAGGCCGCGCGCGTGGGCGGCGCGTACGAAGCGCCGGTCGACCACCGGCACGCCCGACTGGGACTCGGGCACCTGGGCGGCGATCGCCGAGTCGCGCAGCGCGGCCGGGATGCCGTACGAGCGCAGCCGCAGCCCCACGACACCCTTGGTGCCGTACGAGGTCGCCAGACGAGGTCCGGCCAGACGTTGGGCGCGGAAGACCCGCGCCTCGGAGAACGAGCCGACGCAGACGCGGTCCCAGGCGTCGAGACGGCCGATGAGGTTCAGCAGGGGGTGGAGGGCGGGTTCGGCCTTGACGTCGACGTTCCAGCGGACGTCGGGGAAGGTTTCGAGGAGTTCCTCGAAGAGGGGGACCGGTTCCTTGCCCGCCACGCGCGCGTGGCGCACGTCCTCCCAGGGCAGGTCCGCGATCCGGCCCGCGCCGTCCGTCACCCGGTCCAGGGTCGCGTCGTGGAAGGCCACGAGCTTGCCGTCCGACGTCGCGTGCACATCCGTCTCGATGTAGCGGTAGCCCGCTTCCACCGCGTGGCGGAACTGGGCGACGGTGTTCTCCAGGCCGTCCGCCGCGCCGCCCCGGTGGGCGAAGGCGATCGGGCCGGGGTGGTCGAGGTACGGGTGGCGTATGCGCGGGCTCACCCTGGAAGTATCGCTCGCTCCGGTTGACCGGCGGCAACGACGGTGCTGCCGCCCGGTGCCGGGCGGACGGCGAACACGCGCAGGAAGAGCTGGGCGAGCGGCCCGATCGCGACGGCGTACAGCACCGTGCCGATGCCGACCGTGCCACCGAGCGCGAATCCGGTCGCGACGACCGCCACCTCCAGGACCGTGCGCACCAGCCGGACCGAGCGTCCCGTACGCCGGTGCAGGCCCGTCATCAGACCGTCACGGGGGCCCGGACCGAAGCTCGCCGAGATGTAGAGGCCCGTCGCCACACCGTTCAGCACGATGCCCGCCACGAGCAGTGGAATCCGTACGGCCAAGGAGCGGGCGTCCGGCACCAGGGCGAGGGTGCCGTCCAGGGCGATGCCGACCACGAACACATTGGAGACCGTGCCGAGGCCCGGGCGCTGGCGCAGCGGGATCCACAGGAGCAGTACCGCCGCGCCCACGACGATCGACACCACGCCGATCGTCAGACCGGTCAGTTCGGCGAGCCCCTCGTGCAGCACGTTCCAGGGCTCCAGACCGAGGCCCGACTCCACCAGCAGGGCCGAACTCGCGCCGTACAGCGCGAGGCCCACGTACAGCTGGACGAGGCGACGAGGAAGTCGTCGCCCGGATCCCCTGCGTTCCCGGTGTGGGGAGTCGGCGTGTGTGGACAAGAGGTGCCCCCTGTGGTGATGACCCGTGCTGGTGCGTGATGACCCGCGGTGGTGATAGTGGCCTGGCTCGTGACATTCTGTGGCCTGAAGGATGGCGCGATCCAAGGCCAATCCGAGGAAGGTGGACTGGGAATCATGACGCAGTGGACTTCGGCGATGGGTGCCGCGCAGCTCGCCCGGCTGCTCAACTCCCAGCAGGAGCGCCCCGCGGGGCTCGGCACCCGCCGCCCGCCCGCCTATCGCGCGCTCGCCGACGGCATCCGGCTGCTCGTCCTCGAAGGCCGGGTTCCGGTCGCCGCGCGGCTGCCCGCCGAGCGGGAGCTCGCGCTGTCCCTCTCCGTCAGCCGTACGACGGTCGCCGCGGCCTACGAGGCGCTGCGCGGCGAAGGGTTCCTGGAGTCCCGCAGGGGAGCGGGCAGTTGGACCGCCGTCCCCGCCGGGAACCCGCTGCCCGCGCGCGGCCTGGAACCGCTGCCGCCCGAGGCCCTCGGCTCCATGATCGACCTCGGCTGCGCGTCACTCCCCGCGCCGGAGCCCTGGCTCACCCGTGCCGTGCAGGGCGCCCTGGAGGAGCTGCCACCGTACGCGCACACGCACGGCGACTATCCGGCGGGGCTGCCCGCGCTGCGCGCGATGATCGCCGAGGGGTACACCGCGCGCGGCATTCCGACCATGCCCGAGCAGATCATGGTGACGACCGGCGCGATGGGCGCGATCGACGCCATCTGTCATCTCTTCGCCGGGCGCGGCGAACGCATCGCCGTCGAGTCCCCCTCCTACGCCAACATCCTCCAGCTGATGCGGGAGGCGGGCGCCCGGCTCGTCCCCGTCGCCATGGCCGAGGGGCTCGCCGGCTGGGACGTGGAGCGTTGGCGCCAGGTCCTGCGCGACGCCGCGCCCCGGCTCGCGTACGTCGTCGCCGACTTCCACAACCCGACGGGAGCCCTCGCGGACGAGGACCAGCGCCGCCGCCTGGTGGACGCGGCGCGGTCGGCGGGGACCGTACTGGTGGTCGACGAAACGATGAGCGAGCTGTATTTGGAGGAGGGGCTGTCGATGCCCCGCCCTGTGTGCGGCTTCGACCCCTCCGGGTCCACGGTCATCACCGTGGGGTCGGCCAGCAAGGCGTTCTGGGCGGGGATGCGGATCGGGTGGGTCCGTGCGGCCCCCGATGTCATCCGCAGTCTCGTCTCCGCGCGCGCGTACGCCGACCTCGGAACGCCCGTGCTGGAGCAGCTGGCCGTGAACTGGCTTTTCAGCACCGGGGGATGGGAGCGGGCCGTGGAGATCCGGCGTGCGCAGGCCCGCGAGAACCGGGACGCGCTCGTTCTCGCCGTGCGCCGTGCGCTGCCCGATTGGGAGTTCACTGTGCCGCGGGGCGGGCTGACGCTGTGGGTGCGCACCGGCGGGCTGTCCGGCTCGCGGATCGCCGAGGCGGGCGAGCGGGTGGGGGTACGGGTGCCCTCTGGGCCGCGGTTCGGGGTCGACGGCGCCTTCGAAGGGTATGTGCGGCTGCCGTTCACCGTGGGGGGTGCGGTGGCCGAGGAGGCGGCGGTCCGGTTGGCCGCTGCGGCGCACCTGGTGAAAACGGGCGCGACCGGGGGCAACGAAGCGCCGCGCACGTTTGTGGCCTAGCGCCCGACCGGAATCCCGGTGGGTTCGTCGGCTGCGGGCCGGTGGGGGGCTGGTCGCGCAGTTCCCCGCGTCTCCCGGGCTCAGGTCTCCGCTACCGCGGCCTCCGCGGGGATGGGGGCCGCCTCTGCCGGAGTCGTGCGTTCCGGCAGCAGGTCGAGGACGGCGCGTCGATGGGTCTCGCTGGTGGCGTCGTCGTAGGGGTCCGGCGTAGCCGGAACCTGGAGGCGCAGGACGGGACCCGCGCCCAGCCGGGCGTACCCGCGGCCGGGCGGCACCTCCCGCGTAGGAGTGGTGTGCGGCGGCGCGCCGAGGACGGCTGCCAGCTGGACCGGAGAAGCCGGACCGAGGACCACGCGCGCGCGGGTGTGCTGCTGCACGGCCTCGCTGAGCGCCTCGAGATCCTCGAACTGCTCGGCGATGACGACCGTGACGCCCGCCGCGCGCCCGTGCCGGAGCGGGACTTGAAGGAGTGCCTGGGGATCGTTGCGGCCGTCGGCGGCGGCGAAGTGACCGAGCGCGCTCGGCCGGTCGAGCAGGATCCACAGGGGGTTCTTGGTGTCGTCGGGGGCCGGATGCCCCGCCTGCCGTGCGCGGTTGGCGGAGATCAGCCGCCGCTCCGTCTCGTTCGCGGCCCACTCCAGACTCGCCAGCGCCCCGGCGAGGCCGGACTCGACGGCGAGGACGCCGGCCCGGCCGGTCAGGCACGCGTACTCGCCGGTGCCGCCGCCCTCGACGATGACGACATCGCCGTACTGAAGGGCCTGGAGTGCGATGGAGCGCACGAGTGTGGTCGTGCCGCTGCCGGGGTTGCCGGCGATCAGCAGGTGCGGCTCGGTGGAGCGGATGCCGGTGCGCCAGACGACCGGGGGGACGTCTCGCTGTTCCTCCCCGTAGGTGAGGGGGAGGGTGCGCTGGACGTCGGCCGGGTCGGTGAACCCGAGGACGGTCTCGCCGGGTGCGGAGACGAAGCGCTGGGCGGCGATGTCGGTGGGAAGCGGCGGGAGGACGGTGACGGTGAGCTCGTTGCCTTCCTCGTCCCAGTCGAAGTGGTACTCGCGACCACGGCCCGACTTGGCGTGCAGAAGCTGCTCGATCCGGGCCCGGGACTCCGCCTCGCCGTCCGTGAAGTACGCCGGGTAGCGGATGAGCAGCCGGGACACACGCCCGTCGTCGTCGAAGTCGTGCGTGGGGAAGGCCTTCTCCCAGTCGCCGCCATGGGCGTACAGAGGGGCCGGGTCCTCGGCCACGGAGAAGTACGGGACGAGGGCGTCGTACAACGACTGGAGTCGTTGGATCTGCGCCTCGTCGGGGCCCGCGGGCCCCGACGAGGCCGGCTGACGGCCCGTCCACGCTGCCGCCGCCATCAGGGTGATGGCGGCGAGCAGCGGTCCGTACGGCGCCAGCGCCACGACCAGGATCACCGAGGCCACCAGGAACAGCAGCGGCCCGCGCCGGTCCTTGGGGGTGGCGGCCCACTTGCGCCCGCCGGCGGCTGCCAGCCGGCGCAGTCCACGGGTGACCGTGATCAGTGGGTGGAGGACGTCGGTGGCGCTGTCGGCTGCCGTTCGGGCCAGCTCCCGGCTTCGGGCGATCTGTGCGCTGCCGTTGCTGAGGATGCGGGGGAGAGGGCGCCGGGCCACTGCTGTCTCCTGAAGGTGCGTGCGATGGGCAGGGACGTCAGAACTTGATCCCGCCGAGGAGGCTCGCCAGGCTCTCCCCGCCGGCCTTGATGCTCGGCGCGATGGCCGTGCTGGCGAGGTAGAAGCCGAAGAGCGAGGACACACAGGCGTGCGACGCCTTGAGTCCGTCCTTGCGGAAGAAAAGGAAGACGATGATGCCGAGCAGGACGACGCCTGACATGGACAGAATCATTTGTGCTCTCCTGGTTCGTGGGGACAGTCACCATGAGTACTTCCAGGATCACAGGATGTATCCATACGATAAAAGGTGCAACTGAGTGAAATTCGGCTGATTTCATCCAGTCGGTGGAGTCGTTCCGGGCCCTCTGGGCAGGTCTGTCGCCCCCTGTCGGCTCTTGGGTGGCTTGTGGTGATCTTTGCCTCGGTCGGCGCCGGTCATGTGCCGCCGGAGCCAGTACGCTGGCGAATCACCCGTACGGCCGCACGCTTCGCTGTCGTACGGACCTGCGCATGACAGCCCACCCGCTGTCGTACGCTCCCGCAGTCCCCCATGACATAGCTGTCGTTGTCCTTGTGAGAGGTGGTCCGGCCGATGAGTGAAGCCCCCGACCCCGAAGTCGTGGAGCTGGCGACCAAGATCTTCGATCTGGCGCGCCGAGGGGAGACCGAGGCGCTCGTGGCGTACGTCGACGCGGGTGTGCCGGCCAACCTCACCAACGACCGCGGTGACTCGCTGGTGATGCTCGCCGCCTACCACGGCCACGCCGAGGCGGTGCGCGCCCTGCTGGAGCGCGGCGCCGAGGCCGACCGCATCAACGACCGCGGCCAGACCCCCCTCGCAGGGGCCGTCTTCAAGGGCGAGGCGGCGGTCATCCGCGCGCTTCTGGACGGCGGCGCCGACCCGGCCGCGGGCACCCCCTCGGCCGTCGACACCGCCCGGATGTTCGGCAAGACGGAACTGCTCGAATTGTTCGGGGCGCGCTGATCCGGCCGCGCTGACCAGGTACAACACCGAAAACGGGGGAGGCGGTACGGGGCCGCCGGAAATACGGTCGCGGCAAGAAGAACTGCCGAGTCATCATGACGTCGTGATTCACGGACGCGATGGCTGGGCAGGTGTTGCCGCACCGCGCGGGCCGTGACGCGGCCCGTATGGGCCACCGACGAGAGGCAGAGGAAGATGGTCTACAGCAAGCAAGAAACGGCGGGCGCTCCGACGTGTTGTCACGCGGCCAGGTAATGCAGGATCCCGGTTGCGTCGACGCTTGATGTGAGGCTGTTTCCCATGTTCGATCCGGTCATAGCGCCCAGCGGTACGCTGCTCGGCCTGCTTCAGAGGGGCCGCGGCGACGGTACGCTGCACGCGCTCACCGCACCGCGAGCCGAAGCGCTCGCGGCACTGAACCACTGTGTGCTGCGCGATCCCCGCCACGACTGGCAGGTGGAGAACCGCTCCCTGTACTACGCCCGTCTCTACCTCGATCTGAGCGGTGAGCTCGACGAGATCGAGCGGCACCTCTTCGACGCCGAGGACGTCCTCGACGACTGCGAGTCACGCACGGGGCTCGCCCTCGCGGTCCTCGGCCACCTCGCCTCGTACGGCAGGCGGGACGCCCTGGAACTGTTGCGCGGGTACGCCGCCTCCGGCACCAACTGGGCCTGGGCCCTGGACGAGCTGGCCCTGCGCGACGACGACGCGGGACTGCGCGCCCTCGCCGTGCCCGTCCTCGCCCGCTTCCCGGCCGATCCGGAGGGCGAGGCCGCGCTCGTCGCCCAGGTGCGCGACGCCTTCGAGCCCCGGCCCTGGCGGCTGTGGGCGGACGACTCCCGCGAACCCATCGCCACGCGTGTGCGGGCAGCCCAGGAACAGGGCTCCTTCGACCGTTGGCAACGGCAACTGCGCCCCACCGGACCACGCCCGGGGTGGAGCGTGCGGGCCGTGTTCGAATGGGCCCAGCAGGGCCTCGACCGCGGCGCCGCACTCCATGTGCCGGCCGCGCGCTGCCTCACGGCCGTCGCGGGTCCCGAGGACCGGCCTGAGATTCTCCAGGCCGCCCGGGACGGCGGCGACGGAGCCCGCTGTACCGCTTTGCGCTACCTCGCCGACAGCAACGATCCGGACGCTCTCGATCTGATCGAGGCCGCCGCGACCGGCGGCACGGCGACCGTCGGGGAGGCCGCCGTCGACGCGTTCGAACGTATGCGCAGTGTCGCCGCCGTCGAGCGGGCCCGGCGGTGGGCCGAGCGGCCCGACGCCCTCGGCGCCGCCGCGGGGCGGATGCTCGCCTGCCGGGGCGGCACCAAGGACAGCGAACTGGTGCTGGGCGCCCTGCGTGAGGCCGTACGCGGCGAAGGCCCCGACGCACCCACACTCTGGACCCTCGTCGACGGAGCCGGGCGCCTCGGCATCGTCTGCGCCGCACCCGTGCTGCGCCATGTCTACCGGGAGACGGCGTCGTCCCATCTGCGCGGGCGAGCCGCCCGCGCTCTCGCCGCCACCGACCCCTCCTTCCCCGCCGGCTTCGCCGTCGAGTGCCTGTGGGACTGCGAGGAATCGACCCGCGAGGTGGCCGCTCGACACGCCGAAACCGGTGACGCGCGCGTCGTCGATCAGTTGCGGCGGCTGGCATCGGATCCGGCCGAGGAAGCGGAAGTACAGACGGCCGTACGCAGCCGGATCGGGCCGGACGCACCCGCCGTATGAACGCGAAGTGACTCGCGGGTCAGGAGGGCGTGGCCGCGGGCTGACCTGGAAAAGCGTGCAGTACAACGCTCACGGGGCGTTCCCCGGCAGGAAAGATCGACGTTGACGCGGCCACGTCCAGCACGGCGACAACACGGGTATGCGTGTCGTCATCGTGACCGAATCCTTTCCCCCCGATGTGAACGGCGTGGCCCACTGCGCGCTCCAGACCGCCCGGCACCTCGTCGATCGCGGTCACGCTCCCCTCGTCGTCGCCCCGGCCACCGCGGCCGGGCACGGGCCCGACGCCCTCGCGCCGTGCCCCGTCGTCCGTGTCCCCTCCCTACCACTCCCCGGCTACCCCCAGGTCCGCGTCGCTCTCCCCAGCCGACGCGTCGCCGCCGCGATCACCGAACACCGCGCCGACATCGTCCACCTGGCCAGTCCCTTCATCCTCGGCGTCCGCGGCATGGCGGCCGCCGCCCGGCTCGGCGTCCCCGCCGTCGCCGTCTACCAGACCGACCTCGCCGGTTACGCCCGTACCTACGTGGGCGCGGGCGAGGCCACCGCCTGGCGGCGCATCCGCTCCGTCCACGCCGCCGCCGACCGGACACTCGCCCCGTCCAGCGCGGCCCTGCACGACCTGGAGGCACACGGTGTGCCCCGGGTGCGGCTGTGGCCGCGCGGTGTGGACACCGTCCGCTTCCGCCCCGAGCACCGGGACGAGACCCTCAGGCGCGAACTCGCGCCGAACGGTGAGCTGATCGTCGGCTACGTCGGCCGGCTCGCCCCCGAGAAGCAGGTCGAACTGCTCGCCGGAGCCTGCGGCCTGGAAGGCGTACGCGTCGTGATCGTGGGCGACGGGCCCAGCGAGACGAGCCTGCGCGAGGCGCTTCCCGGCGCTGTCTTCCTCGGGCGTCGCACCGGCGACGAACTCGCCCGGATCTTCGCCTCCCTGGACGTCTTCGCGCACACCGGCCCCTTCGAGACCTTCTGCCAGACCGTCCAGGAGGCCATGGCCAGCGGCGTACCGGTCGTCGCACCCGCCGCGGGCGGACCGCTGGACCTGGTCGCACACGGCCGTACGGGGCTGCTGGTGCCGCCCCGCGACGAGGCCGCCGTGCGCGACGCGGTGGGTGCGCTCGCCGCCGATCCGGCGCTGCGAGCGGCCTACGGCGCCGCCGGGCGGGCCACCGTCGAGGGCCGCACCTGGGCGGCCGTCGGCGACCAGCTCATCGACCACTACGCCGACGTGCTCACCGCGCGGACGGTGGTGGCGGCATGAGCCTGCGCATCGTACGGCTGGCCAACTTCGTCGCCCCCGCGTCGGGCGGTCTGCGTACCGCCCTGCGGGAGCTCGGCAGCGGCTACCTGGCCGCGGGACACGAACCCGTGCTCATCGTCCCCGGCGAGCGCGCCACCGACCGTGAGACCGAGCAGGGGCGGGTCATCACGCTGCCCGGTCCGCTGCTGCCCGGAACCGGCGGCTATCGCGTCCTCACGGACAAGCGGCGGGTCGCCCGGCTCCTGGAGTCGCTCGCGCCCGACCGCCTCGAGGTCTCCGACCGGACCACCCTGCGCTGGACCGGGGTCTGGGCGCGGCGCGCCCGGGTACCCGCGGTCATGGTCTCCCACGAGACCGCCGACGGCGTGCTCCGGACCTGGGGGCTCTCCGAGGGAATGGCCCGCAAGGCGGCCGACGCCCTCAACATCCGTACGGCGCACACCTACGCGCGGGTCGTGTGCACCACGGAGTTCGCGGAGCGCGAGTTCGTCCGCATCGGGGCCCGCAATGTCGTACGGGCCCCGCTGGGCGTCGACCTGGCCGGCCGCCACCCCGGGCTGCGCGATCGCGAGGTGCGCGAGCGGTACGCGCGCGCGGACGAGGTGCTGCTCGTCATGTGCTCCCGGCTGTCCGTCGAGAAGCGGCCCGGTACGGCGCTCGACGCGCTGGAGGCGCTGCTGCGGCGCGGCGAGCGTGCCGTGCTCGTCGTCGCAGGGGACGGGCCGCTGCGGGCCCGGCTCGAACAGCGGGCCCGGGAGCGGCGGCTGCCCGTCACCTTCCTCGGGCATGTCGCCGACCGCGCACTGCTCGGCGCGTTGCAGGCCTCCGCCGACGTGTGCATGGCGCCGGGGCCCGCCGAGACGTTCGGGCTGGCCGCCCTGGAGGCCATGGCCTGCGGTACGCCCGTGGTGGCCAGCGCGGTGTCGGCGCTGCCGGAGGTGGTCGGCTCCGCCGGAGCCACCGCCGCGGACAGCGGGGACTCCTTCGCGGACGCGGTACGCCTGCTGCTGGGGCGCCCCGAGGCCGCGCGCAGGGAAGCCGCACGCACGCGTGCAGAGTGTTTCGGCTGGGGCACCGCCGTGGAGGCGTTCCTCGCCGCGCACGACGCGGTGGTCGAGTCCCGGCCGCGCCTCCAGGAGGGCGTCGGATGAGACCCCTTCGGTTCGTCGCCCTCGGTGACTCGTTGACCGAGGGCGTGGGCGACCCCGTCGGCGAGGCCTGGCGGGGCTGGGCCGCGCTGCTCGTCGACGGGCTGTCCGACGGTCCGGACACGTCCGTGGAGTTCACCAACCTCGCGGTGAGCGGGGCCCAGACGCGCGACGTCCTGGAACGGCAGACTCCGGCCGCGCTGGCCCTGGGGCCGGACGTGGTGTCCGTCGTGATCGGTGTGAACGACACCCTGCGCTGCACCTTCGACATCCACGCCGTGGCCGCGCGGCTCGACCAGGTGTACGCGGCGTTCCGGGCCCAGGGCGCCGTCCTGCTGACCGCCTGCCTGCCGGATCCCGGCGCGATGCTCGGGCTGCCGGGGGTGCTGGCCAGGCCCCTGGCCCGGCGGCAGCGGGCCGTCAACACGGTCGTGCACGCCCTGTCCGAGCGCCATGGAGCCGTGCATCTGCACGCGGCGGAGGGCGCCTGGCTCATGGACCGTGCGATGTGGAGCGCGGACCGGCTGCACCCGGGGGAGCGGGGGCACCGGCAACTCGCCCTGCGTTTCCACGCGCTGCTCGAACAGGAGGGCATCGCCACGGGGGACACCCCCTCGGCCGAGCCGGAGTTTCCCGCGCCCACACGGTCGGCCAGCCTGTGGTGGCTGGCCACCGCGGGGACGGGGTGGGTGGCCCGGCGGTGCACCGACCTGCTGCCGCAACTGCTCACCCTGGCCGCCGCCGAGGTGCGACACCGGGCGCGCGGCACCAGCGCCCGGCTCGACCTCAGCGCCTCGCACGCCGTGGCGTCCGCGCTGGCCGCCCTGACGGTGGCGGAACAGCCGGACGCGGCATGACGGTTCGAGGCGGTGGGCCGACGCCCGTCAGCGGCGTCGTACGGCCATGAAGCGCACCGGCGTGCCCGGGACCGCCTGAGCGGCCGCGGGGAGGTCGGCGCCACGGACCACCGCGATCACCGGGTACCCCCCGGTGGTCGGATGGTCGGCGAGGAAGACGACCGGTCTGCCGTCGGGCGGCACCTGCACGGCGCCCAGCACCATGCCCTCACTGGGGAGTTCGCCGGAAACGGCCCTCTCCAGTGAGGGCCCTTCCGTACGCAGCCCTATGCGGTTGCTCGCGGAGGACACCCGGTAGGTGCCCGTCGCCAGGGTCCGCAGAGCCGAGGCCGTGAACCAGTCGTCGCGCGGGCCCGGTGTCACCCGCAGGACCAGCTCCGAGGGCGGCCCAGGATGCGGAACCACGTCCACACGCGTGTGCATGCCGTCGGGGCGCCCCAGAGGCAGCACCGTGCCGTCCGTGAGCGGCGGCGGACCGAGCCCCGAGAGGAGGTCCGTGGAGCGGCTGCCGAGGACCGGATCCACGGCCACTCCGCCCGCGACGGCCACATAACTGCGTACCCCCGCGCGGGCCGGGCCGATGTCCAGCAGCGCTCCGGCGGGGACGCGCACGGGCGCTCCCCAGGGCGCCGGACGGCCGCCCACCGTGACCGGGCAGGGCGCGCCCGTCACGGCCACGGTGACCACCGAACGCGGGCGCAGGGCACATCCGTTGAGCGTCGTCTCCAGTACGGCCGCCTCGACGGGGTTGCCGACGAGCCGGTTGGCCAGCGCCGCGGCGGGCGCGTCCAGCGCGCCGGAGCGGGGTACGCCGAGGTGGGCGTGGCCGGGGCGGCCCCGGTCCTGGACGGTGGTCAGGGCCCCGGCGCGCACGACGGCGAGGGCCCGGTCGGTCATGAGCACCCCGCCGGTACGAACCGGACGGGCGTCCCAGGGGCGAGCAGCGCGGCCGGCACGCGCGCGTGGTCCCACAGCACCGCGTCCGTCGTGCCGATCAGCTGCCAGCCGCCCGGCGAGGAGCGTGGGTAGACGCCCGTGTACGGGCCCGCGAGCGCCACGGAACCCGCAGGAACCGCCGTCCGCGGAGTCGCCCGGCGCGGCACGTCGTACCGGGCCGGCAGCCCCGTGAGGTAGCCGAAGCCGGGCGCGAACCCGCAGAACGCGACACGGAACTCGGCCGCCGCGTGGATCGCGGGCACCTCGTGCTCGGGCACCCCCCACAGAGCCGCGACATCCGCCAGGTCGGGACCGTCGTACCGTACGGGGATCTCGATCGCCTCCTCCGCGCGCGCGGCGTGCGGGGGGATCTCCCACCCGGGGAGCTGCTCCGCCAGCCGCCGGGGGTCCTCCAGACCGTCCAGGAGGACCGTGCGCGCCGCGGGGACGATCTCCGCGGCCGAGAGCGAGCCCTCGGCGCGGCGGCGCAGCAGTTCGGCGTGCAGGGCCTGGGCCGCCGCGACCGAGGAGACCTCGACGAGCAGAGCGTGGTCACCGACCGGCAGCGCCCTCGTGCCGCCGACGGCGGGAGCAGCCTTCATACGAAGGCCTTCACGTGCACGCCCGAGGACTCCAGACGCGCGCGGACCCGACGTGCCAGGTCCACCGCGCCCGGGGTGTCGCCGTGCAGGCACAACGAGCGGGCGCGGACCGGGATGCGCGCACCGGAGTGCGACGTGACCATGCCGAAGCGGGCCAGGCCCAGCGAGCGCTCGACGACCGCCTCGGCGTCCGTGATCACCGAGTCGGCCTGGGTGCGGGGCACCAGGGTGCCCTGCTCGGTGTAGGCGCGGTCCGCGAACGCCTCCGTGGCGGTGGGCAGTCCGGCCTGCTCGGCCAGCTTCAGGAACCGGGAGGACGGGAGACCGAGGACGGGCAGCGCGGCGTCCGCGAGCAGCACGCCCTCGACGACCGCCGCCGCCTGCTCCTCGTCGTGCACGACGCGGTTGTAGAGCGCGCCGTGCGGTTTCACGTACGACACGCGCGCCCCGGCCGCGCGTGCGAAGACCTCCAAGGCACCGATCTGGTAGGCGACTTCGGCCGCCAGCTCGTCGGGCGGCACGTCCATCGCGCGCCGCCCGAAGCCCGCCAGGTCGCGGTAGGAGACCTGGGCGCCGATCCGTACACCCCGCTCGGCCGCCAGCTCGCACACCCGCCGCATGGTGGCCGCGTCCCCGGCGTGGAAGCCGCAGGCCACGTTGGCGCTGGTCACGACGGACAGCAGTTGTTCGTCATCGGTCAGCCGCCAGCGGCCGAAGCCCTCGCCGAGGTCGGCGTTGAGGTCGATCGGGGTCATGAGGTGCGGTCTCTCCTTCGTCGGTCGTTCTCAGGCCACGCGGTACTGCTCGTCGCGGGCGTCGGTGAGGAACATCTGTCCCGGTGCGTGGGTGATGGCGAAGGGCGGGCGGGACGCCATCACGGCCGCCTGGGGTGTCACCCCGCAGGCCCAGAACACCGGGATGTCGTCCGGCTCGGCGTCCACCGCGTCGCCGAAGTCGGGGCGCGAGAGATCCTCGATGCCCAGCCCCGACGGCTCGCCGCAGTGCACCGGGCCGCCGTGCACGGCCGGCAGCAGGCTGCTCTCCCTGATCGCCGCGGCCACATGCTCGGGAGGGACCGGGCGCATCGACACCACCATCGGTCCGTGCAGCCGCCCGGCGGGGCGGCACGCGCGCTCCGTCACGTACATGGAGACGTTGCGGCCCTGCTCGATGTGGCGCATCGGGACGCCCGCCTCGGTCAGCGCCCACTCGAAGGTGAAGCTGCATCCGATGATGAACGACACCAGGTCGTCGCGCCAGCGGTCGATCACGTCCGTGGGCTCGTCGACCAACTCGCCGTGCTCCCACACCCGGTAGCGCGGCAGGTCCGTGCGCAGGTCCGCGTCCTGGGCGAGCGGGGTGGTCCAGGAGCCGGCGTCCGTGACGTCGAGGACCGGGCAGGACTTCGGGTTGCGCGTGCAGAACAGCAGCATGTCGTACGCCCAGTCGGCGGGCACCGAGATCAGGTTCGCCTGGGTGTGGCCGGTGGCGACTCCGGCGGTGGGACCGGACACGCCCGAACGGAACCGGGCGCGCGCCTCCTTGGGGGTCCACCGGTGCGCGTGGCCGTCGATGGGGCGGAGGCTCGAAGGGCGTTCCTGGAGGATGTGCTTCACAGCAGTTCCTTCCCACGCGTCTCGGGGAGTCCGATCAGTGCCAGGGCGGCGAGGGCGTAGCCGATCGCGCCGAAGACCAGGGCGCCGCCCACACCCCAGCTGTCGGCCAGGAAGCCGACGGTGGTGGGGAAGGCGGCCCCCACGGCGCGCCCGGTGTTGTACGTGAAGCCCTGCCCCGTGCCGCGCACCGCCGACGGGTACAGCTCGCTGAGGAAGGAGCCGAACCCACTGAAGATCGCCGACATGCAGAAGCCGAGCGGGAAACCGAGCACAAGGAGAAGCGTGTTGGCGCCGCTCGGAATGTTGGCGTAGGTGAGGATGCAGGCCGCGGAGAGGATCGCGAAGAGCAGGATGTTCCGTTTGCGGCCCAGTTTGTCGGTGAGATAGCCGCCGGTGAGGTAGCCGATGAAGGCCCCGGAGATCAGGAACGTGAGGTAGCTGCCGGTGCCGACGACGGACAGACCGCGCTCCGTCTTCAGATACGTGGGCACCCAGGTGGCCAGCGTGTAGTAGCCGCCCTGGACGCCGGTGGAGAGCAGGACCGCGAAGAAGGTGGTGCGCAGCAGGCCGGGAC
Organism: Streptomyces sp. NPDC111507; assembly: GCF_055638955.1. Taxonomy (NCBI): domain Bacteria; kingdom Bacillati; phylum Actinomycetota; class Actinomycetes; order Kitasatosporales; family Streptomycetaceae; genus Streptomyces; species Streptomyces sp. NPDC111507. The sequence goes on along the minus strand of NZ_JBVKBU010000011.1, from coordinate 51,798 downwards.
CGTCGGCCGAGGCGGGCTTGAAGATCGCGACGAACGAGCCCTTCTCGGCGCTCTTCTCGCGCACGGCGGCCGCCTCCGGGGCGTCCTGCACCCGGCGCCGCACCCACACGACGAGCAGTGCGGGCAGCGCGCCGGTCCAGAACATCACGCGCCAGGCGAGGTCGTCGCCGAGGAACTGGAAGACCAGGGTGTAGACGATCACCGCCAGCCCCCAGCCGACGGCCCAGGAGCTCTGGATCGCGCCGAGTGTGCGCCCCCGGTGCCGGGCGCTCGAGTACTCGGCGACGAGGATCGCGCCGACCGCCCACTCACCGCCGAAACCGAGGCCCTGAAGGGCACGGAAAACCAGCAGCGTCTCGTAGTTGGGCGCGAAGCCGCAGGCCACCGTGAACACCGCGTAGGTGATCACGGTGATCATCAGTGCCTTGACCCGTCCGATCCGGTCCGCGACCACACCCGCGATCGCGCCGCCGACCGCCGAGACGACCAGCGTCACGGTGGTGAACAGACCGGTCTGGCCGCTGTCCAGGCCGAAGTACGCCGCCAGCGCGACCATGCTCAGCGGCAGCGTGAAGTAGTCGTACGAGTCCAGGGCATAGCCGCCGAACGCGCCGGCGAAGGCCCTGCGGCCCTGCGGACCGAGGGCGCGCAGCCAGGCCAACGCGCCGTCGTCCGAGGTGAGTTCACCCGTTCCGGGGTGTGTGCCGGTGGTCAGGGCCTGTGGTGGAGGGGTCGTGCTCATGGGCACCTCGCAGTGGGAGGACGGAGGGTGCTTGAGGGCTGAGCCGTGCCGTGCGGAAGCCGTCGGCGCTCGGGTGAGCGGGCGGCGCCGTGTGTAGCAAGGTAGAGGATCGTTGAACGATCCCTCAATACCCGTGTTGTTTCGTTCTTATTTCTGCGATTGAATTCCGGGCATGGCAGAGCTGACGGGACTGGCCGACGATCGTGCCCTGCTGGGCCGCACCAGCACCGCCGAGCGGGTCTCGGACATCCTCAGGAGCCGTATCGCCGAGGGGTACTTCCCGCCCGGGACACGACTGTCCGAGGACAGCATCGGCGGGGCGCTCGGCGTCTCCCGCAACACACTGCGCGAGGCGTTCCGGCTGCTCACGCACGAACGGCTCCTGGTGCACGAGCTCAACCGCGGGGTCTTCGTGCGGGTGCTGACGATCGAGGACGTCGAGGACATCTACCGCACCCGCACCCTCGTCGAGTGCGCCGTGGTCCGTGGCCTCGGCGAGCCGCCGTACGCCGTGGACGACCTCGCCCAGGCCGTCGCCGACGGGCAGCGGGCGGCGGGCGAAGGTGACTGGAAAGGCGTCAGTACGGCCAACATCCACTTCCACCGGGAACTGGTGGCGCTCGCCGGGAGCGACCGCACCGACGAACTGATGCGCAGCGTCTTCGCCGAACTGCGCCTCGCCTTCCATGTGGTGGCCGACCCGCGGCGACTTCACGAGCCGTACCTCGCGCGCAACCATGAGATCCTCAAGACGCTCCGGGCGGGCGACCGCGACGGGGCCGAGCGACTGCTCGCGGTCTATCTCGACGACTCGCTCACCGGGGTCGTGGAGGCCTATGCGCGGCGGGTCGCCGACGGGGCGCAGGGGATCGGCTGAACCGGGTCGTGGTTCTCGGGGACGGCCGCGACGGCGGTTCGCTCCGCCGTACTCGCCGCTGCTCTCGGCGCTGCTCTCGCGAGGCGGCGACCGAGAGGCGCTGCGCGGAGCCGGTGTGACGGGCTGCGCGGAGCCGGTGTGATGTGCGGCATGGAGCCGTCGTGACGGGCTGCGTGGAGCCGTCGTGACATGCGGCGTCGAGCGGGTGTGACGGCGGTCGCTTCTGCGTCGTTTCGACCGTTGTCAGACCGAGGACCTAGTCTGTGCACCGTGACTTCGCCTGCATCGACGGACAGCGTTCCGCCCCAGCTCAGCGCGGGGCCGCGCCCCGCTCCGGGCCCGGCCGCCGACGAGGGCCTGGCGCGGCGGCTGCGCGCGCTCGCATGCACCGCGCCGCTGCACGACCTCGATGTGCGCAAGGCGAATCTCGCGGGCGAGTACACGGTGTACGGGATGGCCGAGGTGGCCCTCGCCGCCATCGACCTCGTCACACTGAACATGGACTTCGACACGGGCGCCGACCACGACCAGATAGTGGCCCGGCTCATCCCCCGCATCGCCGCGCAGGCCCCGCAGCGCCCCGTCGCCGAGCACGAGCGCGTGGCCAGGTGGGTCCTGGAGAACCTGATCAACGTCGGCAGCGTCGACCGCGGCTTCCGGGCCGTATACGGCACCTTCGCCCCCGACGGCTCCTATGTGCGCCGCGACTACGACTTCAAGCTGATCGAGGAGGTGCCCGGGTACGGGGGGACGGTCTACCTCCGTACGACGGACGAGGCGGTCAACGTCCTCGTCGGCGCCCTCGACACCGACGTCACCAGCGCGCAGATCGCCGCCGAGGTCAAGCTCGAGGTGTTGATCAGCCGCGGCCGCCTCGCCGACGCCCAGCTCGCCGCCGAGCAGGCCCGCTACCGGACCGTGCAGTACTCGGAGACGCTCCGCAGGGCCCTCGACGCGACCCGGCGCAATGTGCGGGCCGTCGACTGGCTCCAGGCCGTGCCCGACATGATCGCCGAGGCGCTCGACCACGTCGCCGACCGCTACCGCCACGAGAACGCGATCCTCACCAACATCCGCAAGGCCCGCGACGAGTCCGAGGACCCCGAGCAGAAGCGCCGCGCCGCCGAGCTCGTCGACATCGTCAAGGACTGCATCCGCCGGCACACGCAGTTGCAGTCCCGGCTCCTGGAGGCCGGGCCCCTGTTCCGCGCCGAGCAGGACCGGCAGGCCTTCGCCACACCCATGACGACCTCGGGGATCGACCTCTACGGCCACCTCGTCGCGCCCGTGCTGCCGCTGCCCGTCGCACAGGCCCGGCGCGTGACGGACGCGTTCTTCGCACGCGGGACGGGGCTGCGTACGCCGGTGGCCGTACGGGTGGGGGATCTTGTCGAGCTCCTGCTGACACCGCCCCTGGAGCGGGAGCACCTCGGTGCGGAGATGCCCGAGCCGGACCTGATCGCCACGCCGGACGACAGTCGGTTCAGTGAGGAGCAGCTCGCCTCCGCGATGGACCTGCTGGATCTGCCGGCGGACGCGCCGCGACGGCTGTCCGGGCTGCTGGCCGAAGCGCGCCGCCGAGATCCCGAACTGCCCTACCTCGTCGCCCTGTTGGCCGTTCACGCGGCCAGTCCGCCGGTCGGTACCGCGTATCGGCAGGGTGAGGAGAAGCTGTTGTTCGCCGTCGACGACGGGGTGGAGCTGGACGATCCCGAGTTCGGCGGGGCCGATCTGATCGTGGGCATGGCCCTGCTCGACGCGGCGGGGATGGCGGCGGATCGGTCGTGAACGCCCAGTCGCCGGGGAACCGCGCCGCGCTCGCCGCCCGCGGGCTGTTCGCGGCTCGCCGCGCCCGCGCCGCGCAGCCGCGGATGTCACCGCCCCGCGCCCCTGACGGGGCGCTTGTCCTCACCCCCCTATCCCAGACCATGGAGCCCCAGTCGTGACCGAGCAGCACGTCGAGTGGAGTGAGCCGGATGCCGTCGCCGCGCCGGCGAACGCTCCCGTCACACCCGCCGACGCCGCCGACGCGGCGCGGCTCGTCGCCTTCGGGCTCCAGCCCAAACTGCAGCCCGCGCGGGACCAGGAGTACGCGGAGCTGTTGCGGCGGTACCGAGAGGACCCGGCGTTCGCCCGCCTCGCCGACGCCGTGGCGGCCGGGCTCGGGCTGGTTGTGCTGGAGGTGTCCCCGCGCGCGGGGATGGCCGTGACGGCCGCCGAGGACTCGGTGTTCGCCGTCCGGATGGGCGACTACGCCCGTCGTACCTCGGCCGACTCCGCGGACCGCTTCCTGCACGGCCTCGCCCACCTCGCGGTCGCCGCGATGGCCTTCCCACGCCCCGAGGACCTCGCGGACGACGGGTACATCGGGCGGGTCTCGGTCAACGGCGTCGACGCGTTCGTACGACAGGCCTGCCGCCGTCTGGAGGAGCGGGCCGAGGAGCAGGGCGAGAACACCGATCCGGCGACCGAGGCGCCCGGCCTGGAGGCGGCCTGGCGGATCTGGGCACGGCGCAGCTCCACCGGTGCCACCAAGGACGCGCGAAGACTGTCCGGTTCGACCACCGGCATCATCGGCAAGGCCGTCGCCTTCCTCACCGACTCCGGATTCCTCCAGCGGACCGGGGACGACTCCGGAGGGACGTACCGGACGACGGCCCGCTATCAGCTCCAGGTACGGGACATGGCGGGCAGCGCCGCGATGGCCGAGCTCCTCGAGCTGGGCGTCGTCCCGGTGACCGACGGCACCCCGACGCTGCTGCCCGCCGAGCACACCGACGACCTGGAGCTGGTGGCGGACGCAGGCCTGCCGTTCCACTCCTGAACCCACCTACGCAGCTCCCCTGCGTATCTCCCCTACGTATCCGAAGACTTACTACGAGAGTCCGCCGCCATGTACGAGCTGTCCCGGGTCCGCCTCTACTCCATCGGGCCTGCTGGCGCGCGCTATGCCGACACCGTCCTTGACCTGAGGGGTGTCGGCGAGCCCGTGCCCGACCCCGCCCCCACCCAGGCGGAGTTCTTCGAGGAGGAGCCCGTCGGGCCACCGCGCCGGCCCGCGCCCGCGGGCGTGCTCTTCCTGGAGAACGGCGGCGGCAAGTCGGTGCTGCTCAAGCTGATCTTCTCGGTGATGCTGCCGGGCCACCGCAACACCCTGGGCGGCGCCAGCTCCGGTGTGCTGCGCAAGTTCCTGCTAGCCGACGACTGCGGTCATGTCGCGCTGGAGTGGCAGCACACGCTGACCGGCGAGTGCGTCGTGGTGGGCAAGGCCAGCGAGTGGCGGGGGCGGCAGGTCTCCAACGACCCGCGGAAGTTCGCCGAAGCCTGGTACTCCTTCCGGCCCGGGCCCGGCCTGAGCCTGGACAACCTGCCCGTCGCCGAGGCGACCGCCGTCCGGCCGCCCGTCGAGGGCGCGTCCGGCGCACAGGGACGGCGGCGCACCATGAAGGGCTTCCGCGATGCCCTCACCGAGGCCGGAAAGGCGTATCCGCACCTCGAAGTGCACTGGGAAGAGATCCACGACCGCTGGAACGAGCATCTGACGGACCTCGGCCTCGACCCCGAACTCTTCCGCTACCAGCGGGAGATGAACGCCGACGAGGGCGAGGCCGCCGGTCTCTTCGCCGTCAAGAAGGACTCCGACTTCACCGACCTGCTGCTGCGCGCGGTCACCGACACCCGGGACACCGACGGGCTCGCCGACCTGGTCGGCGGCTTCGGCAACAAGCTGGGGCGGCGCGCCGAGCTGATCGCCGAGCGGGACTTCACGGCGGGGTCCGTGGATCTGCTCGGCCGGATCGTCGAGGCCGCCGAGGCACGGGCACGCGCGCGTGACATCCACGCGGGATCCGAGCGGCGTACCCGCACCCTGGCCCGGCGACTGTCCGCACGAGGCGTGCGGGAGCGCGTCCGCGCCGGTGAGCTCGCACAGCGCGTGACCGCCGCCGCGTACGCCGTCACCCACGCCGAGGGCGCACGCGAACGCAGTGCCCTCGTCGCCGCCGAACTCGCCTACCGGCACGCCTCGCTGGCGCTCGTCGGGGCCGAGAAGTCGGCGGCCGCCCAGAAGCGCGAACTGGCCGACGCGCGCACCCTGCACTCCTCCTGGCAGGCCGCCGAGCTCGTACTGCGGCACCGCGCCGCCGCCGACCGCTCCGCGCGCGTGGCCGCCGCGATCCTCGAGGCCGAGCGGGACGCCGCGCCCGCCCTCGCCGCCCGCGCCAAGGCCGCTGTCGACCTCGTCCGCGCGCTGCACCGCGCCGCCGACGGCGCCGAGGCGCTCGCCAACGAGGAGGAGGAGCGCTCCGCCGGACTCCAGGAGGTCGGCGAGACCGCGTACGCCGACTCGACTGCCGCGGCCACCGCCGCCCAGCGCGCCCGCAGCGAGGTCGGACATCTGCGCCAGCGCCTGAGCGAGGTCGAGCAGGAGACCGCCGAGGCGGTCCGCGCCGGCTGGCTCGACGACAGCGCCCCCGACGCCGACCCGGCCCGCGCCGCCCTGGCCGCCAGCGACGCCGAGAAGACGGCCGTCGCGGCGTGGGACACCGCACGGGAGGCCTCGCGACGGGCCTCGGAGCACGGCCGCGAGGCGGCGTCCGCCGAGTCCCGCGCCGAACTGACGGCCGCCCGCGCGGCGGACGCGGCGACGGCGGCCGAGCGCGCGTACGACGGTGAGCGCAGTACGGCCGAGGCACTGGCGGGGGAGGAGCGGCTCGCGGAGCTGCTCAGCCTGCCGGGCGCCGGCGGAGCGCGGCACGGCGGGGTACCGGTGCCGCGGGCGGCGGGGGACGCCGCCGCCTCGACCGGCCACGGCAAGGGCGGCGACACCGGCCGAGGCGCCCGCGGCAACTCCGCCGACGTCTGGGCGGAGACCGAAGGCGCCCTCACGCCCGAGGAGTTGGACCAGTACGCCGACGAACTGCGCGAGCTGCTCGACGACGGAGTCGCCTCCGCCGAGCGCCAGCTGTTCGAGCTGCGGACCGCGGCGGCCGACGACGCCCGGATCCTCGGCGCCCTCGGCGACGGCGGACTCCTGCCGCCCGGCCCCGACGTGCTGGCCACGGTCGAGTACCTCGGTGAGCACGGCATCCCCGCCCTGCCCGGCTGGCGCTATCTCGCGCAGGCCGTCGACCCCGTCGACCACGCGCGCGTGCTGGCCGCCAGGCCCGAGCTCGTCGACGGCGTGATCATCACCGACCCGGACACCCACGCGCGGGCCCGTGCGGCGCTCAGTGAAGCGGCACTGCTGCCGCGCTCCGCCGTCGCCGTCGGCACGGCCGCCGCGCTGCTCGCCCCGACCCCGGCCGCCGACGCGGGCGACGGCGGCGTCTTCCTCGTACCGCCGAACCCGGCCATGCACGACGAGCACGCCGCCGATGAGGAACGGCAGGCGCTGCGCACCCGGGCGACCGAGCGAGACGAGGAGATCCGCGTCCTCGCGGCCCGGCTCGGCAAGGACCGGGAGCTCGCGGCGCGGCTCGCCTCCTGGCGCACCGGCTGTCCCGCCGGGCGGCTCGTCGAACTGGCCGTGGCCGCCCGGGAGGCGCGCGCGTTCGCCGAGGAGGCCGAGGCCGAGCTCGCCGAGGCGCGCACCGTACGGGCCGAGGCCGACGAGGCTGCGGCCGAGGCGGCCCTCGTGCGCGACGAGCGCCAGGACGCCGCCCAGCGCGCCCGGCGCGCGGCCGACGCGCTCGCCGGACTCGCCTTCCGCCTGCGCGAACGCGCCGGCTGGCAGGTCAAGGTGCGCGAACTCGCCGACGAGGCCACCGAGTCGGAGGCTCGCGCCCAGGTCTGCCTGGAGCGCGCCCGCGCCGCCGACGAGGACCGCCGCGCCGCCCAGCGCGCCGCCGACGACGCCCGCCGCACGGCCCGCGCGCTGCGCGCCGAGCGCGCCGAGATCGCGGGCGCCCCCGACGACGTACCGGAGGACGCGTCGGAGACGGCGAAGTCCTCGCTGCCCGCCCTGCGTGAGGCCTACCGGGCCGCGTCACAGCTGTACGAGAAGGTCGGCGTCGGCGCCGATCTGCGTGCCGAGCAGGCCCGCGCCGAGAGCGACGAGACCGCGGCCCTGGCAGAACTGGACCGGCTCAGCAACAAGGTGCGCACGCGCGCCGCACAGCTCCTTCAGGCGCCGGACGGTTCCGACGGGCCGTCCCGGCAGGCCGCCGCCGCCCGTGCCGAGGAGCTCGTGCAGCTCCTGGAGACCCGTATGTCCACCGCGAGCGAGCAACTCGGGCGGCTGCGCGGCGAGGCCGAGCGGCACGCGCCCGAGGACGGCGAGGCCCACACCGAGCTGTCGCAGGAGCTGGTCCCGCGCGACGCCGAGCACGCGCAGTCGCTGCTGCGCACGGCCACCGGTGAACTCGCCTCCCGCGCCGAGGCGCTCAGCCAGGCTCGCGAGGCGCACGCCGAGCTGCTCGACGCGCACCGCGCCGCCGAGGACGCGGCCGGTGGCTTCGACGAGACGGCCGCTCTGCTCAGGGACCTGCTGCGGGAGCACTCCGACGAGGAGCAGGACGAGCCCGAGCCCTACCCCGGCACCCTCGAGGAGGCCCGGCACTCCGCCGCCGAGACCCGCCGCTCCCTGCGCGGCTGCGCCGCCGACCTCTCCGCGGCCGAGGGCGCCGTGCGCGAGGCGAGCGACATCCTTGTACGGCATGCCAACTCCAACCGGTACGAGCAGGTGCGCACCCCTGCCCGGCAGCAGATCCGTGAGCTGCCGGCGTCCGCGCTGCCGGAACACGCCCAGAAGTGGGCGGACGCCTTCGCGCCCCGACTGCGGGTGCTGACCGACGAGTTGGCGCAGCTGGAGCGCAACCGGGACTCGATCGTGGACCGGCTGCGGGGGCTGGTGGAGTCCTCGCTCGCCACCCTGCGGTCCGCGCAGCGGCTGTCCCGGCTGCCGGAGGGGCTCGGGGAGTGGTCCGGGCAGGAGTTCCTGCGCATCCGCTTCGAGGAGCCCGATCAGGCCACGCTCGCCGAGCGGCTCGGCGAGGTCGTCGACGAGGCCACCCGCGCGGCGGTCAAGAAGAACTCCGACATGCGGCGCGACGGCATGTCACTGCTGCTGCGCGCAGTCAGCGCCGCCCTCGAGCCGAAGGGCGTCGCCGTCGAGATCCTCAAGCCGGACGCCGTACTGCGTGCCGAGCGCGTCCCCGTCGGGCAGATGGGTGACGTCTTCTCCGGCGGTCAGCTGTTGACCGCGGCCATCGCGCTGTACTGCACGATGGCCGCGCTGCGCAGCAACGACCGGGGCCGTGACAAGCACCGGCACGCCGGCACGCTCTTCCTCGACAACCCCATCGGACGCGCCAACGCGACCTACCTGCTGGAGCTGCAGAGGGCCGTCTCGGACGCGCTCGGCGTCCAGCTCCTGTACACCACCGGCCTGTTCGACACGACCGCGCTCGCCGAGTTCCCCCTCGTCATCCGTCTGCGCAACGACGCCGACCTGCGCGCCGGGCTCAAGTACATCAGCGTGGAGGAACACCTCCGGCCGGGGCTCCCGCAGCAGGCCCCGGCCGGGCAAGGGGAGTCGGTGCACAGCGAGATCACGGCGACGAGGATGTTCAAGAGGCCCGCACCGAGCACCCCTTGAGCCGCGGGGGGAACTGCGCGACCAGCCACGTTAGGCCCGCAGTTCCCCCACCGCTGCCGCCTACCCGTCCTCCTTCAAGAGGTCCGCGCACTTCTCGCCGATCATCATGGTCGTGATACAGGGGTTGACGGAGATGAGATCCGGCATCACCGAACCGTCCGCGACCCGCAGCCCCTCGACCCCCTTGACCCGCAGCCGCGCGTCGAGCGGGGCCGAGGAGTCGCCGTCCGCGCCCATCTTCACGGTGCAGGACGGGTGGTAGACGGTGTTGTGGGTCTTGTGGATGTAGTCGAGCAGCTCGTCGTCCCTCCGGACGTCCGGCCCGGGGGCCAGCTCCGCGCCCGCCCAGCCGCTCAGCGCCGGCTGGGAGGCGATCTTCCGCGCCAGTTTCAGCCCGTACGTCATCACGCGCACGTCGTGCTCGTGCGTGAAGTAGCGCGGATCGACCATCGGCTTGTCCCGGTAGTCCCGGGTGCGCAGTCGCACCGTGCCGCGTGACTTCGCGCGCGTCACGTTCGGCGTGAGGCAGAACGCGTTCTCGGACGTCGGGAACCCGTGCCGAGCCGTGTTCATGTCGAACGGCACCGAGCCGTAGTGGTACATCAGGTCGGGCCGGTCCAGGCCCGGTTCGGTGTCGTAGAAGATGCCCGCCTCCCACCACTGGCTGGACGTGGCGGTCATGGGCTGCTTGGCCTCCCACATGATGACGCCCTCGGGGTGGTCCTGGAGGTTCTTGCCGACCCCCGCAGAGTCCACCACCACCTCGACCCCCACCTCGCGCAGATGCGCGGCGGGCCCGATGCCCGACAGCATCAGCAATTTGGGAGTGTCGATGGACCCGCAGGACACGATCACCTCGCGGCGTGCGCGCACCGTGCGGGTGTGGATCAGGTCCGGGTCCAGGTACTCGGCGCCCACACAGCGGCGGCCGTCGAGCACGAGCTTCTTGGCCCGTACCCCGGTGCGCACTTCCAGATTCGGCCGTTTGTCCATGACCGGATGCAGATACGCGACCGACGAGGACTGCCGGATGTTGTTCTCGTCGGAGTTGATCTGGAACCAGTTGGCGCCACGGACCACGGTCTTGCCGGTGTTGAACGCGGTGGTCGGAATGCTCGCCTGCGCACACGCCTCCAGCAGGGCGGAGCCACAGGGGTCCGCGCCCTTCAGCGTGCGCAGTTTCACCGGGCCGGTGTGGCCGTGGTGGTCGCCGGGAGCGTCGTTCGACTCCAACCGCTGGTAGAGCGGGAAGAGTTCGGCCGCGCTCCACCCCGTACAGCCCGCGGCGGCCCAGTCGTCGAGGTCCTCCGCGGGTGCCCAGAAGGCGATGCAGGAGTTGTGCGAGGAACAGCCGCCGAGCACCTTGGCGCGGGCATGCCGCATGAAACTGTTGCCGCTGACCTGCGGTTCGACCGGGTAGTCCCAGTCGTATCCGGACTCCAGCAGTCCCATCCAGCGTTCCAGCTTCAGGATGTCGTCGTCGCCGACATCGCTGGGGCCCGCCTCGAGGACGCACACGGTGACGGACGGATCCTCGGAGAGCCGGGCCGCGACCACGTTGCCCGCGGTGCCGCCGCCGACCACGACATAGTCGAACTCATCGACGTTCATGGGGAGTTGACCTCCTTGCTTTGCTCTTCGGTCGGTCGTGTGACGGTCCTTCAGTCGGTCGCGGGGGTCACGGGGGTCGCGACGGAAGCCGTCGCGGAGGCCTGGAACTGGTGCTCGGCGAGCACCCCGGTCCGGTGCCGCTGCACGAACCAGTAGTAGGCGAAGCCGCCGCCCGCGACGACGGCCACGAACAGGACGGCACCCCAGCGCAGGTACCAGTGGTACGGCGCGGTCGCGTTGTAGACCGCGGAACGTGGCCAGATCAGGTTGATCGTCATGGCCGCGCCCCACACCACGGCGACGATGTTGACGAGCAGCCCCCAGCGGCCGAGCGAGAACTTGCCGTCGCCCGCGGGCTGCCACGTGCCACGCAGCCGTGCGATCAGCATTGGACCGGTCACCAGCAGATATGCCAGGTAGATCATGATGATGCCGATGCTGGTGACCACGGTGAAGATCTGCGGCTGGCGGATGTTGACCACCAGGATCGCCAGTGCGAGCACACCGATGACCACGGTCGGCAGGACCGGCGTCTGGAAGCGCGCGTTGACCTTGGCCAGCTTCGAGGATGCGGGCAGGTTGTTGTCGCGGGCCATCGCGAAGGCCAGCCGGATCGCCGCCGTGTGCACGGCCAGGGCGCACACCGTGACCGCGATCAGCACGCACCACAGCATCGCCTTGCCGGCCGTCGGGCCGAGTACATCGAGGACGATGTACTGCAGACCGTCCGTGGAGAGCTTGTCGCCCTTCAGGCTGGAGACGCTCATCAGCGCGAGCAGCAGCACGAGCCCGCCGAGGACGAACGAGGCGACGATGGCACGGATGATGGCGCGCGGCGCGTTGCGCGACGGGTCGAGGCACTCCTCACCGAGCGAAGAGGCCGTGTCGAATCCGTACATGACGTACGCGGACGCCAGCGAGGCAACCAGGAACGCGCCGAGGTAGCCGAACGACTGCCCGTGGCCGGTGCCCTGGGTGTCCATCACCACCTGCGGGCCGCGTGTGATGTGCACCGCGAACAGGATGATCAGTACGACGGTGGCGATCAGCTCGATGAAGACGCCCGCCGTGTTGATGGTCGCCATCAGCTTCACACCGAAGGCGTTCACCACGGTGGTGAACAGGATCAGTACGGCCGCCAGCAGAACCGCGTTGGTGGCGACGTCGTACTTGCCCGTGCCGTCACCCACGAACTGGAAGGTGGAGGAGATCTGGGGAAGTGTCAACTGATAGGCGAGTGCCACGGCCGAGATCGACACGATCGACGCGAGCAGCATCATCCAGCCCGCGAGCCAGCCTATGTGCGGATTGCCCACCTTCTTCGACCAGTTGTAGACGGAGCCGGCCACGGGATAGCGGGCGGCGAGCTCGGCGAAGCAGAGGGCGACCATGAACTGGCCGATGAAGACCATCGGCCAGGACCACCAGTAGGCGGGGCCACCGCTGCCGTAGCCGAAGTAGAAGAGCTGGAAGGTGCCGGTGAGGATGGAGATGTAGCTGATGCCGGCGGCGAAGGTGTGGAAGTTGCCAAGGGTGCGCTTGAGTTCGGGCTTGTAGCCGAACTCGGAGAGTTCGGCGTCGTCGTTCTGCTCGGTCGCGGGTGGATGGGTGGTCATGAGCGGCCTCCTGGATCAGGGGAGAGGGGCGCGGCTCGTGCGGGTGGTGGGGGGAATCAGGGGATCAGATCATCCGGACGTCACCGGGGGATTACGCGAACCACCCTTGTGGGGACGGGTTGGTGTTGCGCCAGATGTGCTTGGCCTCGCGGTACTCGGCGAGGCCGGCGGGTCCGAGCTCGCGCCCGAACCCGGACTGCTTGAAACCGCCCCATTCCGCCTGAGGGACGTAGGGGTGGTAGTCGTTGATCCAGACCGTGCCGAGCCGCAGCCGGGCCGCCACGCGCTGGGCCTTGGCCTCGTCGGTGGTGAAGACGGCGCCCGCGAGCCCGTAGATCGTGTCGTTGGCGAGCCGCACGGCCTCCGCCTCGCCGCTGAAACGCTCCACGGTCAGCACCGGCCCGAAGGACTCGTCCTGGACCACGGCCATGTCGGACGAGCACTCGTCCAGTACGGTCGGCGGATAGTAGAAGCCCGCCTCGAACTCGGGTCCGGAAGGCCGCGCGCCGCCGCAGCGCAGCACCGCGCCTTCCGCCAGCCCCTTGGCGACGTACGCCTCGACCTTGGCGCGATGCGCCGCCGAGACCAGCGGCCCGCTCTGTGCCCGCTCGTCGAACGGACCGCCGAGCCGGATCTCCGAGGCCCGGCGGACGACCTCGTCGACGAACCGGTCGTGCAGCGAGTCCTCGACCAGCAGCCGGGCGCCGGACGAACAGACCTGCCCCGAGTGGAGGAAGACCGCGGTCAGCGCCATGTCGACGGCCGTATCGAAGTCGGCGTCGGCGAAGACGATGTTCGGGTTCTTGCCGCCGAGTTCCAGGGCCACCTTCTTCACCGTCCCGGCCGCGGCGGCCATCAGCCGCCGCCCGGTCTGCAGCCCGCCGGTGAAGGAGACGAGGTCGACGTCCGGATGATCGCCGAGCGGGGCCCCTGCCTCGGGGCCCGCGCCGAGGACGAGGTTGGCCACTCCGGGCGGCAGCCCGGCCTCCTCCAGCAGCCGCATCAGATGGATCGCCGTGTGCGGGGTGAGCTCGCTCGGCTTGAGGACGAAGGTGTTGCCCGCGGCGAGCGCCGGGGCGACCTTCCAGGCAGTCTGCAGGAGCGGATAGTTCCAGGGGGTGATCAGCGCGCACACTCCGACCGGTTCGTACACGACCCGGCTGTCGACGCTCGCCGTACCGGTCTCGACGACCCGGCCCGTCTCGGCGGTGGCCGCCCGCCCGAAGTAGCGGAAGCAGTTCGCGATGTCGTCGATGTCGTACTCGCTCTCGACGAGCCGCTTGCCCGTGTCGAGCGACTCGGCGCGGGCGAGCGCGTCCTTGTCACGTACGAGGAGGTCGGCGACGCGCATCAGCAGGTCACCGCGGTCCGCGGCCGGGGTCGTGGGCCAGGGCCCCTCGTCGAAGGCGCGGCGCGCAGCGGCGATCGCCTCCACGGTGTCCTTGCCGCCCGCCTCGTCGACGACGCCCACCAGGGAGCCGTCGGCGGGGCAGCGGATCTCGCGCGTGCGCTCGTCGAGAGCGCTCCGCCACGTACCGTCGATGAACAGGTCAGGCACTGGGGCCTCCCAATTGCTGGATCAGCCACTCGTGGAAGATCCCGATGTGGTGCTCGGTGGGCACCAGGACACCACCGTTCCGGTAGGCCCGCGAGGTCATGGCCGGCTGCGTACGTTCACACGCCTCGAAATCCTGTTCGTTGACCCGGTGGAAGAGCTCGACCGACTTGGACACGTCCGCGCCGGACTCCACGACCTCCGGCGCGTAGAGCCAGTCGCACTCGACGACCGTGCGGTCCTCGGCGAGCGGGAACATGCGGTGCAGAATGACATGGTCGGGGACCAGGTTGATGAAGACCGTCGGTTTCACAGTGATCGCGTAGTAGCGACGGTCCTGGTCGTCCGCTATGTCCGGCAGCCGGCCGAAGCCCTCGCTGCCGTCGACCGTGAAGCCCTGGATGTCCTCGCCGAACTCGGCGCCGTGCCCCACGTAGTACTGGGCTGCGTAGCCTTCCGCGAACTCCGGGAGGACGTCGACGAGTTCGGGGTGGATCGTCGCGCAGTGGTAGCACTCCATGAAGTTCTCGACGATCAGCTTCCAGTTCGCCTTCACGTCGTAGGTGATGCGCTTGCCGAGGGCCAGCTTCTCGGTGCCGTAGTGCCCGATGGCGGCCGCGTTGCCCAGCCGCTCCACGGCCGCGCCCATCACCGTCTCCTCGAAGGAGGGCGGCTCGTCGGCCAGGCACACCCAGGCGTACCCGAGCCACTCGCGCAGCGCGACCTTGACCAGGCCGTACTCCACGCGGTCGACGTCCGGCATCTTGATCAGGTTCGGCGCGGCGACCAGCTTGCCGTCGAGGTCGTAGGTCCAGGCGTGATACGGGCACTGCAGATTGCGGCGGACCTCCCCGGACTCCTCCGTGCACAGCCGGGCCCCGCGGTGACGGCAGATGTTCAGGAAGGCGCGCAGCTCACCCGTGCGGGAGCGGGTGATCAGGACGCTCTCGCGGCCCACCTGGACGGTGCGGAAGGCGCCGGGCCGGGCGAGATCCGCGGAGCGGACGGCGCAGAACCACATCGACTCGAACAGGGACTCCTGCTCCTGCCGGAAGATGTCCGGATCGGTGTAGTAGTGCCCGGGGAGGGTGGCGATCAGGCTGGGGGAGATGGGGGACGGGGAGACGGGGATCGTCGTCACGTGCGTACTCCTCAGGCGGGCGCGGCGGCGAGGCGGTGGGGGTCGAACAGCCCGATCGGGTGATCGGTGGCGCCGGTCAGGGCGAGGTCGGCGACGATCTCGCCGACGACCGGCACGAACTTGAAGCCGTGCCCGGAGAATCCGCAGGCCACAGTCACGGACTCCGGGCGGGCGGGGTGGCGGGCGATGACGAAGTGTTCGTCGGGAGTGTTCGAGTACATGCAGGTGGCGGCCTTGAGGAAGGTGCCCGGCAGATCCGGGATGTGCCGGGACATGTGATCCGCCATGGCCTGGACCTCGTCCTCGTGGACCGTCCGGTCGATGGTCTCCGGGGTGGTCACGATCCCCTTGCGGAAGAAGGCGACCTTGGCGCCCAGCTCCGGCCCGTCGATCGACGGGAAACCGTACGCCCGGACTCCGGCCGTGTCCTCCCAGATGTAGATCGGGTGGTTTTCCGGCAGGAACGGCCCGACCCCGCCCCTTGGCTGGAACCAGTACATGACCTGGCGCTCGATCGTGAACGGCACCCGTAGATCGGTGAGCAGTTGCGGTGCCCACGTGCCCGGGCAGATCACCAGCTGGGCCGCCGTGTAGGTGTTCTCGGCCGTGTGGACGCGTACGCCGTCCTTGTACGGCTCCCAGCGGGTCATCGGTTCCTCGAAGTGCAGGTCCGCTTCCTGCCGGGTGGCGAGCTGGAGGTGCGCGGCGACGGTGTTCTCGGGGCGCAGGAGCCCGGCCCGCGCCTCGAACAGCGCGACCTCGTCGTCCTTCGGGGTCAGGGTCGGGAAACGCCGGCGGATCTCGGAGGCGTCCAGCATCTCGTGCGGCAGGTCCCACTGTTCGGCGGAGAGCAGCGAACCGGAGACCGTCCGGGAGTCGGGGCGTCCGACCATGACGCCGCCGCACAGGGTGGCGATCTCCCGGCCGGTCGCCCGCTCCAGCTCCTCGTACAGCTCGTACGAGCGCAGCAGCAGCGGCACGTACGCCGGGTCCTCGAAGTAGGACTGGCGGGTGATGCGGGAACCGCCGTGGCTGGAACCGCGGTTGTGCACCGGGCCGAACTTCTCCAGGCCGAGCACGCGGGCACCGCGCGCGGACAGATGGTGGGTGGCGGCGCTGCCCATACCGCCGAGACCGATCACGATCACGTCGTACGTGGGGGACACAGGGGCCTCCTCATGCCGTGCAGCCGGGCTCATGCTCATGCCGTGTGGCCGAGCTCATGTCTATTGATCGGTTACAGCGGCGGATTCGGTTCATCTTCGGGTCGAAGAGGGGTTCTTCCGCGACGGTCGCGGGGACCTTCTCGCCGAAGTACTCGATGTGCACGCCCGTACCGGTCGGGAGCGCCGGCAGCCAGGCGTACGCGACGCAGCGGCCCAGCGTGTAGCCGTACGAGGCGCTGGTCACGTAACCGGACGGGGCGCCGTCGACATAGACGGGCTCCTTGCCTAGCACGACGGCGACCGGGTCGTCGAGGAGGAGGGGGGTGAGCCTGCGCGCGGGTTCCTCCGTGGCGAGGCCTTGCAGCGCCTCCTGGCCGACGAACCCGTCCTTGTCCATCCGGACCGCGAAGCCGACCCCCGCCTCGAACGGGTTGTGCTCGTCGGTCATGTCCACGCCCCAGGCGCGGTAGCCCTTCTCCAGGCGCAGACTGTTGAAGGCGGAGCGCCCGGCCGCGATCACGCCGTGCTCCTGGCCCGCCTCCCACAGCGTGTCCCAGAGCCTGAGCCCCAGATCGGTGGACGTATACAACTCCCAGCCCAGCTCGCCGACGTACGACAGCCGCATCGCCGTCACCGGGACGTGCCCGAGGTGGGTCTCCTTCGCGCGGAAGTAGCCGAAGCCCTCGTGCGAGAAGTCGTCGCGGGTCAGCGGCTGCACGAGCTCGCGGGCGAGCGGACCCCAGACGCCGATGCAGCAGGTGCCGGAGGTGATGTCCCTGATCCGTACGCCGTCCGGTGCGTGCCGGACCAGCCAGTCCAGGTCGGTGGGGGAGTTGGCGCCCACCTGGAAACGGTCCGGGGCAAGGCGCGCGACGGTGAGGTCGGAGCGTACGCCGCCCGTCTCGTCCAGGAGCAGCGTGTAGGTGACCGCGCCCGGCTTCTTGCGGAGGTTGTTGGTGGTCATGCGCTGGAGGAAGCCGAGAGCCCCGGGCCCGGTGACCTCGAGGCGGCGCAGCGGGGTCATGTCGTACAGGGCGACCTTCTCGCGGGTCGCCTTCGCCTCGGCGGCCGCGATGGGCGACCAGTAGCGGGCCGACCAGGCGTCGCGCTCGGGAAGGTGCAGACCGTCCACGAGCGGGGCGTTCGACTCGTACCAGTGCGGGCGCTCCCAGCCGCCGCCCTCCAGGAAGTACGCGCCGAGTTCCTGCTGCCGTGCGTAGAAGGGGCTGACGCGCAGGGGGCGCGGGTGGTCCATCGGCTGGAGGGGGTGCAGGACGTCGTACACCTCGACGAACTGCTGCGAGCCGCGTTCGCGGACGTACGACGGTGAGCGCTGCGCGTCCTCGAAGCGTGCGAGGTCGCATTCGTGCAGGTCGATGGAGGCGCGCCCGTCGACCATCCATTCGGCGACCGCCTTCGCGACCCCCGCGGAGTGGGTGACCCAGACGGCCTCGGCCAGCCAGAATCCGCGCAGTTCGCGCGATTCCCCGAGCACCGGCATGCCGTCCGGGGTGAAGGAGAAGACGCCGTTGAAGCCCTCCTCGATCTCCGTCTCGCGCAGGGCCGGCATCAGCCAGCGGCAGTCGTCCCAGCTCGGCGCCCAGTCCTCCTCGGTGAAGGGGTACGACGACGGCATCTCCATGTCGTTCGCGCGCGCCTCGTCGTAGGGGAGGATCCCGAACGGGTCGATGGGCAGCGGCTTGTGGGCGTAGCTGCCGATGCCGATGCGGTCGTGGTGCTCTCGGAAGTAGAGGTCGCGGTCCTGGAAGCGGAGGATGGGCTTCGAGGCGTCGGTGAGGGTGTGAGCAGTGGTTTCAGCCGGGGTTTCAGCGGTGGCTTCGGAGGTGGCTTTCGGGGTGGCTTCGGCCAGTTCAGGGAGCTGCTTGGTCTTTGCGTACTGGTGTGCGAGCGGCTGAAGGGGGACATCGACTCCAGCCATCCGGCCGATGACCGGGCCCCAGAACCCGGCCGCGGAGACGACGTGGTCGGCGGGGAAGGTGCCGCGGTCGGTGACCACGGCGGTGACCTTGCCGTCCTCCTTTTCGATACCGGTGACCGTGTGGCGGTCGAGGAAACGGGCGCCCCGTTCGGTGGCGTGCTCCCTCTGGGCCCGGGACGCGAGCACGGCGCGGGCCAGGCCGTCGTCGGGGGTGTGGAAGCCGCCGAGGACGGCCGACTGGTCGATGAGCGGCCACAGTTCCTTGCAGCGGGTCGCGCTGACGATCTCGCCGCGTACGCCCCACGAGGCGGCATAGCCGGCCTTGCGGTGCAGGTCGGCGAGGCGCTCGGGCGTGGTCGCGAGTTCGAGACCGCCGACCGGGTTGAAGCAGGAGACGCCCTCGACCTGGAGCGAGCTGAACTTCTCCACGGTGTACCGGGCGAACGCCGTGAGCGTCTTGGACGGGCTGGTCTGGAACACCAGGCCCGGCGCGTGCGAGGTGGAGCCGCCCGGGGCGGGCAGCGGCCCCTGTTCGAGAACGGTGACGTCGGTCCAGCCGCGGGCGGTCAGCTCGTCGGCGAGCGAACAGCCGACGATGCCGGCGCCGATGATGACGACACGGGGATGGTTTGCGGGCGTGCTGGACATGCCCCTCCTTGCCGGGGTGGGGAGTGGACGCGCTCGGGGGTGGATCAGACGGTCGGGACGTGGGGGCGTTCGGCGGCGATGGTGGTGTCCTCGCCGTGCCCGGTACGGACCACCGTGTTGCCGGGGAGGGTGAGGAGCCGGTTGCGGAGCGAGGCTTCGATGGCGGGCCGGTCCGAGTACGAGCGGCCGGTCGCGCCGGGGCCGCCGTGGAAGAGGGTGTCCCCGGTGAAGACCGTGTCCAGGAACGGGGCGTAGAGGGAGCAGCTGCCCCAGGTGTGACCGGGGCTGTGGATCACCTGGAGTTCGATACCGGCGACCGCCAGGATCCGGCCGTCACGCAGTTCCCCGTCCGGCTTGCGCCCGGGGTGGGTGAAGGACCACAGCTCGTTGTCGTCGGGATGCAGGAGCACGGGCGCGCCGGTCAGTACGGAGAGCTCGGCGGCCGCGTCGATGTGGTCGTCGTGCGCGTGGGTGCAGACGATCGCGGTGGCACGGCGTCCGGCGACGGCCCTGTGGATCGTACGGGCGTCGTGGGCGGCGTCGACGATCAGCACCTCCTCGTCGTCGCCCACGAGCCAGACGTTGTTGTCGACGTCGAAGGTCTCGCCGTCGAGGCTGAAGGTGCCCGAGGTGACGACGCGTTGGACCCGTACCGTGTGGTCCTGTTCGTGACCGTGTCCCTGGGGCCCGGCTTGGCTCACAGGACCACCACAGACCGCAGTACCTCACCGCGGTGCATCTTCGCGAACGCCTCCTCGACCTGGTCGAGGGAGATGGTCTCGCTGACGAAGGCGTTGAGGTCGAGCAGCCCGTACAGGTACTGGTCGATGAGGAACGGGAAGTCGCGGCTCGGCAGGCAGTCGCCGTACCAGGAGGACTTCAGCGCACCGCCGCGCGAGAACAGGTCGATCAGCGGGAGGTCGATCTTCATCTCGGGGTCGGGGACACCGACCTGGACGAGCACACCCGCGTGGTCGCGCATGTAGAACGCCTGTTTGTACGTCTCCGGTCGGCCCACCGCGTCGATGGCGATGTCGACCCCGAAACCATCCGTGAGCGCACGGACGGCCTCGACGGGATCCGTCCCGCGCGAGTTCACCGTGTGGGTGGCGCCGAACTTCTCGGCCTGGTCGAGCTTCTTGTCGTCGATGTCGACGGCGATGACCTTCATCGCGCCGTTGAGACAGGCGCCCGCGATCGCCGCGTTGCCGACGCCTCCGCAGCCGATGACGGCGACCGTGTCGCCGCGCCCGACGTTGCCGGTGTTGACCGCCGCGCCGTATCCGGCCATCACACCGCAGCCGATCAGGCCCGCGGCCTCGGGGCGGGCGGCCGGGTCGATCTTCACCGCCTGCCCGGCCGCGACCAGGGTCTTCTCGGCGAAGGCGCCGATGCCCAGCGCGTTGCTGAGCGGGGTGCCGTCGAGCAGTGTCATCGGCTGGGTGGCGTTTCGCGAGTCGAAGCAGTACCAGGGGCGCCCGCGGCGACAGGAGCGACAGGTTCCGCAGGGCGCCCGCCAGGCGAGGACCACGTAGTCGCCCGGGACCAGGTCGGTGACGCCGTCGCCGACCGCCTCGATCGTGCCGGCCGCCTCGTGGCCGAGCAGGAAGGGGAAGTCGTCGGTGATCGCGCCCTCCCGGTAGTGCAGATCCGTGTGGCAGACCCCGCAGGCCTGGACGTTGACGAGCACCTCTCCGGGGCCCGGGTCGGGAACGACGATCGTCTGCACCTCGACGGGTGCGCCCTTCTTGACGGCGACTACGGCACGGACCTCGTGTGGCACGACAAGCTCCTCTGCTGTTGCGCAATGCACGATGGGTTGCGCGATGAGGAACATATTGAGAACGCCGTCATGGGGTCGTCAAGGGGTCGGCGTTAACCCTTGGCAAAAGGAACGGGCCGCCCGAAACGTGCCGGACACACGGACTGGACAGACGGACTGGACAGACGGACTGGACACACGAAGGGGCAGGGCCGGGAGAATCCCGTGCCCTGCCCCTTCGCCCCTGAGGGCTCTCAGAAGCCGTACCCCATCCGGCGTGACAGCTCGGCCCCCGCCGCCACCGTCCGCTTGGCCAGCTCCGGCAGCCGGTCGGAGTTCAGCCGGTACACCGGACCCGACACGCTGATCGCCCCGATCACCTTCCCGTCGTGCGCCCGGATCGGCGCGGCCACGGCGGCGAGCCCCAGCTCCAGTTCCTCGATGGTGACCCCGTAGCCCTGCTCGACCACGGCCTCCAACTCGGCGCGCAGCACGGACGTACCCGTGATCGTGCGCTCGGTGAACCGTGGCAGGGCGCGTGCGAGCAGTCCTTCGCGCAGGGTGGGCGGCATGTGCGCGAGCAGCACCTTGCCGCTGGAGGTCGCGTGCAGCGGGGTGCGCCTTCCCAGCCAGTTCTGCGCGGTGACCGACGCGGTGCCGCGCGCCTGCATGATGTTGACCGCCGCGTCGTCGTCGAGCACCGCGACGTTGACGGTCTCGCCCAGCTCGTCGGCGAGTTCGCGGCAGACCGGCACGCCCTCCTGGGAGATGTCGAGGCGCACCGCCGCCGCCCCCGCCAGACGCAGTACGGCGGCCCCCAGGTAGTACTTCCCGCGGTCCTTGGCCTGGGCCACCAGACCGCGGTTCTCCAGGACACCGAGCAGGCGGAAGGCGGTGGACTTGTGCACGTCCAGCTCCTCGGCGATCTCGGTGACCCCGGCCTCCCCGACCCGGGCGAGGATCTCCAGCACGCTCACGGCGCGGTCCACCGACTGGACGGCGCTGCCGGCCCCTCTCCCGTGCTGCTTCCCGGAACCGTCCCCGTTGTGCTCAGCCTGCTTCTGCGTGCGGGTCATAGCTCAACTCTCACCACCTGACGGCCCGGTTTGGGCCGCATCTGCGGGAAGCCCTTGACGTGACGGGACCCCCGCGCGGATTCTGTTGCGCATAGCGCTCCCTCGTGCGCCATGCGAAACACCATGTTACCGAAGCGTCCGGAACCCGAAAGGTCTCCGGACCCACCTGGACCAGGAGGTCCCGGACGAAGAGTCCCGGACCGAGAGGGGGGCCCATGATTCCCGTCTGCCGCCTCGACGACCTCCCCGCGGGCGAATCCGTCCGTGTCGACACCACGCCGCCCATCGCGGTGTTCAACGCCGACGGCGAGTTGTACGCCATCGACGACACCTGCACCCACCAGGACGCCTCCCTCGCGGAGGGCTGGCTGGAGGGCTGTCTGGTCGAATGCCCGCTGCACGCCGCCTCATTCGATCTCCGTACGGGTCTGCCGACGTGCCTGCCCGCACGCCGCCCCGTCCGCACCCACCGCGTCACCGTCGACGACGGAATCATCCACGTCCACCTGGCCGCGGAGGAGGGCACCGCCGCATGAACGCCCTGACCGAGTGCGCCCAAGAGCGCGCCTCATGAGGACCGTGACCGTCGTCGGTGCCTCCCTCTCCGGGCTGTACGCCGCCCGGGAACTCCGGGAGCAGGGGTTCGACGGCCGCATGGTGATCGTCGGGGACGAGCCCCACCTTCCGTACGACCGCCCACCCCTCTCCAAGGACTTCCTCACCGGCCGCGCCGACGAGACCCGGCTCGCCCTCGCCGACGTCGAGGAGATCGCCGAACTCGACGCCGAGTGGCTGCTCGGCGTACGCGCCCGCGGCCTCGACGCCCGGGGGCGCACCGTTCTCCTCCACGACGGCCGCACCGTCTCCACGGACGGCGTGGTCATCGCGACCGGCGCGTCGGCACGCAGGCTCCCGGGGGACGGACTCGTCGGCGTGCACACCCTGCGCACGCTCGACGACGCCCGCGCCCTGCGTGCGGAGCTCTCCTGGGGCCCGCGCAGCGTCGTCGTCATCGGAGGCGGTTTCATCGGCGCCGAGACCGCGTCCTCCTGTGCCGGACTCGGCCACGACGTCACCGTCGTCGAGGCCGCGCCCCTGCCCCTCGTTCCCCAACTCGGCCCCGAGATGGCCGCCGTGTGCGCCGCCCTGCATCGCCGCGGTGGCGCAGGCCTCGTGACCGGCATCGGTGTCGCCGGCCTGCGGGGGAGCGGCACCGTCACGGGTGTGGAGCTCTCCGACGGCCGGGTCCTGCCCGCTGATGTCGTGATCGTGGGCATCGGCGCCACCCCCAACACCGGCTGGCTCGTCGGTTCGACACTCGCTCTGCACGATGGCGTGCTGTGCGACGACGGTTGCGTGACCGCACTGCCGCAGGTGGTCGCCGTCGGCGACGTCGCCCGCGTCGGAGGCGCCCGCGCCGAGCACTGGACCTCCGCCACCGAACAACCCCGCGTCGCGGTCCGCAACTTGCTCGCCGGGCGCACCGTCGAGAGCGCACGGTCCCTGCCCTACTTCTGGTCCGATCAGTACGGCGCACGGATCCAGTTCGCGGGGCGCCGGCACGCGGCGGACGCCGTCCGCCTCACCGAGGGCGCGCTCGACGACGGCGCACCGGCCGAAGGCGGCCTTCTCGCCCTCTACGAGCGCGGCGGCCGCACCACAGCCGTGCTGTCCATCGACCGCCCCCGCCCGTTCATGAAGGCACGCCGTGAACTGGCGCGCAGCGAGGACCCGGTGGAGCCGGCTGGCGCCGTGCCGAGCTGACGGCCCGTGGGCGGACCCACGGACGGGGCCACCTTGACCACCAGGATCACGGGCTCCACGGTGTCCGTGGAGCCCGCCCCTTGGCCGTGCCGTGGGCAACCGTGAGCCGGGCTCAGTCACGAGGCGGGCTCAGCTGCGAGTCGTACTCAGTCGCGAGCCGCACTCGTCGCGAGCCGTACTCAGGGGTGCGACAACTGCCCGGTGCCGCCCTGCCGCCGTATTCGCTTCTGAGCGCGCTCCGTCGCGCGTGCCTGCCGTCGGGCCCGGCGCCGCTCGCGCCTCAGGGTCCTTGCGGTACTGCTCGGTTCGGACACCACGCCATTGCGCTGGTTCCACACCTGGCGGGTGACCCAGACGTCGAGGGCGGCCCAAGTGGCCACCACCGTGCTGGCCACGCTGCTCAGGACCATCGGGAAGGCGAGCCAGGACTCCGCCAGCGTGGACAGGAAGGCGATCACGGCCTGGATCAGGGTCACCGCGATGATCAGCACCGCACGTACGGCCGACGTGCGCACCGGATCGGGCAGCCGTCGCCGACGCGCGGGCTCCTCGATCCACAACGGCCGGTAGTACGCCTGCTCTTCGTATCCGTCCGTGTGCCCGACAACTGCCCGTGCCTGCCCGCCGGCACGCCGCTGACCGGCAGCTGCACCCTCCCCGACCGCCCGCTCATGCCCACCGGTTGCAGTGCCCCGTCCGCCCACCGGCTCGGGCCCGCCCTCGGCCTGGGCGCTCATGCGCTCGCTTCCGATTCCGGCGGCACCCGTCCGGTCGTTCTTCCGGTCGCGTCCCTCCGGGGCCACGCTCTGCCGGCTCACCCGATCGCGACCGTCCGTCACGACGCCTTGTCCGCTCTCTTCGTCGCGCCCGTCCGCCGAGTCCGCCGGTATGTCGCGATCCGTTGTTCGTGTGGCCGATCGCACCGCCACAGGCGCCGCAGTACCCACCCCTGGTGTCCCGCCCCGCTCCGCCGTGCCCATCAACTTGTCACTCCCCACCGCCCAGCAGACCCTCGCACGGGTGTCATACGACACCTGCTCCCCAGTGGCTGCCCGGCTTGCGCTGTTTTACGCCGCCTGGACGCGGCATGCGGCCCCTGTGGCCGATTCCGCCCCCATTTCCCGTAGAGAAGGACGAACAATGTGCCCGGAAGATTCCCAACTAGCGAAAAATTCCGGCCAACTGACCAAGTTCACTGGCCTGATGAGCTCTGGCTCGCCATGCCGGATTCGGGGCGGCAATCTCCCCCAATGAACGGACAACTGCCCATCTCCGGTTCCCTCAAGAGCCAGGGTTCCACCCTCTTCACGCCGGGCGGCCGCCCGGACACGTCTTCGAGTTACCTGTGCGTCAGTAGTAGGCTCACGCCGTTTGTTGACGCACAGGTGTGCCCCCGGGCCGGAGGGGGTCGAGCTGGGGGAGGCCATGCGCTTTCGCGGGAAGTCCATCCGCCGGAAGATCGTGGCGCTGCTCCTCGTGCCGCTCCTCTCCCTGACGGGGATCTGGGCCTTCGCGACGGTACTCACCGGCCGCGCGGCCAACCAGCTGTTCAACGTGTCGGACGTGGTCGAGAAGATCGGCTACCCCACCGAGGACACCATCAGCGTTCTCCAGCAGGAACGCCGCCAGACACTTGTCTATCTCGCCGATCCCCGCGCCTCCGACGCGCTGGCGGCGCTGAAGCGCAGTCGCACCGCGACCGACCGGGCCGTGGCGAAGGTCCGCAAGAACGCCAAGGACGAAGACGTACAGGAAGAGATGAACGGGGGCACCTCACAGCGCCTCACCACCATCCTGGACGCCCTCGACGGCATCGACTCGCTGCGCCGCAGTGTCGAGGAGGGCACCGTCAACCGGGCCCAGGCCCTCGACCTGTACAACCGTCTGGTCGACCCCTGTTACACACTGATGGCCAACCTCCACGTCGTGGACAACGTGGAGATGGACAAGCAGGGCCGCGCCCTCGTCAACGTCGCCAACGCCCGCGAACTGCTCTCCCGCGAGGACGCCCTCCTCGGTTCCGCGCTGGTCGCGGGCCGCGTCACCCGCGACGACATCCGCGACATCTCCGATCTCGTCGCGCAGCGCACCCTGCTGTACGACATCAGCCTGCCGCTGCTGCCCTCCTCGGAACGCGGCCGCTTCGAGCGCTACTGGTCGAACGCCGACACGGCTCCCCTGCGCGTGGCGGAGCAGGCCGTTGTCACCTCCCCGGCCGGATCCCCGCACGGTGTCACCGCGCAGAGCTGGGACCGGGCGGCCGGACACGTGCTCGACGAACTCGCCGACCTCGACGACAAGGCCGGCGACCGCTACCAGGACCGTGTCCGCCCCGTGGCCACGGGCGTCATCGTCAAGGCCGTCATCGCGGGTGTCCTCGGACTCATCGCCCTGCTGGCCTCGCTCGTCATGTCCGTACGCATCGGCCGGGGCCTCATCCGCGACCTGCGACGGCTGCGGCTGGACGCCCACGAGGCGTCAGGCGTCCGCCTCCCCAGCGTCATGCGCCGCCTCTCCGGGGGCGAACAGGTCGACGTCGAGACCGAAGTGCCCCGCCTGGAGTACGACAAGAACGAGATCGGCGAGGTCGGCCAGGCTCTCAACACCCTTCAGCGTGCGGCCGTCGAGGCCGCCGTCAAACAGTCCGAACTGCGGGACGGCGTCTCCGAGGTCTTCGTCAACCTCGCCCGCCGCAGCCAGGTCCTGCTGCACAAGCAGCTCACCCTCCTCGACACCATGGAACGCAGGACCGAGGACACCGACGAACTCGCCGACCTGTTCCGCCTCGACCACCTGACCACCCGTATGCGCCGGCATGCCGAGGGCCTGGTCATCCTGTCCGGCGCGGCCCCGTCCCGGCAGTGGCGCAAGCCCGTCCAGCTCATGGACATCGTCCGCGCCGCCGTCGCCGAGGTCGAGGACTACGAGCGCATCGAGGTACGCCGACTGCCCCGCGTCGCCGTCACCGGTCCCGCGGTCGCCGACCTCACGCACCTGGTCGCCGAACTCCTGGAGAACGCCACGGTGTTCTCGCCCCCGCACACGGCCGTGCAGGTCGTCGGCGAACGCGTCGCCAACGGTTTCACCCTGGAGATCCACGACCGCGGTCTGGGCATGGCGGCCGAAGCGCTCCTCGACGCCAACCTACGGCTCGCCGAGACCCCCGAGTTCGAACTGTCCGACACCGACCGGCTCGGTCTGTTCGTGGTCAGCCGGCTCGCGCAGCGGCAGAACGTCCGTGTCTCCCTCCAGCCTTCCCCGTACGGCGGCACCACCGCCGTGGTGTTCATCCCCGACGCGCTGCTCACGGACGACGTCCCGGACACCAACGGCATCGGCTTCCGTCTCGACCGAGCGCTGCCCTCGAAGGAGGGCAAGATCGAGGAGGACCGCAAGGCGGCGCTCTCCGACGTACCGGTGCGCCTCCCCGGCCTGCCCGCCGCGATCCTCGACGGGCCGGTCGAACTGGAGGCGCCGGTCGATCTTGACGTGCTCGGCGGTTTCCCGGGCGCCCTCGACGACGAGGACGCCGAGCAGGGCGGTCTGTTCCGGCCGCGCCGCTCCATAGCGGGTGTCCCGGTCGAGCCGCACCGGCCCCACCAGCAGCCCCGCACAGGCGGCGCGGAGACGGCCCGCTCCGGCGACGACGACCACGCCGGGGGCCCGGTCCCCCTGCCGCACCGCAGAACTCCCAAGCTGGTCAGCTCGCACGGTCGTCCCGTGACCCGGACGAGGCCCCGGCGCGGCGAGGCGGGCGAGGAGCCCCCCGAGGCGCTGAAGCCGGTGGAGAGCCTCGAAGCGGTCCTCGAGCCGGTGGAGCGGCAAGGCATCGCGGAGAGGGCGAGCGCACAGTCGTCGACCGCCCGGCGTGCTGACCGCACCGAAACCTCCGGACGCCGCACCAACGAACGCACCGAGACTCCGGGCCTTCGTTCCGAGACGTCGGGCCTCCGAGAGGCCCCCGCTCTCCCCCGGCGCACTCGCGCCGCCGGCGCGCCGGCGGGCAGGGCTGGGACCACCCGGGGCTCCGCCGCCACGACGCAAGGGGCAGAATCGGGTGCGAGCCCGCTGCCCCGCCGCGTCCGACAGGCCAATCTGGCCCCCCAGTTGAAGGACGGACCCGAACGGCGCGCCGAGCGCGTCAAGGACCACACCCCGAAGGGGGCGGAACTCGCCGATCGCGACGCCGACGAGGTACGCAGCCGGATGGCCTCGCTCCAGCGGGGCTGGCAGCGGGGCCGCGAGGAGAACGCCGCGGGCGACGGGGCCCAGGGCGGCACAGCACCAGGAACGACGAAGGGGGACGGTCGATGACCGCACCGAAGGCCACAGGGCCCACCGCGACCAGCAAGACGTCGGGAGAGCTGAACTGGCTGCTCGACGACCTGGTGGACCGTGTCGCCAGCATCAGCAAGGCGATCGTGCTCTCCGGCGACGGCCTTGCCACCGGGGCCTCCAAGGATCTGACCCGGGAGGACAGCGAGCACCTGGCCGCCGTCGCCTCGGGCTTCCACAGCCTCGCCAAGGGCGTAGGCCGCCACTTCGAGGCGGGAGGTGTCCGGCAGACCGTGGTCGAGCTCGAGGAGGCCTTCCTCTTCGTCACGGCCGCCGGGGACGGCAGCTGTCTCGCCGTTCTTTCGGACGCCGACTCCGATGTCGGGCAGGTCGCCTACGAAATGACGCTTCTGGTGAAGCGGGTCGGCGCACATCTGGCCGCCGCTCCGCGCACCGATCTGCCCTCGGGCGGGTAGTGGGATGGCATGAGCGGAGACGGTCAGGGAAAACGCCACTGGTTCGACGACGACGCCGGACCGGTGGTCCGTCCTTATGCCATGACACGCGGGCGCACCACCAGTCCTGCCCAGCATCGCCTCGACCTGATCGCGGTGGTCGTCACGGAGCCCCACGCGGACGACCCCGAAGCCGACCATTCGCTGTCCCCGGAACACGTGGACATAGTCGAGCTCTGCCGCGGCACCCCCCAGTCGGTCGCCGAGCTCGCCGCCGAGCTCGACCTGCCCATCGGAGTGGTCCGGGTCCTCATCGGGGACCTCGTGACCGAGGAAATGGTCCATGTGACACGTCCCGTACCCCCTGCCGAGCTGCCGGACGAGAGTATTCTGCGCGACGTGATCAGCGGCCTCCGGGCGCTCTGAGCTGGGCGGAAGCGGGGAACAGACGTGACAGGCTGGCAGTTCTGGGTCGACCGAGGCGGCACCTTCACCGACATCGTCGCGCGACACCCGGACGGCCGCCTGCTCACGCACAAGCTGCTGTCCGAGAACCGGGCGAGGTACGCCGACGCGGCGGTGGCGGGTGTCCGTGAACTCCTCGGCGGCAACCAGGACGCCCAGGGCGCGCGGATCGACGCCGTCCGCATGGGAACCACCGTCGCCACCAACGCTCTCCTGGAACGCAAGGGAGAGCGCACCCTCCTCGTCGTCACGCGAGGGTTCCGCGACGCCCTGCGCATCGCCTACCAGAACCGCCCCCACATCTTCGCCCGCGCGATCGAACTGCCCGAGCTGCTCTATGAACGCGTGGTCGAGGTCGACGAGCGGATCGCCGCCGACGGCACGGTCCTGCGCGCCCCCGACCTGGACGCCCTTGCCGGGCCCCTCCGGGAGGCGTACGACTCCGGGATCCGGGCCGTCGCCGTCGTCTGCATGCACAGTCACCTCCACCCCGCCCATGAAGAGGCCGTCGGTGAACTGGCGGCACGCACCGGCTTCCCGCAGATCTCGCTCTCCAGCGAGGTCAGCCCGCTGATGAAGCTCGTCCCGCGCGGTGACACGGCCGTCGTCGACGCCTACCTGTCGCCCGTGCTGCGCCGCTACGTCCAGCACGTCGCCGATGAGCTCCAGGGCGTGCGACTGATGTTCATGCAGTCCAACGGAGGCCTCGCCGAAGCGGGTCAGTTCCGCGGCAAGGACGCCATCCTGTCCGGCCCGGCGGGCGGTATCGTCGGCATGGCCCGGATGTCGCAGCTCGCCGGCTTCGACCGTGTCATCGGCTTCGACATGGGCGGCACCTCCACGGACGTCTCGCACTTCGCGGGCGAGTACGAGCGGGTCTTCACCACCCGGATCGCCGGGGTCCGGCTGCGGGCACCCATGCTGGACATCCACACCGTCGCCGCGGGCGGCGGCTCGGTGCTCCACTTCGACGGCTCCCGCTACCGGGTGGGCCCCGACTCGGCCGGCGCCGACCCCGGCCCCGCCTGCTACCGCGGCGGCGGCCCGCTCACCGTCACGGACGCCAACGTCGCACTCGGCCGCATCCATGCCACCCACTTCCCCGAAGTGTTCGGCCCCGACGGCGACCAGCCCCTCGACGACACCCTCGTTTGCGACCGGTTCGCCGCCCTCGCGCGGGAGATCAGCGAGAAGACCGGAGACGACCGCACCCCGGAGCAGGTGGCGGAGGGTTACCTGCAGATCGCCGTGGCCAACATCGCCAACGCGGTCAAGCGGATCTCGGTCCAGAAGGGCCACGACGTCACCCGGTACGCGCTCACCACCTTCGGCGGAGCGGGCGGCCAGCACGCGTGCATGGTCGCCGACTCGCTCGGCATCCGTACCGTCCTCGTCCCGCCCATGGCCGGCGTCCTGTCCGCCCTCGGCATCGGACTCGCCGACACGACGGCCATGCGCGAGCAGTCCGTGGAGGCACCCCTCGAGGCCTCCGCGATGCCCGGCATCCTCAAGACCGCCGACGACCTGGAGGGCGCCACCCGCGCCGAACTCCTCGCCGAGGACGTGCCCGAGGACCGCATCCGCGTCACCCGCCGCGCCCAACTCCGCTACGACGGAACGGACACGGCGCTCACCGTCGAGCTCACCGAGCCCGACACCATGACCCACGCCTTCGAAGAACGCCATCGCGCCACCTACTCCTTCACCCTCGACCGTCCGGTCGTCGTGGAAGCCCTCTCCGTAGAGGCCACCGGACTCACCGAACCCCCCGATCTCTCCGCCCTCGCGACCTCTTCGTCCGCCCGAGGCGCGGTGCAGACGGTCAGCCTCCACACGGGCGGTGCCTGGTGCGACGTACCCCTGCACCGCCGCGAGGAACTGCCGCCCGGTGAAACGGTCACCGGCCCCGCGATCATCACCGAGGCCAGCGCGACGACCGTCGTCGACGACGGCTGGCGGGCCGCCACGACCGACGACGGGCATCTGGTCATGGAACGCGTGGCGGTTACGCAGAGTTCCGATCTCGGCACGGAAGCGGACCCGGTTCTCCTCGAGGTCTTCAACAACCTCTTCATGTCCATCGCCGAGCAGATGGGTGCCCGCCTGGAGTCCACGGCCCAGTCGGTCAACATCAAGGAACGCCTGGACTTCTCCTGCGCGCTCTTCGACCCCGACGGCAGTCTCGTCGCCAACGCCCCGCACATCCCTGTCCACTTGGGCTCGATGGGCACGAGCGTGCAGGAGGTCATCCGGCGACGCGGCGACAGCATGCGCCCGGGTGACACGTACGCGGTCAACGACCCGTACCACGGAGGCACCCACCTCCCCGACGTCACCGTGATCACCCCGGTCTTCGACACGGAGGGTGAGCACATCCTGTTCTACGTCGCCTCGCGCGGACACCACGCCGAGATCGGCGGCATCGCCCCGGGCTCCATGCCCGCGAACAGCCGCACCATCGAGGAAGAGGGCATCCTCTTCGACAACTGGCTGCTCGCCGAGAACGGCCGCTTCCGCGAGGCCGAGACGCTTCGCCTGCTCACCGAGGCGTCCTACCCCTCGCGCAATCCGAAGACCAACCTCGCCGACTTGCGTGCCCAGATCGCCGCCAACCAGAAGGGCGTCGACGAAGTCGCCCGCATGATCGAGAACTTCGGCCTCGACGTCGTCCAGGCCTACATGCGGCACGTGCAGGACAACGCGGAAGAAGCTGTACGCCGCGTCATCGACGCTCTGGAAGACGGTGAGTTCGCCTACGAGACCGACTCCGGGGCGGTCATCCGTGTCCGGGTCTCCGTGGACCGCGAAAATCGTTCCGCCACGGTCGACTTCACGGGTACGTCCCCGCAGCTCAGCACCAACTTCAACGCACCCTTCGCGGTGGTCAACGCCGCCGTCCTGTACGTGTTCCGCACTCTGGTCGCCGACGACATCCCGCTCAACGACGGCTGTCTGCGGCCGCTCGACATCGTCGTGCCGCGTGGCTCGATGCTCGCTCCCGAGGCCCCGGCCGCCGTGGTCGCGGGCAATGTGGAGACCTCTCAGGCGATCACCGGCGCGCTGTACGGAGCCCTGCGCGTGCAGGCCGAAGGGTCCGGAACGATGAACAACGTCACCTTCGGCAACGAGCGCTACCAGTACTACGAGACCGTGGCCTCCGGATCCGGCGCGGGTGACGGCTTCCCCGGCGCCTGCGTCGTACAGACCCACATGACCAACTCGCGGCTCACCGACCCCGAGATCCTGGAGTGGCGACTGCCGGTCCGGCTCGAAGAGTTCGCGGTCCGGCCGGGCAGCGGCGGAGCCGGACGCTGGAGCGGCGGGGACGGCGCCGTGCGCTGTATCCGGTTCCAGCAGGCCATGACAGTCTCCACACTGTCCCAGCACCGCAGGGTCCCGCCCTACGGCATGGCCGGCGGCGAGCCCGGAGCGCTCGGCGCCAACCGGGTGGAGCGCGCGGACGGCACGGTCACGGAACTTGGCGCAAGTGATACGGCCGACGTCGGCCCCGGCGACGTACTTGTCATCGAAACCCCCGGCGGCGGAGGCTACGGCCCACCGTCCCACGACCCCCATCAAGCAGGAGAAGAGATCGATGATCTTCGGGCGTTCTGAGCGCGGCAAGCCCCCGGTCGAGCCCGTCACGCTCAAGATCCTGGTGGCCGGTGGCTTCGGGGTGGGCAAGACGACCCTGGTCGGCGCGGTCAGCGAGATCAAACCGCTGCGCACCGAGGAGGTGCTCACCGAGGCGGGCCGCCCGGTCGACGACACCAGCGGCGTGGAGGGCAAGCACACCACCACCGTCGCCATGGACTTCGGCCGCATCACGCTCCGCGAGGACCTGGTGCTCTACCTCTTCGGGACACCCGGACAGGACCGCTTCTGGTTCCTGTGGGACGAGCTCGCCTCCGGCTCCCTGGGCGCCGTCGTGCTCGCCGACACGCGCCGCCTGGAGGACTGCTTCGCCGCCGTCGACTACTTCGAGCGGCGCTCCATACCGTTCGTGATGGGCGTCAACTGCTTCGAGGGATCGTCCCGGTACCCAGTCGACGAGGTCCGCCAGGCACTCGACCTCGACGACGACGTTCCGGTCGTCCTGTGCGACGCCAGAGACCGGGAGTCGGCCAAGGAGGTCCTCATCGAGGTCGTCCAGCACGCGATGGCGTACGGAGCCGACCGACGCGAACCGGTCACCACCTGACCCGTACATACGGTCCGAACCGCGCATACGGCCCGTACCCCCGCCGACCGGGGTACGGGCCGTCGTCCCGCACACGCGTGTGGCTCACGCGAGACGCACGCGCGCGTGGACCCCTGACTCAGCTGACGTTGTCATCGTGCCAGCCGAAGCTCTTCTCCACCGCCTTGCGCCAGTTGTGGTACTCACGGTCGCGTACGGAGGCCTCCATGGACGGTGTCCACTCGACGTCCTTCTGCCAGTGCGACTTCAGCTCGTCGAGGTCGTTCCACACACCGGTCGCGAGCCCGGCCGCGTAGGCCGCGCCCAGACAGGTCGTCTCGGACACCCGGGGACGGATCACCGGCACGCCCAGGACATCCGCCTGGTGCTGCATCAGCAGATTGTTCTTGGTCATGCCGCCGTCCACCTTCAGGGTGGTGATCTGCACGCCGGAGTCCTGGAACATGGCGTCCACGACCTCACGGGTCTGCCAGCTCGTCGCCTCCAGGACCGCGCGGGCGAGGTGCGCCTTGGTGACGTACCGGGTGAGGCCGGTGACGACACCGCGCGCGTCGGAGCGCCAGTAGGGCGCGAACAGGCCCGAGAACGCCGGAACGATGTACGCGCCGCCGTTGTCGTCGACGCTCGCGGCCAGCGTTTCGATCTCGTCGGCGTTGCGGATGATGCCTAGTTGGTCGCGGAACCACTGCACCAGGGCGCCGGTGATCGCGATCGACCCTTCGAGGCAGTAGACGGGCGCCTCGCCGCCGATCTTGTAGCCCATGGTCGTCAGCAGCCCGTTCTTCGAGGGGACGGGCCGGTTGCCGGTGTTGAGCAGCAGGAAGCTGCCGGTGCCGTACGTGTTCTTGGCGGTGCCCACGTCGTAGCAGGCCTGCCCGAAGACCGCCGCCTGCTGGTCGCCGAGCGCCGAGGCGACGGGGACGCCCGCCAGCTGGCCCACGGCGGTGCCGTACACCTCGGCCGACGACCTGATCTCGGGCAGCACCGCCTCGGGGATGTTCATCGCCGCGAGGATCGACGGGTCCCACTGAAGGGTCTCCAGGTTCATCAGCATGGTGCGCCCGGCGTTGGTGACGTCGGTGACGTGCCGACCGCCGTCCGTGCCGCCGGTCAGGTTCCAGATCAGCCAGGAGTCGATGGTGCCGAAGGCGATCTCGCCGCGCTCGGCACGCGCGCGCAGCCCCGGCACGTTGTCGAGCAGCCAGGCCGCCTTGGGGCCGGAGAAGTAGCTGGCCAGCGGCAGGCCGGTCTGTTCGCGGAAGCGGTCCTGGCCGTCCGTGCCGCCCAGCTGATTGCAGAGCGCCGAGGTCCGGGTGTCCTGCCACACGATCGCGTTGTGCACGGGCTTGCCGGTGGCCCGGTCCCACAGGACCGTCGTCTCGCGCTGGTTGGTGATGCCGAGCGCGCTCAGCTGGTCGGCGCGCAGCCCCGCCTTGGCGATCGCTCCCGCGACGACCGCCTGCACCTTGGACCAGATCTCGGTGGCGTCGTGTTCCACCCAGCCCGGTTTGGGGAAGATCTGGCGGTGCTCGCGCTGGTCGACGGCGACGATCGCGCCGCTCCGGTCGAAGATGATGCAGCGGCTGGAGGTGGTGCCCTGGTCGATTGCGGCGACGTATTTCTCGGCGTTCTCCGTCATGACGTCCCCTTACGTCTTCTTCGTCAGAAGGCTGCGTTGGAAGCCTGCGTTCTCGTCAGAAGGCTGCGTTGTAGATCGCGGCCCCGATGGCGGCACCGGCGATCGGGCCGACCACCGGGATCCAGGAGTAACTCCACTCCGAGGTGCCCTTGTTGGGAATTGGCAGCAATGCGTGGGTGAGGCGCGGTCCCAGGTCACGGGCCGGGTTGATGGCGTACCCGGTGGGCCCGCCCAGCGAGAGTCCGATACCGACCACGAGGAACGCGATGAGCTGGACGGGCAGTCCCGCGTCGCCGATCCCGGCCACGTGTTTGTGGCCGCCGACCATGGCCAGAATGGGCAGCATCAGGCCGATGGTGGCGATGGTCTCGGTGATGAGGTTCTGCACGGGATGGTTGATCTCTGGCCGGGTTGAGAAGATGCCCAGCGTCTCGATGGCCTTGTCCTCGTCGGCGTTGAGGTTGAACTGGCCGAGGTAGAGCAGCCAGCAGAGCACGGCGCCGATGATGGCGCCTGTGAACTGGCCCAGAATGTAGAAGGGCACGTCCTCCCACTTCGTCGAGCCCTCGATGGCGAAACCGATGGTCACGGCCGGGTTGATCTGACCGCCGGACAGCGGCGCCGCGGTGTAGGCACCGGCGAGCACGCCGAAACCCCATCCGAACGCGATGACGACCCAGCCGGCGCCCTGCGCCTTGGACTTGTTGAGGGTGACCGCGGCGCAGACCCCCGCGCCGAACAGAATCAGAATCGCAGTGCCGATCAACTCGCCGACAAAAATGTCGCCGTTGCTCATGGCGGCTCCTAGGCTTCGCCCGGAGCGGTCCGCTCCGGGCCACCGTGCGGGGTGCGTTTCCCATGGCTACTTCAGCCGAAGGCAGGGAGGTCCCGCGCCCCGCCCGGCGTCCGTGACGAGCGTGCCGTCGCAGCGGAATCGCCCGTGGGGGACGACCTTGGAAACAGGTCGGGAACCCGAGCGGTGCGGTGCCTGAAGACGCCCGAATGCGGCGATGCCGACTGACATCCGGAAGTGTTCACCGGCGCCCAGAGGCCGTCAAGGTCGCCGACGGCAACGGTTGAAGGCCGTGAACGAGCCAAGATCAGGACACGGTACGGGCCTGCCCGGGGCACGGTCTCGGGCAGGCCGTCCCTTCGCCCTCACCCGTCACAGGGGCCCCGGGCGGCACGGCCGTTGCTCAGAACCCTCCCGGTCCGTCGCTCAACCGGCCTGTGCTCGCTCCGCCCCCGAACCACGCAGGACCTCATGTCCCGGCAGTCCCGCCCGCCCCAGCACCCAACTCGCCCCGCTCAGAGCCTTGGCTGCCTGCTTGAGCGGTGCCAGACAGGCCGCCGCCTGTCGGTGGTCGGTCACTGTGCCCGGTGCGCACAGGACCGTGGCCAGCGACAAGGTGACGGGACGTCCGCCCGCCGACCAGGGCGCGTCGAGTACCGTGCCGGCCAGCGGGCCGAGAGTCTCCGGATCGGCGAGGACCAGGAAGTCGTCGCCGCCGATGTGTCCCACCCGGGTCGTCCCGGAAGCCGCGTGCTGTAGCGTCCGCCCGACCTCCCGGATCAGCTCGTCGCCCGCGGCGAAGCCCGCTCCGTCGTTGACCTGCTTGAAATGGTCGACATCGAGCCAACTGAGCGCGAACGTCCGGCCGTCGGCGATCCGCCGGTCCACCTCGCCGGTGATCGCGTCCGAACCGGGCAGCCTGGTCAGCGGGTTGAGCCCGGCTGCCTCCTCGACCCGGCTCTCGGAGAGCGCTCGTACGAGATCGGCCAGGCGTACGACCCCCACGCACCGCCCGTAGTGATCGACGACCGCGACATCGTCCGACGTACGGTCCCGCTCGCCGTCCGCCACCACGTCGAGGACCTCCCACGCGGTCGCGTCGACGCCGACCGTACGCGGCGGATCTCCGAGCTTGGCGGCCGGCCGGTCGGCGTACAGGGCATGCCCGTACGGTCCCGACATCGACAGCAGGAAGCGTGACCGGTGCACCGAGCGGACCGGGATCCCGGAGGGATCCACGAGCAGCACACCGGACACGTCGGGCGAGCCGGTGAGCAGCGCCCGCACCTGCCCCGCGGACGCCGTCGCGGGCAGCAGCGCGGCGGGCCGCACGAACTGCCGCACCGACGGTCCCGACCGGGGGGCCGCCGCGACGCCGGGGGAGAGGGCCGGAACGTATACGTCCGCGACGGGCAGCCGTGCGGGCGGCGCGAAGAGCTCGCCCTGCGCCAGCTGCGCCCCCGCCGACACCGCGGCCGCGCACTGCAGCTCCGTCTCGACGCCCTCCACGGACAGCAGCGCGCCCAACTGCTCGCACAGCGTCCGCATCGCCCTGACCGCCGCCGGCCGCGTCAGCAGGGACGCATCGAGTTTCACCAGCTCGGGCGCGAGGTCCGTGAGCAGCCGCAGGGGTACGTCGCCGTCGCCCACCCCGTCCGCACAGATCCGGAAACCTTCGCTCCGCACCGTGGACACCGCCTCCAGCAGGCCCTGGTGCGGCACGTGCGTGTACGGCGGACCGATGTCGATCGTCACCTCCCACGGCAGCCGACCGGCCTCGCGCACGGCGTCGCGCAGCGCGGCGAGCCGTCCGAGATCGGCCAGTGTCCCGGCGAAGACATTCACGTGCAGCGGCAGCATCGTCTCCCTGCGGGCCGCTGCGCGCATCGCCAACGCCGCCAGCCGCCCGTCGAGTTCGGGGTCGCGGCGGGCCTGTGCCAGGATGTCACCGGATTCGGGACGGGCGAGTATCTCCAGCGCCGCAACCCCTCCGGTCGTCAGATTGACGACCGGCTGGAAGGCGAAGCGGACAGTATCCGTCCAGGAGGGCACGGGAGCATCCTGGCCCCGCCCGTGCACGCCCGGGCGCGATTCACGAGCTGTTCACGCAGCATTCCGGGGTCGTCACACCGAGTACTGACGGCCGCGGGGCGAGCGCCAGTGGACGGTCGTCTTCGCCGCGCACGCCGCGCCCGGACGCGGTGCGTTCGGCCGGCCGCCGACTCAGCGGACGGCGACGACCGACGAACCGTGTCCGAACAGCCCCTGATTCGCCGTGATTCCCACGCGCGCGCCCGCGACCTGCCGGTCGCCCGCGTCCCCGCGCAGCTGCCATGTCAGCTCGCACACCTGGGCTATGGCCTGCGCCGGAACGGCTTCTCCGAAGGAGGCCAGTCCGCCGCTGACATTCACCGGTATGCGCCCGCCCAGCGACGTGGCACCCTCCCGCAGCAGCTTCGCGGCCTCCCCGTCCCCGCACAGCCCCAGGTCCTCGTACCACTGCAGTTCCAGGGCCGTGGACAGGTCGTACACCTCGGCGAGCGAGAGGTCCTCGGGACCGATGCCCGCCTCCTCGTACGCCGCCCGCGCGATCGAGGCCCGGAAGGTGCCGGCCGCGGGTTCCACCGCGACGGCGGAGTCCGTGGCGATGTCCGGGAGGTCGAGCACGGTGGTGGGGTAGCGCGGTGTCACCGTCGACACCGCGCGGATCCGTACGGGGTCCGCCGCCCCGTGCCGTCGCGCGAAGTCCATGCTCGCCAGCACGAGGGCGGCGCCCCCGTCGGACGTCGCACAGATGTCGAGCAGCCGCAACGGGTCGGCGACGACGGCGGAGCCCGCGACCTCTTCGGCCGTGACCCTCTTGCGGTACCGCGCGTTCGGGTTCAGCGCGCCCAGGGCGGCGTTCTTCACCTTGACCTGCGCGAAGTCCTCCAGGGTGTCCCCGTGCACGGCCATCCGCCGCCGCGCGTACAGCCCGAAGTACGTCGGATTCGTCGCTCCGAGGACCCGGAACCGCAGCCAGTCGGGATCGTCCGGCCTGTCCCCGCCCGCCGGACGGAAGAATCCCTTGGGCGCCGCGTCGGCACCGACCACGAGGACCACGTCCGCGAGGCCCGAAAGGATCTGCGTTCGCGCCGTGTTGATGGCCTGCGCCCCCGACGCACACGCGGCGTACACACTCGTGACCCGTGCTCCCTGCCAGCCCAGGGCCTTCGCGAACGTCGCTCCCGCCACGTACCCCGGATAGCCGGCGCGCACGGTGTCCGCGCCCACGACCGAGCCGACGTCCCGCCAGTCGATCCCCGCGTCGGCCAGTGCAGCACGCGCCGCCACGACCCCGTACGCGACGAATCCGCGCCCCCACTTGCCCCACGGGTGCATGCCCGCGCCGAGCACCGCCACCTCACCGCTCATGCCGTCACCCGTACGCCACATGCCCTTCATGCCGTCACCCCCGTCGGCCGCCAGTGCCACGTCGTCCAGGTCGTCTCCTCGTCCTCGTTCAGCACACCGGGGACGACCTCCACCTCCATGCCCACCGCCAGGTCGGAGACGGTGATCCCGGGAATCGTCTGGCCGAGTACGACGAGTCGCTCGGATTCCAGTTCCACAGCGATCAACGCATAGGGTTCCCACGAGAGTTCCGGATCGGTCACATACGGTGACGGGGGCCGGTAGCGGCTGTCGGTGTACGACCAGATCCGACCGCGCCGGGACAGCGGAACCTCGGTCAGCTCACCGCCCTGGCACCCCGGATTGCGGCAGAAGGCGTCCTCGCGGGGGAAGAAGACCGAGGCGCACGCGGAGCAGCGCGTGCCGAGGAGACGGAAGTCGCCCCCGTCCCCGGCGAACCATCCGGTGACCACGGGTGTGCGTGTACGCGACAAGACCCCTCCATGACGCTGGATCTGACGGAACGTCAGAAGTGTGCCACGGGCATCGGGAAATGGGCAGCGCGACGGAGAGAACCGTGCAGGCCTCCTGGGCGTCGGAGTATCGGGAGGTGCGGCCGGGGCCCACGGGGGTGGTTCCGGCTGTGCCTCCCGGTGCGGCTCCGGGGCCCGTTGGGCGATCCGCCGATTCCCTCACTCGATGGTGCCCGACCGCCCGTGATCCCTTCCCCGACGGATCCCGCACCTGATAGATGCAGGGGGCATGACACGACTCTCCACCGCCGTACGCGGTCTGGTGACC
Source organism: Streptomyces sp. NPDC111507 (assembly GCF_055638955.1). Taxonomy (NCBI): domain Bacteria; kingdom Bacillati; phylum Actinomycetota; class Actinomycetes; order Kitasatosporales; family Streptomycetaceae; genus Streptomyces; species Streptomyces sp. NPDC111507. Next base: position 12,282 of record NZ_JBVKBU010000011.1, on the reverse strand, counting down.
ACGCTCGCCGCCTTACTGGCCGTGACCGCCGCCTCCGCCACCGCCCGGGCGACGCCCGAGCCCAAGGCTCCCGAGGACTTCGTGGCCCTGGGATCCGCGGACCCGACGATCATCCAGGAGATGCGCTACTTCACGCCGCACAACTTCGTGGGCGAGCGCGTCGACGGCTACCGGCAGCCCATCTGCATCCTCACCCGACCCGCCGCCGAAGCCCTCCACAAGGCCCAGGTGACACTGCTGCACGAGGGCTACACCCTCAAGGTGTACGACTGCTACCGGCCGCAACGCGCCGTCGACCACTTCGTGCGCTGGGCCGAGGACCTCGACGACCAGGCGATGAAGCCCGAGTTCTATCCGCAGGTCGACAAGACCCGTCTGTTCGAGGACGGTTACATCGCCGAGAAGTCCGGACACAGCCGTGGCTCGACGATGGACCTCACGATCGTGCGGCTGCCGGCGAAGCCGACCCGCCCGTACGTCCCCGGAGAACCCCTCGTGTCCTGCTACGCGCCCCAGGCCGACCGCTTCCCGGACAACTCCGTCGACATGGGTACAGGCTTCGACTGCTTCGACACCCTCGCGCACACGCTGGACCCACGCGTCCAGGGCGTGCAGCGAGCCAACCGGCTGCTCCTGAAGAGCACCCTCGAAGACCTCGGATTCGTCAACCTCGCCGAGGAGTGGTGGCACTACACGTACAAGCCCGAGCCCTACCCCGACACGTACTTCGACTTCCCCGTGTCCAAGAAGTCACTGACTTCATCCCCCTGAGCCGGGCCGGTCCGCCCCGTGGCGGCGGGGCGGACCGCATCACGAGACGCACTTGGACAGGCGCCCGGACCGCACCTGATGAGGCACCCGAAGACGAGCGCGAAGTGATCGGCTACAGTCCGCGGCGTGTCCGCAACCCCGCACCCGCCCGCCGACTTCGCGCCGGACTCGCACTGTTCGAGCTGCGGAGCACCCTACGGAGAAGACAACTCCGGCTGGCCCCGCACCTGCGCCGTCTGCGGCGGCGTGGCCTACCGCAATCCGCTGCCGGTCGCGGTGGCCCTGCAGCCCGTGTACGACGACAGGGGCACCGCCCTGGTCGTCATCACCCGGACCATCGCCCCCGCGCGCGGGGGCATCGCGCTGCCCGGAGGGTTCATCGACCACCGGGAGGACTGGCGGCACGCCGTCGCCCGGGAACTCAAGGAGGAGACGGGAATCGACGTGGCGAGCCGCGAGGTGCGGCTCGCCGACGCGATGAGCTCTCCCGCCGGTCACCTGCTGCTCTTCGGGCTCCTACCGGAGCGCCCGGCCGCCGAACTGCCGCCGTCCGCCGCCACGGACGAGACCGAGGGCTGGCACCTGCTGCGCCGGCCCACCGAGCTCGCCTTCCCGCTGCACACCTTGGCGGCGCGCGCATGGTTCGAGGGACGGTACGTCTGAGGGGGCCCCACGGGGTTCTCGGAGGCCGTCAACGCGCCCCGAGGCCCCGCACCCGGACCGGATACTCCGGCTTGCCCGCTCCGCCCTCTCCGGCCCGCCGCACGACCACGTGCTGCCCCTCCCAGCGGGTCACGTAGCGTTCGAGCTCGGGCTCGTCCCAGCCGTCGCCGCGGTCCGGCACGGCGAGCCCGCCCCCGACCCGCCCGCGCGCCGGAGCCCACGCCTCCAGCTCCAGGCCACCGTCGTCGCCCCGGACGGGCACGACGGCACCCGCGCGCGCCAGCACCGGAATCCGCGACAAGGGGGCATCGAGCAACACCTGAGCCGGCCCCTCGTAAGTCTCCTCGGTGACCGTGTCGTACCAACGCCCCCGGGGCAGCTGCACCGCACGACGGTCGGCCCCGTGGTCCAGCACCGGTGCCACAAGGAGGCTGTCACCCAGCATGAAGGCGTCCTCGCAGTCCCTGAGCGCCCGGTCCTCCGGCGCCGCCCACCACAGGGGCCGCACATAGGGTGCGCCCGTGCGGCGCGCCAGCAGCGCCAGCGTCATGAAGTACGGGAGCAGCCGCCGCCGCTCGACGAGAGCCGCGCGCGCGTGCTCCAGTACGTCGTCACCGAACTCCCACGGCTCCCGGCGCCCCGCCCGCAGACTCGCGTGCGTACGGAACAGCGGCAGATACGCGCCGAGCTGGAACCATCGCAGGTACAGCTCGGGAGACGGGCTGCCGTCGAATCCGCCCACGTCGGGACCCGAGTACGGAACCCCGCACAGCCCGAGCCCCATCACCAGTGACAGCGAGGCCCGCAGCCCGGGCCAGCCCGTGGCCACATCTCCGGACCAGGTCCCTCCGTAGCGCTGCATTCCGGCCCACCCGGAGCGCGAGAAGAGGAACGGCCGCTCCTGGGGATCCAGCTCGCGCAGACCCTCGTACGCGGCTCGTGCCATGCCCAGGGCATAGACGTTGTGCGCCTCACGATGGTCGCCGCCGCGTCCCTCCAAGGAGTGCCGAGCCGACCTCGGCAGCGTCGACTCCCCGAACGCCGTGAACGACGTCGGCTCGTTCATGTCGTGCCAGAATCCCGCGAACCCCTGCGCCAGCCGTTCCTCGTAGAGGCCGCCCCACCACTCCCGCACACGCGTGTGCGTGAAGTCCGGATAGACCGACTCCCCGGGCCACACGACTCCCCGTACAAGCCGGCCCGAGCCGTCCCGCACGAAGGCGTCCTCGGCGAGACCACTGTCGTACACCGCGTTGCCCGGTGCGGCCTTGACCGCCGGGTCGACGATCGACACGAGCCGGATGCCGTCGCGGCGCAGCTCCTCGGCGAGCACCGGCAGCTTCGGGAAGCGCTCCCGGTCCACCGTGAACACCTGGAGGGCGTCGTAGTGATCGATGTCCAGGTGGACCGCGTCGAGGGGCAGACCGCGCTCCTGATAGCCCGCGATGATCCGCCGCACCTCCTGCTCGCTGCCGAAGCCCCAGCGCGCGTGATGGTGTCCCAGCGCCCACGCGGGCGGCAGCGCCGGGGCCCCGGTGAGCGAGGCCCAGGCGTGCAGCACGCGCGCGGGGGTGCCCACCATCAACCAGCAGCGCAGCGGGCCGCCGTCCATCCGCAACTCGCACGAGCCCGCCCGGTCGTGCCCCGACCCCGCGCCCTCCTCGCCCTCGCGCAGGGTCACCGTGCCGTCCCAGGAGGTGTCATGGAACACGAGATGTGTGCCCGCGTCGGAGACCACCATCTGCACGGGCATCGTGATGTACAGCGGATCGTCGCCCGGCGCGAAGGCGTGCCCGGGATCCGTGTTCCACAGCCGGTACGTCCCGTCCCGCAGCCTGGGACCGGCCGCGCGCCCGCCCAGACCGAAGAACCGTGCGTCGGCGGCCACTTCCGAGCGCTGCATCCACCGCGCGCCGCCCCCGTCGGCAGGCTCCCACCAACGGGGCGGCAGATCACGGCGCAGGATCACACCACCCGGGGTTCGCACCTCGACGGCGCCGTGTCGCGAGACGACGACCGTCACCCGTTCGGCCACCACCCGCCAGCCGCCGTCCTTGTCGGGCTCCAGAACGGCCCGCGGGTCCGGCTCCGGGCAACGGCCCGCGAGCGCGTAGGACGGCTCCGGACCGGCCCCGTCCCAGCCCCAGAACACCGCCCCGCTCACCGCGACCGTGATGCGCAACTCGGACCGTGCGAACCGGACGATCCCACCCCCGGGCCCCGGCTCCGCCCCCTCCACCGGGCCGGGCACCCGCGCGCGCTCGGCCCCCCGTCGCGGCAGCCCGGCGGCGTCGGCACGCCTCCTTCGCCATGCGGCCCGCACGGTACGCAAGCCCTGGGCCGCCCCCGTCGAACCGACCGTCTTCACCGAACGCACCAGGTCACGACCGTCCATGCTGCTCACCCTGCCATTGCCTGCGCCAAATGAGTGAGTCGTTCAACTGCCGTTCACCCGCGATGGGGGCACATCTTCACGCGGACGACGATCTGCGGCGCACCCTGGTGCGGAAGTCGATCACATGGCATCGTCCGTGTCAGCCGCGTGACGCGCACACCCCAGCTCGTGCGCGACCGACGCACACAGTCCGGGAGCCGATTCATGTCCACCGCGAACCCCTCAGCGCTCTGGCAGCCCGACCCAGGGCGTATCAACCAGGCGCAGGTCACGAAGTTCCAGGCCTGGGCGGCCGAGCACCACGGAGCCCCGTCCGACGGCGGCTACCCGGCACTGCACAGCTGGTCGGTACGGGAACTGGACACGTTCTGGAAGGCCGTCACCGAGTGGTTCGACGTACGGTTTTCGACCCCCTACGCGCGCGTGCTCGGTGACCGCTCGATGCCCGGCGCCGAATGGTTCCCCGGGGCGACCCTGAACTACGCCGAGCACGCCCTGCGCGCGGCCGAGACCCGTGCCGACGAAGCAGCGCTCCTGTACGTCGACGAGACGCACGAGGCGACCCCGGTGAGCTGGTCCGAGCTGCGCCGTCAGGTCGGCTCCCTGGCCGCCGAGCTGCGCGCCCTCGGGGTACGCCCGGGGGACCGCGTCAGCGGCTACCTCCCGAACATTCCCCAGGCCGTGGCCGCCCTGCTCGCCACGGCCGCCGTAGGGGCCGTGTGGACGTCCTGTGCCCCCGATTTCGGCGCGCGCAGCGTCCTCGACCGCTTCCAGCAGGTCGAACCCGTCGTGCTCTTCACGGTCGACGGCTACCGCTACGGCGGCAAGGAGCACGACCGCCGGGACGTGGTCGCCGAGCTGCGCCGCGAACTGCCGACTCTGCGCGCCGTCGTCCACATCCCACTGCTCGGCACCGAAGCCCCCGAAGGTGCCCTCAACTGGTCCGAGCTGACCTCGGCGGACGTCGCGCCCGTCTTCGAAGAGGTCCCTTTCGACCACCCTTTGTGGGTGCTCTACTCCTCCGGCACGACCGGCCTCCCCAAGGCCATCGTCCAGTCCCAGGGCGGCATCCTCGTCGAGCACCTCAAGCAACTGGGCCTGCACTGCGACCTCGGCCCCGAGGACCGCTTCTTCTGGTACACGTCCACCGGCTGGATGATGTGGAACTTCCTCGTCTCCGGCCTGCTCACGGGCACCACGATCGTCCTCTACGACGGCAGCCCCGGATACCCGGACACGGGTGCCCAGTGGCGTATCGCCGAACGCACGGGAGCGACCCTCTTCGGCACGTCCGCCGCGTATGTGATGGCGTGCCGCAAGGCGGGCGTCCACCCCTCCCAGGACTTCGACCTCACGCGTGTGCGGTGCGTGGCGACGACCGGCTCGCCGCTGCCGCCCGACGGTTTCCGCTGGCTGCACGACGAGGTCCGCGACGATCTGTGGATCGCCTCCGTCAGCGGTGGCACGGACGTGTGCTCCTGCTTCGCGGGAGCGGTGCCGACGCTCCCGGTGTACATCGGGGAACTCCAGGCCCCCGGCCTCGGCACCGACCTCCAGTCCTGGGACCCCAGCGGCAAGCCCCTGATCGACGAAGTCGGTGAGCTGGTGGTCACCAACCCGATGCCGTCCATGCCCATCCGCTTCTGGAACGATCCCGACGGCAGCCGCTACCACGACAGCTACTTCGACACGTATCCCGGAGTGTGGCGCCACGGTGACTGGATCACCGTCACCTCGCGCGGTTCCGTCGTCATCCACGGCCGCTCGGACTCGACGCTCAACCGCCAGGGCGTGCGCATGGGGTCGGCCGACATCTACGAAGCCGTCGAACGCCTCCCCGAGATCAAGGAGTCGCTCGTCATCGGTGTCGAACAGCCCGACGGCGGCTACTGGATGCCCCTGTTCGTCCACCTCGCCCCTGGAGCCGCGCTGGACGAGGCCCTCCTGAACCGCATCAAGCAGACCATCCGCGAACAACTCTCCCCGCGCCACGTCCCCGACGAGGTCATCGAGGTGCCCGGCGTCCCGCACACCCTCACGGGCAAACGCATCGAGGTTCCGGTCAAGCGCCTTCTCCAGGGAGCCCCTTTGGAGAAAGCGGTCAACGTCGGCTCCGTGGACAACGTCGAGTTGCTGCACTTCTACGAAGAGCTGGCCCGCAAGCGCGGCTGATCAACCTCCGTAGGTGGCCTCGGACTCGCCGAGCACGGCAGCGAAGTCCGAGGCCAGGCGCACCGCGTCGGAGGGTTCGAGTTCCGCGACCGAGATCCGTACACCGGGCGGGGAAGCGAGCCTGAACCGCGCACCCGCCGCGACCCACCACCGGTAGGACCGCAGTCCATTGACGACGGCCGACTCATCGCGCACCGGTACCCAGACATTCATTCCGCTCACGGAATGGGACGGGATCCCCTGTTCCGCGAGTCGGTGTCGCAGTGCGTTCCGCCGCAGCGCGTACGTGTCCTGTGCGCGGGCGACCAACGCGCGCGTGTCGTCGTCCGTCATCAGTTCGTACACCGTCTCCTGGAGCAGGTGGCTGACCCAGCCGGAGGTCAGCAGCATCCGGCCGTCGTGCCGGGCGAGTGTGATCGGATCGCAGGCCGCGGCAGCCCACCGCAGGTCCGTCCCGAGGAACTTGCTCACGGTCCGCACATGCACCCAGCGCGCAAGGCCGCCCGCGGCCAGAGCATGAAGAGGCGCGTCGGCGACGGCGGACGCATGGTCGTTCTCCACCACGAGCACATCGGGCTCTTCCTGGAGTACGGCGACCAGAGCGTCGCGGCGCTCCGCCGAGAAGCGACCACCGTACGGATTCTGCGCCCGTGGACTGCACACCACCGCTCGTACGCCGGCCCGTAGCGCGTCGCGCAAGGCCTCGGGCCGCACCCCCTGGTCGTCCACGGCCACCGGGACCGTACGCAGCCCCAGCGCGGTGACCAGGTCCAGCAGGTGGTGATAGCCGGGGTCTTCCATCGCGACGGCGTCACCGGGACGCAACTCCACCGACAGCAGTCGCCCGATCAGATCGAGCGCGCCGTGCGCGAAGGTCACGTGTTCCGTCGGCACCCCGTCCGGTCTCAGCCAGTCGCGCACGGCGTCCTCCAACCGCGCCAGACGCGGCGTGCTGCGGTGCGACCGCGCGCCGGGCGAGAGCCGCGAGGGCGGTACCAGGTGCGGAAGCAGCCGAGGGTCGGGATGGCCACCCGCCAGGTCCCGCAGTCCGTCCGGCACTTTCGGTGGTCGTCGCGACGCCACCGAGGGAGCCGCGGCGACCACGGTGCCACCCCGCCCGCGCGTCACGACGATCCCGCGCCGCCGCAGTTCCTTGTACGCCGTCGCGACCGTCCCCGGGCTCACCCCGAGCTCGTCGGCGAGCCTGCGCACCGGAGGCAGCGCCGCACCCGGTCCCAACGCGCCCTCGGCCACGCCTCGTTCGACGGACGAGGCAATTCCCTTGGCCGTCGTACCGCTGATCCCATATTGTGTTGCCACGTTACCAAGTATGTATCAGTACATAAGTGGAAGCAAGGGGGAACGATGGGACCGATCAGCCGCGCAGCCGCATGGTCGACATGCATTCCAGGAGGCCCCGACGGCCGACGAATGCTCTCGATCGCCCTCGTCGACCGGACCGGCAGCGGCCTGTGGGCAGCCGTGTCGGTCCTGTATTTCACCTACGTCACCGGCCTGTCCGTGGCACAGGTCGGCACCCTCGCCGCGGTCTCGGGGGCCATCGGCATCGCCGGCGCACCGCTCGGCGGCCGCATCGCCGACCGCCTGCCCCTCACCCGTGTCCTGATCTCCCTGCAGATCCTGCGAGCCCTGGCCTCCCTCGCCCTGCTGACCACCGACAACTACGCTCTGCTGCTGGCCTTTTCGGCCGCCGGCAGCTTCGGCGACAGGGCCGCCAACGTCCTCACCAAGCTGTACGCCACCCGCGTCTCCGGACCCCACCGCGTCCGCTACCAGGCCGTGACCAGAACCGTCGCCAACGCCGGATGGGCCCTGGGCGGCCTCACCGCCGCGGCCGCTCTCACGATCGGGACCACCACCGCCTACCAGTGGCTCCTGACAGGAGACGCGCTGTCGTTCATCGCCGCCGCCCTCCTCACCGTGCGCTGCGCCGAACCGCCGTCCCCCGCACGCACGATCGCCACGTCCAAGGACCCCGCCCCCACCACCAGGCCGGCCAACCCCTGGCGCGACCGCGACTACCTCGCGTACGTCGCCACCGAGACCGTCCTCTTCCTCGACGACGCGGTGTTCAAGGTTGGCCTGCCGCTCTGGATCGCCCACTCCGACCAAGCCCCGCACGGCCTCGCCCCCTTGCTCATGGTTCTCAACAACCTGATGGTCGTGGCCCTTCAGGTCCCCCTGGCCCGCTTCGGCGCCACCACGGCCGCCGCGCGCTCCCTGCTCCTCCCCCTGTCCGCCGCCTTCGCTCTCGGTGGCGTCGCCATGGCACTCTCGGCCACGGGCGGAGCCTTCACCGTCACGCTGTTCCTCACGACCTCGGCCGTCGCCTTCACCGTGGCGGAGATGCTGCACGCCACCGTCTCCTGGGAACTCTCCGTCGCCCTCGCGCCCGGGACGGCCCAGGGCGCCTACCTGGGCGTCCATGGACTGGCGCAGTCCGCCCAGCGCAGCATCGGACCACTCGCCGTCACCGCGGCCATCGCGACCGGCCCCCTCGGCTGGACGGCCTTCGGCGCGACCATCGCCGTGACCTGCTTGTTTCAGCACCACCTGGTGCGCGACCAACTCTCCCGCACCGCGTTGTCAGTGCCGCCAGTTACTGTGAGTGAGCATTGATCGACTGCGTACAGGGGGAAACATGGCGCACACCGAGCACCGGACCATGCGACGCGTCCTGCGCCGCGAAATCGCCGGCACCATCGGTCTGCTGACCGACGAGCACGACTTCACGGCGATGCGGCGCTACCGCACCTTCACGTTCGATGACCACACGACCTACCTCCACCAGGTGGAATCCCTGCTGAGGACTCTGGCAGCCCAAGGCAGCCACACCACGGTCGCGCTCTTCGATCCCGAGGAATACGCGGAGTTCTGTACTCACAACGGCCTGGAACCCGACACCGCCGCCAGCCGCACACGCTTCACCGCCGAACTCGCGGCCACCGGCCCCACCGTCGCGTACGAGGGACAGCCCCTCGACGAACTAGTCCCCGACCTCGTCGACGAAGCCGTCCGCAAAGCGACCTGGGAGTACGCGACCACACTCCTGGCCCGCATCGGCGACTGCGCGTCCTGCGGAGAGGACATCGGCCGCGCGTCCTTCGCCCGTGCCTCCCACCTGCTGACCCGCGTCCTCGACACCGCGAGCCCCGGCGAGCGCCATCTCGTGTGCAGCGTCTCCGCGGCACCAGAAACACTCGTCGCGGTGCTGCGGGCCGACGACGACGCAGAGGGCACCACCTGCCTCGACGAGGCGGAAGCCCTCGAATTCACGACCGTCCTGGCCCTGGGTCTTGCCACCGGAAGCGCCGGAGGACTCGTCATGCGCACCACCACCCCCGACACGACCGACCGCGTCTACGGATGGCGACTGCGCGGAGAAGGCCTGCAACCCCTCACCGCAGGCGAGGTCTTCGACGCCTACTGCACCGATGTCGCATCCGGAGATCTGGTCTCCCCGGAGTCAGGCGTCGACTACTGCGTACCACCCGACCTCGGCAGCGGAGAGGAGGCGACGGGCCACACGCACTGAACGCGAAGGGGCGCCCCACCCACAGGTGGAGCGCCCCTGAGCAACCGTCGCTCGACGAACGGCCCCGGCTATTCGCCGGACAGCACCGCCTGGGCCGCCGTGCGCGCCTCGTCGGCCGTGTCCGTGGCACGTGCCGCCGCGGCGGCACGCTCGCACTGCGCCAGCGTGTACTTGGCGAGCGTCGCCCGGACATAAGGAATCGACGCGGCACCCATCGACAGGGAGGTGACCCCCAGACCGGTCAGCACACACGCGAGCAGCGGATCGGACGCGGCCTCACCGCAGACACCACAGCTCTTGCCCTCGGCCTTCGCCGCCTCGGCGGACACGGCGACCAGGTCGAGCAGCGCGGGCTGCCACGGGTCCTGCAGGCGGGACACCGCGCCGACCTGCCGGTCGGCGGCGAAGGTGTACTGCGCGAGGTCATTGGTCCCCAGCGACAGGAACTCGACCTCCTGGAGGATCGAGCGAGCCCGCAGCGCGGCCGACGGAATCTCCACCATCGCGCCGAACTTCGCCTTCAGCCCGGCGGCACGGCACGCGTCCGCGAACGCCTTGGCGTCGATGCGGTCGGCGACCATCGGCGCCATGACCTCGAGGTAGACCGGCAGCCCCTCCGCGGCCTTCGCGAGCGCCGTCAGCTGCGTCCGCAGGACATCGGGGTGGTCGAGCAGGGTGCGCAGACCCCGTACACCCAGTGCCGGGTTCGGCTCGTCGGCCGGAGTCAGGAACTCCAGCGGCTTGTCCGCGCCCGCGTCCAGCACCCGCACCACGACACGCCCCTCGGGGAACGCCTCCAGCACCTGCCGGTACGCCTCGACCTGCTTCTCCTCGGACGGCGCCTGCTTGCTGTCGTCCAGGAAGAGGAACTCGGTGCGGAACAGACCGACACCCTCGGCCCCGGCCTCGACGGCGGCCGGCACATCGGCGGGACCGCCGACATTCGCCAGCAGCGGCACCTTGTGTCCGTCGGAGGTGGCACCCGGTCCGGTCGAGGCAGACAGCGCCGCCTTCCGCTCGGCAGCCGCGGCCTCCAGCTGCGCCCGCTTCTCGGCGCTCGGCTCCACGAAGATCTCACCGGTGCTGCCGTCCACGGCGATCATCGTGCCTTCGGCGAGCTCTCCGGCGCCGGGGAGCGCGACGACGGCGGGAACTCCGAGTGCCCGAGCGAGGATCGCGCTGTGGCTGGTCGGGCCGCCCTCCTCGGTGACGAAGCCGAGTACGAGGGTGGGGTCGAGCAGCGCCGTGTCCGCGGGCGCAAGGTCACGAGCAATAAGGACGTACGGCTCGTCGCTGTCGGGGACGCCCGGCATGGGCACTCCGAGCAGCCGGGCGACGATACGGTTCCGGACGTCATCGAGGTCGGCCACGCGACCGGCGAGGTACTCACCGGCACCCGCCAGCAGCGCGCGATAGGAAGCGAACGCGTCATAGACGGCACGCTCGGCCGTGCTGCCGACCGCGATACGTCGATCCACGTCCGCCATCAGTTCGGGGTCCTGGGCCATCATGGCCTGTGCCTCGAGCACCGCCTGGGCTTCGCCCCCCGCCAGATTGCCGCGCGCCATCAGATCGGCCGCCACAGCCTCGACGGCCTTACGGGCGCGCCCCTGTTCGCGCTCCGCGTCCTCCGCCGGGATCTGCTTGGCGGGCGGCTCAAGCACCGCCGTTCCCATGTGCCGAACCTCGCCGATCGCCACACCGTGGCTCACGCCGACGCCTCGCAGCGTTGTCTCCATCTCACCCGTCTCCGGTAGTGCGGCGCGTCCCGCCGCCGCGGTGGTTTTCGAACCTGCCGTCTATGACGGCAGCGCTGTTGATGTCACTGCCAGCTGAAAAGGGCGTCGCCGGCCTTCACATCGCCGTCCTCGCGAAGATCCGAGAGGGAGTCGGCCGTCGCCTCGAGCGCCACGATCGGGCAGATCGGGGACTTGCCGGCGACCTCGACGGCAGCCGGGTTCCAGCGCACGACGGCCTGACCGCGGGTCACGGTGTCACCCTTGTTGACGAGGAGCTCGAAGCCCTCGCCATTGAGCTGCACTGTGTCGATGCCCAGGTGCGTGAGCACGCCATGGCCCTCTGCGTCGACGACGACAAAGGCATGAGGGTGAAGCGAGACGATCACCCCGTCCACGGGGGCGACAGCCTCCCCGGGCTCACGCACGGGGTCGATCGCCGTGCCGGGGCCTACCATCGCTCCGGAGAAGACGGGATCCGGTACCGCGGTGAGTCCGATGGCGCGTCCTGCAAGAGGGGACGTCACGATGGTCATGGGAAGCCTCCCAGGGGTGGAGATTCATATGGGCCGTCACTGCCTGTACCGGACGGCGCACTGTTGAGCAGGGTATGTCATACGAACTACCGGTTCCGCATGAGAGGTCCCGGTTGGCGGCCCTAGAGCACCGCGCAAACGATTTGCGCGCGCTCCAAACCCCCATGTAGAGTCGTACTCCTGCTTGAGGCCGAGCGACGCGACCAAGCGTCCTTGCCTGGCAGCACCCAACTTGTCAGATCCTATCTCGGGGTCTGGTTCTGCATGTCCGCAGAGCCGTGGTCAGAGAGACGGAAAATCGCTGATAGTGTTTGGACCGCCGGAAAGGGAAACGCGAAAGCGGAAACCTGGAAAGCATCGAGGAAATCGGATCGGGAAACGGTCTGATAGAGTCGGAAACGCAAGAACAAAGCAAGACAGCAAGACCGAAGGGAAGCGCCCGGAGGAAAGCCC
>NZ_JBVKBU010000010.1:0-320289 GCF_055638955.1 Streptomyces sp. NPDC111507 | reverse complement strand
CGCCCCACGGCGGTCAGACCACCGCTATCCGCGTACCTCATGACGAGGATGTAGCACCGCCAACGCCGACTGTCACCCCACCCTTTCAACCTCAGCGTCAGCCACGGCAGGACTCGCGCCCGCGCTCGTCGCGAGGAGCACAGTGAGAAGGGTCTGTTGCGAAAGTGCTCGTCACAGCCAGTTGTTGAGGGCTGCGACCAGTACGGTCGCCTCGTAGCGGACGGCGGGTCGGCGAGTCTGTCGTACGTCGTAGCGACCGCGCGGTGCCGCTTGAGCCGGTTGCGGACTCGGTCGGCCGGGACCGGGATGGTCGCTCTAATGACGCGTCTGCGTTGATGCGGCGTCTGCGCCCACATGCTCTCGGCCGTGGTGGTGATGGCCGGTGGGGCTTCGGCGCCCCGGGGGCGGCCGATCGAGGGCACCGTGGCCGCCACCGACCGGTGGCACACGTGGGGTCGCGAGGTCTAGAGTGAGGACAAAGTGGTTGAATGGCGGACGGAGTTTCCCATGAGTGTGCAGGAGCCCCTGGACCTCGCGGCGATCGAGGCGGAGCGCACGCGCATCCGCGACACGCATCTGGCCTCGGACCGGCCGGCGAGTTCCGCACGCGGAGTGCACCACGTGGCGCTGCTCTCCGCCGACGTCGAGCGGACCGTCCGCTTCTACCAGGGCATCCTGGAGTTCCCGCTCACCGAGGTGATCGAGAACCGCGACTACAAGGGTTCCACCCACTTCTTCTTCGACGTCGGCAACGGCAACCTGCTGGCCTTTTTCGACTTCCCCGGCCTCGACCTCGGCCCCTACGCCGAGGTGCTCGGTGGGCTGCACCACCTGGCCATCTCCGTCGACCCCACCACCTGGCAGCGGCTGCGCGAACGGCTCGACGCCGCCGGGGTCGACTACGAGGAGGAGAGCGGCACTTCGCTCTACTTCCGCGACCCCGACGGCGCCCGCGTCGAACTCCTCGCCGAGCCCTTGGGCGAGATGTACGGCCACTCAGTGCGCTGACGTCCGCCGAAGGCACGGAGCCGGGAGCACGGGCGGCAGGTCAGCCCAGCGAGCTCGCCCAGTTCGCCGGCACCCGCCCCGCGGGACCCGGTGTCGGCTGGTCCTCGGGGTGGCTCAGCGGGGGAGCGAGGTCCGGGCCGGACTCGTACAGCTCGGACGTGTCGAAGTTCCAGAACCAGGCCTCACCGGGTTCGAAACTGCGGATGATGGGATGGCCGGTGCTCCGCGCGTGCGCGGTGGCGTGCTTGGCCGGCGAGTCGTCGCAGCAGCCGATGTGGCCGCACTGCGCACAGCGGCGCAGGTGGAACCACCAGCCGCCGGCGGCGTCGCAGTCCCCGCACCCCGGACCGCTCGGCGGGACGTTCGGATCGATTCCGGCGGGCAGGCTCATGAGGACTCCTCAGGTGTTTCGGTGTCCGCGGCGGTCAGGGGAAGGCGTACCTGGAAACGGGTGTCGCCCGGGACGGACTGCACCTGAAGACTCCCGTGGTGCTTGTTGACGACGATCCGCCATGAGATGTCCAGACCGAGTCCTGTCCCCTCACCCACCGGCTTGGTGGTGAAGAACGGGTCGAAGATGCGGTCGCGGATCTCGGGCGGTACCCCGGGACCGGTGTCGCGGAACTCGACGAGCAGGTCGTCGTGGTCGAGTGCGGTGCGCACGGTCAGGGTCCCCTCGCCGCCCATCGCCGAGACGGCGTTGTCGACGAGGTTCGTCCATACCTGGTTCAACTCGCTCGGATACGCCGGGATCTTGGGCAGTGTACGGTCGAACTCCTTCACGACCTTGACGCCGGAGCCGATCTTCCCAGAGAGCATCATCAGCGTGCTGCCCAGCAGTTCGTGGACGTCGACGACCTGATACGGCGCGCGGTCGAGCTGCGAGTACTGCTTGGCCGCGTCCACCAGGTGCGTGATACGGGTCGTGGAGTCCTCGATCTCGTTCATGAGGAGCTCGGTCTCCACGGTGTAGTTCAGCCAGTGGACCGCGCCCTGGAGCGTCTCCTCGTTCACGGCCGCCGCGACCTGGTCCAGCCAGTCCGTGTCGAGCCCCGCCTGCACGAACGTCGGCGCGAGCTGCCAGCCGCCCGCGATGTTGTGGTCGTCCAGCCAGTCGGCGAGCGCGTCCTCCCGGTCGGAGGCTTCCAGCGGGCTCAGGGGCGTGGCCTTGGCGACCTGCTCGGCGGTGCGCTCCTGGATCTCGACCAGGACTTCCAGAGTGTCCCGCTTGTAGGGGCCCGCGGCGATCGCGCCGAGCTTCTGCCGCATCTTCGCGACCCGCTCCCGCAGCGCGGAGGTGGCCCGGACCGCCGCCGCGGCCGGATTGTTGAGCTCGTGCGTCAGCCCGGCCGACAGCGAACCGAGCGCCAGCAGCCGCTCGCGCTGTCCGATGGCCCGCTGGGTGTTCTGGGTGCCGTAGAACAGCCCTTCCAGCAGGTGTACGGCCATGGGGAACCAGTCCCGCATGATCGAGGAGAAGGTCTCGGCGGGCAGGATGAAGAACCGGGAGGGCACGGTGACGCGGAGGGAGCCCCGGTAGCGCGCCTGGTCCGGCTTGCTCACATAGGCCTGGGTGGCCCCCGCGTACACCCCGCGCTGGGAGCTGCGGGTGGTCTCCACGTCGTCACCCCCGACCCGGCGTGACATCACCAGGGTGCCCTCGAGGAGCACGAAGAAGCAGGTGGCCGGATCACCCTCGGTGTAGACGGGACCCGGGTCGAACTCCTCCACCCGGCCTTCCCGGCACAGCCGGCCCAGCTGGTCCGCGTCCAGCTTCTCGAACAGGAACAGCGTGCTCAGTTCCGCCATGTCGCACGGCATCAGCCGCCCGCTCATGACTGCTCCAGATAACGGTGGACGAGCATGACGGCCATGGCTCCCTCTCCGACCGCGGAAGCGACCCGCTTCGCGGACTCGGCACGCGCGTCCCCGGCAACGAACACGCCGGGAATATTGGTCTCCAGGTGGTACGGCGGCCGGTCCAGCTCCCAGCCCTTGGGCGGCTGCCCGTCGATGGTCATGTCAGGACCCGCCGGGATGAATCCACGCCCGTCCCGCAGCACCGTCCCCTCAAGCCAGTCGGTGAGCGGGGCCGCGCCGATGAACACGAACATCCACTGCGCGTCGACGAGTTCGGTGTGCCCGCTCGTCACGTCCCGCAGGGTGAGTTGTTCCAGATGGTCCGTGCCGTGCGCCGCGTCGACGACCGTGCAGGTGCGCACCGTGATGTTGGGCGCCTCCTCGATCTGCTGGATCAGATAGTGCGACATCGAGGCGGACAACGACGTTCCCCGTACGAGGAGGGTGACCGACTTCGCGCCGCGCGACAGGTACATGGCAGCCTGCCCGGCCGAGTTCGCCCCGCCCACGATGTACACGTCGTGGCCCTGGCAGGCGGCCGCCTCGGTCAGCGCCGAACCGTAGAAGACGCCGCACCCGGTGAGGTCGGCCAGGCCGGGCGCCTGCAACTGCCGGTACGAGACTCCGGTCGCCAGGATCACCGCGTGCGCGGAGATCGCAGAGCCGTCCGAGAAACGGATGGTGCGGGACGCTCCGGTGACCTCGAGGCCGGTCACCTCGCGCGCGGTGAGGATCTCGGCGCCGAACTTCGCCGCCTGCCGCCGCGCCCGGTCCGTGAGCTGGCCCCCGGACACCCCGTCCGGGAAGCCGAGGTAGTTCTCGATGCGCGAGCTCTGCCCGGCCTGCCCGCCGGTCGCCGAGCGCTCCACGAGCACGGTCCGCAGCCCCTCGGACGCGCCGTACACGGCGGCTCCGAGGCCGGCCGGACCGCCGCCGATGACGACGAGGTCGTAGAACTCCGACGTCGGCGTCGTGGCGAGGCCGACCCGCGCCGCGAGATCCGGGTCCTCGGGCTCGATCAGCGGCGTACCGTCCGGCGTGATCACCAGCGGCAGTCGCTCCCCGTCCTGGTCGGCCGCGGACAGCAGCCGTTGCCCCTCCGGTGTGTCGGACGAGTACCAGCGGTACGGCACCTGGTTGCGGGCCAGGAACTCCCGTACGTCCGAGGAGCGCGCCGACCATCGGTGCCCGACCACCTTGCAGATCGGCACGGGCCGGTAGTCGCTGGTCCGCCAGGCGTCCAGGAGATCGTCGAGGACCGGGTAGAGCTTCTCCTCCGGCGGATCCCACGGCTTGAGCAGATAGTGGTCCAGATCGATCACGTTGATTGCGTCGATCGCCGCGTTCGTGTCCGCGTACGCGGTCAGCAGCACCCGGCGTGCGCCGGGGTACACGTCGAGCGCCTGCTCCAGGAACTCGATGCCGTTCATCTGCGGCATCCGGTAGTCGGCGAGGATCACCGCCACCTGGTCGCCCCGCAGCTTCAGCTCCTTGAGCGCGTCCAGCGCGGTCTCCCCGGACTCCGCGCGCACGATCCGGTGCGATTCGCCGTAGCGGCGCCTGAGGTCGCGCGCCACGGCGCGCGACACCCCGGGATCGTCATCCACGGTCAGAATGACGGTCCGCGCTGTAGCGGCGGCCTGTGCCATACGTCTCCCACCCCGAGCAGGACAGTGTCGGACTCAATCGTATGTACGAACGCCCGCCTTCGCTCTGGAACCGCTTCACGCGGGCTCTGCGGGGGCCTCGGCCGGTGGCAGCAGGGACTCCCGCATCTTGGGGAGGATGTGGGTGACGTAGTCCTCCACGGCGGTGCCCAGGCCGATGTCGTGCTGGGCCTGCTCGGACAGGTACCAGCGGTGTTCGAGGAGCTCGTGGTAGATCTCGGCCGGGTCCATGGTGCCGCGCAGGTCCAGCGGCACCGCCCGGACGGTCGGCCGGAACACGTCCCGCACCCAGCGGTGGGCGAGGACCTCCGGGCGGGCGGCCAGGGGATCGCCGGGCGCGTAGTCGTCCTGGGTGGCCATCCAGCTCTCCAGGTCGTTCAGGAGCCGGCGCGCCTGGTTCTCCTCGGCGTCGAGCCCGGTCAGCCGCAGCAGCTGGCGCTGGTGGTGGCCCGCGTCGACGACCTTCGGCACGAAGGTCACCGTGTCCCCGTTCGAGGAGTGCGCAATCTGCATCTCGGCGACGTCGAAACCCAGGTCGTTCAGGCGGCGGATCCTCCGGTCGATGTAGTGGTGCTTGCCCGCCGGGTAGACGGACGTACGGGTCAGCTCGTCCCACAGGCTCTGGTAGCGCGCGCAGATCTCCATGCCGAACTCGATCGGGTCGACGGAGGGGTGCAGGGCCCCCGCCGCCTCCAGGTCCAGCAGCTCCCCACTGATGTTGACGCGGGCGAGATCGAGGTCGTACTCCCGTTGCCCGCTGCTCAGTTGCGGGTGCAGCTCCCCGGTCTCGGCGTCCACGAGATACGCCGCGTACGCTCCGGCGTCACGCCGGAACAGCGTGTTCGACAGCGAGCAGTCGCCCCACGCGAACCCCGCCAGATGCAACCGCACCAGCAGCACCGCCAGCGCGTCCATCAGGCGGTGCATCGTGGCGGGCCGCATGGTCGTCTCGAACATCGACCGGTACGGCATCGAGCCGCCCAGGTGCCGGGTGATGAGGACGGGCTCCAGCGGTTCACCCTCGCCGTCGGTGCGCCCGGTGACCACGGCGAGCGGGTCCACGGCGGGGATGGAGAGCCGGTCCAGGCTGCGCAGCAGCTCGTACTCGCGCAGGGCGGGCCGCTCGGCCAGCTCCTTGACGGCCACGACCTCGGTCCCGGCGCGCGCGTAGCGCACCACGTGCCGCGAGATGCCGCGGGGGAGCGGCACCAGGTAGTGCTCCGGCCACTCTTCCAGCGGCAGTTGCCAGGGCAGTTCGAGCAGGAGCGCGGGGTGCTCCGGGTTGGTGGCGCTGATCTGCAAAGCCATCGACGGGCTGCCCTCACCTCGGGGTCGAACGTGTACCTGGCCCCAGCATCTACGAATGATCCCCGAGGCGGAAGACGCGGCGGGCGTTGCCCGACAGGAACAGCTCGGTGGTCTCCTCGTCGAGGCGCAGGTCAGGAAGGTGTTCCAGAGCCCGACTCGGCGTGATCATGGGGTAGTTGGAGCCGAAGAGGACCTTGCGCCGCCCCCGGCCGCGCAGATAGTCGACCAGTTCGGTCGGGTAGCGGCGGGCGGTGTAGGCGCTGGTGTCGATGTGGACGTTGGCGTGTTTGTCGGCCACCGAGATCATCTCCGTGGTCCACGGGTAGCCGATGTGCCCGCAGACGATGGTCAGTTCGGGGAAGTCCAGCGCGACCTGGTCGATGTACGGGATCGGCCGGCCCGTCTCGGAGGGGCGCAGCGGCCCGGTGTGTCCGACCTGGGTGCAGAACGGGATGCCGAGCTCGACGCAGGTGGTGTACAGCGGGTAGTAGAGCCGGTCGGTGGGCGGCAGCTGCCACAGCCACGGCACGATCCTCAGGGCCACGAAGCCCAGCTCCCGGACGGCCCGCCGCAGCTCCCGCACGGCCGCGACGGGCCGGGTCAGGTCCACGCCCGCGACCCCGCGCAGCCGCCCCTCGGACCGGGCGACGAACTCGGCGACCTCGTCGTTGCCGATCAGGGGCCCCTGCGGCCCGTACCAGGCCGCGGACAGTCCGATCTCCACGTCGGCGGCCGCGAGCGCCGCCACCGTGGCCTGCACCGGAAGCGGCTCCTCCAGCAGCCTCATGCCGGTCCAGCGGCGCAGCGACTCGAACATCTCGTGGTTGGAGTGGCGCAGTGTCGGGTGCTGCATCCACGCGTCGACGACCGGCATGATCCCGTACCCTTCCCGGGGCTCGTGGCTGAGCGATTGCTTACCTCGACCCTGGACCCGACCCTAGAGGGATCCGCGCGCGGAGTCAGCGCTTCACGGGAACCATGGTGAGGAACCGAGGACCGAGAGGACTCCGCCATGCCGACACGGGCGCAGACGCAGGAACCGCAGACCGATCTGGACGCGCGCTACAGCTCCCCCGGGGCCACCGCCGCACCCTGGGCCGAGGCCGCCTCCCGCCTGGAGAAGGCCGAGATCTTCTGGCTGGCGACGGTACGTCCGGACGGCCGGCCGCACGTGACCCCACTGATGTCGGTGTGGCTGAACGGGGCGCTCCACTTCGCCACCGGCGCGCGGGAGCGCAAGGGGCTGAACCTCGCCGCCAACCCGCACGTCGTTCTCACCACTGGCACCAACGCCTACGGCGAGGGCCCCGACCTTGTGGTCGAGGGCGACGCGGTCCGGATCACCGACGAGAAGCGGCTAGCCGAGCTGGCGGCGGCGTGGGAGGCGAAGTACGGCCCGGAGTGGCACTTCGAGGTGCGCAACGGGGCCTTCGACTCCGCTACGGCGGCTGCTGCGCCGCCGTCGACGGAGGAAGCCGGGGACGCGGGCCTCGCCCTGGTCTTCGAGGTGGCGCCCCACACCGTCTTCGTCTTCGGCAGGGGCAAGAGTTTCAGCCAGACCTGTTACCGCTTCACCCGCTGACCATGGCATCGACGAGAGCCGTCAGCGCGGAGGCGAGTCGTGAGAACCCCGGGCCCGTGGGGCCTCCCGGTTCCGTCATGTACGTGTCCCGCCGGATCTCCACCATCAGGGCGGTGACCCGTGGCTCCCTCTCGTAGAAGCGCAGTGGGACGTACGCGCCGGAGAACGGGCTGTCGATCCCGACGCCGCTCAGGCCCGCGAACGCCTTCTCCGCGAGGGTGACCAGCTCGGGCGGCGTGTGGAAGGAGTCGGTTCCCAGACAGACCTGCGGTCGTGGACCGTCGCCGTGCAGCTCGTACGGCAGCCGGGCCGTCGGATACGAGTGGACGTCGACGATCACCGCCCGCCCGGTGACGGCGAGCCGGTCGGCCACCGCTGCGGTCATGGCCGCCGCGTACGGGTGGAAATAGCGCTCGATCAGTGGCCGCGGGTCGACGTCGGCGGGCCGCAGCGGTGTGCGCCGGGTCGTCCGGGTGTAGACCGCGCCCATCCCGACGGACAGCATCTCCTCCCGTTCGTCGGGAAAGCGTTCGGGATCGACCACCAGCCGGGACAGCCGGTTCACGAACCGCCATGGTGTGACCTCGGCGGCTCGCGCCGCGGTCGCGGCCAGCTCCGCGGTGTGCGCGTCCGTGATGTGGTCCAATTCCCGCTCCAGCGCGGCGTCGTCGAGCGCGATGCCGGCGCGCACCGGCGCCGGAATGCGCCGCGAGGAGTGCGGGACGTGCAGGATGACGGGGGAGTGGGTGGCACCGGGCAGCAGCTCGAAGGACGTCTCGTTGCGGTCAGGAGTCTGGTTCACGTGAGATTCCTATCGCAGCCCGGCCCCCACCGCTCACCTCAGCGCACGCCGCCACCGCCGTGGCGCGCGTAGTGCTCGATCAGGGCCGCCCGGGTCGTCTCCAGCCGGTGCGCGAGGATCGCGGCGATGGTCCGGGTCAGCGACAGTTCCAGAGCCGGATCCCGCTCGCACAGCGTGCGCACCTCCGCGGCATCGAACTCGTACGCGCGTACGGGACTGAACGCCTCGGCGCCGAAGTCCCAGTGGTGCGGCGGGAACAGCCACGACCAGCCGAGCAGATCGCCGGGCCCCAGCGTCGCCACGGAGATGTGTCGTTCGCCGACGACCCGCTGGTGCAGGGAGACCGTTCCGGAGCGGACCACCCAGAAGCGGTCCGCGATTCCCCCTGCCTCGAAGATCTTTCCGTCCGCCGGGAAGGAGACCTCCCGGGCCAGGGACATCAGGCGTTCCCTGTGGTCGGGGGAGAGGGCGGGCAGCAGCCGGAGAGCAGTGGGCATCGCGGACCTCCATCGCACCGCCGCAGGGCCCCATGGACGCGACGGCACATGTCGTACCGGTGTATCCCGTCACCTCCATTGGACCGGCAACCGCGGAATTCGTCGCGCCGGGGGACCGGATCGAGACGGTGCGCCCTTCTGTGAGCCGCTCAGGGCAGTGGTTGCTCGGCCCAGATGACCTTGCCGGCCGGGGTGTAGCGGGTGCCCCAGCGTTCGGCGAGCTGGGCGACGAGGAACAGGCCGCGTCCGCCCTCGTCCGTGGTGGCCGCGTACCGCAGGCGGGGTGAGGTGCTGCTGTTGTCCGAGACCTCGCAGATCAGGCTGCGGTCACGCAGCACGCGGACCTGGATGGTGCCACTGCCGTAGCGGATGGCGTTCGTGACCAGTTCGCTGAGGATCAGCTCGGTGGTGAACGCCATGTCGTCGAGGCCCCACTCCGCCAGCTGCCGGGTGACCGAGGCGCGTACCTCACCCACCGCGGCCGGTTCGGACGCCACCTGCCATTCGGCGATGTGCTCGGCGCCGAGCGCGCGGGTGCCCGCGACGATCAGGGCGATGTCGTCGCTCGGGCGGTCCGGGAGAAGGGCGTCCAGGACCGCCTGGCAGGTGTCGTCCGGTGACCGGTCGGCCCCCGTGAGGGCGGCGCGCAGCAGCTCGAGCCCCTCGTCGATGTCCCGTTCCCTGTCTTCGACGAGTCCGTCCGTGTAGAGCACGAGACGGCTGCCCTCCTCCAGCTTGAGCTCGGCGGTCTCGAACGGCAGTCCCCCGAGCCCCAGCGGGGGCCCGGCCGGCACGTCGGGGAACTCCACGCTGCCGTCGGGGCGGATCAGCGCGGGGGGCGGATGGCCGGCCCGGGCGACCGTGCAGAGCCGGGAGGCCGGGTCGTAGACGGCGTACAGGCAGGTGGCGCCGGTGATGGCGGCGCTGCTGTCGGCCGCCGCCTCGTCCTGGTCGATGCGGCCGACCAGCTCGTCGAGGAGCCCGATGATCTCGTCGGGTGGCAGGTCAAGGGCGGAGAAGTTGTGGACGGCGGTCCGCAGGCGCCCCATCGTGGCCGCCGCGTGCAGTCCGTGGCCGACGACATCCCCCACGACGACGGCGACCCGGGCGCCGGACAGCGGCAGTACGTCGAACCAGTCGCCGCCCACCCCCGCCTGCGCCGGAAGATAGCGGTAGGCGATGTCCAGGGCGCTCTGCTCGGGCAGGTTGCGCGGCAGCAGACTGCGCTGCAGGGTCACGGCCATGGTGTGCTCGCGCGTGTAGCGGCGTGCGTTGTCGATGGAGACGGCGGCACGGGCGACCAGTTCCTCGGCGAGCGCCAGCTCCTCCTCGTCGAAGGGCTCGGGCTTGCGGGAGCGCCAGAAGTTGACGACCCCCATCACCAGCGGGCCCACCCGCAGGGGCACGGTGATCAGCGAGTGGATGCCGTACTCCACCACCTGCGTCGTGCGTTCCAGGTCCTGGGCGAGCCAGCCGGGGGCCTCTTCCAGGTCGGGCTCGACGACGGCCTCGCCCGTGCGCAGGCTCCGGGCCTGGGGGGTGGAGGCGATGAAGCGGATCTTCTCGCCCACCGGGTAGAGCGGGGCGTCCTTGCGGATACCGCTGCACGCGGTGCGGCGCAGCTCGGTGACGCCGTCCGGCTCCTCCCCGTTCAGTACGGCGTCCGCCAGGTCCACGGTCGCGAAGTCCGCGAACCGGGGAACGGCCACCTCGGCCAGCGTCTCGGCGGTGCGGGTCACGTCCAGACTGGTGCCGACGCCCACCCCGATGTCGTACAGGAGCTTGAGGCGCTCGCGCGCCACCTCGGCCCGGCCGGACAGCGCGCGCAGCTCGGTCGAGTCGCGCAGGGTGGCGACACTGCCGGGCGGGCCGCCCTGGAGGTCCGTGGGCCGCTGGTTGATGGCCAGCAGCCGGTCCCCGACCAGATGCACCTCGTCCGTGGCGACCCGTCCAGAGGCCAGCAGCTCGGCGGTGTCCGCCTCGAGGCCCAGTTCCAGGACATGTCGCCCCTCGGCGTCGGGGGGCAGGTCGAGCAGGCGTTGTGCCTCGTCGTTGGCGAGCAGCAGCCGTCCCTCGCCGCCGGCGATGATCACCCCCTCGCGGACGGCGTGCAGCACCGCGTCGTGGTGCTCGTACATCCGGGTCATCTCGTACGGGCCCAGGCCGTGCGTCTGGCGCAGCAGGCGTCGGCTCACGAGCGCCGTACCCCCGAGGGCGAGGGCGAGGGCGGCGGCCGCGGCGCCCAGCAGGAGGGGCAGCTGCCGGTCCGCGACACCGCCCACGTTGGCGGTCGTGATACCGGCCGACACCATGCCCACGACCTTGCCGTCGGGCGCCTTGATGGGAACCGTGGCCTGCACCAGCGGCCCGATGGTCCCGTTGATCTCCTCGGTGATGGAACGGCCGGCCAGCACGGGGGCGGTGTTCCCGACGAACTTCTTGCCGATCCGGTCCGGTTTGGGGTGGGTGTAGCGGATCCCGTCGGTGTTCATCACGACGATGAAGTCCACGTGGGACTGCTTGCGGGCGGCCTCGGCCTGCGGCTGCAGCACGAGCGTGGGGTGGGGGCTGCTCAGCGCCTCACGGGTGCCGGGCGCGTGGGCGAACGTCTCGGCGACGGCCAGCGAACGATTGCGGGCCTCCTGCGTGCTGTCGTGCCGTACCTGCAGCACCAGCGCCACCACCGCGGAGACGATCAGCAGCAGCACGATCACCACTTGCAGCACGAACACCTGGCCCGCGACGCTGCGCCCGCCCAGCGCGGACCGCGGTCCCCACGCGGGTCTGCGCCCCGCGCGCGGACCGCCTGGGCGAGGGGTCGACCGAGCCCGGGATCGACCCAAGAGCCGGACCATGTGCCTATGTCTACACTGCCGGGCGCCCCGAGGCGAGGGGCGGCGCATGGTGTGACAGAGGCCGGTCGGGGCCCGTGTCACGGGCCGCTCGGCGAGTGCTGCTGTCGGGCTGATCTGGCCGCATCATGGAGGGGGGTCGATTTGCCCGCCTATGTAACTCCGGCTTGTCTCGGGTACGGGAGGTCGTCATGCACACTCCGGACCGCTACCGGTTGATCTTCACCCATCAGGAATCAGGCGTCGGCGTCATCACCGACGAGGTGGTCGTCGAACGGACCGACACCCTTGGACCGGGCGGGAACCCGGTGTACTGCGACCCCACCGGCATCCTCCGCGCCGAGATCAGCACAGCGGGGGAAGTGCGGATGCTGGCCAGCGGCGGCTACCAGTCGCCGATGGTGCCCACCGCCGAACCACTGCCCTGACCGTCCGGCCTGGCCCGCGACGAGCCGGTCGCGGGCCAGGTCAGTATGGCCAGGGCGCCGAGCGTGAGCACTCCGCCGAACAGGAACGTGCCGCGCACCCCGGCGGTGTGGAGCAGGGCGCCGCCGGTCAGCGCACCCGCCGCGACGCCCACGTTGAAGGCGGCTGAGTTCGCCGCCAGGGCCAGTTCCGTGCGCCCGGGTGCGACATGGAGGACCTGGCTCTGCGTGGCCATGAAGACGGGTCCCACCGAGGCGCCCAGCAGCATCAGCAGGGCGACGGCCGCCACCTGGCTGCGCCCGCCGCCCAGGTACAGCCCGAGCAGCGCCACCGCCTGGGTCGCCACCGGGACCGTCAGGGTTGCGCGCGGGAAGCGGTCGAGGAGCGGGCCTGCCGCCGAGACGCCCGCGATGCCCGCCGTCCCGAACGCCAGCAGCACGGCGCTGACCGAATCCCTGGAGAATCCGCTCACCTCGTCGAGGAAGGCGACGACGTACGTGAATCCCGCGTAGGCGCCGGTGACCGACAGCGCGGTGGTCGCCAGCACCACGGCGAACCGGCGGACGTCGGGAGTCGTTCCGTACGCCGCGTGCCCCTCGTCCGGGCGCGAGGTCGGCAGCAGGACGGCGACGGCGACGAGCGCGACGAGGCCGAGCGCGCCGAGCACCACGAAGGGTGCCCGCCAGCCGCTGTGCCCGCCCAGCCAGGTACCGGCCGGAACCCCGAGCACCGTGGCGAGCGAGCCCCCGACGGACAGCAGCCCGATCACCCGCCCGCGCCGCTCGGGCGGGAACAGCCCCACGGCGACCGGACCCATGACCGCCCAGAACAGCGCCTGGGCCAGCGCGGTCGCGATCCGTGCCGCGAGCAGGAAGCCGTACGAGACACCGCTCAGCGCCGACATCCAGCTGGCCGCCACGAGCAGTCCCAGCAGGCCCGACAGCAGTTGGCGGCGAGGGACCGACCGGGTCAGGTGCGCGACGGGCAGCGAGACGACGGCCACGGTCAGGCCGTACCCGGTGACCAGCAGTCCGACGGAGGAGAGCGACACGCGCAGGTCGTCCGCGATGAGCGGGAGCAGTCCGACGGGCAGATTCTCCGTGGTGTTGAAGGTGAACGCGGCGAGCATGAGCGCGGCGACGACGGCGGCTCTGCGCCAGGCGGTGAGACGAACGCTCGCCATCCACGAGCCTTTCTGCGAAGGGGTGTTGAGGGGGTGCTGAAGGGGGGCGCGGGCGGCCGGATGCGGCCACGGGCCAGCCTGCGGGGTCGCCGCGCGGCCCACTACTCTTTCGGCTGGAGCCGAATCGCCCCTCCCGACCCCGTGAGCTCGGCCGAAGACCCGTCGGAGACTGTTTTGCCGCTGACCCTGCACCTCGGCACCGGCGATCTGACGCGCTGCCGGTTCGCGGTGTCCCCGCTCTGCCAGACGCACGAGGCGCTGCGCATGCTGCGGCGCCCGGACCGGCACGCCTTCCACCGGGACTGGCTGCGGCGCGTGCGCGACATCGTGGCGGGCCTGGAGCTGGCGGAGCTGTGGCTGTTCATCCCCCGCAAGGGCGGTTACACCCCGGACTTCCTCGGACCGCCGCCGCGGACGCCGAACGCCTCCTTCGAGGAGGAGCTGGCCCTGATGCGCGCCACCGACCCCGCCATGGCCCGTACGGAGCTGGCGCGTTCGCTCGCCTGCACACCCGGCGCCGCCGCATCTGCGTACGGGCGGGCGGCGTTGGAGGACCCGGCGGGCACCGTGCGACGCCTCGCCGACCTCACCGAGCGGGCCTGGCACGCGCTGCTCGCGCCGGACTGGCCCCGCCACCAGGCGCTCCTGGAGTCCGATATCGCCTACCGCTCACGGCAGTTGGCGGACGGCGGCCTCGAGGCGCTCTTCGGCGACCTGCACCCGGAGATCGAGTGGGTGGACGACACCCTCACTTTGCGCGGGTACGCCGACCTGAAGGAGGCGCAGGGGCCCGACGGGCGGGGTGTACTGCTGATGCCCAGTGTCTTCGTACGGCCGGACGTGGTGAGCGGCTTCGCCCGGCCCTGGCAGCCGACGGTGATCTATCCGGCCCGGGGCACGGGCGGCCCGCCTACCGGGGCGGCACCGGCCGAGGCGCCCGCCGCGCTGGCCCGGCTGCTCGGACCCCACCGCGCCGCCGTCCTCGTCGGTCTCGACGGTCCCGCCTCGACCACGACCCTGGCGGACCGCCACGGTCTGGCCCTCTCGTCCGTCTCGTCCCACCTCTCGGTGCTGCGCGAGGCCGGGCTGCTGGTGTCGCACCGACAGGGGCAGTACGTCCTCTACGAGCGCACGGCGCTGGGGGACTCGCTGGCAGCCGGGGCCCGATGAGCTACGGGGCGCCCTTGCAGGTGACCGTGAAGTGCGCTCCGTCGGGGTCGGTCAGGATGGCCTCGGTCGAGCCGAGGCCCTGCTGGTGGGCCGTGCCACCGTGGGCGCGGGCGGCGCGGGCGGCGGCCTCGACGTCGTCGACGGTGAAGTGGATCTGCCAGTGCGGCCGGATCGTCGGGTCGGGCGCCGCCTCGACCGCGCCGGAGTGGATACGGGCCACGACGTCGCCCCGGCTGCGCAGGACGACCTCGTTGTCCTCGTAGCGCACCTCGCAGGACCCGGGGGCCGGGGACGCCCACTCCAGGACCTCCGCGTAGAAGATCGCGGCGTCGAAGGCGTCACGGGTGTGCAGCCGTACGAAGACCGGTGCCGCCCGGCGCCACTCCTCCCAGCCGGCCACCAGCTCGCCCTCCCAGATGCCGAACACCGCTCCGTCCCGGTCGGCCAGCAGGGCCGCCCGGCCCGGCGGGAACGAGATCGGCCCCACCGCGGTCGTACCCCCGCGCTCCTGACTGCGGGACACGGTCTCGTCCGCACTCGCCACCGCGAAATACGGCGTCCACGTGGCCATCCTCGCTCCGATGCCGGACATCGCCGAGACGCCGGCGACCGGCACCCCGTTGGCCCGGGCGAACCGGTAGTCCCTGCCCAGCCTGCCCGTGTGCCACTCCCAGCCCAGCACGGCGTGGTAGAAATCCTGCGCGGCCCGCAGATCGCGTGTGGCCAGGCTGACCCAGCAGGGCGCTCCGAACACCGAGTGGCTGGAGACAACCGCGCGGTCGAGTGTTCCGTCGCTCTTCATCGCTGTACCGTCCTGACCTCACTGGCCGGCAGCGGCTGGAGACGAGTACTCCGGGATGTCGGTGGCGTACGGCACGCGACCGGCACCCGCCCAGCCCGGGGAGGCCTTCCGCACCGGAAGGCCTCCGACGGCTCAGGAGTACCCGCGAATCCGCTGTCTCATCAGCTCCAGCATCCCCCGCCTCGGCCTCCGACGCACCATAAAACGACATAAGCGGGCATAAACGGATCTATCCCAGGGGTCGCTCGAAGGTCAGGAGCAGCCCCTCCACCGCGCCGGGGCCTATGCGGCCCTTGACGTCGGCGGACGTGATCGCCTTGAGCGCCCAGCCGTCCCCGGCGTGCTTGTTCAGAACCTTCTCCAGCTTGTCGCTGTCCAGCGCGTCGCCGATGAGCGACTCCCGGAAGGTGACGACCTTGTACTCGTACGTGTAAGCGTTGCTCATGACTGCGGGGTTCTCCTGCGGTTCGAACGGTATGGCCGCGCCCACCCAATCACTGTTCGATGCCGTGGCACAGGGGAGGGGCCGGTCCGTACGGATACCTTTGGCGAAGCTTCATGGAGGGTCGGTCCGGGCATGGGGAAGGACCGGCCGGGCGGAGGGAACTCATGGACAAAGTACCGGGCAACGGCCACATACGCGCGACCGAAAAGCCTTCCGGAGGCACCGCCACAGGCGAAGAGGGCGCGGACGGCTTCGCCGGGCTGCGGGCGCGCGACTTCGGTTACCTCGACGAGGGCGGCCACACCTACCTCGACCACACGGGCGCCGGGCTTCCGCCACGCTCGCTCGTCACGGGGAGTGCCGAACGCATCACCGGCGGGTTATTCGGCAACCCGCACTCCGAGAGCCCGGCCTCCCGTGCCTCGGGAGTGCTGCTGGCGGAGGCCCGCCGCGCGGTGCTGCGGCACTTCGGCGCGGACCCCGCCGAGTACGCCGTGATCTTCACGCCCAACGCCACGGGCGCGCTGCGCCTGGTCGGCGAGGCGTATCCGTTCGCGCGCGGCAGCAGGCTGGTGATGTCACTGGACAACCACAACTCGGTCAACGGTCTGCGCGAGTACGCGCGGGCCAAAGGCGCCGCGACGGCGTACGTCCCCGTGAGTGGGCCCGGGCTGCGGATCGACGAGGAACGGCTGTGGGACGCGCTCACCGCGCGCGGACGCGGTCCCGGGCGTCAACCGAGCCGCCTGACCCGCCTGGGGCGGCGCGGTGGCGGGGGGCCGCGCGGGCTGCTGGCCTACCCGGCCCAGAGCAACTTCACCGGTGTCCAGCATCCGCTGGAGTGGATCGCGCGGGCGCAGGAGCACGGCTACGACGTCCTCCTGGACGCGGCGGCCTTCGTGCCGACGAACCCGCTCGACCTCGGCCGGTTCCACCCGGACTTCACCGTGGTCAGCTGGTACAAGGTCTTCGGCCACCCCACCGGCATCGGCAGTCTGATCGCCCGCCGGGAGGCCCTCGCCAAGCTGCGCCGGCCCTGGTTCTCGGGTGGCACGATCTACGCGGTCAGCGCGCAGGCCCAGTGGCACGTCCTCGCCGACGACGAGGCGGCCTTCGAGGACGGCACGGTGAACTTCCTGTCCGTCCCGGACGTCACCGCCGGGCTGGAGTGGATCGACCGCGTCGGCATGGACCGGGTGCACGCCCACGTCACCGCCCTCACCGGCCAACTCCTCACCGGCCTGCGCGCGTTGCGCCACAGCGACGGTTCCCCGATGGCCCGCGTGTACGGCCCCTCGGACGCCGGGGCGGCCCGTGGCAGCACGGTCGCGCTCAACCTGTTGGGCGCGGACGGCCGGATCATCGACGAACGCGTCGTCACCCGGGACAGCGCCGCGCGCGGCATCTCCCTGCGGACCGGCTGCTTCTGCAACCCGGGTGCCGGCGAGGCGGCGTTCGCACTTCCGTTGCGCCGGCTGCGCTCGGCAGCGGGCAGGCAACTCGGTTCGATGGAGGAGTACTTGGACCTGCTGCGGCTGCCTTCGGCCGGTGCCGTCCGCATCTCCCTGGGCGTGTCGTCCCAGACCAGGGACATCGAGACGTTCCTGAAGTTCGTGACCCAGACCTACCGCGACCGGGTGCCGGGGGTGACGGGGCTGGCGGCTCGGGTGGGGTGCTGAGGGTCTGGCTGGGGTGACAGTCGTCGTGGACCTGGACGCGCCCCGCGGACGCCGCTGCCGGGTCACCGAAGCCGCCCGTGGCCTCCGGGCCCCGGCGCTCAGCGGCCCGCCCGGCTCCGCACCGCGCCCTCCCGGCACTTGCGCACCAGGACCGCCCACGTCGCCGCGAGGAACAGCACCGCGAACCCCGCGAGGATCAACCAGCCGCGGCTCGCCGGATGACCGAAGGAGTCCCCGTACGAGTCCAGCAGCGGCGGTCCCAGGGGCGACGCGCCCGCGTGCCACAGCGACTCCAGGCCGACCCCGCTGCCCAGTGCCTCGAACGCCCACCGGTTGGTCATCGCCCAGCTGATCGCCTCCCCGGCACCGGTCATCCGCGGCACCGGCACGAACGCCCCCGAGAACAGCACCTGCGGGAAGCACAGCAGCGGCAGCATCAGCGTCGCCTGGCCGGGCTCCGTCACCGCGGCCGAGGCCAGCAGGCCCAGCGCGAGGGCCGCCGCCGAGGCCAGCACGCTCGACACGAACAGCGAACCGTACGTGTCCCATCCCGCCGCGGGCAGTCGGTCCAGCGCCCGCAGCACCACCAGCAGCAGTACGTCGGCGACCGCGAGCACCGGCAGCATGGTGGTCAGCTTCGACGCGACATAGGGACCGATCCGCAGCCCCGCCAGCCACTCCCGGCGCAGCACGGGCAACTCCGTGCAGATCTGCAGCAGCCCGTACGTCAGGCCGAAGAAGAACGCGCCGAACGCGATCCAGAACATGATCATCGCGGTCGATCCGGGGTCGGGTGCCGCGCGATCGAAAGCGCCCGCCCGGAACAGCACCGCGAACATCGCCACGATCATCACCGGCGAACCGGCAAGGACGGCGACGGAGAGCCGGTTGTGCAGGAGGAGCGCGGTGCCGCGACGGGTGAGCAGCGCCCATTGGCGCAGGGCACCGACACGCCGGACGGGAGCCGGAGGTGACGGTGTGTCGGCTGGGCGTACGTCGTCCGGCGGCGCGGCGCGTTCGACGCGTACGCCCTGGGCCACCTCCTCGTACACCTCCTCCACCGTGCCCACCCCGAACGCCCCGCACAGCGAACCCGGTTCACCGGCGTACGCGACCTCACCGTCGGGGGAGAGGAACACCACCTGGTCGCCGCGGAGCAGATCGGCGAGCGTGTGAGTGGTGAGGACGACGGTGGTGCCGTCCTCGGCCAGCGCACGCAGGGTCCGCAGCAGGGCGGCACCGGTCACCGGGTCGAGCCCGGAGGTGGGCTCGTCGAGGAAGAGCACGCGGGGGCGGGTGAGCAACTCGGCGGCGATGCTGGCCCGTTTGCGCTCCCCGCCGCTCAGCGCGCGCACGGGCGTGGCCGCCCGGGAGGAGAGACCGAGCGCCTCCAGGACCCGGTCCACGCCCGCCGCGACGGACTCGGGCGTCGTGCCCGGCTGCATGCGCAGACCCGCCGCGTACACCAGCGTCCGGCGCAGCGCCAGCTCGCGGTGGATGATGTCCTCCTGCGGCACGAACCCGAACTCCGGCCCCGGTGAGCCGGGTTGCGTCCCGTCGTGCAGGACCGTCCCCTCCGTCGGCGCGCGCAGCCCGGCGAGCGTCTGCAAGAGGATCGTCTTACCCGCCCCGCTGCTCCCGGCGATCACGGTGAGCCGCCCGGGCGCGACGTCGAGGGACACGTCGTGCAGGACGTTCCCAGCGCCGTGTATGCGCTGTCCCACCGAACGTGCCCGTATGCGCAGGCCGTTGACCGAGGTGGCGGAGGTTTCGGTGGAACTGGACGGCTGTATGGGCGTCGGCATGGGTGCAGCATGCCAGGGGGTGGCGCACCGCGCGGCCCAACCGTACGCGCACGCCCCCGCAGGACGCGGCGATGCGCGCGGCCTACCCCGGCGTCGCGAACCCCGGCGACCGGGCCGGCCCCGGGCGATGGACGCCGCGCGGCCGGTACGCGAGCCGGTCCGCCACGCCCACCAGATCCGCGAGCAGCCATACGATCGCGAGCCACATCTCGGTGCCCTGGAGCCCCGGCTCGCGGCCCGGACCCCCTCCGCCCTCGCCCGCGGGACCGAAACCGAATCCGGCGCCGTCCCGCCACCGCCCCAGCGCACGCGTCAGCTGTTCCTCGGCCCACGCCCGCACCTCGGCCGCCCGATGCCCGCCGCGCCGTCCCGCGAGCCACAGGGGGTGGGCCACGTCCAGCACGTTGCAGGCGTTCTCGCGGCCGGCCGCGAACCAGCGCTGATCGCGGCCATGGGCCAGTACGGTGTCCACGACCCGCTCCGCGTACGGCACATCGAGCCCGAACTGGGCGTAGGAGCCCCGGGTGAGCCGGTAGTAACCGTTGACCAGCTGCAACCGGCCCGCGGCGGGCGACCCGGCGGTACCCCACATCCCCGTCCACGGGTCCACCCGTGTGGTGAGCCAGCCGAACAGCGCTTCCAGCGTCCCTGGCTCCCCGTCCTCGACGCCGAGTTCCAGATTGCGATGGGCGCCGGTCGCCCAGCAGTCCACCCACGCGCCGGCGGACCAGGTCCGCGTCCGCCACGGCAGCGACTCCAGCCGCGCGAGCAGCTGACCGACCGTCATGCGCCGTACCACGTGCACTGGTTGGGCGAGGCGGGAGCCCAGCAGGTCCAAGGCGTAGCCCACGGCCAGCACGTGGTACTCGGCGGTGCCGTCATCGATCCAGCCGTCGGCGGCCGGGGCGGGAAGCACCCCCGCACCGCCGTCCGGAGCGAACTCGGGCACCAGCCCACTTCCCGGATCCTGAAGGGCGCGCAGCCGCGCGGCGTGTTCGTCGGCGGCGAACTGCTCCGGAGGGGAGCCCAGCAGCAGGTCGGCGATCTCGACGGCGTCGCAGTGTGCTCGAACGGTCGCGGGAGCGCCCGGTCGGTCGGCGTAGCGGCCGGTGTCTGGGTTCCAGCATCGGGCGACGAGATCGGCGGCCTGCGCCCGGGCCCGGTCCGCGAACCGGGCGACGGCGTCCCCCAAGTCGTCCGACGGGTGCCCCGGGTGGTTGCCTGACAGGTCGTCCGAGAGTCCGCCTGGCAGGTCGCCCGAGGCCGGTCGATCCCGTCGTGGTCCGCCCTGGGCGCGGCGATCGCGCAGGGGGCGGGCCGGGTTGCCCGCCGCGACCGTCCACGGCGCGAGATCCTTGGTGACGACCGCGCCCGCGCCCACGACGCAGTGGTCGCCGATCGTCACCCCGTCCAGTACGACGACGTGCGAGCCGATCCACACGTCGTCGCCGACGGTGATGCCCTTGCTGGTGAGGGGCTGCCGGTGCACCGGCCGGTCGGGGGCGAAGCCGTGGTTGAAGCCGAGCAGCGAACTGTGCGCGCCGATCCGGACCCCGTCGCCGAGGGTGATCCGGCCCCGGACCGTGGCGTACGGGTTGACCGTGCAGTCGTCGCCCGCGGTCACCTCACCGGTGACGTAGGCGTGCCCGGCGATGTAGGAGTCGGTGCCCAGGCGGAGTGCGTCGGTGAAGACGCCGGCGGCCGGAGAGACGTAACAACGCGGCCCGAAGCGCGCGCCTGATTCCGCCAGCCGTCGCTGGTGCGCGTCCTGCGCGGCCCGCTGCCCGGCGGAGGCACGGCCCACGAAGTCCCAGGGGCAGTAGGCGAAGTAGGCGTCATCGAGAGCGGTTTCCGCGTCCATCGCACGGGAGTCTAGAGAGCGCTTGCGGTCCGGGCAACGGCAGTCGATGTCGCCTCAGCGCGCTGCCGCCTCCGCGCGACGCGGCTCTTCCGTGAGCTGCGGCTCTTCCGCGAGTTGCGGCTCCTCCACGCGACGCGGCCGACATCGGCGGGAATCGGCCCGGGCTACGACCGCACACCCCGTGATGGTGTACCGCCGCAGCCCGGAACACTCCGTGGGACCCGCGTCGGAGCACCCGCGGGCTCCCCCATCCCCGCGGCGTGACGACCGGTCCGCACGTCGTGTCGTGATCCTGCAATCCCCGGCCATTCATGTCAACTGCTCTAGCCGAGTACGGCTATTGGAGTATCCTCCGCTCTGGCCGGCCGGACCCGGCAGCGGCTAGAGTCTCGGAAGTCAACGTGCGGTTCCCCCCGTCCGACACCAGGAGAGCTGCCGGTGAGAGAAACGCCCCGAGCGCTCGCCGAGACCCTCAGGCGGATCGGCTCCCTCGTCGGGGACGGGCAAAGCCGTGACGACGTGCTCGACGTGGAACAGCTCTCGAACGAAAGCGGCGTCCCGCGAGACGTCGTCCGGATGCTCCTGGACGGCGAGGAACCACCCGCCGAGGACATCACCGACCGGATCGTCCGCCGCATCGTCCACCTGCGCGAGACACGCCTGCGCCCCGACGGGACCCGTCACTCCTACGACGAGATCGCCGCCTCCTACGGGGCCTCCCGGGCATCCCTGTCGAACCTCGTCAACAGCCGCCGGAAGACACCCTCGTCGCAGATGCCCTCGTCGCAGATGCCTTCGCAGCAATCGCTCTCACAGCAGTCGCCCTCGGAACAGGTGTCCTCGCACCAGACGGGGGAGCGGCGCCCGGCCCGCTCCGGTGGCCCCTTGGCGTCCACCCAGGCCGGCATCGAGACGTTCTTCTTCGGCCAGCCCAACGGCTGGCTCTCCGCCGAACCGCGGGCCTCGCTCGACCACGCTCTCCAGTCCGTCCTGCGCGGCCTGGAGGGAGAGGCGGCCGATCCGATGGCTCGGCTGCGCAATACGCACGGACTGAGGGAGTTGGCCGCGCGTGCCCCGCAATTGGCCGAAGAAGAGCTTCAGTTGGTGACTGACTGGATCGACACCATCCTGCAGCGCAGAAACGCTCAGCGGATACGGGGTCCGGAATCGGACCGTGCGCACACCGAAGGGCACTGATCGTGGGGCAACCCGGTCGTACGCAGGCGCGTCGCCGCCTGGGGCGGGAAGCCCATGCCGCGCCGTCCGCCGGGCGCGGCCACCGGCAGGCGTCCTGCGCGGGGGCCGGAGCGCGTGCGGAACGCATCGGACGCGCCAGTCCCGGATGCGCGTGTATCCCGTTTGATCGGTATTTGATCCCCCGCAGTTTGCTGCACACCGCAGACCCTGGCGTGGCCGACAAGGCACCTTGTTTGGCATATTGACAGGCCGAGTCGGACGTACCTTCGGCCGGGGGGTGCAGGCAAGGTGGGATCGGCGGGCGTCGTGCGACGGTGCCCCATGCTGAAGTGGTTCGCGGGGGAGAGCGGTGCGCACAGGCAGAGCCAAGGAGATGCGGAACCTGATCGGCCAGTTGGCCGACGGAGTGAGCCTGCCCGTACCCGCCGCTCCGGACGCGCTGTTCGACGCGCTCATCGCCGTGGTCGCCGGCATCAGGGGGCGTGAGGTCGTCCTCCTCAAAGAGGAGTTCCCGCACCGCACCGCCACGGGACTGTGGCTCGACATGCCGGACCACGACATCGTCCTCGTCGACAAGCGGGCGGCGCCCGTCCACCAACTCGCCATCCTCTGCCACGAGATCTGGCACATGATCAAGGGCGATTGCGGCCACCACGCCGCCGGGATCCCCGTCGCCGCACGCGTGCTGAGCGACCGGGCCGATGTGCAGCGGACGGTGAGGGCCGTGGCCGCGCGGACCGAGTTCCACGAACGGTCGGAGCAGGAAGCCGAGACCTTCGCCCTGCGGGCGGTGACGCAGCTGCGGATCTGGCTGGAAGGGGAACCGGACAGCCTCGCCACGGACCGGTCCCAGATCGCCGGCCGGATCGGCGCCTCACTGGGACACCGCCGGTCCCAGGTCTGAGCCGTGAACGCCTCGCGCTACTACATACCCGCGCTGGCCCTGTGGGCCGGCCTCGGAATGAAACTGCCGGATCTGATCCGAACCTGGCGCGACCCCCTGGTCCGTTCGGTCTGCTGGGTGATCTTCCTCGGCGGCGCCGGATTCCTCTTCGCCGCCCCGCCCACCGTCGCCGCCGTGAACAGAGCGAGCGGCATTCCGAACCTCGCCGCCCCGCTGGACTACGTCATCGTCAGCGCCTACAGCGCCGCCTGCCTGCTGCTGATCCTTCACTGGCGCGGCGGGCCGGCCGACCACGTACGCCGCCTCGCCCGACGCTGGCAGATCGGCTACAGCGTGCTGATCACCTTGATCGTCGTCCTCTTCATGGCCGGGGACGCCCCCGTCGAGCGCCGTACGGACCTCGACACCTACTACGCCACCACGCCCTGGATCGGGCAGATGATCGCGCTGTACCTGCTCGGTCACATCACCGCGGCGGTGGCCACCACGGCGCTGTGCTGGCGCTGGGCGCTGGAGGTGCGCGGATGGCTGCGGGCCGGACTGTGGCTCCTCGTGGCCGGATGGCTGCTGAACCTGTCCTTCAGCACCCTGAAACTGACCGCGGTGGCGGCGCGGTGGGCCGGCGGGGACTGGGACGTACTGAGCACCAGCCTGGCGCCCGGCACGGCGAGCCTGGCCGCCACCGTCGCCACCGTCGGCTTCACGGTGCCGCTGTTCGGGCCGCGGCTGGGCCTGCTCTGGCGCACCGTGGTGACCTGGCGGCGGCTCGGCCCGCTGTGGCACGAACTCGGCGGCGCTTCCCCCGGGAGTCCGCTCGCCGCTCCGATCCCCTGGTATTCGTCGTACGCCGTGCGGCTCACCCGGCGTGAGGCCGGCATTCAGGACGGACTGAACCTCCTTCGCCCGCATCTCGACGACCGGATCCGGGCCCGGGCGCAGTCAGCGGCTCGGTCCGCGGGACACGGCGACGAGGACGCCTCCCGCATCGGCCTCGCCGCGATGATCGCCGCCGCCGTTCGGGTCCACCCCGACGGCGGGCCCGCCGAAACCGCCGTACTCGACCACTCCGCGGGCCTCATGGCGCGCGCCACCTTGATGGGCGTGGCGCATGCGTTGCGTACGTCGCCCATCGTCGCGGCGGCCCGCGCGGCCGCCGCGGCCCCCGCTGACGAAAGAACCCCGTCATGAGCCCGCGCGGCGTGCCTCCGCGCCGGCCCGTCCCGCCACCGGACACGTCACGGTGGGCCACGGCGCCCTTTCCGCCGTCCGATCGACCGGTTCCCCGTACATCCCCGGAAGGCAGGCAGGCCTAGTGGACAGCGGCATCGTCTTCTACATACCCGGCGTTCTTCTCCTGGTCGCCGCGGGACTGAAGCTGTCGGCGGGCACGGGCCTGTGGCGGGATTCCCTGGTCGCGCCGAGCAACGCGATCCTGCTGGTCGGCTCCGCCGTGTGCGTGCTGTCCGCCCCGCCCACGATCCGGTACGTCAATGACGCGACCGGCGTCGCGAACTTCAGCGCCCCGCTGGTGTACGCCGGCATGACGGCGCTCAGTGCGAGCTACCTCGTCCTCATGATCCGGTGGAAGGGCGGCCTCCCTGAGACGCAACAGCGCGCCGCCCGGCTCGTACTGGGCGTCTACGCACTGGTCATCGCGGGAATCTGGGTCCTGTTCGGCCTGGCCGAGGTCCCCGTGGAACGGACCCAGGACCTGGACACGTACTACGCCAACACGCCCTGCATGCGGGAAATGATCGTGCTGTACATGGTCGCGCACACGGCCGCCACCATCGCTCTCGCCGTCATGAGCGTGAGCTGGCTGCGAGAGGTGCGCGGCGTGACCCGCGTCGGTCTGATCCTGCTCATCGTCGGCCTGACGTTCGACGCGGGCTACCAGATCGTCAAGTACACGGCGCTGGCCGCCCGCTGGAACGGCGGGGACTGGGATTTCCTCTCCACCGACGTGTCCCCACCGCTCGTCATGCTCGCGGGCGTCACCACCGCCGCTGGCTTCGCCGTCCCCCGGGTCGGGCCGCCGGCGGTCGACAATCTGCGCGCGTGGAAGCGCTACCGGCTCCTGAAGCCCCTCTGGGCGGAGCTGCAGACGCTGCGCGCGCCGACCGAGGGGATCATCCGCTGGTGGGATCCGCCGGTCGTGCGCCTGGCACGCCAGGAGATCGCCATCTGGGACGGCGTTCTGGCCTGCGCGCCCTATCTCGATGACCAGGTGCGCACGACCGCGTACGCCGAGGCCGTGGCGTCGCTCGCCGCCGATGGCGCCTCCGGAGTCCGATCACCGCACCAGGCCACGGTGGTGGCCGAGGCGGCCATGCTGGCCGCGGCCCGTGTACAGGTCCTCCAGGACGGTCGCGCGGAGGTACCGGCGAGAGCGGGAACCCTGGAGTCCATCTCCAGACCGCAACGGATGGTTCTGCTGTCGCGCGCGCTGTCCTCGTCCCCGATCGTCGCCCAAGCACGACGGCAGGCCGCCGCCCGTTGGGCCGCCGGCCGTGACTGAGACTCCCGCTCCCCGCAACAGAAAAGAGTGCACCCTATGTCGTCGTCTGCCAGAATTGCCTCCCGCCGTACCGCGGTGGTCATCGGAGGGGGCATGACGGGCATGCTCGCCGCGGCCGTGCTCGCCGACTTCGCAGACGTGCGGATCATCGAACGCGATGTGCTGCCCGATGGGCCACACCCCCGTAAGGGACTGCCGCAGGCCCGCCATGCCCACGTGCTCTGGTCCGGCGGCGTGAAAGCCCTCGACGACCTCCTGCCCGGCATCGTCGGTCAACTCGTCGACCAAGGCGCCCACACACCGCGCATCATGGCCGACCTGGTGTCCAAGGCCCCCTCGGGGCAGTGGTTCCGCAGATTCACCCACGCTCGCCACACCAACCTCCTGTGCAGCCGTGACCTCCTCGACGCGGTGATCCGCACCAGGGTTCTGCGGGACCACCGCATCACCCTCCTCCAGCAGACCGAACTGCTCGCTCTGCTGGGCGACGGGGACCGGGTGACCGGCGTCCGTGTACGTGCGGATGAGTCCGAGACATCCCTCCCGGCCGACCTGGTGATCGACGCGAGCGGACGTGCCAGCCGTGCCGCCGTCTGGCTGCGGGAACTGGGACTCCCCGAGGTCCAGGAGCGTACGGTCGACGCCGGTATCGGCTACGCCAGCAGGATCTACCGCGCACCCGGCAGCACCGCGGACGGCTTTCCCATCGTCAACGTCCAGGCCGATCCCCGCCGGATCCCCGGCCGGGGCGGTGTCATCGTGCCCATAGAGGGCGGCCGATGGCTCGTGACGCTCTGTGGATCCCGCGGCGGGCAGCCCAGCAGCGACAACGACGCGTTCCTGCCCTTCGCCCTGAGCCTGCCGCACCCCGTCATCGGTGAACTGCTCGCGAACGCGAAACCCGAGACTGACGTGATCACCACTCGTAGTACCGCCAACAAGCGGCGGTACTACGAGAGAGCCGCCCGCTGGCCCGAAGGCTTCGCCGTGCTCGGCGACGCCGTCGCCGGCTACAACCCCGTCTACGGCCACGGGCTGAGCGCCGCCGCGCAGAGCGTGATCGCCCTGCGCCGCGTCCTGCGGCAACAGGACCTCGGCGCACCCGGTACCGCCCGGCGCGTCCAAAAGGCCGCGGCACGGCCGGTCGAGAACGCCTGGAGTCTGGCCGTGGGCCAGGACGTGTTCTACCCGGACGCCAGCGACCAGCCGCCCACCCGGCTCGAACGGACCCTCGCCGCCTTCGTCGACAAGGCCGTCGACGCCGGCTCGCGCAACCCCCACGCCCTGCGCATCCTCCTGGACGTGATGAGCATGGAAAAGCCACCCGCCCGACTGCTCATGCCCGACATGCTCGCGCTGGTCTACCTCGGCCGGAAGACGCCGCCCCTGGAAGGCCCGCCCCTGACACCGTACGAGCGCGAAGCCGCCTCGTGACGTGTCGGCCGCTTCCTGCGCGGGATCGCCCGCGCAGGCGACGAGCGGCTCAAGGCGATGTCAGGAGCCGCCGGCGAGCCATGGCATCGGGTCGGTGTACGTTCCGTCGACGAGTACCTCGAAGTGGAGGTGTGGGCCGGTCGACAGGCCGGTCGAGCCGACGAAACCGATCACCGTTCCGGCGTCGACGCTCTGGCCCGAGGTGACCTGAAGGGCCGACAGATGGTTGTACGTCGTCTCCAGCCGTTTCCCGCCGATGGTGCCGTGATCGATCACGATGCGGTTGCCGTAGGCCTTGGTCATCGCCGCGAACACGACCTGTCCCTGCCGTGCGGCGGATATCGGAGCCCCCTGGGCCGCCGCGAAGTCGACGCCCGTGTGCAGCTTGGTCACACCGGTGAGCGGGTGCTGGCGTGTGCCGAAGGGTGAGGTGACCACGAGAGAGGTGAGCGGCGGTGCCAGCACCGCCCTCGCCGTCCCGCTGCCGGAACTCCCGCTCTCCACCCGGTCGTACGTCTTGTAGCGCGGGAACAGCGCCTTGACCTCGGTGACGTAGGTCTGCGCCTTCGTGGGGACGTGCCCCGCCCGGGTCACCTCGTCCGTGCCCACCGTGTAGGCGGCGAGGGTGAGGTCGAGGGGCTCTCCGGTGACCGTTCCACGGGTTTTGAGACGGGTGACCTTCTTGGCGAGAGCGCAGTCCTCGCGGGCGAGTGCCACGATGGCGTCCACCGGGTCGCGGGGCGAGGAGTGTTTGTTGCCGTCCTCGTCCTTGCCCCAGGTCCGCCACTGCGCGTCGGTGAACCCGGCGATCCCCGTCTCACCCGAGAGCGTGGCGAAGTCCGTGTCCCAGCTGGAGCGTTGTTCGATCTGGGCCGCGAGGACGGACGGCTTCAGGACCGTGCACGTCTTGGCCGCCGCACGCAGCCAAGGGACGTAGGCATCCTCGACGTGCTCGGCGACCGCGCCGTCCGCGACCACCGCGCTGTTCGTACTCGGGTCCGGCGACAGAAGCGTGGTCAACCGGCCCGTCGCCGTCAAGAACACGGCGACCCCCACCACGGCGGTCAGCCCCGGCAGGACCAGCAGCGTGAACGGTCCGGGGCGGCGTCTGCGTCGGGTGCGCGCGGCCCCGGGCTCGGGTGGCGACTCGGGGGTCCTGATACTCACCAGGGGACGCTAGCGTTTCGTCCGCCGGACTTCAGGAGGAGCAGAGGCAAGGTCACGTGCCCGTTCGGGCAGACCGCGACGGGCGACGAAACCCGTCGCGGCGCTCATGTGGTCCTTCCTCGGCCCGGAGCGAGCGCGTCGATCCACTCGCGCACGGCCCGGGCCGTCGTCGGGGCGTTCTCCTCCAGCACACCGAGA
Organism: Streptomyces sp. NPDC111507; assembly: GCF_055638955.1. Taxonomy (NCBI): domain Bacteria; kingdom Bacillati; phylum Actinomycetota; class Actinomycetes; order Kitasatosporales; family Streptomycetaceae; genus Streptomyces; species Streptomyces sp. NPDC111507. The sequence goes on along the minus strand of NZ_JBVKBU010000010.1, from coordinate 291,924 downwards.
TGGCTGCCGGGGGCGTCCACCGTGTCGTGGGGGAGCGGCCAGGACGACCGCCACCGTTGCGGCATGTCCGGCAGTGGCTCGCAGGCGCGCACCAACAGGGTGGGAACCTGCGTGGGTCGAGGGTCCCAGCCACGGAACATACGGGTGTACGCGCCCAGCGCCAGCAAGGTCAGATCGTCCACCACGCTGTCGAACCGCTCGCCGACGGCCGCGGGGATCCGGGCGGGCATCGCCAGCAGCCAGGGCTCGGCTTCCCGATCGGGGGTGACGTGGTACGAGTCCACCAGCACGAGTCCGGCCGGGGGCGCGCCGTCGGCTGCCAGCCGGGCAGTGAGCGCGTGGGCGGCCGAACCGCCCATGGAGTGGCCCACGACGATGTAGGGGTGGTCGCCGAGGTGCCGCCGGACGGTCGTGGCGTGCAGTGCGGCCAGCGTCTCCAGGTCCCGCGCCACGGCGACTCCGGTGTCGACGCCGGGGTGGCGCAGTTCGAAGACGTCCCGCTCGCCGTCGAAGGGGGCGGCGAGCCCCGCGTACCAGGGCCGACCGAGGTTGGTGGCGAAGCCGGGAACACAGACGAGTGCCGGACCGTCCGCTCCCGAGGCCAGTCGCAGCGGCGGTATCGCGTGCAGGGCACTCTCGTCGTGGCCGAAGGTGGGTGCGGCGAGGGACGCGCTCACGAGGAGGTGCATCGCGGAGACGACGTCGCCCGTCTCGCAGACCCGCCGGTAGAGGGTCGGCAGCGACCTGCCGGTTGCGCGCCGGCGCTCAACCGTCGGGACGTCGGGGCGGGTCGGTTCATGACGCCGATCGCCCTCCGGCGGCCCGGCGGCAGCGGCGTCGTCGGCCAGGGCGCCACTCAGCTCGGCGTACACGTGATCCGCGAGCTGCTCCGCGCTCGGCCAGTCGTACGCGACGGTGGTCGCCAGCGGGATCCCGGCGAGCAGGCTCAGCCGGTTGCGCAGCAGGACGCTCATCAGCGAGTCGAGACCCAGCTCTGGGAAGTCCCGGTCGACGGCCTCGGCCTGCGCATGCCCGAGCACCGTGGCGACCTCGGCCCGGACCAGTTCCACCAGGGCGGGCGCCCGCTCGGACGACGGCAGTGCCGCGAGGTGCTCCCGCCAGGCCCCGGCGACACCCTCCGGCTCCACCACCCCCTCTTCCCTCCCGCTCACCACTCCGTCAACCGCCGCGGACGAGGCCGTCGGCCGGGCAGGGCGCAGCAGCCCCCGCAGCGGCGGCGGAACCGGTGTCCCGGGGGGCAGCGCTGCCGGCGAGCGGTCCAGCGGCAGCGGTGCGAGGACCGACTCCGAGCCGCCGAGCGCTGCGTCGAACAGTGCCAGCGCCTGTTCCGGGGAGACCGCGCGCACCGCCCCGCCGTGCACCCGGCCCGCGCGCGCCGCCATCCCGTCGTCGTCGGCCCAAGGGCCCCAGGCCAGGGACAGCGCGGGCAGGCCGAGGGCGGTGCGGTGACGGGCCAGTGCGTCCAGGAAGGAGTTCGCTGCCGCGTAGTTGGCCTGGCCGGGATTGCCCAGCAGCCCGGCGGCCGAGGAGAACAGTACGAACTGCGACAGCGGCAGATCCTTCGTGAGCTCGTGCAGTTGCCAGGCCGCGTCGGCCTTCGGACGCAGTACGGCCGCCAGCCGCTCGGGGGTCATCGCTTCCAGCACGCCGTCGTCCAGGACCCCGGCCGCATGCACCAAGGTGCTGAGGTCGGGCCCGAACTCCTTGATGAGGGACGTCAGTTGATCCCGCACGGTGATGTCACAGGCCACCAGGTCCACCCGCGCCCCGGCGCCTTCGAGCGCGGAGCGCAGAGCCTGCGCCCCCCGCGCCCGCTCTCCCTGTCGGCTGACGAGCACGAGATGCCGTACGCCGTGCCGATCGACCAGATGCCGGGCCAGCAGCGCGCCCAGGGAGCCGGTGCCGCCCGTGACCAAGACGGTGCCCCGGCCGAGGGAGCCGTCCGCCGCCGCCCCGGGAGTGGTCACGAGCCGAGGGACACTCAGCAAGCCGTCCCGGATGGCCAGTTGGGGTTCGCCTGTGCCGAGGGCGGCAGGCAGTACCCGTAGCGACTCGGGCCGGCCGTCCACATCCACGAGCGTGAGGCGACCGGGGTACTCGGCCTGCGCGGCCCGCAGCAACCCCCAGACCGTCGCGACGGGCAGGTCCGGTGCCGCATCGGCGGCGCCACGCGTGACCACGGCCAGCCGCCCGGAACCGGCGAGCCGCGCACGCAGCGGATCCAGTGCGCGTACGGCCAGCGCGTGGGCCGCGGCGGCGGGGTCGGTCCCCTCGTCGGCGCGGGCGGACAAGGACACCACGACCACCTCCTGAGCGTCCGCAGACGGGGACGCCGTGTCCCGCTGCGGCAGGAATGCGGCCAGCCCCAGGTCGTCGGGTTCCTCCACCGCGACGGCAGGTCCCTCGCCGACAGCCGGAACGCCGGTCCACCGCAGCTTGTACAGCTCTCCGACCGGGGCGACACCCTCCTTCGGCACAGGTCGGGTCGTCATCGACTCCAGCCGGGCCACGGGCGCACCCGAGGGCGTGGCGAGGTCGAGGCCGACCGTGTCCGGGCCGGTGTTCCTGATGCGTACGCGCAGCGCCGTGGCCCCGGCCGCGTGCAGCGTCAGGCCCTGCCAGGCGAACGGGAGTCGGGCCGGTCCGCAGGGCGGTTCGGCAAGCAGTCCCGCATGCAGGGCGGCGTCCAGCAGCGCCGGGTGGAGGGCGTGACGCCTGGCCTCCGGGAGTGACACCGGGCCGACTTCGGCGAACAACTCCTCGCCTCGCCGCCACAGGGCCGTGACTCCACGGAACGCCGACCCGTACGCGAGACCGGTGGCGGCCAGCCGTTCGTAGGCGCCGGTGAGATCCACGGGCGTGGCATCGGGCGGCGGCCACGCGCCGAACGGGGTCGGGCGCTCCAGCGCACCCGGAACCGCGGGTCCGAGCCGACCGGTCGCATGGTGCGTCCAGGCGCCGAGCGCACCGGACTCCTCCGGCCGCGCGTACACGTCCGCCGTGCGCCGCCCGGCACCGTCCGGCTCTCCCAGGGCCACCTGGACCTGGATCCCCTCGTCGTCGGCGGTGGGGAGGAACAGCGGGGTGAGAAGGGCGAGATCCTCCAGTACGGCGACACCGCACGCGTCACCGGCGTGGAGCACCAGATCGGCGAACGCGGCCCCGGGCACCAGGGTGTGGCCGCCCACGACATGGTCGCGCAACCACGGCTGGGCCGCGCCGGACAGCCGGCCACCGCACAGCACACGCTCCGTGCCCGGCACGGTCACCGGCTGGGTGAGCAGCGGATGGCCCGCATCGGCTGCCGTGTCGGTGGTGGGCTCGGACAGCCAGTAGCGCTGCCGCTGGAAGGGGTAGGTCGGCAGGTCCACCCACCGGGCGCCGCTGTCCGCGTACACCCGTCGCCAGTCCACCGGCACACCGTGGACATGGAGTCGACCGAGCGCGTCGAACAGCGTTCGCGGCTCCGGGGCGCCCCGCCGGGCGGCGGCCGTGAACAGCGGGTCCTTGCCGCTCTCGGCCAGAGCTGTCGTGGCCTGGGTCGTGAGGTGCGCGTCCGGCCCGATCTCGGCGAACGCGGTCACCCGCCCGTCGTACGCCAGCCAGCGCAGGGCGTCCCCGAACCGCACGGCCTCGCGGGCGTGCCGTACCCAGTACTCGGCCGACCGCAACTCCTCTCCGGCGGCCGGGCGTCCCGTCAGCCCCGACACCACCGGAATGCGGGCCTGACCGTACGTCAATCTGCCGACGACACGGCCGAATTCGGCGAGCATCGGGTCCATGAGCGGGGAGTGGAAGGCATGGCTGACCCGCAGCCGGACCGTGCGGCGCCCGAGCGCGGCGAAGCGCCGGGCGAGCGCGAGGACGGGCTCCTCCACGCCGGAGACCACGACCGCCCGCGGGCCGTTCACGGCAGCGATGGCGGTCCCGTCGGTCAGCTCGCGGGTCACCTCCGCCTCGGTGGCGTCGAGCGCTACCATGGCTCCGCCCTGAGGCAGTTCCCGCATCAACCGACCCCGGGCCGAGACCAGTTCGACGGCGTCCCGCTCCGACAGGACGCCCGCGGCGTGCGCCGCCGCCGCCTCGCCGATCGAGTGACCGGCCAGGAAGTCCGGCCGTACGCCCCAGGACTCCAGCAGCCGGAAGGCGGACACCTCGAAGGTGAACAGGGCCGCCTGGGCGAAGTCCGTACGATCCAGCAGCGCGCTCTCGGCGGTGTCCCAGAGCACCGAGCGCAACGGGCGTTCCAGATGCGCGTCGAAGAGGTCGCACAAGGTGTTGAAGCTGTCGGCGAAGACCGGGAAGGCTTCACACAACTCCCGGCCCATTCCTGGGTGCTGGGCTCCTTGACCGGTGAACAGCAGGGCGGACCGGCCGGCGGAGTCCGCCGGGCGGGACGCCGCGGTCGCCGCCAGGGCGTCCAGGGCACTCAGCGTCCCCGCGCGGTCGTCGGCGGCGACGGCGGCTCGGTGGGGGAGTGCGGTCCGGGCGGTGGCATGAGTGAACGCCACGTCGACCAGGGCGAGTTCGGGGCACTCCCGCAGTACGGCCGCGGTCCGTGCGGCCTGCGCCCGCAGCGCGGCCGCATTCGCCCCGGTCAGGAGCAGCGGCGGTGTCGCCGCGCCGCGCCGGGAGGGTGCCGCGGCGACCGTGCCCGCCTCGGCCTCCTCCAGGATCACGTGCGCGTTGGTCCCGCCGATGCCGAACGCCGACACCGCCGCCCGTCGGGGCCGCCCGGGCTCGGGCCGCCACTCCTCGTCCCGGGTCAGCAGCCGTACGGCGCCCGACGACCAGTCCACCCGTGGCGACGGTTCGTCGGCGTGCAGCGTGCGCGGGAGTCGTTCGTGGTGCATCGCCAGTACGGTCTTGATGACACCGCCCACCCCGGCCGCCGCCTGGGTGTGTCCGACGTTCGACTTCAACGAGCCCAGCCACAGCGGACGTTGGGCGGCCCGGTCCTGCCCGTACGTGGCCAGCAGCGCCTGCGCCTCGATCGGATCGCCGAGCGCGGTGCCCGTGCCGTGCGCCTCCACCGTGTCCACGTCCGCCGGAGACAGTCCCGCGTCGGCGAGGGCCGCGTGGATCACCCTTTGCTGCGCGGGCCCGTTGGGGGCGGTCAGCCCGTTGGACGCACCGTCGGAGTTGACGGCCGAGCCGCGCAGCACGGCCAGGACCGGATGACCGTTGCGTCGCGCGTCGGACAGCCGTTCCAGCAGAACCAGCCCCACGCCCTCGCCCCAGGCGGTGCCGTCGGCCGCCGCGGAGAAGGGTTTGCAGCGCCCGTCCGGTGCCAGCCCGCGCAGCCTGCTGAACGCGATGAACGGGCCGGGCGAGGCCATGACCGTGACCCCGCCCGCGACGGCCAGCGAGCACTCGCCGTCGCGCAGGGACCGTACGGCCGTGTGCATCGCCACCAGTGACGACGAACACGCGGTGTCCACCGTCACGGCGGGCCCGCGCAGCCCCAGCGTGTAGGCGATCCGGCCGGAGGCGACGCTGCCCGCCGAACCGAGGGCGAGATGGGCCTCCAGTTCGTGTCCGCCGCGCTGCAGGAGGCGGCGGCCGTAGTCGGCGTGCATCACGCCGATGAAGACACCGGTGTCGCTGCCGCGCAGCCCGGACGGGTCGAGGCCCGCCCGTTCCAGCAGCTCCCAGCCGGTCTCCAGCAGCAGCCGTTGCTGAGGGTCGGTGGCCAGTGCCTCGCGCGGCGACATGTTGAAGAAGGCCGCGTCGAAGTCGGCCGCCCGGTGCAGGAAGCCGCCCCTGCGGGTGAGGGAGGTGCCGGGCCGGTCGGGGTCGGGATCGTACAGGTCGGCCGTGTTCCAGCCACGGTCGGTGGGGAAGTCCGAGGTCGCGTCGGTGCCGTCCGCGACGAGCCGCCACAGATCCTCCGGGGACTCCACGCCCCCCGGATAGCGGCACGCCATGGCCACGACGGCGATGGGCTCCCTGGGTTCCCCGGGCTCGACGCGGGGTCCGCCGCCGGATGTGCGCGCGGCGGCGGGCCTGCGGTCGCCGCGCAGCGTGTCGCGCACCAAGGCCGCCGCGGCAGCCGGCGTGGGATGGTCGAACACCAGCGTCGCCGGCAGCTCGAGACCGGTCGCCGTGCCCAGCCGGTCGCGCAACAGCACACCGCCGAGCGAGGTGAGTCCCTGTGCCGTGAAGGGGAGTGCGGGATCGAGCGACTGCGCGGGGACGTCGAGGGCGCGGGCGGTCTCGTCGAGTACCAGGTCCAGTACGGCGTCGGACGCGGCCGTCAGCCGCTCACGCAGCGCCGAGGACGCGGCCGCGCGTTCGGTGGCGAGCCGCTCCGTCAACTGCTCGGCGAGCGCCGGCCGGAGGATTTTGCCGGAGGGCGTACGGGGGATGACGGGGGTCGGGTAGATCTCGTCCGGCACCTTGAACCCGGACAGCCGCTCCCGGCAGTCGGCGAGCGCCCGCGCCGTGTCGAACCCGTCCGGTCCCGGGACGACGAAGGCGACGGGCACCTCGCCCAGCACGTCGTGCCGTCGGCCGACGACAGCGGCGTCGGCGATGTCGGGACGGGCCAGCAGCACATGTTCGACCTCGGACGGGTTGATGTTCTCCCCGCCCCGGATGATGAGTTCCTTGACCCGGCCGGTGACATGGAGATGGCCGTTGGCGCCGAGCCGGCCCAGGTCCCCGGTGCGGTACCAACCTTCGGAGAACGCCTTCGCCGTGGCGTCCGGACGATGGTGATAGCCCGTCATCAGTCCGGGGCCGCGGACCCAGATCTCCCCGTCGGCCCCGTCGGTGACCTCGGCACCGGTGGACGGATCGGTCAGCCGCACCGAGAGCCCCGGCAATGGAGGTCCGCTGGAGGCGTCGTCACGGGGTCCGTCGAGCCGCTGGACCGCGATCTTCCCACAGGTCTCCGTGGAGCCGTAGCCGTCGAGCAGGGGAGCGGCCAGGACACGGCCGACCTCCGCCTTCAACTCAGGGGGACAGGGTGCGCCCCCGGTGACGCACAGGCGCAGCGACGAGGACACCGGGGCCGCCGTCTCCCGCAGCGACTCCAGCAGAAGGCGATAGGTGGCGGGCACCCCGGCCAGAAGGGTGAACGGCTCGGCGGCCAGCGCCTGGGCGACGCTCGCCCCCGGGGCGAGGAGGCGCGCGCTCGCACCGACCGCGATCACTCCCATCAGGCACAGCGAGTGCGCGTAGGCGTGGAACATGGGCAGGGGCCACAGCAGTCGGTCCTCCTCCCGCAGCCCGTGCGCCGGCACGTAGGCCGCCGTCACCGACCACAGGGCGGCACGCTGGGTGGAGACCACGCCCTTGCTCTCCCCGGTCGTGCCCGAGGTGTAGAGAATCCACGCCGGATCGTCGAGACCGAGGTCGTCCCGGGGCGACACACCAGGATCCGTCCCGGCCAGGTCCTCGAAGGCGAGCGCGTCGGCGGGCAGGTCCTCGAGGGCGAACGGGTCGACGGGCAGGTCGCCCGTGCCGACGACGGCCACCCGTAACTCGGGCCGCCCGGCCGCCAGTCGGGCGACCCGGGGGGCGAGCGACTCCTCGGTGATCACCAGGACCGCGCCGCTGTCGTCGAGGAAATACCCCAGCTCCTCGTTCGACGCACCGGGGTTCAGCAGCACGCCGATGGCCCCGGCCCGCAGCACCCCGAGAAAGCTCTCCACGAGCTCCACCCGATTGCCCAGATGGATCGCGACCCGCTCCCCGCGCCGCACCCCGAGCCGCGCCAGATGCCCCGCCAGCCGACCGGTGCGCTCCTCCAACTCCCGGTAGGTGACGGCGCGGCGGCCGTCCTCGTAGGCGGTCCTGCCTCCCCGCCGAGCCGAGTGCTCCCTCAGAGTGCCGGGCAACGCACGCATCAACTCAGCCTGGAACTGGGCCATTTCCCACCCCTACGACTTCGACCGCAGACCATTCGCCGTAACCGTACGTCAGCCGAACCCCCGTTCAGCAGCGCTGCGATCCGGCGGCGCGTCGGCCGCCGCTCCACACCATCCCGCCTCCCAACCATCCCGCCTCCGACATTCCGGAGGCGGGGCCTTCTGGTTCAGTCCGAGCCCGGACCGGCGATGCGTTCGACACGCGGCTCGGCGAGCCTGGCGTAGTCCGCCCCGGACATGGCCAGCGAACGATCAAGGCGGGCGGCGTTGAAGTAGAGGCACGGACGCGCGACGACGTCCGGATCCGCGACGAGTTCGAGTCCGGGGTCGAAGCTGAAGGGCAGAACGGTGCCGGGGACGGCATGGGCCAGTCGCTCCGCCGTGGCAGCGTCGCAGAATCCGACGTAGCGGGCCGCGAACAGCGTACGGACGGCGTCGAGGTCCACACGCCGGTCCCCGGGGACGACCGCGAGCACGTGGCGAGTGACCCGCCGGTCGATCTTGACCATCAGGACGAGGCACTTGGCGGCTTCGGACACCGGGTGCCCGCGCAGTGCGCTGACCTTCTCGGTGGTGCCTTCCGGTTCGTGGTCAATGAGTTCGTACGAGGTCGCGGTGCTGTCGAGCAGGCCGATCAGACGCTCGTAGGTGCCGTTGTCCGACATGGGGACTCCTCGATGTGAGTGGTGCGGTGGGTACGTTCGATGTGCTGTCCCCAGTACGTTCCGGTGACCATGAGCGCGGCGCCGAGGGCGGCGAGGACGGTGAACCCTTCGCCGCCGAGGCAGACGCCCACCACGACCGCCCAGACCGGTTCGGTGCCCAGCAGCAGACTGGCCCGGCTGGCGGAGCTCTTCTGCACCGCCCAGGTCTGGGCGAGGAAGGCGAACACGCTGCAGAACAGGGCGAGATACACGAGCTGGCCCCAGACCGCGGCATCGACCCGAGTCAGCGTCGGCAGGGCGCTCGCGGCGGGCACGACGAACAGCGCTGAGCCGACCCCCGTCTGGACGGCCGTGAGCTGCAACGGCCGCACGACGCGGCCCTTCGTGAGCCGCCCCACGAGCGCGACATGCGCCGCGCGCACCACCGCGGCGGCGAGCATCAGCAGGTCGCCGGTCCCGGGAGTGTGGAAGCCGCTGCCGGACATGAGCAGGGTGACGGCCACCAGGCACACACCCGTGGCGGCGAAGAAGCGCGGCGGCAGCCGTCCGTTGTCCGTCGTGCGGTCCAGCAGCGGGGTGAGCACGATGGTGAGGCTGATGATCAGTCCGGCGTTGGCCGCGCTGGTGTGCGCGACACCGTACGTCTCCAGAACCAGGACGGTGGCCTGAGTGATCCCCAGCACAGTCCCGACACGTACTTCGTCGCGCGTGCAGCGCTCCTTGCGACGGCGGGCGGCGACGAGGGCGAGGCAGGCGATCGCGGAGATCGCGTACCGCGCGAACAGCACCACCAGGACCGGCAGGGCATGGGTGGCCGTCTTAGCGGCCAGGTAGCTGGAACCCCAGACGATGGCGACAAGGAGAAGCACTGCGTCAGTGCGGCGGGTGTGGAACACGCCCCTACGCTGCACTGTTCCCACCCTGAAGCCAAGAACGTTGTTCTTCAGCGAACCTGAAGCATCACTACACTGAGCACGTGAACGAGCGGCAGTTGCAGATCTTGCGTGAGCTCGGCGAGTCGGGAAGCGTCACCGCCACCGCCGAGGCGCTCTTGATGACGCCTTCGGCCATCTCCCAGCAGTTGCGGCTGCTGCAACGCTCGATCCCGGTCCCTCTCACCGAACGTGACGGCCGACGGCTGGTGCTCACCGATGCCGGGCAGGCCCTGGCCCGTGCCGCGATCGAGGTGGAGACCGCGATGGCCACGGCTCGGCACGCGATCGACGAGTTCGTCGACCAGCCGGACGCGGGCGTATCGGTGGCGGCCTTCCACAGCGCGGCCTCCGCGTTCTTCCCGCTCCTGCTGCTCGGCCAGGCAGGACCTGGACGCCCGCGGCTCTCGCTCGCCGACGAGGACGTCGCGCAGGACCACTTCCCCGGACTGACCCGGGACTACGACCTCGTACTCGCCCACCGTCTCGACCAGGCGCCGCCGTGGCCGGACACGGTCACCGCCGACACGCTGTTGCGTGAACCGCTGGACGTCGCCCTGCCGGCCGGCCACCCCCTGACCGCCAAACGACGTCTGACCCCGCGCGACGTCGCGGACCAACCCTGGATCACCGTTCACGACGGGTTCCCGCTCATGGCCACCATCGACGCCATAGCGAGCGCCGCGAACCGACGGCTCGACATCGTCCATCGCATCAACGAATTCTCCGTCGTCGCCGAGGTCGTCGCCGCCGGAGGTGGCCTGGCCCTCATGCCCCGCTGGACCACGCGCCCACACCCCGCACTCGTCCTCAGACCTCTCAGCGGCGTGCACACCCGGCGCCACATCGACGTGCTCCACCGCCCCGAACGCGCGGCACGAAGAGCCGTACGCACGGTGCTCACCGAACTCCACCGGGCAGCGGCGACGATCCAGCGGCGGGACGGCAGCGCGGTTCCGGCGTGAAAGCGACGCCCGCGACCGGACCGGTCAGGATTCGAGAAGCGCCGGCGGGCGAGCCGCGGCTAGCGTGACGGCCAGGTCGGCAGCGACCGCTACCGCGAACGCTCCGACACGGGAAAGTGCAGACGTTACCCTCGGAGCTGGCCAGATCCAGCCAGGCGACGCCGGCGGAGTCCGCGAAGGCGGCCCCACTCGACAGATGGAGACATGATGAGCATGGCCCCGAGGACGGACACGCAGTCGCCTGCGCCGCACGTTGCCGACAGCCACGATCTGATCCGCGTGCACGGCGCGCGCGAGAACAATCTCAAGGACGTCAGCATCGAGATCCCGAAGCGTCGGCTGACGGTGTTCACCGGCGTGTCCGGCTCGGGCAAGAGCTCGCTGGTGTTCGACACGATCGCCGCTGAGTCGCAGCGACTGATCAACGAGACGTACAGCGCCTTCGTGCAGGGCTTCATGCCGACGCTGGCGCGGCCCGAGGCCGACGTCCTCGACGGACTGACCACCGTGATCACCGTCGACCAGCAGCGGCTCGGCGCCGACCCCCGCTCCACGGTCGGCACCGCCACCGATGCCAACGCGATGCTGCGCATCCTCTTCAGCCGTCTCGGCAAGCCGCACATCGGCTCGCCCAAGGCGTTCTCCTTCAACGTCGCCTCGATCAGCGGAGCCGGCGCGGTCACCATGGAGCGCGGCGGACAGACCGTGAAGGAGCGCCGCAGTTTCAGCATCACCGGCGGCATGTGCCCGCGCTGCGAGGGCCGTGGCTCGGTCTCCGACCTCGACCTCACCCAGCTCTACGACGACTCCAAGACGCTCTCCGAGGGCGCGATCACCGTCCCCGGCTACACGGGGGGCGGCTGGAACTCACGGCTCTACAGCGAGTCGGGCTTCTTCGACCCGGACAAGCCGATCCGCAAGTTCACCAAGAAGGAACTGCACGACTTCCTGTACCGCGAGCCGACCCGGATGAAGATCGCGGGCATCAACATGACCTACGAGGGGCTGATCCCGCGGATCCAGAGGTCGATGCTCGCCAAGGACAGGGAGGGCATGCAGCCGCACATCCGGGAGTTCGTGGACCGGGCGGTCACCTTCACCACCTGCCCCGAGTGTGACGGTACCCGGCTCAACGAAGGGGCCCGGTCGTCGAAGATCAAGCGGATCAGCATCGCCGACGCCTGCGCGATGCAGATCAGCGACCTGGCCGAATGGGTCCGCGGTCTCGACGAGCCGTCGGTGGCGCCGCTGCTCACCGCGCTGCAGCAGACCCTCGACTCGTTCGTGGAGATCGGGCTCGGCTATCTTTCGCTCGACCGGCCGGCGGGCACGCTGTCCGGCGGCGAGGCGCAGCGCGTCAAGATGATCCGCCACCTCGGCTCCTCGCTCACCGACGTCACCTACGTCTTCGACGAGCCCACCATCGGCCTGCACCCGCATGACATCCAGCGGATGAACGACCTGCTGCTGCGGTTGCGGGACAAGGGCAACACGGTGCTCGTCGTGGAGCACAAGCCGGAGACGATCGCGATCGCCGACCATGTCGTCGACCTCGGCCCCGGCGCCGGTACGGCGGGCGGCACCGTCTGCTTCGAAGGCACCGTCGAGGGACTGCGGACCGGTGGCACCATCACCGGCCGCCACTTCGACGACCGGGCCGCCGTCAAGGAGACGGTGCGCAAGCCCACCGGCACGCTGGAGATCCGCGGCGCGAGGACGCACAACCTGCAGGGCGTCGACGTCGACATCCCGCTCGGGGTGCTCGCCGTCGTCACCGGCGTCGCCGGATCCGGGAAAAGTTCGCTCGTGCACGGCTCGATCCCGGCCGGCGAGGGCGTGGTGTCGGTCGACCAGGCCGCGATCCGCGGCTCCAGGCGCAGCAACCCGGCGACGTACACCGGTCTGCTCGACCCGATCCGCAAGGCGTTCGCCAAGACCAACGGTGTGAAGCCGGCCCTGTTCAGCGCCAACTCCGAGGGCGCCTGCCCCACCTGCAACGGCGCCGGCGTCATCTACACCGACCTGGCGATGATGGCCGGCGTCGCGACCACCTGTGAGGAGTGCGAGGGGAAGCGGTTCCAGGCGTCGGTGCTCGACTACCACCTGGGCGGCCGCGACATCAGCGAGGTGCTCGCGATGTCGGTGACCGAGGCCGAGGAGTTCTTCGGCGCCGGTGAGGCGGCGACACCGGCCGCGCACAGGATCCTGACCCGGCTCGCCGACGTCGGCCTCGGCTACCTGACCCTCGGCCAGCCCCTCACCACCCTCTCCGGCGGCGAGCGCCAGCGCCTCAAGCTGGCCACGCACATGGCGGAGAAGGGTGGCGTCTACGTCCTCGACGAGCCCACCGCCGGCCTCCACCTCGCCGATGTCGAGCAGCTGCTCGGCCTGCTGGACCGGCTCGTCGACGCCGGCAAGTCGGTCATTGTCGTCGAGCACCACCAGGCGGTCATGGCGCACGCCGACTGGATCATCGACCTCGGCCCCGGCGCCGGCCACGACGGCGGCCGCCTCGTCTTCGAGGGCACCCCCGCCGACCTCGTCGCAGCCCGCTCCACCCTCACCGGTGAACACCTGGCGACCTATGTCGGCCCCTGACACACGCGGAGTGCAGGGGCATGGCGACTCCGTCACACCCGTCATGCGGTGAGTCCGGACTCGTCCGGCGTCACACCGTAGGGATCAACTCCCCACTCCGCGACCTGATGTACGTCAACGCCGAGCCGCGGTCGAGAGTGGCAGCCTGTGAGGGGCAGCGCTCCATGCCGCGACGCTACAGGCCGTCCCTGACGGCCCGCCTGGGTGGCCTGCATGAGTCCGCGCGGCGGCGAGACTACCGTGGGCGGTGTAAGGGTGTCATCACATGACGGCCGACCCCCGGGTGGCGCGATGTGTTGGAGTGCGACGGCCGACCTGGTCGCCGGTGTCGGGATCGGCGCGGTCGGGGTGGCCTGTGTGGCGCGGGTGCGGCGGGTCCGTGATCTGCCGCTGGCCGCGCTGCCGTTGATCCTCGGGGCGCATCAGATCGTGGAGTCCGTGGTCTGGGACTCCGGCGGGGGTACGGGCCCGGCGACCGTGGCCTGGGCCGTCATCGCGCTGCCTCTGCTCGCGGCGTGGGTCCCGGCCGGTGTGATGTGCGCGGCGCCCCCGCACGCCCGGCTCAGGCTGACGGTCCCCCTGGCGATCGGCCTCGTGACGGGCGCCGCACTCGCGTACGCCCTCGTGACCCGTCCCGTGCGAGCGGAGGTCCGCGGCCACACCCTCGGCTACTTCGTGCACCTGAACCACCCCGAACTGCTCGTCGCCGGCTATCTCCTGGCCACCGTCGGCTCCCTCCTGCTCTCAGGTGACCGTGGACTTCTGCTGCTCGGGGCGCTGATGGGCACGGGCGCGCTGATCTGCTGGGTGCTGTGGGAGCTGGAGTTCGTGTCGACCTGGTGCGCGTTCGCGGCGGTGGGTTCGGTGGCGCTGTTCGCCTGGGTGCGTCGGCGCCCGGTCGGGCCGGACGCGGGGCGCTGACTGGCACGTCGTGCGCGGCCATGCGGCGGTCGGCGTCGTTCAACCGATCGGTTGAACGCGGGTTCCACCGCCCGCGCGTCCTCCGCTGCGTACGGATGACGCGCGGCCTCACTCCACGGCGCCAGAATCGCCCCTGACCATGGCGCCGCGTTCAACCCGCCGAGGTCCTCACCCCCCATCAGAGAGGCCCCACAGAGTGTCCAGTTTCCTCAGCAGACGACGTGTACTTGCCACCGGAGCCGGTGCCGCGGCCCTCGGCCTCGGAGCGTTCGGCGCCGCGGCCGGCCCCGCTGCCGCTGCCTCGTCCACCGGGTCCCGGCGGGGCGGCGGGCCCGAGGAGACCAGGACGCTCGACGAGCTGTACCGAGCCGCCTTGGCGGACGGCGGCAAGCTCGTCATCTACGCCGGCGGAGACACCCCGACACAGCAAGACGGCACCAAGGCCGCCTTCCTCAAGCGCTTCCCGGACATCGACCTGAAGCTCATCGTGGACTACAGCAAGTACCACGACGTCCGCGTCGACAACCAGTTCGCCACCGACACCCTGGTCCCCGACGTCGTACAACTGCAGACGCTCCAGGACTTCACCCGCTGGAAGGAGCAGGGCCGCCTGCTGTCGTACAAGCCGGCCGGATTCTCCCGGGTGTACGACGGCTTCAAGGACCCGCACGGCGCCTGGGTCGCCATCGGCGCGATCGGCTTCAGCTTCCTGTACGACGTCGCCGAGGCCGGCGCGGACGCCCCGAAGACCCCGCTCGACCTGATCGATCCGAAGCGGAAGGGGAAGATGGCCTCGTCGTACCCCCACGACGACGACGCGGTCCTCTACCTCTACAGCCTGTACGCGCAGAAGTACGGATGGGACTGGGTGGCCGCGCTCGCCCGGCAGGACGTGCGGTTCGCCCGGGGCAGCAACTCCCCGGGAGACGCGGTCTTCGGCAAGCAGAAGACGATCGGTATCGGCACGGCGGGCACGCTGACCTCACCGGCCACCTCTCCCGCGAAGTGGGTCGTCGCCGACGGACACCCCTTCATGGCCTGGGGCCAGCGCGCCGCCATCCTCAAGCAGGCCAGGAACACGACGGCCGCCAAGCTGTACCTCAACTGGCAGCTGTCCACCACTCAGCAGCAGGCGTCCTTCAACGGCTGGTCGGTACGGACCGACGTCACGCCCGCGGCCGGTCTGAAGCGGATCTGGGAGTACCCCGAGGCCCACATCGACGGCTTCCCCCGCTTCATGGCCGACCGTACGGCCGTCGAGCGCTGGAAGCAGACCTTCGCCCTCTACTTCGGCGAGGTGAAGGGCGACCCCACGCCGGGCTGGCCCGGCCTGCACCCGGGGGCGTAACCGCTGGTGGGGTCGCCGGTCTCCGTACGCCGATCCGAACGGAGACCGGCGGCTCCGCTCTTCACATGGGCCCTACAGGCGGCGGATAGACTCGGACGCCCTGTCCGACTGGATCAGTCCGCCCCAAGGGGATCTGCCGTGCCCGACCGCGCTCCATCGACCGCCCGCGGCAACCGGCCCACCCTGGAACACGTTTCGCACCTCGCCTTCTTCCTCGTCGTCGGCGCCGGACTCGTGCGCCTCGCCCAGCTCGAGATCCCCCTGTGCTGGTACATCGTGACCGTCAGCGGGCTGCTGGCCGTGACGTACGCGGGCGGGCTCGCTCACTGGGACCGGCTCGGCCCGCTCGGCCGGCACCTCTGGATCCCCCTGCTGCTCCTGCTGTGGACCGCCCTCGTCTTCCTCGCGCCGGCACCGCTGACGACGGCCTACGTCTGGTGTGCCGTCCCACTCGCCTGTGCGGCCCTGCGCGCGCTCGGCCGCCGCTCCGCGATGGCCACGGTCGGCGTGATCACCTTCGTGCTCGTCGACGCACTCGTCCAGTCCACGGGCCGGTTCGACCCGGAGGTCGTCCTCGTTCCGGTGGCGGCCGTCTGGGGAACCGTCGCCCTCTATCGCGGCCAGCAGCGGGACGCCGCGATCCGCCAGCGCCTCGTCGAGGAACTGCGGGACACCCGCGACACGCTCGCGCGGCAGCAACGCCAGGCGGGCGTACTGGCGGAACGCACCCGCATCGCCCGCGATCTGCACGACACCCTGGCCCAGGAACTCGCCGGCAGCCTGATGCTGCTCCAGGCGGCCGAGCGCGACTGGGACGCGCGGCCGGAGGTGACACGGACCCGTGTCCGTGCAGTGGCCGACGATCTGGGCAGCAACCTCGCCGAGACCCGCCGGATGATCCGGGACCTGACCCCGTCCACCGTCGCCGAGGCCGGCCTCGAAGGCGCGCTGCGGCTGCTGTGCGCCCGTTCCCGTCAGGAAGGTGCCGCCGCCCGGGTACGGTTCCGCTCGCTCGGAACGCATCAGCCCGCCCTCGACGACCAGGCCGCCACCACCCTGTTCCGCATCGCCCAGAACGCCCTGGCGAACGTACGCGAACACGCCCACGCGGTGAACGTGCTGGTCACCTTCCACCGGCACCCCGATCGCGTCGAACTCGAAGTGAGCGACGACGGAGTCGGTTTCGACCCGGCCGCCACGTTCGCGGGCGAGCGCTCGCCGGGCGCCGTCCGGACGGACCGTGGATTCGGCCTCCCGGCCGCTCGGGCACGCCTGCGTGAATGCGGGGGCGACCTCGACGTCAGCAGCGCACCCGGCCGAGGGACCAGGATCCGCGCCTCGGTGTCCGCGCGGTCCAGGCCGCGGCCGGTCGAGCCGTCGTTCACACCGGCGACCGCCCGATGACCGCCGCACCGCTGCGCGTGCTGATCGCCGACGACCACACGGTCGTACGCGCCGGACTGCGGGCCCTGCTGGAAGGTGAACCCGATCTCGACGTGATCGCCGAGGCGGGCAGCGGCGAGGAGGCAGTTCGGCTGGGGGCCGGGTTGACGCCGGACGTCGTGCTGATGGATCTGCGGTTCGCCGGACCGGGTCAGGGGATCGACGGCGTCGAGGCGGCCCGTCGGCTCGGCGCCCGGGCGCCCGGCGTGGCGGTGGTGATGCTGACCAGCTACGCCGGACGGGCCGATGTCGTCCGCGCGTTGGAAGCGGGCGCGCGCGGCTACGTACTCAAGGCGGGGCCGCCGGAGGAACTGTTCCAGGCGGTCCGCACCGCGGCTGCGGGCTCCATGGGACTCGCCGCGGCGATCGTCGGCGAACTCGTCGGCCAAGTGGTCGATCCGGAGCAGGACTTGAGCCACCGCGAGATCGAGGTCGTCCGGCTGCTGGCCGAGGGGCGCAGCAACCGGGCCATCGCCGAGGCGCTGTACCTCAGCGAGGCCACGGTCAAGACCCACCTCGTGCGCGTCTATCGCAAACTCAGGGTCGACAACCGGGCGGCGGCCGTCTCGGAGGCGGTGCGCAGGGGACTGCTCGAACTCACCTGACACACAAGGCGTTCGACGCGGCCGAGGCATCCTCTCCGCGCCCGCGCGGACCGTCATGGGCGGGCGCGGAGAGGGATGGCGCGGTAGGGCTAGGAGCCGGTCCCGGTGGTCACGTCGGACACCGTCCACCGTTGGTTGGAGCCGGAGTTCGGCGTCCAGATCGTGACGGCGGATCCGTCGGCGGTGGCCTGGCCGCCCACCTCCAGGACCCTTCCGGTGGCGGCGTTGACGAGGGTCCAGGTGCCGTCACCGGTCGTTGACATGATCCACTGTGTGGCCGTGTCACGGGGTCCCGTGTCCGCCTCCAGGACCGGGGCGCCGTCGCGCACGGCCAGCCGCTTGCCCTCCACCGGGTTGGTGAACACGTACCGCTGCCGGTTGCCGGTCTGGCCGCTGACCTGTCGCAGCTGCCACCGCTGGCCGGTGATCGTGGCCGCGTCCGTGCTCGCCGTCTTGATGACGAGCTTGCCGCCGTCGTCCGCGACGGTGAGCGCCTTGCCGCTCTGCACGCCGGTCAGGGAGTAGGTGTGGCCCTTTTGCAGCAGAGCGGCGTCCTTGGCCACGCCCGACACACCCTTGACGACGAAGGAGGTCACGGACTGGGCAGGCACGGTGAAGGTGGCCCGGCGGTCGGTGACCGTGACGGGGGTCTGGCGTGCCAGCTTGCCGTCGGCGCTGGTCACCACGGGAGTCACCGTCGCGCCCCGCGCGATGTGGCCGAACTTGGACAGGTCGATGGTGACCGTACGCGCGCTGGTGGTGCTGTTGACGTGGACGACGGTCGCCCCGTTGCCGCTCTTGGAGACCGCGGCGGCGCTGGATGTGTCGTCGGTCTTGATCAGCCGGTCGCCCGGCTTGATGTAGTGGGTGAAGTTGCGGGCGGTGTCGAACTTCGTGTTCGTGTAGATGGGGCAGGTCGCGAGGGTGTCCGCGGAGGTGCAGCTGAACGGGAGCTGGATGCTGCCCCAGTTGCCGCCCTTGGCGGACTCACCGCCCGGCTTCATGTTGTCGTAGTCCTCGACCGGCTGCCAGAACACCCAGGCCTTGGGCTCGAGTTCGCGCAGGTCGTCGACCATCTGCTGGGCCAGGCCCAGTCCCGGCCGCATGTCCGTGAAGCTCTGGCCGTCGCCCCAGTCGCCCTCGACCTCGCTCATCCACAGCGGCTTGTCCGCCGCCTTGGCCAGGTCGCGCACGCTGGTACGGCCACCGGTGCCGTAGGTGTGGACGTTCATCTGGCCGACGAGGTCCCGGACGTCCTGGGGGTAGGAGTTCCAGTTCTGCGTGAAGATGCCGGGGTTGGTCTCGTCCATCGCGGAGATCTTCGTGCCGGTCTTCGCCTTCTCGAGGGCGGGGGCCAGCGCGCGGATCACCTGCTGCTGGAGCTCGGGGCCGATGTGCGCCCCCTCCTGGCGGCCGCCGACCGGCTGCCCGTCCGCGCCCAGGCGCGTACCCCAGTAGCTCGTGTTCGGCTCGTTGAACGGGTCGAGGGTGTCGACCTTGATGCCGTGTGCCTTCTCCAGCCGCTTGGTCGCGCCCGCCAGATAGGCGGCGAAGTCGTCGACGGAGTCGGACTTGAGCTGGTCGGCGGAGGAGTTGAAGCCGCCGGAGACATAGCCGCTGTTGGTCATGAACCAGGGCGGCGAGTTGCTGAACGTCTCCCAGTGGGTGACGTCCTTCTTGATCCTGTCCACCCACCAGCGCTGGGTGGCGTCGGCGTTCGGGTTCCAGTCGGCCGCGTCGTCGGCGTTCCACCAGTCGGTGTCCGTACGGGTGGTGCCGTCCGGGGCCTTCCACCAGCCCTCGACCGCTCCGCCGGCCCGCAGGTAGTTCTTGACGTCGGGCGCGTTGCCGCCGCCGATGTTGTAGCGGGCGATGTTCAGATTGAGGCCGTCGTCGCCGAACAGGAGCTTGGCGAGCTTCTCGCGGATCGGTGCCGGGTAGTTGCCGGTGGCGTTGGCGAACCAGACCAGGCTGGTGCCCCAGCCCTCGAAGCTCTGCTCCTTGTACGAGGGATCCGGCCGGACGGTCACGGACGCGGCCGCCGCCGGCGCGGTCTCCGCGCTCGTGGGCGGGGCGGTGACCAGGGCTGCCCCGGTGGCCAGTGCGGTGCCTGCGATGGTTCCCAGAAGCCGTCTTGTGCGGGTACGCCGTGCCAACGTGTGCTCCCAACTCGTGTGTGGTCGCTGCGATGGACCGGCGTGCCCCCGCGCGGGGGCACGCCGGCTAACCCTCGAACGGGGGCCGTGCTCGCTGTTCGAGGGCTGTCAGAGGGCGGGCTGCCGCAGTACGGCGACGTCCCGGGGGGCGAGGACGACGGTGCCGTCGTCGTCCGTCCGGCCGACCAGCAGGTCTCCGGAGACTCCGGTCAGCGGCACCGTCTCGTCGGTCCGGTTGACCAGGAACAGATAGCGGCTGTCCGCGCTCCGGCGCACGATCAGTTCGACGCTTCCCCGCGCGCCGTCCGGCAGTTCACTGTGCACACCGGCCGGGGCGAGCAGCTTCGGCAGCAGCGTGGTGAGACCGTCCGTGCCGAGCCGGGTGGAGACGTACGCGGCCGAGCCCTGGCCCGTCGGGCGCCGGGTGACGGCGGGGCGGTCGGCGTACGTGCCGCCGCGGTAGTGCGCCAGCACCTCCACCGCCGGGTCGGTGACGCTGATCCGGTCGGTCCACAAGGTGCCCGTGGCGGTGTTGTCCACGCCGTCCAGGTCGACGTCGGCGCTCTCGCCGTCGAGCAGCGGGCCGAACTCCTCGATGCGGATGCCGAGCAGCTCGCGCAGGGCGCCCGGGTAGCCGCCGAGCCAGATGTGGTCGTTCTCGTCGACGACACCGGAGAAGTACGTGGTGATCAGGTGGCCGCCGTTCTCGGCGTACCGGGTGAGCTCCTTGGCGAGCGGGGCCGGCATGACGTGCAGCACCGGTGTGATCAGGACCTGGTAGCGGTCGAGTTCGGTCTGCGTGGTGACGACGTCGGCCCGGATGCCGAGGGCGAGGAGCGCGGAGTACCAGTCCAGCGCCTCTTGCCGGTAGCTGAGCTCGGCGGTGGGGTGGGAGTCCTGCTCGCTCGCCCACCACGAGTCCCAGTCGAAGACGATGCCGACCCGGGCCGGCTCACGCTCGGTCCCGGCGACCGGAGCGAGGGTCTTGAGGGTCTGTCCGAGGCCGGCCACCGCACGGAACAGCTCGCTGTCGGCTCCGGCGTGCGGGACCATCGCCGAGTGGTACTTCTCGGCGCCGGCCGCCGACTGCCGCCACTGGAAGAAGCACACCGCGTCGGCGCCGTGGGCGACGTGCACCAGCGAGTCACGGGCGAGGTCGCCCGGCCGCTTGGCCACGTTGATCGGCTGCCAGTTGACGGCGCTGGTGGAGTGCTCCATGAGGAACCACGGGCGGCCGCCGGCGATGCCGCTGACGAGGTTGGCGGAGAAGGACAGCTCGTCGCGGTCCTGCGGGCCGGGCACCACGTAGTGGTCGTTGGAGACGAAGTCGATCTCGGCGGCCCAGTCCGCGTAGTTCATGCCCTTGGTGTTGCCCATCACCATGAAGTTGGTGGTGACCGGAACATCGGGCGTGAGCTCGCGCAGGACGTCCCGCTCCGCGCGCAGATAGTCCTTCAGCACGTCGGAGGAGAAACGCTTGAAGTCCAGCTGCTGGGTGGGGTTCGGGTGGGAGGCGGCCAGCCGGGGCGGCAGGATCTGCTCCCAGTCGCTGTAGCGCTGGGACCAGAACGCCGTGCCCCAGGCGTGGTTGAGGGCGTCGAGCGTCGTGTAGCGGGCGCGGAGCCAGTCGCGGAATGCGCGCGCGGCGTCGTCGGAGTAGTCGTAGACGTTGTGGCAGCCCAGCTCGTTGGAGACGTGCCAGGCGACCAGCACGGGATGGTTCGCGTACCGCTCGGCCATCTTGCGCACCAGGCGCAGCGCGTGCTCGCGGAAGACGGGGGAGGTGGGACGCCAGTGCTGGCGCGCCCCGGGCCACAGTGTCTCGCCAGAGGCGGTGACCGGAAGGATCTCCGGGTGCGCCGTGCTGAGCCAGGGCGGCGGGGAGGCGGTGGCGGTGGCCAGGTCGACCCCGATGCCTCCCGCGTGCAGCAGGTCCATGACCTCGTCGAGCCAGCCGAAGTCCCACTCGTTCTCGGCGGGCTGGATGCGGGCCCAGGAGAAGATCGCCACGGAGACGATGTTGACGCCCGCCTCCTGCATGAGCCGGATGTCCTCCTCCCACACCTCGCGAGGCCACTGCTCCGGGTTGTAGTCGGCGCCGTAGGCGAGGCGGGGGGTGGGATCACCGTCCGGCCCGTGCCGCAACTGGGACAGGAGGGTGGAGATCATGGTGGTCCTTCCGGTTACTGCACGAGGTGGCGCGAGGTGCGTGGTTGCTTCCCGGCGGCCGCCGCTGAGCGCCTGCTGCTCAGCGGCGGCTCCCGAGGGGAATGCCGGCTACTTCGAGACGGTGAAGCCCTGCTCGTTGCCGTACTTGATGGAGGCGTCCTGCCAGCTCTTCAGGCCGTCGGCCAGCTTGGTGCCGGAGATGTAGGCCTTGCCGACGGTGTCGTTGAAGATCGAGTTGGCGTACTGCTGGAAGGGCAGGTAAGACCAGTCGCTGGCGACGTTGGCTGCGGAGTCGGCGAAGATCTTGTTGGCTTCCTGGCCGCCGAAGTAGTCGAACTTGGTGTTCTGGAACTCGGTGGACTGGAGCTCGGCCTTGGTCGCCGGGAAGGCGCCCTGCTTGATGCGGGTCTGCACGCCGTCGCCGGAGTTGGCGTACTCGACGAACGCGTAGGCGAGTTCCTTGTTCTTGCCCAGCGCGGGCAGGGCGAGGGAGCTGCCGCCGTTCTCCGCGCTGGCCTTGTCGCCCTTGGTCCACTGCGGCATCGGGGCCGCGCGCCAGTCACCGGCGGCCTTCGGCACGCCGGAGACGAAGTTGGCGGGCATCCACGCGCCGGTGGTCAGGGTGGCGATGGTGCCGTCACCGAGGCCCTTGTACCAGTCGTCGGTCCAGCCGTTGATGGGCGCGACGAGCTTCTCGTCGATGAGCTTCTGCCAGGTGTCGGTGTACTTCTTGGCGCCCGCGTCCCCGAAGTTGACCGTCACCTTGGTGCCGTCGACCTTGTAGGGGCGCGAACCGGCCTGCCACAGCATGCTGGTGGTGAAGCCCGCGTCACCGGCGTCGTTGGCGATGTAGACCTTGGGGTCGGCCTTGTGCAGCTTGCGGGCCGCGTCGACGTACTCGTCCCAGGTGGTCGGGACGGCGATCTTGTACTTGTCGAAGACCTTCTTGTTGTAGAACATCGCCATGGGGCCGGAGTCCATCGGCAGGCCGTAGACCTTGTCACCCTCGCTCACGGCGTTCCACGGACCCGGGGTGTACTTGGCGGCGAGCTTGTCGGCACCGTAGGGGGCCAGGTCGCTCAGGCCCTTGGTGAGGGCGTACTGACTCAGCGCGAAGTACTCGACCTGCGCGACGTCGGGGACGCCCTTCCCGGCCGAGATGGCGTTCGACAGGGCGGTGTAGTGCTTGTCGCCGGACCGCTCGCTGACGAGGTTGATCTTGACCTTGGGGTACTTCTTCTGGAAGTCGGCGGCGACCGTCTTCAGTGTGGGCTCCCAGGCCCAGACGTTGACCGTGCCGCCCTTCTTGAGGGCCGCCTGGATGTCCGCGGCGGAGACCGCCTTCGTGCCCGAGCTGCTGTCGTCGGAGCCGCCGCAGGCGGTAGCCCCCAGGGAGAGGACGGAGAGGAGAGCGAAGCCGCGCAGCAGGCGGCCGGTGGTTCTGCGCATGGAGGTGCTTCCACTTCTTCGTGGGTGGGACTTCTTCATGGGTGGGACAGGGTGAGGGTGAAAGAGGTGAGGCTGCGGGGGGTGGGGGCCTGAGGGCGGGCTATTCCTTGACGCTTCCGGCGGCGAGCCCGGACTGCCAGTACTTCTGCAGCAGCAGGAACGCGGCGATCAGCGGCACGATGGTGAGCAGCGAACCGGTGATCACCAGGTTGAAGATCACGTCGCCACCGATCGTCTGGGCCTGGGAGTTCCAGGCGTCCAGACCCAGGGTCAGGGGGTACCAGTTCGGGTCCTTGAGCATGATCAGCGGCAGGAAGTAGTTGTTCCAGGTCGCGACCGTGGTGAACAGCAGGACAGTCACGGTGCCAGGCGCGAGCAGCGGCATGGCGACCTGGAAGAAGGTGCGGATCTCGCCCGCTCCGTCGATCCGGGCGGCCTCCATCAGCTCTGTGGGGATGGCCTCGCTGGCGAAGACCCACATCAGATACAGGCCGAAGGGCGACACGAGTGAGGGGATGATCACCGCCCACGGTGTGTCCGTCAGCCCCATCTTGCTGAACATCAGGAAGGTGGGCACCGCCAGGGCGGTGCCCGGTACGGCGACGGCACCGATGACCACGGCGAAGACGGCGCGCTTCCCGGGGAAGTTGAACTTCGCCAGCGCGTAGCCGCCCAGGATCGCCAGGAGGGTCGCTCCACCGGCGCCGACCACGACGTACAGCAGGGTGTTCAGCAGCCAGCGGACGAAGATGCCGTCGTGGTACGTGAACGTGTCGTGGATGTTTTCCCAGAGGGCGAACTTGTGGCTGAACCACAGGCCGGACGAGGTGGCGAGCCCGTCCTGGGTCTTGGTGGCGCTGATGACCAGCCACACCAGGGGCACCACGGTGTAGAGCATGATCAGGCCGGTGAGCACGGTCAGCAGGACGCTGCGCTTGGGGCGTCCGGGAGAGTGCTTGCGCCGTGTGCGCAGCCGGGGCGTGTTCTTGGAACCGCCGGACTCGGCGGACGGGGGCGGCGAGGCGGTGGTCACGGGGCTGCTCGTGCTGCTCATCGGGTCACGCTCCCTTGCGCATGCCGCGGAGCTGCACGACATAGGCGATGACCATGGTGATCAGCCCCATGATGATGGCGACCGCCGCGGAGTAGTTGTGCTGCTGTCCGTTGAAGGACAGTGAGTACGTGTAGTAGTTCGGGGTGTAGTCCGTCGTGATGGCGTTGCGCGCCAGCGGCCGCAGGATGCTCGGCTCGTTGAAGAGCTGGAAGCTGCCGATGATCGAGAAGATCGTCGCGATGACCAGGGCACCTCGGATGGCGGGGAGCTTGATGGCCGAGATGATGCGGATCTGCCCGGCGCCGTCGATCTCCGCGGCCTCGTACAGCGAGTTCGGGATGACCCGCAGCGCGGAGTAGAAGATCAGCATGTTGTAGCCCACGAACTCCCAGGTGACGATGTTGCCGATCGACGCCAGGACCAGGTCCGCGGAGAGCGGGTCGGGCAGCGTGACGTCGAAGGCGCTGTTGATGTCACCCACCAGACCGAACCGGGTGCCGTACATGAAGCCCCACATCAGGGTGGCGACCACGGCGGGCACCGCGTACGGCAGGAAGATCGAGATCCGGAAGAAGTTCCTGCCGTACAGACGGCCGCTGTCCAGCGCGAGCGCGACGAGCAGGGCGATCCCCAGCATGATCGGCACCTGGATCAGCAGGAACAGCGAGACCCGCTCCAGGGAGGACCAGAACTGGTCGTCCTGGAGAGCCTGCTTGTAGTTGTCCAGGCCGACGAAGGACGTGCCCCCGATGAGCTTGTCACGGAAGAGGCTGAGGTAGATCGAATAGGCGATCGGAGCCAGGAAGACGAAGGCGAAGACCACCGCGAAGGGGCCGATGAACCCCCATCCTGTCCAGGAGCGGCGGTCCCTTTTCGGGGGCCGGTCCGGGCGCCGTGCCACGCCCGCAGGGGGTTGAAGCGTCGTCATGTCGTTCCTCGCTCGTCCTTCTCGGAACCGGCGTCTCACGCCGTCGCGATGTTTACGTAAACATGCCGTCCCCCTTCGCGTCGAGGGCTGTTATGTTTACGTAAACATCTGATGGCGGCATGTCTACACTGCGCCAATGTCGGTGGTCAAGGGTCGTCTGACGAAACGGCGACCCGGGTAACAAAGGAGACGGGTGGACACTGCGGACAGTGCCTCGACGGGGACGGAACGGTCCCGCGGGCGCAAGGGAAAACGGGCGGTGGGTCGCACGCAGACCGCGTCCATGGCGGATGTCGCACGCCTGGCCGGGGTCTCCTCGCAGACGGTTTCCCGCGTGTCCAACGGTTACGCGGGTGTGAACGAGGAGACCCGTGAACAGGTGCTGGCGGCAATGAAGGAACTGGGCTACCGGCCCAACAGCGCCGCCCGGGCTCTCAAGCGCGGTGAGTTCCGCACCATCGGCGTCATCACCTTCAACCTCTCCACCACGGGCAACATGCGCACCCTGGAGGCGATCGCCACCTCCGCGGCGCAGGAGGGCTACGCCGTCACCCTGCTCCCGGTCGCCGTGCCCACCCAGGACGAGGTGCGCGGCGCCTTCTCCCGGCTCGGGGAACTCGCCGTCGACGCCGTCATCGCCATCATGGAGGTGCATCTGCTCGACGCGGCGACCATCTCCCTGCCCCCGCATGTGCAGGTCGTCGTCGCGGACTCGGACGCGGGCGACCGCTACGCGGTGGTCGACACCGACCAGGCCGGGGGAGCCCGGGCCGCCGTACGCCACCTTCTGGACCTCGGCCACAGCACGGTCTGGCATCTGGCCGGCCCCGAGGAGTCCTTCGCGGCACAGCGCCGCACCGATGCCTGGCACGCCGCCCTGACCGAGGCGGGCCGCGTCCCGCCGCCCCTCGTACGTGGCGACTGGTCGGCGGAGTCCGGCTACCGCGCGGGCCTGCGGCTCGCCGACGAGCGCGACTGTACGGCGGTGTTCGCCGCCAACGACCAGATGGCACTGGGCCTTCTGCGGGCCCTGCACGAACGCGGCCGGAAGATCCCCGACGACGTCAGCGTCATCGGCTTCGACGACATCCCCGAGGCGGGCTCCTTCCTGCCGCCGCTGACCACGGTCCACCAGGACTTCGCCGAGGTGGGACGCCTGTGCGTCGAGGGTGTCCTGCGGCGGATGCGCCACGGCGGGCCGGAACACGGCACCACACTCGTTCCCACGAAGCTGGTGGTGCGGGGGAGCACGGCTCCGCCGGCCGGGGATGCGTGAGGTTCCCGTGCCGAGAGCCGAGCGGGAAGGAGCGGCACTGAGCGGCAGGAATGCCGCGGCCGCTTCAGCCGTGCGCTAGCGCGGTGTGAGGGCTTTGACCCAGTCTTCGACGGTGACGACATCCGCCCATTGCGGGAACAGCTTCTCGGTGAGGATCCGGTGCACCTCGGGGTCGGTGTCGAGGCAGGCATCCGCCAGGACGGTGAGGTCGAAGTCCAGGTCGATGGCGCGGCACAGGGTGGACAGCACCACACCGCTGGTGGCGATGCCGGTGAGAACCAGGCTGTCGATGTCACGAGCCCTGAGCACCAGGTCGAAGTCGCTGCCCGAGAACGCGCTCCCTCGCCTCTTGGTGACCACGATGTCGCCCTGCTGGGGCGCGACGTCGTGGTGGATCTCGGTGCCGGGGTCACCCTCGGTGAACAGGCCGGCCCGCACGGCGGCGGTGAGCACCCTGTTGCGGGGGCTGACTTCCGGATGGCCCGGCCGTAACTCGATGACCACGTAGATCACGGGGATGCCCGCCGCGCGGGCACCGTCGATCGCATGGCGCAGGCGCGGCAGATATCCGGAGCCGTCGTCGGCGATGCCCACGATGTCCCGTTGGACGTCCATCACGAGGAGCGCGCTGTTCGCCATACTTGCCGTCCCTTCGTCACGGGGGAACAAGAGCAAGTCTGGAGGATCGACCGCGTCGCGTGGGGAAATCGCGGACATCCTCACGCGGGGCTGACGCCGTCGACCTCGACCAGAAGGTGAGGGGGCCGCGCAGACCGGGGCTCGCGCGGTAGGGCGGTGGGTCGGCTGGCACCCCGGCTGCAGAACCCCCGACTCGTCCGAAGCAGGAGTGGATGCCGCCGCCGAAGCCGAGGTGCTCGTTGTGCTCACGATCGGGATCGAAGCGGTCGGGGTCCGGGACGAAATGGGGGTCACGGCTGCCGGAGGCGAGCACGAGGGCGACCGGTGAGCCCTTGGGAAGGGGTGGTGCCGGCGATCGCGAGGTCGTCGAGGGTGTTCCGGCCACTGGACAGAAACCGCACCGGAGGCTCGTAGCGCAGGAGTTCCTCGACCGCCCGGGCTGCCAGATCGGTTTCGTCGCCGTGACGTGGCCGGTCGAGTACCTCGGGGTGACGCAGGAGGGTGAGCATGCCGTTGGTGACGAGGTGGACGGTCGTCTCGTGGCCGGCGGCGACTGCCTCCAGGCCGGCCGGATCACGGCTCGGCGGGGTTCTTTCCCCAGACGAAGATCTCGGTGCTCGGGAGACGTGCGGAGAATCGGCCCGACGGGGACACCTCCCGCAGCAGGAGACGCACGTCCGACTCGAAGGCGGCGCGGCGCGTGCCGAACAGGTGCGGAGCCGAGAACGACATCGAGAACACCCCCGCGACGACGTCATCGCACGTGCGCTCAAGCGCCTGCCCACCGGGGACGACATGACGCCGAGGACCGGAGAATCCCGCACGCGAGAGCACCGCGGCCTCGCCGCCGGGCGTGCCCTGCGGCAGCACCCCGCGCCCGGCGCGTCGTACCGGTCCGAGGTAGCGCCTGACCAACTCGTCCATCGCCGCGTAGGGCACCGCCGGATACGGAAGACCGTCGACGGATCGACGCTCAGTCTTCAGATCCGAGAGGTGCACGAACACCCCGCCGGGCACGAGCATGTCCATGATGGTCGCCGCCACCAGATCCCGATCCATCCAGTGGAAGGACTGGGCGAAGGCCGCCACGGTGAACGTCCCGAGATCCGCGGGCAGGTCCTCGGCCCGGACCCGCACCCACCGCGACTTGCCGCTCACCCCCGCCTCGGCGGCTCCGCGCGCAGCTTCGGAGAGCATCCCGCTGTCCGGGTCCACACCGACGATCTCACCGAACAGGTGCGCCAGACTCAGTGCCAGGGTGCCCGGCCCGCATCCCACGTCGATCAGGCGCCCCCGACCGTCGAGTCGCAGAACCTCGGCGAGCACATCCGCGACACCGGGTGCGTACGGGAGCCTTCCGCGCTGGTAGTAGGGGGCCGTCCCCGAGAACAACGTGTCGTCCCACTCCCAGCCGACGACCACCGCCACCCGCCACCCTTCACACAAGCACAGCATGGCCCGACGGCGGTCGCCGCACTGGTCAAGATAGCGAACGCACGGATTGGCGGATCACCAATTTCGTGCGCAGGCGTCAGATCGGCGGCGAAGGGGGACGTCGCCGGGGATGGCCGACTCCTGGACGTACTCGACCCCGTGGACACGCGACACGCCCTGACCTGCTCGGCCGCGGACACCCTCTACGGGCGTCGGCCAATGCTGTCGACCACAGCGATCCGCTGGAGGCACCTCGTTTCGAAATACGGGTTGGTGTCCCGCCACTGACCGTGCACCAGCTTGGTTGTGCTGCCTTTCAACCGCATACCCAGATAGACATAGGTGTTGCGGTCGAAGAGGAAAGTGAAGTCGATGCCCGGGTAGGACACCCCGACTCCGGGTCGGCCGAGGATGTCCACCTCATCTCGGTCGACGCGCACCCGCGGGATGTCGGCGAGTGCCTCGAACGCGGCAGTCTGAAGCCCTGGCGGCATCACCCGCGGTCCCTGCATGAGCAGACACGCGTCGAAAAACGCGGACTGGTCCGTCTGTGGACTGCTCTTCTGTCCGAGGCGGAGCACTTCGAGGAGTGCGGCAGGTTCTGTGGGCAGCTTCTTGAGCTTGGCGTAGATGGTGGGCGGCCACTGCACTTCATGCTTACCGAGCGGCGGGTCGTGGTGGACTTTCCCGTACTCATGCCGGAGAGAGGGCTTGGAGCCGTCGACCGACATCCAGCTCTCGTCCGTCCAGGTACGCGTCCTGCCGCCCTTCTGAGGTGTCCGTTCGATGTAGGTCTTGGTGTAGAAGTACTGGTCGTCGCGTGGGATGGGCAGCCGGCTGTGGTCGGCTCTCGAGGCGTCCGCGGCCTTCTGGAGGATCTGGGCCGCGCTGAGCGTGGTGAGGTTCGGCGTGCTCGCGTTGTCGCCGTCTCGCGTGAGGGCGACGGCGATACCTGCCGCGGCTGCGGTGGCGGCGCCGACGAAGGCGCCGCGCAGAACGAGGCGCCGGGACAGTCGGCCTCTCGTGCTCCGGCGCGTTTCGTGCTCGATGGCGCGGAAGAGGCGGGCCCGAGCCGCGGTGCGGGCCTGTGGGGTGAGCTGGAGGTTGTCGGCTGCCCATTCCCGTAGCTCAGTGAAGTCATCCATGATCGTGCTCCTTT
Organism: Streptomyces sp. NPDC111507; assembly: GCF_055638955.1. NCBI lineage: Bacteria > Bacillati > Actinomycetota > Actinomycetes > Kitasatosporales > Streptomycetaceae > Streptomyces > Streptomyces sp. NPDC111507. The sequence goes on along the minus strand of NZ_JBVKBU010000010.1, from coordinate 262,288 downwards.
GGGAATGCAACCGCGGAGGGGACATCCTGGGCGCCCACTGTTTTGCGTAGTTGGGCACGCGCCCGGTGCAGACGTGAGCGCACGGTGCCGATGGGAATGCCCAAGGACTCCGCTGTCTCCGCGTAGTCGAGGTCACCCCAGGCGACGAGGAGCAGCACGTCACGGTGACGGGCGGGCAACTTGGCGAGCGCGCCCGCCAGCACTCCCGAGAAGCGCTCGGCGCTGACTCTCTCGGCGACTCGGTCCTCCATGGGCTCGCCTTCGCCGCTCTGCCCGCTGGATGCCAGGGAGGCCGCACGTGACATCGCACGCAAGCGCCGGGCCTCGGCTCGCCGGTGACGTCCGACGAGGTTGGTCGCTATGCCGTACAGCCATGGACGGGCTTGGGCCTGCGAGAGGTCGTAGCGACGGCGCTGCTGGAACGCGATCACAAACGTCTCGGCCATCAGATCATCGGCCGCATCGACACCCAGCCGTCTGGCCACGTAGCGGTGGATGTCGCCGGCGTGGCGGTCGAACAGTACGGCGAAGACGTCCGGCGTCTCCCAGGACTCCTTGACGACCGAGGCATCGGAGGCAGGCTCGTTGTCATCCCGGGCGCCGCGCCGGACACCGATGCCCGGCGAGAGCGTCACCGGTTGTCTCTTCGGTTCATGTGCATCCCTTGCAGTCGTTCGCGTGGACAACAGTGGTTCGCCGATGACGTCGTACGAGTTCCACATCCACGATGTGACGTGAACCACATGTGACTGACGCCGTCCGCCTGGTTCGTCCTCGCTCCGACCGTCGTCCACAGGCCTACGTAAAGTCCGAGTACGCGAGGTGAGTTGCGCAGACGCGGCATCGGAAGAGGTAGGCCGTGGGCTGGCCGTCCTTGTCCAGAGCGCTGAGGTGTTGCTCCACTTCGTCCGGAGGCCATCCCCAGCCGCCGGCCTCCTGTCGGAGCGTCTCGATCGCGTCGGGACGGGCGGCGAGTTCGGCGGCTCCGACCGCGCCGAGGAACGCCGCGCCGTCACCGCAGTGGAAATACCACCGAGGTTCCTGCCATCCGGGAAAGCCCGGCGTACGGCCGGCCACCGCCACGAAGACCTCGATCGGTACGTCGTCGCCGACAGCGCCTCCCGTAAAGGTGGCCTCGTAGCGACCGGCAGCCGTTCCGTCGGCGATGCACCATGGGCAGAGCCGATCGGCGAGGTCGTCGACGGAGTAGGCGGGGCCTGCGTAGATGTATCCGCGTGCCTGCCCGCAACACGCGCACGTCGTGTCGGACGATACGACCGCGCCCGTGGTGATGGGATCGGGATGGTAGGGGAATTCCGGCAGCGGCTCTGTCACAACCGGGGACGGTAACAGCTGCCGCGGCCACCCGGGCAGAAGGCAAAGCCCAAGCTCAGCCGGGGGTTCGAGCGGTCGACCGCCGAATTCGCTGGGTAAGTCCAGGGACGCGCCCGTATGTTGGCGCCATCACGAATGAGGCAGAGCGGGAGGTCTTCGTGAACCGTCGGAGCGACGCATCGAGCCCGGAGCCGAATATGGAGCCGAATCCGAACCCGAACCCGGTGGGACGTGAGTCCGACCGGGACATCTGCCGCTGCTTCGACCCGGTCCACTCCCAGGCGCGCGCTCACGTCGGCTTCCACACCGAACGGCAGGACACCTCGGCCCCCGGCTGGCAGCATCTGCTCGCGCTCATCGACGAGGCGGCCGCCGACGGCCGGGAGGAGTTCCGTCCGCTCATCGAGCTCAACCCCCAGGAACGGCGGCAGATCGTCACTCTGCCGCCGACCATCGCCAAGCTGACGGCGGTCAAGCACCTCATGCTCTACGGCAGCAACCTCGTCCGCATCCCACCCGAGATCGGGGCGATGACCAGCCTGGAGGAGTTCACCCCGTACACCTCCTACCGACTGCACTGGTTCCCGTACGAGATCACCAGATGCGCGAGGCTCACCAGGAGCACGGTGAGTACGCGCACTCTGTTCGGCAACTACAAGCTGCGGCCCCCCTTTCCGCGGCTTCAGCCCGCCGGGAGTTCGGTCGCCGGACTCGATACCGACGACCTGGACCCACGCAGCTGGGGCACGACAGCCATCTCCTCATGCAGCGTCTGCGACCGAGCCGTCGAGCTCGGCGGGCTCCACCCGGTCTGGATCTCCTTGCGGGTGGCCACGGACGTGCTGCCCCTGCTGGTCAACGCGTGTTCGGCGCAGTGCGTGGCCGCACTTCCCCCGCCACCCGAGGGTTACGTCCGGTCCGCGCACACGGGCGGTCCGGTCGGCCGACCCTCGGCTGACTGGGACTGACCGGCACAGGGCCCGGTCAGTCGATCCGTGCCTCGCCGTACGGCACCAGCCGCACCGGCCCGAGCAGCCCGTACGCCTGACGCGCCGTCCCGCCGTAGACCGCGGAGTCGCTGACCCGCAGCCGGTTGGAGAGCGGGGTGGCGACCTCGACCTCGATGACATTGACCCCCCGTCCGAGCACGTCGCCCAGGTCCACCACCGGATGGATCTGGTCCACGGGGTCGAGGCGGTGGCCGTTCACGGTGACCCGGCAGGTGTCGGTCACGGTGCCCAGTTCCAGGCGGGCACCGTGGCCGCCGGTCCACCCGTCGTCGAGGGTGACCGTGGTGCGGTAGCGGCCGATTCCGGCGACGTCCGCGAGCTCGGTGATCTGCGACCAGGGCAGCAGCGCGTCGAGGGTGAGGTCGTGCTCGACGAGGGTGGTGCGGTAGGGCGTGTCGCCGGGCCGCCAGTCCTGGACGTGCAGCTGCCAGGAGGCGAGATCCCTCGGCGCGGGGACGGTCTTGACTGTCGTCCGCACGGTGCGACCTGAGGACAGGACGGTGCTGTACGTGCCTGCTGTTGCCGCCCTGACGGTGAGTCCGGCGTCGGTGAAGCGCACCTCGTCCGCCTCGCTGCCGACCGCGTGCGGACGGCTGCCGGCGCGGTCGCCGAAGAGACCGGGGCGGCCGAGGGCCAGGATCAGGGTCTCGGCGGGCTGGAGGGTGACGCGAGCGGTGACGGTGTCGCCGTCCTCGGTGTAGCGGGCGAGGCGCTCGGCCTTTCCGGTCCACGGGTCGAGGAGGTAGGGCACGGCGCCCGCGGTCGTGCGGCGCAGGGTGACCTCGTGGTCGATCGCGGCCACCGGCGGTTTGACGGTCTCGGCGTGCTTGCCGTTGCAGAGGTAGTAGTAGTCGACGCCGTCGGCCACGCGGTGGGCGTTGAGCAGGGTGGAGGAGGTCGCGTACCGGACGTCGGGTGCCACCCCGAGGTCGGCGAGAGCGGTCGGCACGGCCGACTTGTCGGTGACCTGGCGGACCAGCGGCTGGGCCAGCAACTCGGCTACCACGGAACGCAGTTCGTCGCTCTCGCCGCTGTCCGGGATTCCGGATGGCACCACGGCGTCCCAGGCGCCGAGCAGCACGACCGGCAGTCCGGCGCGGGCGAGGCGCAGCAGGGCGCGGGCGTCGGACAGCGCAAGGGTGACCGTGGAGCCGTAGAAGAAGTCGCCCTCGACGAACAGGGCCTTGTACGCCGGGCCTTCGGGTGCGAGGCGCCCGCGGCGCACGGTGGCGGCGGGCAGGTCGAGCAGCGGCCCGCTGAGGAACTGGTGCGTCCAGCCCAGGGGGATGCCCGTCGCGGTGAACCAGGAGGCGCCGATGCCGGTGGCGGTGTACCCGGTCTGCCGGAACACCGCGACGTCGACGCGCGGGCGGCCGGTCTGCAACACCTGATGAACCCGGCCCAGGTACCCCGACACGTCCGCGACGTGCCGCCAGGTCGGATGCCGCGGGCCCCAGGACTCTCCATAGCCGACCGTCCCCTTGTACGGGGTGAAGGCGGCGTATCCGGGCCAGTTCACGCCCGGCAGCTCGGCGTAGGAGAAGCCGTGGACGACCGTCTGGTTGACCCCGGCCGCATAGGCGCCGCCCATGGTGCGCAGGAACTTCTGCCAGGTGGTGTTGTACGCCCCGCCGGCGTAGGCGCCCGCCTCGCAGGACAACACGGTGTGCCCCGCCATGTCCCGGCCGCCCGCCAGGCAGCGGTAGTCGTCGAGGTTCTTGAAACCGAGGGACTCGCCCTCGGGGATGTCCAGGAGCGCGGCCGAGGCGATCGCGTCGGTCTGCAGCCCATAGGGCTGGGAACGCAGTTCGAGGCCGAGGGAATGGGCCCAGGTGCGCAGGGCCGTCACATGGTGCCGGTTGAAGAGGACGGACACCGTTTCCCAGAAGTCGTGCCGGATCTGCCGGGTGATGGCGGCTTCGAACGCGAAGACCTGGCTGCCGTGGTTGAGGATCACGGCGGGCAGCAGCGGTAGCAGGGAGTCGCCGGTGTGGGCCAGGAACGCGTCCGGGAGGCCCGGCGTCCACTGGAGGCCGTCGGTCTCCAGCTCGATGGAGTCCTCGAAGAGCGCCCCGCCGGAGACTTTGAGCAGGCGCCGGACGGTGGGGGAGAGGAGGTGGGCCTCCCAGAAGTCGGTCACCGCGCGTGTGCCGGCCGCGCTGAAGTGGTCGACCACGTACGCGGCCGGGGCGGTGTGCGGGCCGCCTTCCGGCGTCTGCCCGGAACCGCGGACCCAGTAGGACACGATCACCCAGCTGCCGTCGTCGGGCGCGGTCCAGGTGAGCGTGCCGTCGGTGACGGCGCCGGTGAGGTCCCGGACCGAGTCCAGGTCGAGCCCCGTCTCCTTGCGGGTGGAGTTCGCAGTGTTCACCCGGGCCGCCTGGACCACGAGCAACTGCTGCCGGGTCACGCCCGAGGCGGCGGCGTAGACCGGGGGCGGCACCGGACCGGAGTAGGCGGATCCCGCCGTCAACGTGGCCGTTCCGTAGGAGAGTTCCTTGACCGCCGCCTCGCTGTCCGGTGTGATGCCGGGGACCGCTGCCGGCCAGCTGGGGCCGATGGTCAGGTCGACGGTGAGGCCGCGCCGGGCCGCCTGGCCGAGTGCCGCCTCCACTCCCGCCACCCATGCGGCGCTGCCCCAGCCGTGCCGCGCGGTGTCCAGGACCGAGGAGTCCGTGACGCTGTGATGGACCGCGGCTATCTCGGCCCCGCCGAAACCGGCGTCGGCGATCTGGTCGATCTCGCGTCTGATCTCATCGGGCTGCACAAGGCCGTCGGGCCACCACCAGCGGAACTTCGGCCGCACGGCGCGCCCGGGCGTCGCGAAGGGCGGCCCGACGGCGGTCGAGGCCCTCGCCACCGCGGGCAGGCTCCAGTCGAACGCACCGGCCGCGGCCGTGGCGACGGCGGCTCCGAGGAGAGCGCGGCGGGGAAGCCCCGAGCGGTGGGCCGGGGTGAGGTTGCTCATGGATCTCGTCCACTCTCTCGGAGGGCAGCACAAACAGGACCCCTTCGGGGCCCACGCTTTTGAATCGTTTAAATCCTCCGGGAAGCTACGGCCCCGGATCGGAGAGCGTCAAGATCCGTGCACACCTTCGACCACAGTCGCGTCAGGTGGCGTGCGTGAGCTTCGCAGGCGGAGATCAGGAAGTTGTCAGGGTGTGGGAAGGCCCTCCCTCCTCCCTTTTTCCCGGGCGCAGGCGCTTACCATCGGCCACGTGTGCGCACATGTGCTGGTCGCGGAGGACGACGAGAAACAGGCGGAGCTGATACGCCGCTCACTGCTTCAGGAGGGACACACCGCGACCGTGGTCCACGACGGCGGGGCCGCGCTCGACGAAGTACGCAGGCACAAGCCCGACCTCGTCGTCCTCGACCTGATGCTGCCCGTGATCGACGGCTTCGGCGTATGCCGGGTACTGCGCCGGGACGACGACATCCCCGTCCTCATGCTCACCGCCCGCTCCGCCGAGGAAGACATCCTGCTCGGCCTGGAACTCGGCGCCGACGACTACATGACCAAGCCGTACAGCCCGCGCGAGCTGATGGCCCGTATCCGCACGGTCCTGCGGCGCAGCGGGCGCCCGGCCGATGAGCAGGACCGGGCCGTACGGGCCGCCGGAATCACCGTCGACCCGGTCCGGCACGAGGTGCACTGCGACGGCGCGCGCGTGGAGTGCACCCCCGGCGAGTACGAGATCCTGCGCGCCATGACCGCGGAACCGGAACGCGTCTTCTCCCGGCGGCAGTTGCTCCAGTGCACCCGCGGTATCGACCGGGCCTCCACCGAACGGGCCATCGACGTGCACATCATGAACCTGCGCAAGAAGATCGAGCCCGACCCTCGCCGACCGGTGCGGCTGCTGACCGTGTTCGGCGTCGGCTACAAGCTCAGCGGTGGGCGCGGGTGAGCTCCGGCATACCGCTGCGCAAGAGGCTGCTCGTACGGCTGATGATCACCTCGGTGCTCATCGCCCTCTGCTCGGTGGCGGCGACGGCGTGGCTGGCGGTGCAGACGACGACCCGCGCCATCCAGGAGGAGCAGGGACAGGTCCTCGCCGACGACACGGACATCCTCCGGCAGCTCAGCGGATACGCCGCCACCCACCCGAGCTGGGCGGGCGTCCAGGACACCCTGCGCCGGCTGTCGGCCGCCAAGGGGCGACGGATCGCGCTGACGACGGCGGACCGTACGCCGATCGCCGACTCCGCCAAGTCCCGCACCGCCCTGCCGCCCGGGGCCGCCGCCACCGTCGACCCCCTGCGCACCGACACCTACTCGGAGCCAGGGGCCCAGCTCAGCGGTGTCGACCCGCGCGCCGTGGGGCCCTACCGGCTGACGCCCCTGGAGCGCGCACGGTTGGGCAAGCTGGCGACTGTGCGGCAGAAGTGCGCCGCGCGCAACGGCGTCGACACCACGATCACCTGGATGCCGAGCGGTAGGCCCGTCCTCTCGGACGAGAACGGCATCCTCCCGAACTCGACCGTGCCCGACGTGTGCGCGGACGGACAGCTCAATACCCTGACCCAAACCGAGGAGACGGCGCTGGCCAGGCTGACGACCCTCGCCGAGGCGTGCCTGCGGCGCAAGGACGTCGCTGTGCCCGCGAAGGGGTTCATCTCGCTGCAGTTCTCCAGCCAGGCCCCGCAGCCGCAGTTCGCCCTGGAGAAGGAGAGCCCGGTAGGGCATCCCACGGCGATCGGGGCGAAGGGGAGCGAGTGCGTCGCCGAAGCGCGTCGCGAGCAGCTCGACCCCGATGTCGCGCCCGTCGCCGAGCTGTTCCTGGGCACAGGGGACAGCACCCTCCCGCACTTCGACATGTCGAACGCCAACAAGGCCAAGATCGTCGGAGTCACCGGTCTCGTCCTGGCCCTCACCGTGGCCGTGACCGCGCTGGTCGCCACCCGTCTCGTACGCCCGCTGCGCGCGCTCACGCAGGCCGCCCAGCAGCCGTTGGAGCAGCATGTACGGGTGCCCGTCACCACCCGCGACGAGACGGGCATCCTGGCGGTCGCCTTCAACGAGCTGACCGAGCGCCGGGAGCGGATGGAGGCCCAGCGCAAGGCGATGGTCAGCGACATCGCGCACGAACTGCGTTCCCCGCTCACCAACATCCGCGGCTGGCTGGAGGTGACCCGCGACGGCATCGTCGACCCCGACCCGGAACTGCTCGCCTCCCTGCACGAGGAGGCGGTACTGCTCCAGCGGGTCATCGACGATCTCCAGGACCTCGCGGCGGCCGATGCGGGCACACTCGCGCTGCACCGCGAGGCCGTCCGTGCCGACGAGCTGCTCGCACAGGTCGCCGCGGCGCACCGGGTGGGAGCGGAGGCCGCGGGCATCCGGCTGCGGACGGGGACGGACGGGACGTCCGCGCCGACGGGGAGCGGGTCTGCGTGGATCGACGCGGATCCGGTCCGGATGCGGCAGGCACTCGGCAATCTGGTGTCCAACGCGATCCGGCACACACCGGACGGCGGCACGATCACTCTCTCCGCCCGGGAGGAGGAAGGCCAGGTCGTCCTTGAGGTGGCCGACACCGGCAGTGGTATCGCCGCGGAGGATCTGCCCAGCGTCTTCGACCGGTTCTGGCGGGCCGAGAAGTCCCGCAGCCGGCGCACCGGCGGCAGTGGGCTCGGCCTGTCCATCGTCCGCCAGCTTGTTGCCGCCCACGGAGGTAGCGTCGCGGTGGCGAGTGAACTCGGCGCCGGTTCGGTCTTCACCCTGAGGCTGCCCGCCACTGACCCTCCGGTCGACGCGGACGAGGTCCGGTGACCTGCGCAGGGTGGTGCTGGCGGTACCAGGATCCGCGTTCCCCCGTACAGGAGGGATCTGGTTGCCCCGGCGTCCTGGGAGCACTGTGGTCACATGAACACCACCAGGATGCCGGGGGCCAGAATTCGTGTCACGCCCCTGCGGTCGCTCGCGGGACGCACCTATGTCCCGCGCCGCGGAGGAAGTGGCAGAGGCGCAGAGAGGTCACGAGGGTCGGAAAGTCAGGTTGCAGCCGTCCAGGTGGCCGGGGTCGACGGTGAAGATGCCGGGGGCGTTGTCCATGACGCGGAGCCTCCAAGAGCCGTCGGCGGGGGGTGCCGAGGCGTCGATGGTGCAGGTCGCGCGCGGCTCCGCGCCGATGTCCCAGGCGGAGTCCTTCACTAGGGCCCCTCCGGCGGATCAGGCTGGTGGCCTGGGCGCCGATGAAGTCGTCGACGAGGTCGACGCGAAATGGGCCGCTTTCCGACCGTGGGAAGCGGCCCGTGCGGAGTTCCTCACCGGAATACGTTGTCGGAATCGTCCCAGATCGAGGGCTCGCTCGGCGTGTACTCCCGCGGGACCCTCGACGAGGTCTGGTACATCGCGTCGATCTCGGCGGCGAAACGCCGTGAGATGGCGTCCCGGCGCAGCTTCATCGACGGGGTCAGCAGGCCGTTGGTCTGGTCGAAGGGTTCGGGGAGAACACGGAACACCCGGATCGACTCGGAGCGGGACACGGTGCTGTTGGCCGCGGCCACGGCGCGTCTGACCTCCTCCCGCAGCTCGTTCTCCTCCCGTGCGTCCCGTGCCGACGCGCCTCCCTTGGACCAGGCTCCGCGCCAGTGCGCGAGGAAGTCGGGATCAAGGGTGATGAGGGCACCCACACACGGCCGGTTGTCGCCCACGACGACCGCCTGATGGATCAACGGGTGGACGCGCAGCCGCTCTTCGAGGGCCGCGGGAGCCACGCTCTTGCCGCCGCTCGTGATGATGACGTCCTTCTTGCGGCCGGTGATGGCCAGGTACCCCTCGGCGTCGAGGTGCCCGAGGTCGCCCGTCGCCAGCCAGCCGTCCTGGAACGCGGCGTACGTGGACGGGGGATCGTTGACGTAGCCCTGGAACACCGAGGGCCCCCACACCAGAATCTCCCCGTCCTCGGCCACCCGGATGTCCGTACCGGGCAGGGCGCGGCCGACCGTTCCGAACTTCTCGCGCCCCACAGGGTTGGCCGTGATGCCACCGCTCGTCTCGGTGAGCCCGTACCCGTCATGGACGAAGATCCCGATGCCCGCGTAGAAGAGGGCGAGTTCACGGTTGAGCGGGGAGCCGCCCGACACCGCGCCGCACACTCGTCCCCCCAGGGAGGCCCGCAGCTTCCGGTAGACGGTCTTCTCGTAGAGGGTGTGCTGCAGGCGCAGATCGAAGCCGGGGCCCGAGCCCGTGCCCAGTCGTTGGCGTTCGGTGGCCGCGGCGAAGTCCTTCGCCGTCTGGACGGCACGCTCGAACAGGACTCCGCGGCCCGTCCGTTGTGCGGTACGCAGGAAGTTCTTGTAGATCTTCTCGAAGACGAACGGGACGGCGTAGAGATAGGTCGGGCGGAAGGAGAGAAGCGCCGCGGAGAGTGTCTCCGCACTGAGGTCGGGCTCGTGCCCCAACAGGATGCCGCCCCGCAGACAGAGCCCTTGGACCATGAGGCCGTACACGTGCGAGAAGGGCAGGAAGGCGAGGATGGCGGGCTGCTCACCAGGGGGAGCAGCCGTGTGTCCCCAGCCCGCGAGGAGGGTGTCGCAGGGGCTGGCGAGGTTACGGTGGGTGAGGGCACAGCCCTTGGGGTGCCCCGTCGTACCGGAGGTGTAGGCGATGACCGCGGTCGAGTCGGGCAGCACGATGCGGCGCAGCGAGTCCACCGTGGTCGTCGGGATCGCCCGGCCCCGCTCGACCAGCTGTGCCAGGGCCCCGGTGTCCAACTGCCAGACGTGGCGCAGCGACGGGAGCGACGCGCATGCCGAGCCGACCGTCATGATCCCCTGCTCGTCCTCGACGACCACGGCGACACAGCCCGCGTCCTGGAGGATCCACGCGACCTGCTCGTGCGACGAGGTCGGGTAGATCGGCACGACCTCGGCGCCGACCGCCCACAGCGCGTAGCTGAGGACGGTCCACTCGTAGCGTGTACGTGCCATGACGGCGACCCGGTTCCCCGGACGCAGGCCGGACACGACCAACCCCCGGGCCAGATCGACCACTTCGTCCCACAGCTCGGCCGCGGTCACCGTCGTCCAGATGCCGGGATCGTCGTCGAGACGGCGTGCGATCTGCGGCAGATCCGGCTCGCGGCGAGCCGTTTCGAAGAGACTGTCGGCGAGTCCACCCTGCATCACTGTCGCAGCCGGTGAAGGATTTTCGAACGCGTGCATCGCCGCTCCAGAATTCTCCCCGGCGCGACCCCACCGAGAGGCTCCGGTGCCGAGGATTCACGAATCTAGCCCAGACCGGCCACGACTGTGTCGGATTCAGGCAGCAGTTCGTCTACCGATGAGGTTACGGTCGCATCAGGGACCTCCCACGCTCGTGAGTCGGTCATGGACGCACTCGGTGCGCGGCCGGGCAGGGGGTGGTCGTGCGGTGGCGCGCGACCACCCCCGGTCGGGAGGGTCAGGACGGCGTGGACGGGTCGCTCGCGGCGGCGGCAACGCCCGCAACAGCCCCGACAGCGGCTGCGATCCGGCCGCCCAGGAGACGAGCAGCCGAGCGCTCCCCGTGGCGACGGTGCTTGCACCGGATCACCCGGTGCCACCCGAACGGATCCGCCGCCTTCACATCCGCGCCCACTACTGGTCCGCGAGCCACCGAGCAGGGACGGCTTCCGATCATGCGTGGCTCAGGAGTGTCTCCCGGGAGATGAGGGCCGTTGAGCCCGGTGCCGTACACGCGTGGGCACCCGCGATCGCCCCGAACCGGGCGCACTCCCGTACGTCCCGGCCGGCGAGCCTGCCGTACAGGAAGCCGCACACGTACGCGTCGCCCGCGCCGTTGGAGTCCACCACCGGAGCGGACGGGACGGTTGCCGGAATGTGCCGTGGATCGGGGCCGCCGTCTCTGGTGAGGACGTAGGAGCCGTCCGCGCCCGCCGTGGCGACCACCGTGTGTGCCCGCCCGGCGCGGAGGATCTCCCGCATCAGCGCGGGGGCTTCGCCGCCCACGCCCGCCGCGCTGAAGAAGACGAGATCGGAGCGGAGGGCGAACTCCCGATGGTGGTCCGTGAGTCCGTCCCAGTCGTGCAGATCGGTGGAGACGGGGACGCCGAGGTCCTCGATGTCGTCGTAGAGGAAGCGCCCGAAGTTCATGATGGAGAGGTGGACGTGGCGGGTGCGCCGCAGCCGCGGCAGGTAGAAGTCCCGGGGCATCCGCAGATCCGCCGGGTCACGGCCGTCGTAGAAGGACATCCGACGGCCGGACGCGTCCACCAGGTTGACCGCGCGTCGCGTTCCGGCGGGGGAGATCAGCGGGAGGAATTCGACACCACCCTTGGACATCCGCTCGCGCACCTGTGCGCCGATCCAGTCGTCACCGATGCAGTCGAGCAACCCGACCTTGAGGCCCAGCGCCCGTGTGCCGAGGGCGACGTTCCCTCCGGTGTGACCGGGCCACTCCTCGATCGGGCCGACATGGACGGAGTCGGCGAGCGGGACCGGCAGGGAGTCGACGCGGACGATGGTGTCCACGCCGGTGCCGCCGATCACCAGGACGTCGTACTTCCCGTACTGGTCGTATGCGCTGTACGGGTCGTGGTCGTGGTCGCCGGTCTGGTTGTCTTCCGCGTGCTGTGGGATCACAGATCCATCTGCCCTCTCCTTCCCCGCCGCCCCCAGTATGGCGGGCCATCCCACAACGTGTGGAAGCACGATGCGATGCGGTGTCGGCGGCCGCATGGCGCGTGGTGGACCGCCGCCTCCGCATCGCTCGCGCAGAGGAGATCGGTCATATGGCCGACCTGGACGAGGCGATCAGTGCCAGTCGCGCTTCCGCTCGGGCCACCGCGGACGGTCACCTCAGGTGGCCCGCCCGGTCCCGCTGCTCGGCGAGTCCTGGCCCGGCATCCCGGTCCGCGCCGGCAACGCCTAAGGCCGGGCCGACGCCGGCCGGCCGCCCATCGTCAGAGGGCTCACCCCGCATGGCCTGCGCCACTCCCACCGCACGCGCAGGGGCGGCCTCGGCACCGAGAAGGTGTTCCTGGACGTGCGCGTGGACCCCATCGACGGCTCGGTCCCGGCCGGCTACGCCCACGTGACCCCAGGCATGCGTGAGCGGCTCAAGGCCGGCCTGACCGTGCACTGGGAGGCAGCGCTCGACGTCCGCCGGAGCCTGCACCCGCGTTCGCCGGTCGCCGTACGCGATCGGCTGCTGCGCGTGCGCCACGATGGCCAGTCCGAGCGGAGGAGCTGCGCGTCGAGCCGACACTCGTGAGTGCGTGCTCTCAGAGGTCGACCGGCGACGCGTCGTCGCCGAGGCGGGGTTGGACCCGGGTCAGCAGCCGCTCCTCCAGGACGGTCGCGTAGATGGCGGCTTGCGTGGTGGCGGGGTGGTTCGGCGGCCAGATCCCGCGGCGGAAGACGCAGCGACGGCCACGGAAGAGCACGACCGCGGTGGCGACGACCACGTTGCCTGCGGCATCGGACACGGCTTCGCCGGTGAGTGACTCGAACTCGCCGCCCCGTCGGTCGCAGAGATCCAGTACAGCCTGGCGGGCGGACCGCAGGAACATGTCCGTGTATTCCTGCGGCCCGCCCCAGTCGGCGTGGTGGTCAGTCACCGCAGTTGTGCATCGCGCTGTCGGTGGAGGCCAGGACGACCTCACCGCCGCCGGCGGGAAGGACGAGGTGGACGCCGTTGACCTTGAGACCGGAGTCGGCGCCGGTCGAGAGCAGCTGTTCGTTCACGATGAGCCGGCCACCTCCGACGAGCGGGATCTCCGTGTTCGGATCACCCGACAGCGTAACCGGAACTCCCGCGATCTTCAGGGTGAGCGTGGTGCTGCCCGTGGCCTTGCCGCATTCGCTGGTGGAGGTCGCGGTGAGCCCGGACGCCTCGATGACCGGCACACCGGGTAGTCCGATGCGGGCCTGCGTCACCGTCGAGGTCGCCGTGACCGTGCCGGGGGCGAGCGTCGTGGTGACCTTGGGGCACAGCTTCCGCACCGACAGCAGGAGCGAACTGTACTCGGCCGAGCATGGGGTGTCGGTTGCGCTCGCGTTCGCCGTACGGACGGTTCCGGTGTCGGGCTGGGGCTCGATCTCCAGGAGCGGTACGCCGATGAGAGCGACGTGCGCCGAGAGGCCGTAGGCGTGGCCCGTCGCGTACTGGAGCTTCAACTGCGCGGAGGTCTCGGAGCCGCCCCCACGTATGGGCCGGACGGCGGACAAGGGGTCGCGCTCGCCCACGTGCCGTGACCGACGGAACGGCCGCCGACCGCCCTGCGTAGCCCTTGACTTCACAAGACCACCGCGCGACATTCCTGAGTCCGCATCAGAACCGGGATGCAGAAGACCTGTTGCTTCCCGGGGCACAGCACGCTCGCCCATTCCTTCGCCCGGCTGGAGCGCCCTGCCATGTCCACGAACGCGGACCCCGTGAGACGTACCGAAGCCTCTTCTGCGGACTCCACCGCATCCTCCGGTCCAGGCCCGTCGCGTCGCCGGGTGCTCGGTGCGGCGACGGGAGCCGGGCTCGCGCTCGCGGCCGGTCTGCCAGGTGCCGCGGACGCGGCCGACCTGCCTCTCCTCGGCACGTACGACGTGGTGGTGATCGGCTCCGGAGCGGCGGGGATGACCGCCGCGCTGACGGCTGCGAAACAGGGGCTGAGCTGCGTCGTCGTCGAGAAGGCGCCCACGTTCGGGGGTTCGGCGGCGCGTTCCGGCGCGGGCGTCTGGATCCCGAACAACCCGGTCATCCTCGCCGCGGGGGTACCGGACACCCCGGCGAAGGCCGCCACCTACCTCGCGGCGGTGGTCGGCCCCGACGTCTCCGCCGCACGCCGGCAGGCCTTCCTCGGCAGCGGCCCCGCCATGATCTCCTTCGTCATGGCGAACAGCCCGCTCCGCTTCCGCTGGATGGAGGGGTACAGCGACTACTACCCCGAACTCCCCGGCGGACTGCCCGGTGGCCGCTCCATCGAACCCGACCAGCTCGACGGCAACATCCTCGGTGCCGAACTCGCCCATCTGAACCCGTCGTACATGACCGTGCCGACCGGCATGGTCGTCTTCAGCTCCGACTACAAGTGGCTCACGCTCGCCGCGGTCAGCGCGAAGGGTGCCGCCGTCGCCGCCACCTGCCTGGCCCGCGGCACCCAGGCGGCCCTCCTCGGCCAGAAGCCCCTCACCATGGGCCAGTCGCTGGCGGCCGGTCTGCGTGCCGGACTGCTCGCGGCCCAGGTTCCGGTGTGGCTGAACACCCCGCTCTCCGACCTGTACCTGGAGAACGGAACCGCCACGGGAGCCGTGGTCACCAGGAACGGCACCCCGGGCCTCATCAGAGCCCGGCACGGGGTGATCGTCGGATCCGGCGGCTTCGAGCACAACGCGGCCATGCGCGACCAGTACCAGCGACAGCCCATCGGCACCGAGTGGACGGTCGGCGCCAAGGAGAACACCGGCGACGGCATCCAGGCGGGGCAGCGGGCCGGCGCGGCGCTCGACCTGATGGACGACGCATGGTGGGGCCCGGCGATCCCGCTGCCCGACCAGCCGTACTTCTGCCTCGCCGAACGCACCCTGCCCGGCGGGCTCCTCGTCAACGCAGCCGGCGCGCGCTTCGTCAACGAAGCGGCCCCCTACAGCGACGTCGTGCACATCATGTACGACCGTGACAGCGGCGCGCCCGACATCCCGGCATGGCTGATCGTCGACCAGAACTACCGCAACCGCTACCTCTTCAAGGACGTGCTGCCCACCTTCACGTTCCCCGATACGTGGTACACGTCCGGCGCCGCCCACAAGGCGTGGACCCTCGACGCCCTCGCGGCACAGATCGGCATGCCCGCCGCCGCGCTCCGCAGCAGCGTCAACCGCTTCAACAGCCTTGCCCTGAACGGCAACGACACCGACTTCCACCGCGGCGACAGCGCCTACGACCACTACTACACCGACCCCGCGATCCTCCCCAACTCCTGCCTGGCGCCTCTGTGGCTCGCCCCCTTCTACGCCTTCAAGATCGTTCCGGGTGATCTGGGCACGAAGGGCGGCCTGCGAACGGACGCCCGGGCGCGGGTACTGCGGCCGGACGGATCCGTCATCCCGGGCCTGTACGCCGCCGGAAACGCCAGCGCGGCCGTGATGGGCCACAGCTACGCGGGAGCGGGTTCGACGATCGGCCCGGCGATGACCTTCGGCTACATCGCGGCGTTGGACATCGCGGCCGGCGCGGGCGCCTGACGGATGTGCAGGGCTCCAACAGAGCGCGGAGTGCCCGACCGTGGTCGTGTGATGCTGGGGTCATGACTGATCAAAGCGAGACGGTCGTCGTCCGTCGGCCAGGTCATGGCGGTCCCGTCGACGAGGGGTTGGCCGCGTTGTTGGCGGCCTACCATCTGCAGACCCAGGCCGAGAAGGGCGAGGCCGTTACCGATGTCAACGGGCTGCCGGACCGCTACCGCGCGGAAGTCCTGGGCTCGCGGGCCGCGTTCGTCGACGATGTCGTGCTGGTGGCGCTGAGCGGGGAGACCGCGGTGGGCTGCCTGGTGGTGACCGCCCCTGTCGCCGGGCGGTCGGAGGCCAAGAGGCTCTGGACGGACCCGGCCTTCCGGGGCCGCGGCATCGCGTCCGATCTGGTCGGAGCGGCTCTGGCACACGCCAGGGAAAGCGGAGTCAGCACGGTGCGGCTGTCGGTGTGGAAGTGGCGGTCGGGAGCCATCGCCCTCTACGAAAGGCTCGGTTTCACCGTGGCCGAGTCATGGGACGAGCGGGAGCAGTTGGTCTGCATGGAACGCGCCCTGGGAGCCGACGCCGCCGCCTGAGCGGAACTCGCGGGATCCCACGGGCACTCGGGTGCCAGGCAGCCTTTGCGTGCGCAGTGGCGTTTCTTGGGCATGACGGGACACGCGAGTCCGCTTCCGTACATGTTGTGCGTCTCCTATGTCGGTGCATGGTTCGCAGGTTTCACATGCTCCGCACTGCCAGAGGAGAACGACCCGTGTTCCGACGTCCTGCCCGTCCCGTCACCGCGGCCGTCGCCGCGCTCGCAGCCGTCGGCGGCCTCACCGCCACCGCGACCGCCGCCACATCCACCACCGCCACACCCGACGCCACATCCACCTCCGCGCACTCGCCCGCGCATGTCGCGCGCCATGTCCTGCTGTTGTCGATCGACGGCCTGCACCAGGCCGACCTGGCGTGGTACGTCGCACGTCACCCGAGGTCCGCGCTCGCGCGGCTCGCCACCGGTGGGGTCGAGTACACGCACGCGAGGACCACCGACCCCTCCGACTCGTTCCCCGGCCTGGTCGGCCAGCTCACCGGCGGGAACCCGGGCACCACGGGCATCTACTACGACGACGGCTACAGCTCCGCACTCCTCCCGGCCGGAACGACCCACTGCGCGGGCGCCAAGCCCGGCGCCGAGGTCGACTTCACCGAGGACCTCGACCGCAACAAGGACTCCATCGACGCCGGCCAGGGGCTCGCAGGCCTGCCCGACAGCATCCTCAAGATGACGGGTGCCGCCCGCGGCCTCATCGACCCGTCGAAGCTGCCGGTCGACCCCAAGACCTGCAAGCCGGTGTACCCGCACTCGTATCTGAAGGTGAACACGGTCTTCAACGTGGTCAGAAAGGCCGGGCTGCGGACCGCCTGGTCCGACAAGCATGTCGCCTACGAGATCCTCAACGGCCCCTCCGGCAACGGCGTCCAAGACCTTTTCGCCCCCGAGATCAACAGCCAGGCGATCGGCTACCCGGCAGGCACGGACTGGACGAAGGACAACGCGGCGACGGAGCAGTACGACGGATACAAGGTGAAGGCCGTCCTCAACGAGATCGACGGCTACGACCACGGCCGCACCCACAGGACCGGCACCCCGGCGGTCTTCGGCATGAACTTCCAGTCCGTCTCGACCGCCCAGAAGCTGCCCGCCTCCGAGGGGCTGACGGGCGGCTACGCGGCGAAGGGTGTCCCCGGTCCGCTGCTGGCCAAGAACCTGGTCTTCGTGGACCAGGAGGTGGGAGCGTTCCTCACCGAACTGCGCAAGCAGCACCTGGACGGCAACACGACCGTCATCCTCTCCTCCAAGCACGGCCAGTCACCGACCGACCCCAAGGCCCTGACCCGTATCGACGACGGCCCCCTGCTCGACGGCCTCAACGCCGCATGGAAGAAGGCCCACCCGGGCGCCGGTGACCTGGTCGCCCACTCCGTCGACGACGACGCCATGCTCATCTGGCTCAACGACCGCTCGCAGGCCGCCACCGCCTTCGCCAAGGCGTACCTGCTCGCCCAGTCCGGCACCGGCAACGACATCGCCGGCAAGGCCAAGCCCTTCACCGCGAGCGGCCTGAAGGACTTGTACGCCGGTGCGGAGGCCGCGCGGTACTTCCACGTCGAGGCGGGCGACTCGCGCGTGCCGGACCTGTTCGGCATCGCCCAGTACGGCGTCGTCTACACCGGCGGCAAGAGCAAGATCGCCGAGCACGGCGGCGCCCACGCCGACGACCTCGACGTCCCGCTCGTCGTCTCGGGCGCCGCCACTCCGCACGGCGTGCGCGTCAGCGGCCCGGTGGAGACCACGCAGATCGCCCCGACGATCCTGCGACTGCTCGGCCTCGACCCCCGGGCCCTGGACGCCGTACGCGTCGAGCACACCGCGACCCTGCCGGTGCGCTGACGCCACCCCGACGCTCCACCGACGGGACCGCCGCCATGACGACGGTCCCGTCACCGGGCTCCGGGCCCATGGGACTGTCAGTGGTGGCTGCGAGACTGTGGACATGATCGAGTCGAATGCGAAGGCGGATCTTCTCCGCTCCCTGCAAGCCGCCCGCGACGCCCTGCTGTGGAAGCTCGACGGGCTGTCGGAGTACGACGTCCGCCGTCCGCTGACGCCGACCGGAACGAATCTGTTGGGGCTGGTCAAGCACGTCACCGGAGTGGAGCTGGGGTACTTCGGCGACACCTTCGAGCGGCCGTTCTTCGAAGAGCCGCCGCTCTGGTTCACGGCCGACGCCGAACCCAACGCGGACATGTGGGCCGACGCCGATGAGTCGCGCGAACACATCGTCGGACTCTACCGACAGGCATGGAAGCACTCGGACACCACGATCGAGACCTTCGCGCTTGACGCGATGGGTCGTGTGGCGTGGTGGCCCGAGGACCGCAGAGAGGTGACGCTGCACCAGGTCCTGGTGCGCGTGATCGCCGACACCCACCGGCACGCGGGCCATGCCGACATTCTCCGGGAGTCCATCGACGGGGCTGCCGGGATGTGGGAAGGGAACGACGCCATGCCCTCGGGCGATCGGTCATGGTGGGACAGCCATCGCAGCCGACTGGAGCGCGTGGCGCGGGAAGCCGGCCGCGACTGACGCCGCCCCGCTGAGCCGGAACGCGCCTTGATCTCGGAAGTCAGTTCCACAGGGGAAGGTCGAGCCATTGCCCGAATCCGTCCGGCTTCCCCTTGGTGTAGACGAGGCTCAGCTGGGTGTAGTGCGACAGATCAGGGTGCTTCTTCCAAGGCTGCGGGGCGTTGAGCCGCACGATCACCGGGTACGAGTGGAATTTGCCCCCGGCGCAGTCCGGCCTGCAGTCGTTCACCACGTTGAAGCCCTCGGCCACCGCGGAGTCCTGGTGCCACTGAGACCAGCGGAGCGAGGTGAGGCGGCTGTTGCCGTCACCGCACGCGAGAATGAAATTGGTGGGGCGCACCTGCGCGTGCCAGAAGCAGTCGACCATCACGGGCCGTCCCGCCGCCGACTGCACGGTGGGCGTGGACGCCGGTGACGGAGACGGGTCGGAGGAAGCTGTTCCCGTGATTGCTGCGAGCGACACAGCGGCACAGAACGTCACCGCTGCCCTCACTGTGCGTCTTGGCATGTTCGCTCCCAGTCGCAATCTCTTTCGACCAGCAGGCCCGGCGCCCGGTCCGCCCCTTCTTGCGGCGGTCGGCTCCTCTATCGACGCTACGACGCTGTCGGAGGATGCACCACTTGCACGGAGTCACGCGTGCTCCCTCCCAGCGACGGACCCCGAAGGAGAGACCGCATGAGTACGACCAATCCACGGAGGCGGGCCGCCATGTTCGTCGGAGACGACGACGATCCCCGGCTCGAAGCTCCCTCGACCGGTGAGGAGCGAGCCATGCTCATCGGATTTCTCCGGGCTCAGCGGACGACACTGGAGCTGAAGTGCGCTGGTCTGGAGGGGGAGTTGGCCCGACGTTCCGTCGAGCCCTCCACGCTCTCGCTGCTCGGACTCGTACGCCATCTCGCCGACGTGGAGCGCCGATGGTTCCGCCAGGTTCTCGCCGGTCAGGACGCGCCACCACGCTTCTCGTCGCCGGTGGAACCGGACGGTGACTTCGACGGCGCGGTTCCCGATCCTGACCTTGTGACCGTAGCGTGGCAGGCATGGCGCGCCGAGGTCGCGTTCGCTGACGCCTTCACCGGGGAAGCGCCCCACCTCGACATCGCGGGCGAGGACGCATGGCGTGGGACGGTGTCGCTGCGCTGGGTGCTCATCCACATGATCGAGGAATACGCCCGTCACAACGGACACGCCGATCTCCTCCGTGAACGCATCGATGGGGCGATCGGCGTCTGAGGAGGTGATTTCGGGGCTTGATCCACACACCGAGTCGGCCGTTGCGCCGAGCGTGTCGTCAGCCCAGTGGGTGTGTGGCAGCGTGTCCGCCGTGGGGGAGATGGTGGAGCGCGTGGACGAGCAGGACCACACCGTGGGAGTGGTGGACCGAGGCGAGGCCATCCGTCGACGGTGGCTGCACCGGGTTGCCACCACCGTCTGCCGCGACCCTGACGGTCGGATCCTCGTCCACCGGCGCCCGGATCACGTTTCCCGCTTCCCAGGCCAGTACAACTGGCTGGTCGGCGGTGCCGTGGGCGTGGGCGAGACCTATCCGGCAGCAGCCTCTCGCGAACTCGCCGAAGAACTAGGGGTGCACACCCCGACGCGGTTCCTCTTCAAGTACCTTTGCCGGGGTGTCATCAGTTCGTACTGGCTCGGCCTGCACGAGGCGGTCCTCAACCAGCCGGTTATACCGGATGCCTCGGAAGTCGCCTGGCACGACTGGCTCACCCCGGTAGAGCTGCGCGCTGCGATGTACGACACGACGTTCGTCCCCGACGCCCGCGAGGCGTTCGATCGGTACCTGGCGGAAGAGGCGGGTCCACGCGGCTCCTTGGCACGGCGCCCTACGCTCCCACGGCGCATGGAACGCTCACGCTGACCGCTCCCAACTCGGCCTGTGCCGGCGTCGGCTCCTCTGATCCGCCAACAGCCCGTGGCAGGGACCGCAGGTCTGAGCGGCGTGCGGTTGTGGTGACAGGGTTGCCATGACGACTACGGCGACCGTCGCGAGCCACACCGAGTACAGCACTACCGCGAGGCACACGGGCAGTACGGGCACCGCGAGCGGATGTCGTGGCGCGTATGCGGTGTAGTAGTCGCTGTCGCTCATCAGCCGTCACGTATTCGGGGCCGCAGCTCGACCGCACAGGTCCCCGTACGCGGCACTACGACGCCGTCGGTGCGGTCGGGAGGGCGATGCGCGCGGACAGCGCCGCATGGTCGGAGAGGAACGACCTTGTCCCACGGCCGAGCTGTACCGGGTCTGTGAACAGCAGGTGGGGTTCGGTCACCGGGTACCGTTCGGCATCGCCCGCGACCAGTAGATAGTCGACGCGGTGCGCCGAGGCGCCCGGCGGCAGCAGCTCGGTATGGAACGTGGGGCGACCGACCGCGCGGAAAGGGTCCCGCCACGCTCCTGCGTCCACCACCCGTGGGTAA
This sequence comes from Streptomyces sp. NPDC111507, assembly GCF_055638955.1. Taxonomy (NCBI): domain Bacteria; kingdom Bacillati; phylum Actinomycetota; class Actinomycetes; order Kitasatosporales; family Streptomycetaceae; genus Streptomyces; species Streptomyces sp. NPDC111507. The sequence continues at coordinate 241,178 of NZ_JBVKBU010000010.1, read as the reverse complement.
AGGGGGCTGCTGTTCGACATGTTCAGATCACTGTCGACGGTCACCGGTTCCGTATCGCCCCGGCGAGCTTTCTGCAGGGCCTGATGGAACACGGCCAACTGCCTCCGCTGGAAGCGGTGGTGGCGGTTGCCCACCGACCAGTCGCCGTCCTTGTTCGCGGTGAGGTGGACGTTGCCCACCAGCGTGCGGCGTCCCGCCAACTCGAAGGTCAGCACACCCTGTAGACGCCCCCACAGGGTGCTGGATCCGCGGAACGGCGGGCCGGATTTCTCGGGCGGGGAACCACGATTCTCCGGCAGAAGTCGACCGCACGTTCCTTCGACGGAGGCAACGTCGACGAAAACCCGCAGTACGCACGCAGCGGGTTCAGGACTGGTGGGGCCGGTCGGTCGGTGGAGTCAGGAGACCGCGGGCGGCATCGCCGCACCGACCGACCCACTCTTGACAAGGTCGCGCGGCAGTACCTCGAGTACGTCGGGCAACGGCAGTCAGGACAAGGCCGGGGCGGTCTTCAGTGACGAGACTAGGCGACGTCACCGCACTCGCGCGGGTAATGCGGTTCTCGTATAGTGGAGTGTAATTCTCTCACCTGTACGGTCAGATGCAGAACGACCGATGTGGGCAGCTACCCGGGGGTGCCGTGACCTTGCAGCGGGTCGAAGTCGGGCTGGTCAGCGCCGATGAAGCCTTGGTGGAGTTCTTCGCCGCCGTTTTCGAACTGGAACGGCTCCCGGCGGTCAGATCTGGCTCTGGAGTCGTACACCGGCTCGAGGCACCCGGCACGCAGATCAAGGTGATGGTTCCTTCGCGGCGGCCTGCCTCCGCCGAACCGGCCGAGGCTTTCTTTCACTTGACCGGCGTGCGCTATCTGACCATGTACGTCGATGATCTCGACGGGATCATCGAACGCGGTGTGGCCCACGGCGGACATGTGCAGCACGGTCCCATGGACGTGGGTCCCGGAGTGCGCATCGCCGTCCTCCGGGATCCCGATGGCAACGCCATAGAAGTGGTCGCCGCTGCTCCGTGAGCCCAACCGGTCAGCGACTCGTCACCGGGTATCGACCCGCAACTCTCGGGTGTACCGGTCGTACCGTGTGCCGTCCTTCGTGCGTATCTGCTGGTCGGGGATGAACCCTGCCCGCCGCGCCACCGTGGCGGATCCGGGATTCTCCGCCTCCACCTGGATCAGCGCCTCCTCCCCGCCCTCGATGGCCGCGTACTGGGACACCAACAGGACGGCGCGGGTCGCCGGGCCGCACCCCCTCCAGGACGGATAGAGGCCGTACGCGACATTCACCTGGCCGGGAGTCAAACCCTCCCCTTCGAAACGCAGGTCGATCGTCCCCGCGAGGTGCGCCTCCACATCGTCTGGGCGAAGCGGGGACAGAGTGATGACCCCGTCGGACAGTGTCACTTCATGCATCCGGCGATTCTTGACCCCGGAGCCGCTTCGCACCATCGGATTCCGTGGGCCCGCACTGAGCTGCGGTACGGCCGATACCTCCAGCGCGAAAGCACGCAGTCCCGACTCGCCGTCGCATGACGGCAGTGATGCCACTACATTTGGTGTCATGACTGCCATCACTCTGCGGATTCCCGACGCCATGGACAAGGCGCTGCGCGATGCCGCAGCCGGCGCCCCCTCCCTGAACGACTACATCCTGCGAGCCGTGCGTCGGCAGATGACGCTGGACGCCGCCCGTCGGCTCGCCCGGATCGAGCCCCTCGATCTGGGCGGCGAGGGCGACGCCCTGTGACGATCCAGAAGGGCGATGTCTGGGACGTCGACACCGGCAAGGGAAACCGCACGGTCCTCGTCGTCAGCCTTGACGGGCTGGCCGATGCGTACGGCGCCGTGGTCGCCCTCGTGCTGCACGCCCCGGCAGTGCACCCCGACACGGCGATGAGCGTGCGCCTGACCACCCCGGTCGACGCCTCGGTCGTCGCCGTCAATCTCCTCCAGCTTTCCGCGGCGCGTTTCGAGACGGCCACCCTGCTCGGCAACATCGGGCCCGAGCAGCAAGCGCTCATCGACAACGCACTCCGGGCGGTCCTCGACCTGTGACCGAAACCCTTCCGGGGTAGCGGACCTGGCCAGTCACGCCCCGCGCGTCCAGGTGCGCGGTCCAGGCCTCCATGTCGGCTCGCCAGCGATCAATGGCACCGGCACCAACCTCACCCCTCTCCTGGAACACGCGGCGGCCCCAGCCCCCCGTGCTTCCGCTGGACCTCATGGACGGCCCTGCTCGGGTATACGATCAGATGGTGCGCGGTGAGCAGGGCGGATTGCCTGTGCGGCGTCTTCCTGAAGGACTGCGCGCCTGGGAAATGGGAGCCATCGCCTCTGGCGCAGGCCCTGGCGTCCGCCGGGAACCCCGGCCCTGATGAGCGCCGCGCAAGGAGTGCTCATGACCAGTCCACACGAGATCGATCCGCGCGCTCTCGATGATCCGCGCAACGTCTATCCGACCGACGAAGAGTTCTACAGGAGCGGGCGCCCGGCCGACGCCGCACTGCCGGAGGACCGGCCCCGTGGAGGATCGCCCTCGACGCCGCTGAAGCGGCGGGGGACGTGGGCGACCGTTGCGCTCGTCGCCGGCATCATCCTGCTGATCCTCGTCGGGATCGCACTGTTCCCGTGAGTGATCGGGAGCGGCCGAAAGTCACCGTCGCAAGGGAGACCCGGAAGGGGCGGGAGCTGGACACTCGGACCGGCTCCCGCCCCGGAAGGGGACCGCTCAGGTGCGGTAGGCGTAGTACGCCGCGTTCGGGTACGACGCGATGATGCTCGCCACCGACCTGTTGTAGGTGTTGGTGGAGTGGTACGTCACGTACGGCACGCCCTGCGGGCTGCGGTAGGTGACGATCATGCTGTGGTCCTTGGACCCGTCCTTGTTGAAGTCCATCTGCAGGACGTCACCCACGTCCAGCTGGTAGACGTTGGCGAGGCTGGTGACCCGCTTGGAGGACAGGGCGAACCACGAGAACTCGTTGACGCCGACGAACGAGTCCGACTGGATGTCGGAGTTGCCGAACCACTTGTGGAAGTCGTCCGTGTAGCCGGGGACGTGCTTCCAGCCGCCTGCTTTCAGGGACTGGCTGACGAAGTTGGTGCAGTCGCCGCCGGCACCCTGCCCGTTGAAGTTCGGGTAGGCCGAGTTGTAGTTGTTCCAGTACTTGGCCGCGTACGCCGCCATCGCCTTGTAGTCGTAGCCGGAGGCCGAGAAGTTCTTCGGCTTGGCCGGCGCGGGCAACGTGGTGACGGAGCGGGTCGCCGTGGGCGGAGCGTCGTCGGCAGCCGTCTTCGGCGCGGCGACGAACGTGGTGGCGGCGACCTGGTTGACCGCGACGCCGTCGTCGGTGTCACGGATGCCGGTCAACTGCCAGTCGCCCTTGCGATCGGCCTTGAACGTCAGCTCGTGGTGCGCCTGGAAGCCGGTGGTCTTCGGCTCGTTGCCCTTGACCTTCTCGTAGGTCAGCGTCGTCGTCTCGGTGACGTTGACCGTGGCGTGACGGCCCTTCAGGCGCGTACGGTCCAGCGAGACGCTCGTGTTGGCCGAGCTGTACTTCTCGCCGAGCGACTCCAGACGCGATTTGCGGCCCCGCAGTTGCGACAGTGCGGACTTCTCCTCGCTCGAAAGCGTGGAGGACACCCGCACGTCGCCGGAGAACCGCGACGACAGTGACGTGTTCCGACTGGTCTTGCCGCTGTCCACCAGGGCGTCCGTACGGTCGGTGAAGACCGCGTCCGCCAGTCGTTGGAAGGTGGCTTTGGTCGACGGATCCACGGCAGGGTCGGCGACAGTCGACGCGCCCGCGGTCCAGTTGGGCAGCAGCGCGGCGCCGGCGACGACCGAGGCGGCCGCTGCCGTGACTATGGTCGCCCGTCGCCGCTTACGGCTCAGTTTCCTTGATCTCAATGATGTTCCCCTCTACGCCGGTACTCGATACCGGGAGCCGCATCCTCGCACGGCATGTGTGGCTCCTGTGAAGGGGGTTGCCGAAGTGGCCCAACCGCAACACGCGATCCGTCGAGGGGGCCGTCGCCCCCCTGCCTGCCCCGACGTCGCGCCGCGCGTTTTCGTCCTGATACCGCTCATCCACACCGGGGCGAAGTCGGCTAAATCGCTGCGCCGTGAGGGCAGCGCCCCGTCGCCACTTCGACCCGGTGGTCTCCGGCTCCGCGTTCCGTTCGCCGACCTCCGCGATGTGCCGTACGGCGAAGGGCTGTTAGCGACGGCGGGGACGCGCGGGCTGTGCGTCTCAGGAGGTGACGCGTGCGAGGAAGTCGCGGACGTACCCGGCGATTTCCTCCAGGTGACTCTCCAGGGCGAAGTGCCCGGATTCAAGGAGATGGATCTCGGCGTCGGGCAGGTCGCGTTGGAAGGCGCGGGCTCCGTCCGGGCCGAAGATTTCGTCGTTGGCCCCCCATACGGCCAGTAGCGGCACCTGGCTGTCGCGGAAGTACTGCTGCAACTGGGGGTAGAGCGCGACGTTGGTCGGATAGTTCCGGAACAGTGCGAGCTGGATGGCGTCGTTGCCGGGGCGGTCGAGCAGCGCCTGGTCGATGGTCCAGCTGTCCGGGCTGACGAGGCTCGGATCCGCGACCCCGTTCAAGTATTGCCATCGGGTCAGTTCGAGGGTCAGGGCCCCGCGGAGGGGGGCTTCGTTCTCGGGCGTCGGGTTCTCGGCGTAGGCGAACAGCCCGTCCCAGAAGGCCTTGACGAATCCGTCGGTGTAGCCGTTGCCGTTCTGCGTGATGATCGCGGTGATGCGCTGCGGAGACCGCGTGGCGAGCCGCCAGGCGAGGGGCGCTCCGTAGTCCTGCGCGTAGACCGCGAACTGGTCGACGCCGAGCTGTTCCAGCAGACCGTCGGTCACGTCGGTCAGAGTGTCGAAGGTGTAGTCGAACTCGTCGACCGTCGGCATGGCCGACTGTCCGAATCCGATCATGTCGGGCGCGATGACGCGGTAGGTGTCGGCGAGTGCCGGGATGAGGTTCCGGAACATGTGCGAGCTCGTCGGGAAGCCGTGCAGCAGCACGAGTGCCGGTGACCGCGGGTCTCCGGCCTCTCGGTAGAAGACATCCATGCCGTTGACGGTGGCGGTGCGGTGATGCACGACGCTGCTCATGTCAACCTCCAAGGTCGCTTTGAACGGTTAGTCGCAGTCCAGCATGGAGGACCTAACCTGTCAAGTCATCTTTGATGGTTAGATATGTTGAGGCGGCAGCCCCGAAATCCTGGAGTCCCCGCCGTGGGGCTCACAGATCCAGCAGGACGTCAGCGGTCGGGATGCTGCAACACGGCAGCACTTCACCCGAGGCGGGATCCTCCAGAGGCTGCGTCGTGTACTCGACCTGACCGGTGAGCAGGGGAGTGGCGCAGGTATGGCACACCCCTGTACGGCAGGACCAGCGCGTGGGGACCTCGCATGCCTCCGCCAGCTCCAGCAGCGTCGCGTACCGTTCCGACCAGCCGGTGGACAGACCGCTGCGGGCGAAGGTCACCAAGGGCCCTGTGCCCCGGGGGCCGGGTGGCTGGTGAGGGGGTCCGGAACCCGTCTGGGTGATGCCGGGGTTGATGGCCGCGAGTGCCCCGAAGACTTCGGTGTGGATGTTCGAACTGCTCAGCCCCGCCCGCTGGAGCGCGGATGTCACCGTCGACATGAAGCCCTCGGGGCCGCACAGATAGGCGTGCGCATCCGCAGGGATGCCGAGCTCCCGGATTCCGTCGCTGGTCATGCGCCCGTGAGTGATGCCCGGCCCCACGGCGATCTCGAGATCCGGAGCGGTGTAGTAGATGAAGGCGCGGGCGTGCGGCAGGCGGGCCAGGAGCCGCCGGGCCTCTTCCGCGAAGGGTTGCTGTCCCGGATCGCGCGCGGTGTGCACCCACCACACGGCGCGGGAGCTGTGTTCGAGGGCCAGTTGGTGCAGCATCGCCAGAACAGGCGTGACGCCGATGCCCGCCGAGAACAGTGCCACGGGCGTGTGGTCATCGGCCAGTACGAACGTCCCGCGAGGGGCTGCCGCTTCGATGACGTCGCCCGCGTGCAGATGGGTGTGGAGGTAGGTGCTGACCTTGCCGCGGTCTTCGCGTTTGACGCTGATCCGGTACTCGGCGGCACCGGGGGCGGAGGACAGTGAATAGGAGCGCACCAGGCCGGGCCGGCCCTCTTCGGGGATCCGCACGGTCAGGTACTGGCCGGGCGCGGCCGGGGGCAGCGCCTGCGAGTCGGTGGGGCGCAGGACGAACGAGGACACCCTGGGGGTCTCCGGTACGACCTGGGTCACGCGCAGCCGCTTGAAGCCCCTCCAGCCCGGCGCGGCGGGTGCGGGCGGCTGGTCGAGTCGGTCATTCATCTCCTGGAAGGACTGCTGCCATCCGGGGCTGAGCGCCTCGATGGTCAAGGCGGCACGCAGTTTGGCCGGGTCGGGGTCCCGAAGATAGAGCAGGGCATCGGTGTCGGCGACGCTGAGGGCGCCCCGGCCGGTGCGGGTCCGGGTGATCGGGTCTCCGGCCCGGACCCGGCCCTCGGCGATGACGCGGAGGTAGAAGCCGGGGCGGTGGTGGGCGACGAGCAGGGAGGCCATGCGCGGTTCGTTGAGGCGCATACCGACGCGATAGCAGGTCACGCGCGGCTGGGTGACCTCGAACTCGGCTTCGCCGATGCGGTACCGGTCGCCGATGCATACCTCGTCGTCCGCCAGACCATCGACGGTGAAGTTCTCCCCGAACTGGCCGAACTCCAGATCGTCGCGCTCGAGGACCTTGCGCCAGTACGCGTAGGACTGCGTCTGATAGACGAGGACGGCCCGCTGCTCCCCGCCGTGGCCCTGGAGATCACCCTGGCCGTCACCGTCGATATTGAGGCGGCGCACCATCCGGGGGCCGTCGACGGGATGCTTCCACGCTCCCGTGTGTACCATCCTGTCGCGCCAGCGCACGTCCTTCGGCTGTCCCACGTTGACGGAGAGCAGAGTCGCCATCTCGTCCTCCCGGTGCGGCGCCGCCGCACGGCGAAGTCGGTCGCCTCGGCATGCCGCTCAGTGATTCGGCCGATCGGAACCCGGCTTCGTGGGTCATGCGCACGTTTTCCTCCGGCGCGGGAGGCGAAGAAGCCTATAAAAAGGTACAAAAGTAGTGTGAGCAAGAATCCTGAAACCCCGCAAGACATGGACAAATGGGCTGACCGGATCCGGACGGTCTCCTCGACTTCCGATCCTCAGGCCGCCCGCAAGCTGGCCGGTGACATCTACCGTGCCGCACAGGAAGATCTCGACGCCGAACGTGCCCGGGCGGAGTACGAACGCGAGGAATGAGCCTGTCCGTCCCGTCGGCACATCACGCCTCACGGTGAGGGGGCGACCTTCGCCGTGAGGCGACGCTCGGGGCCCGTAGACGCGGCCTGTCAGTGGGAGAGGACCTCGTCGGTCCCCAGGCTGCGGTCCACCCCGTGAGGCACCACCTGCTGGCCCGGTTCGAGGTGCAGTCGCTCACCGTCCAGGTAGACCTCGACCTTGTCGGGCTCGAACGAGATCAGGTCGTCGACGCGCCCGACCTCGCGGTAGGCCTCGCGGTACGACCACGCCGCCTTCTTGGCCTCGCCGATGTCGTAGTAGTCGGCCAGCCCCTTGTAGGGGCAGAACGTCCGGCCCTCCACCGGCGTCAGTTCCTTCTCCTGGATGTCCTCGCGCGGCACGTACCACCGCGGTGCGAACCCGGACTCGTAGAGCACCACCGGACGGCTGGTCCGCGCGATCACCGTGTCCCCCGAGCGCACCTCAAGGGTGCGGGAGGTGTCGCGGATGTCGATGCGGTGATAGGCGTCCGCCGCGTGCCCGAGGATCCGTTCGTCCTCCTCGTAGAAGGCGTCCATGGCCCTCCAGGCGAAGGCGACACGTCCCTCCAGCTCGTCGGCGTACGAGGGGAGCCCCGTGAACTGCCACGCCGCACGCTCGGTGCGGCGGTCACCGACGCCCACGGTGAACCAGGACGTCTCGCCGAGCTCGCGGTGCTGGGTGGTGCGGCCGCTCGCCTCGAGAACACCGGAACGAAGCGATGAGAGCGGGAAGTAGGCGACGGGGTAGCGCCCCGGCTCGTGCAGCAGTACGACGTCCTCGCTGTCCGCGATCCATTCCCCGCCGAACCTCACCCTCATCCGGCGGCGGAGCCGCTCCGCGAAGAGCAGCCGCTCCGGCAACGGCTCAGGGGTGAGGAACCTGCCGAGCGCTGTGGAGGAGAGCGGCCCTTGCTGCCATGACAGTCCCATGACCGGTTCCCTTCTGCGACTAATGAGTACAAGCACCGTAAAACCATTACGCGACTGCTGCAAGGGGACGTGCTGGCCGGTGTCAAGCTTCGACTTATCCCGACTGGCTCGCGGCTTCCATTGATGTGGCTAATGGGTAACATGGAGCTGTGGGCATTCGAGTGGGTATAGATGGGTTTCAGGCGGCGGGGTTCCCCATGGGTGGTGAACCGCTTGTCGCACTGGACCTGGCCGACACGCTGATGACTGTGACCGAACCGGCCGCGGACCTCATCGGGACCCCGGAGGCCTCGGCGGCCTGGTGGGCACTGCAGTCCGGAAGCCTGCCGCCCGGGCCTGTGCCCGACGCCGCGGCCGTGCGCCGGCTGCGTGCGGCGGTTCGCGACGTCCTGGACAGTCACCTGGAGGGCCGCGCGGCGCGGCCCACGTCGGTGGACGACATCAACGCCGCCGCGGCGGCGGCTCCCGTGAGTCCTCGTCTGGTCGTGACGGCCGACGGCGTCAGGGGCGAGGAACGCTGGCACACCGAACACGGCGGGAACGCTGCGCTGGCCGCCATCGCCGCGGAGGCCATCGGGCTCCTCGCCGACAACGAGCGGCTCGGGCTCCTGCGCCGCTGCGCCAACCCGGCCTGCTCGATGCTCTTCCTGGCCGAGAACAAGCGGCGCAAGTGGTGCACCAGCAACATCTGCGGCAACCGCGCACGGGTCGCCCGCCACTACGAACGGACCCACACCGACGGAGTCGGCGGCATCTGACACGCGGAGCGGCCGCCGCGAGGGGCGGGCACGGCCGGCACGGACGTACAAGACCCGACAGGAGGGACGACGAGCCCAGCGGACACGCACCGGCCGGATGCCGCCGCGTGCCCACGCCGTGAACTTCTCGCCCCGTAACCCCGAACCCGCCGCACGGCGGGGGCGACGCCGGGCCACGGCCTTCCGGCCACGACCGGCCCGCCGACGGCCTGCCCCCGGCGTCCAGTTGTGCGCTGGTCGGCTTATGCGCTGGTCGGCGCCGCCTGCTGCACGACCTCGAAGGACCACAGCGTGGACCCGCTGGCCGCCGGCTTGGGCCGCTCCCCGCTCGCCGCGTCACCGCCCTGGTGGGCCGCCTTCATGGGGCCCTCCATCCAGGCCTGGAAGGACTCCTCGTCACGCCACCGCGTGTACACGAGGTAGCTGTCGGTGCCTTCGACGGGCCGGAGGAGTTCGAACCATTCGAATCCGTCGGAGTTCTCCACGGCATGGGCACGCGAGGCGAAGCGCTTCTCCAGCGTCTCCCGCTGCTCGGCCGGGACGGTCAGTACGTTGATCTTGACTACGCTCATGGCCCCATCCTGCCGCACGGCGCTCCTGGGAGCCGACCGGCATCGCGTGTGTCAACGTCCCGGCCGTTGATGGCGGATGCGCTGGGCGACCTCGCTGTTCTCGGTCTCCCACCAGGGACGTACGAGTTCCGATGTCTGTGCCGCTCCCGGCGCGGGCGTCGCCGGGACCAACTCCGCCTCCAGACGGCGGTCCAGTACGACGGTCTCGGCGCGTTCGGTACGGGCCCACTGCACCAGGATCGCGAGGAGGAAGGGCAGCGCCACCAACTCGGCGATGCTGATCATCGCGCCACCGCCCAGCTGCTGGTCATGGAGCACATCCGGCGCCCAGGACGGCGCGTGACGCAGGTACCAGGCCCCGGCGATGAGCGTGCCGTGGGTCATCACGACGATGCCCGGTACGGCGTCGATGATCCCGTCGAGGAACACCAGTGCCGCCCGGACCGGATGGGTACACCACCTCGGCAGCGCCGCCTCGCGGGTGAGCATCGGCATGACGAACAGGCTGCCGGCGAGCAGCAGGTGCAGATACATCACCTCGTGCAGCCAGCCGTCGCGCAGGGCTGTCTCGAAGTACGGCGTGAAGTACACCGTCAGTTCCGTCGCGAGCACCAGAGCCGTGCTGACCAGCGGGAAGGTGAGCAGGCGTACCAGCCGTCCGGTCAGCGCCCGCTGCAGACGCCCGGCGGCACGCTCGGGCAGGGAACCGAGGGCCAGCCGCAGCGGATCGCCCAGGGCCAGCCCGAGCGGTGCGATCAGGTCGAGGAGGACGTTCTGGACGGCGGCCGGCCAGAACAGCACGTGGTCGTACACCGCCAGCGCGGACATTGTGGCCACGATGAGGGTGCCCAGGCCGAGCAGCGCGAAGGCGCCGACGCGCGGCAGGGGCCAGTGCTCGCACCGGCGCTTCAGACACAGCACACCCCAGCCGTACAGCGCGCCCAGGATGACGACCACCAGCAGCGCGGGCACGTCCAGTTGCCATGAGGTGAGGAGTCGCCCCACGGTGAGCTGTGGTGGATTCCCCATCGCGTTCTACCTCCACGGCATGCCAGATCTGCCGAGGCACTCTATGCCGCGCACGACCGGCCTCCTTCGCGCACGCACCGGACTCGCCCGCGGTCACACCGAGCTCATACCCGGCTCATACCTAGCGCGACGGACATGTTTCGACCTGCGTCGACGCACGTCGACGTGCCTCGTCGTCCGACCACTGTGCGCTCGTGTGTGTTCCGGACGGTCCGGACCGTCCGGAACACACACGTCGCCAGAGGCAGCGGCGGGCGGGCCTACCTGGCGAGTTCGGCCGGTTCATCGAGTCGTGTCAGTTTCCGCGGGTTCGCGATCGCGTGGATCCGGGTGACTTTCCCGTCTTCCACCACGAGGCTCACCGCGGCCACTCGGCCGTCGATCTCGATCCGGCCCGCAGGCGCGCCGTTGAGCCACACCGCCGACACCACCCGGCCCGGGAGAGCGAGCATGCTCGCCACCACCGCGGCCCCGTGGACCGGAGCCGGAGCGGCGCCCGCAAGCCCGCCGCCGTCGGCGATCAGAACCACGTCCGGTGCCATGACGTCCAGCAGTTCCTGCAACCGGCCGGTGCGCAGCGCGGCGAGGAACCGCTCCACCACGGCCTGCTGCTCCGACCGGCTCACCGGTACCCGCGGCCGCCGGGCCGCCACATGCTCGCGTGCTCGCCGCGCGATCTGGCGCACCGTTGCCGCGGACTTCCCGACGGCCTCGGCGATCTCGCCGTACGGCACCTCGAAGACCTCGCGGAGCACGAACACCGCGCGCTCCGTCGGCCCGAGCGTTTCGAGCACGGTCAGCATCGCGATCGACACGTTCTCCGCGAGCTCGATGTCCTCGGCGACGTCGGGGCTGGTCAGCAGCGGCTCGGGCAGCCACTCGCCGACGTACTCCTCGCGGCTGCGCGACAAGGTCCGCAGACGGTTGAGCGCCTGCCGTGTGACGGTTCGTACGAGGTAGGCACGCGGGTCACGCACCTGTGTGCGGTCGACGTCGGCCCACCGGAGCCAGGACTCCTGGAGCACGTCCTCGGCGTCGGCCGACGAGCCGAGCATCTCGTAGGCGACCGTGAACAGGAGGCTGCGATGGACGACGAACGGGTCTTCGGTCATGCCGTCGACGCTACGCCGAGGTTCTGCGGACGCGCGGCCAGCGGAATCTCGCAGGCGTCGGAGTAGCCCTGCGACGTGATCCCGTGCGCCGTGTTGCACCTGGTGGCCAGGTTGGCGAAGCCGATGAACACGGTGAGTTCGACCATCGCCGCCGGGCCGAGCCGGTCGAGCAGCCCCGCGGACAACTCGTCGGTGACGGTCGTCGGTGTGTTCGTCATGGCCTCGGCGTACTCCATCACGTCCCGCTCCAGCGGCGTGAACACCTCCGACTGCCGCCAGCGCGGCACCTGGCTCGCCTTCGCCAGGTCCAGGTGCTGGTTCAGCGCGTGGAAGTAGTTGATGTCGAGGCACCAACTGCAGCCGACCTGTGCCGCGACGGCCATGTGCGCGAACGTCTTGAGGCTCGCGTCGGCCGCGTCCCACGTGCCCACCTTGGCCGAGAACTCCTGGTTGTCTCGGGCGAGTTCGGGGTTGTTCCACAGCACCTCGACGGGCTCGGGCACGGTACCGAGTTGCTTGATCATGATTTCGCGGAGCTCGGCGGGGAGCTCGGCCTTCGGGATGCGCAGCGTCATGGTGTTCTCCTTGTACGTGTGCCTGTCGGGCCGTTCGTCATGAAGACACCGCCGGACCCAGGCATGTGACAACGGGGCTGAAGGCCCGGCTTCGGGTTTTCCCCACCACGGGCGGGGCTGGGCACCACCCTTGGGCCGGGTGGTAGGGCCATGGGGCCTGGGTTCGGGATCCGGTTGGCTGGTAGGCGTCAGCAGACGGTGGTCCACCAGCCCGAACCGGAGGTTCGAACCATGCGTTCTCTTGAGGCCGGTACGAAGCGCACAACAACCAAGGCCGGTAAGAAAAAGACGTCAGCCGCCGCCCTCGCGGCAGCCGCGCTGGTCGCCGCCGTGCTGCTGCCGGAGGCGGCCTCCGCGGCCCCCGGGCACCGCGACGCACGCGCCGAATACACCCGGGCCGAGCTCGACCGCGACGTGGCCGCCGTACGGGAAGCGGGTGGCGGGGACGTGAATGTGCTGGCCAGGGTCGACGGCCTGCCCGGAGGACGGGTGCAGGCCCGTCTCGGCACCGTGTCGGCCGGTTCCCGTGTCCCCGTGCCGTGGGGCTCGCACTTCCGGACGGCCTCCACCACCAAGGCGTTCGTGGCCACCGTGGTGCTGCAACTCGCCGCCGAGAAGCAGCTCTCGCTGGACGACACCGTCGAGCACTGGCTGCCCGGCGTGGTCTCCGGCAACGGCAACGACGGGTCCCGGATCACCGTGCGCGACATGCTCCGCCAGACCAGCGGGCTGTTCGACTACATGGACGACCCGGCCATGCAGCAGAAGCTCCGCGAGCACTTCGACGAGAACCGTTACAACGACACCTCCGCTCACGACCTGGTGGTGTCGGCCGTGGCCCACAAGCCGCTGTTCGTGCCGGAGGCCGGCCGCACCCGCTGGGCCTACTCCAACACCAACTACCTGCTGGCCGGGATGATCGCCGAGAAGGCAAGCGGCACCGGTTGGAGGGAGTTGGTCGAGCACCGCATCATCGCCGGACTGGGCCTGCGTCAGACCTCGGTGCCCGGTCTCGACCCGTTCCTGCCCACGCCGTACGTGAGCACCTATCTGACCGGCACCGACGGCAAAAGGCTCGACGTCACCACGAACAGCTACCTGCACACCGCCGACTCCGGAGTGGTGAGTACCACCGCGGACCTCAACACCTTCTTCCGTGCGCTGGCCGACGGCCGCCTGCTGCCGGCCGAACAGTGGCGGGAGATGCGGCAGACCGTACAGCGCACCGACGACCCGGACGATGTCGCGGAGCTGCCCCAGGGCACCTACGGCCTGGGCCTGCGCGAGATTCCGCTGTCCTGCGGCGGCCACTACTACATGCATGAGGGCGACGGGTTCGGCACCTACACCCGCCCCGCAGTCAGCTCGGACGGGCGGCGTGCGGTCACCATCTCCGTCACCACCACCTCCGGGATGCCGGACCTGCCTACGCTCAACCGGGCCACCGGCACCCTGATCGACCACGCGCTGTGCGCCGCCGGACGGTAGGCACGGCGGGCGCCGCGCAACGGCACCACGCCGACCGACCCCATCGAAGTGATGCACCGTCAGCTCGACGGCCGTCGGCGCTGGTCGTCAGATCAGTCGTCCTGTTTCCACGACCCGCTGGGTCGGCCGCTCACGCAGCGCACGCGGAGTTCGACCTTGCCTGCGGTGCCCTCGAACCTCACTTCGGCGTGTTCGTCGGGCCCCGCGTCGGCGCGTTCGACGCCGAATGGTGAAGCCGTCGCCGCGGCGAGTTGCCGCTCGACCTGCTCCGGGGTGAGCACCCCGCCGTCGGTGGAGGAGGTGATCCCATCGCCGATGACCTGTACGGCGGCCAGGCCCGTGAGCGTGGCGGCCACGGCGGCGGTCGCCCAGCCGGCCACGGCAAGAACAGTGCGGGAAGGCATGCGGACGACTCCGTACACCGCTGATCCGTGCCCTGAGCGAGCGCGGCCACGACCGTCGCCGGTGATCTGCGCATCGACCCGGGCGCACGCGAGGCGAGCCTGGCCGGTGTCATGCTGGATCTCACACCCCGCGAGTTCGATCTCCTGCACCACCTCGCCGCCCGGGCGGGACGGGTGGTCACCGAGCGAGAACTGATCACCGAGCCGTGGCAGGGCTCATTAGAATGGTGATGACAGCGCCGCGCCGACCAGGTCGTCTCCCGGTGACTCGATGGTTTCCCGGTGCCGACAGCCAGGAACGAGGAGGGCCGCGATCATGCGTGAGCTGGCGGACACGGCACGGCGATGGGCGGCTCAGGGGCGCCCGGCGGTACTGGCCCGGCCGATCACCGAGCAGGGCTTCGGGCCCCGGCACCCAGCCGACGCGCTCCTCATCGACGAGGACGGAAACCGTCAGGGCACCTTGTACCGCGGTGCGTTCGACGACCACCTGGCCGCAGAGGCCGCGGCCCTCCCGCCCGGGCACACCGCGCGGGTGTGCGAGGTGGCCGTACACGACGACGAGGTCAAAGAGGCGCGGCTGACCTGCGGCGGACAGGCCGAGATCCTGCTGCAGCCGCTGCATACCGTTCCCGCGCGCTGGTGGGACCTGCTGAGCGAGGGCGCCGACGCCGCGCTGATCACCCGGATCGACGAGGAGCGGACCCAGGCCGTCAGCGACGTCGTCACTCCGGGCGCCGTCACTCCGGGGTTGCAGAGTGATGATCCGGCGGCCGTCGCTCAGGCCGCCGAGCAGGCCAGGCAGCTGCTCGCCCGCCACCGTGCCGGCCGCGAGACCCGCCTCGCCGACACCGGACTCGTCCTCATCGAGGCCTGCCCGGCCGTCCCTCACCTGGTCATCGTCGGCGGCGGCGAACTCGCCGAACTCCTCACCACCCAGGCACAGGTGCTGGGCTGGCAGGCCACGGTCGCGTACGCCGCCGGTGATGCCCGCACACTGCTGGCCGACCGTCCGGCCGCGGCCTGCCTGATCGTGCTCAGTCACGAGCCTGACCTCGACATCCCCGCCCTGCACACCGCGTTGACGGCCGGCATCCCCTACGTCGGCGCGCTCGGCTCACGTCGTACCCAGGCCCGCCGCGCCGAAGCCCTCACCGAGGCGGGGCTCACCGAGGAGCAACTGCGCCGCATCCACGGCCCGATCGGACTCGACATCGGCGCCCGCACCCCGGCGGAGACGGCCTTGGCCATCTGCGCCGAGGTTCTCGCCGCACTGGACCGACCGTAGGGGCCAGGTCCGCGGGCTCATGGGCTGGTCACCCCCGCCGCGTCGAGGGCCAGCCACACCCGGTCGCGAGTGAGCGGGAGTTCGGTGAAGCGCAGGCTCGTCGCGTCGCGCAGGGCGTTGGCGAAGGCCGGGGCGACCGGGTTGAAGGGGCTCTCGCTCATCGACTTGGCGCCGAGGGGACCGATGGCGTCGGCGGTCTCCATGAAGTGGACCTCCGTGCGCGGGATGTCGGCGTACTGAGGGAGGCGGTAGCGGCGGAAGGCGGCCGTCTCGACCTCGCCGCGGGCGTCGACGCGCACGTTCTCGAAGAGCGTGGCGCCCAGCGCCTGGGCCACACCGCCCTCCACCTGGCCGCGGCACTGCATGGGATTCATCACCTTGCCCGCGTCGGCGGCATGCACACTGCGCAGGATGCGGATCTCGCCGGTGCCGGGATCGACCGCGAGCCGGAACCACTGCGCGTTGAAGGCGACCGAGCGCGGGGTGCCACCGAAGTGCCCGTCGGCGGCACAGGTGACACCGACCGCCTTGGCCGCCTCGTACAGCTCCTTCAAGGCCAGGCGGCCGCCCGGATGCGCCACCGCCTCCTCCACGAGCCGGCAGTCCGCGCGCGGGACGCGCAGGGTGGCGGCGGCGAAGTCCAGCAGCATGTCCGCGAGGGCACGGGAGGCGCGCAGGGTGGCCTTGCCCGCGACCACCACGCCGGTGGAGGCGAAGGCGCCGGTGTCGTGCTTGACGACGTCCGTGTCGGACTGGCGGACGGTGATGCGCTCGACGGTGGTGGCGAGTTCACCGGCCGCGATCTGGCGGTGCACCGTGGTGGTGCCATTGCCGAACTCGGCCGTGCCGACGGCCAGGTCGAAGGTGCCGTCGGGCAGCAGCGCGGCCCTGGCATCGGCGATGTGGCCACCCGGCGGACCCGTCGCGATCATCGCGAGCGCGGCGCCCTCGCCGAGCAGCCAGCCGTCCGGGACGGGCTCGGACACAGGCTCTTCCTGGGCACGGCGGACGATGCCGATGCACTGGTCGAGACCGTAGCTGGCGATGTGCAGGTCCTCCTCCTCGCCGCCGGCGGTGATCATCGGCTCCCCGGGTCTGATGATGTTCTTCGCCTTGAACTCCAGCGGGTCCAGGCCCACTCGGCGGGCGAGTTCGTCGAGGGCCGACTCGACCGCGAACATGACCTGCCCGAGTCCGTAGCCGCGGAAGGCGCCGGCCGGGACGGTGTGGGTGTAGACCGAGAAGGCGTCGACCTTCTTGTGCGGGGCGCGATAGACCGCCATCGACTCGCCGACGCTGTGGAACATCACCGCGGGACCGTGATTTCCGTACGCGCCCGTGTTGGAGACGACTCGTAGTTGCAGCGCGGTCAGGGTGCCGTCGCGGCGGGCTCCCGCCTTCACACGGATCGTGAACGGGTGCCGGGTGGTCGCCCCGTAGAACTGCTCGGCCCGCGTGTACTCCAGCTTCACCGGGCGGCGCAGCCGCAGCACCGCGAGGGCCACGATGTCCTCGACGAGCATCTCCTGCTTGCCGCCGAAACCACCGCCGACCCGGCCCGCGACCACCCGCACCTGCTCCGCAGGGAGGTCGTACAACGCGCACAGGGCGCGCCGCGTCAGGAACGGGGTCTGCGAACTGGTGCGTACGTTCAGCCGGCCGTCCTCGTCGAACCAGGCGACGGCTCCGTGTGTCTCCAGGCTCGCGTGCTGGACACGCTGGGTGCGGTAGGTGTCCTCGTAGACGATGTCGGCCTCGGCGAACCCCGCCTCGACGTCACCGATCTCGCCGTGCGCCTCACCGACGACGTTCTCCTGGGGACGGGAGATCCGAGCCGTCGCCGCGTCCTTGTCGTGCACGACCGGTGCGCCCGGCCGCATCGCCTCCTCAGGGTCGACGACCGCGGGCAGCACGTCGTACGTCACCTCGACGAGGCGGCAGCCCTCCTCCGCCGCCCGCTCGCTGTCCGCGACGACGGCCGCGACGCGCTGGCCGATGTAGCGGACGGTGTCGTCGAGGACGCGGGTGTCGTCCGGATCTTCCTCCGGGTGCTCGTGACGGGCGGTGGAGAAGTGCCGTTCCGGCGCGTCGTAGTGGGTGAGGACCGCGTGCACGCCTGGTACGCGCAGGGCGGCGGAGGTGTCGATGGCGAGGATGCGGGCGTGGGCGTGCGGGGAGCGCAGCAGTTTCATGTGGAGCATGCCCGGGATGTCGACGTCGAAGGTGTAGCGGGCGGTGCCCGTGACGACCTGCGCTCCGGCGGGGGCCGGAAGGTTGCGGCCCACGGCCTCGCCGGCCGAGGGAGCCTCGGTGTGACACACCCCTCGTACGGCGTCCTCGATGGCCCGGTACCCGGTGCAGCGGCACAGATTGCCCTTGAACGCCCGGGGGAGATCGGCCAGTTGATCGTCGTCGAGTGCCGCGGTCGTCATCAGGAATCCGGCCGTGCAGAAGCCGCACTGGAATCCCTGCGCGTCCAGGAACTTCTGCTGTACGGGGTGGAGTTCGCCGTCCTCGGAGGCAAGGCCCTCGACCGTGGTGACCTCGCGGCCGTCGGCCCGGAAGGCCGGGAAGAGGCAGCTGTGTACGGGCTCGCCGTCGACGTGGACCGTGCACGCGCCGCAGTCGCCCGCGTCGCAGCCCTTCTTCACACCGAACCAGCCGCGTTCACGCAGATAGGTCCGTAGACACTGGCCGGGGCGTGGCTCCTGCGTGAACGGCCGGCCGTTCACCTCGATCCCGAAACTCACTGCGGCTCCTCACCGTGGGACAGCTCGCGGCGGATGTCCTCCGCGTACCGGAACGTCATGTGCCGCCGCCATGCGGGAAGCCCATGGATGTCGTCGAACCACTCGTCGTCGGCGACGGCCGCGTCGATCGCCGCACGCAGTCCGTCCGCCGTCGGCGGCAGCGGGAACCACAGCCGGACCGGGCGGACGGTCGCGGCGGTGATCGTGATCGCGAGGGAGTGGTCGACCGGGTCCAGGGTGCCGATGACCAGTGCGCCGGAGCGGCCGAGCCCGTACAAGGACGCCTGCCGGAACGCCGTACGGCAGGCAAGGGCGCGGGCGGGCAGGGTGATGGACCGCAGCAGCTCGCCCTCGTCCAGGACCTTGCGGCCCGCGCCGGTCACGAAATCCACGACGCGGACCCGGCGGCGTACACCGTCCTGGGCGTGCAGCAGGCACTCGCCGTCGAGGGCGGCGGTGAGGGAGATCATCGGTCCGGCCGGGAGGGAGTTGCAGAGGTTCCCGCCGACCGTGGCCAGGTTCCAGATCTTGAAGGAGGCGAGGAACGCGCGGCAGCACTGCTCGAACAGGGGTGCCGCCTCGCCCCGGAGCTCCCTCGCGAACCGGGACAGCTGGGCGATCGTGCAGGTAGCGGCGATCTCCACCGAGCCGTCCGGGTGCGGTTGCACCGGTGTCCAACCGGTCCGGCTCAGGTCCACCAGCCGCCGCAGGTGCGGCTGCGGCTCGGAGAACAGGTACGTCCCGCCGCCGAGCCAGGCGTCGCCCGGCCGCCAGGGCGCGGGATGCCGTGCGTCCCGTATCTCCACCACGGTGTTCAGGTCCATGAGCGCCAGTGAAGCAACGCGACCGTGCTCCGGACGACTGGTTCACGACACGGAAACGCCGAGTTTTCCGGCGGGTGTCCTGGAGGATCAACCAAGAGGCATACCGTTCGCCTCGCCTTGCACTTACGATGCGATCACTCGCATGCACCTGGTGAATGTGAGATGCCGGGCACGCGCCCTCGTGCCCGGCTGCCGCACAAGGAGCCAGAGCACATGCACGTCGACCATCTCCTCAAGGACGAGTCCCTGGGCCTGCGCCTGCTGTGGGCCGAGGAACCCCAGCTGACGCGGGAGATCAGCGGGGTGACCGCCACCGACCTGGAGGACCCCGCCCGTTTCGTGCGACCCGGCGAGGTCGTGCTCAGCGGACTGGTGTGGTGGACGGCCGAGGGCGGGCGGGACAAGGCGGAGCGGTTCGTGGCCGCGCTGCGGACGGCGGGCGCCGCCGTACTGCTGGCGGGCGAGGAGACCCACGGTTCGGTGCCCGGCGATCTCATCGAGGCGTGCGCGCGGCACGGCGTCCCGCTGGCGGCGGTCCCGGCCCACATCATGTTCCGCGCGATCACCGACACCGTGTACTTCCAGCAGTGGGGCGAGCTGAACCGCCTCCACGCGCTGCCCGAGAACGTACGTGTCCGGCTGAGCCGACTCGTCGCCCAGGACGCGGGCCCCGACGTGGTCGTCGCGTCCGCCTTCGCCCACGTCGACCGGGCGACCGCGTATGTCTTCACACCCGCCGGCCGGACCGTCGCGGCCACCGAGGGCGCGCGGCCGGTTCCGGCGCGGGAGGCCGTCGCGCTGCTGGCCAACGGCGCGGGGATCACGGCGTTCGTCGACTCCGACGCCGTCTCGCCGTACGAGCGCTGGCACCTGTATCTGCCCGAGCCCGGTGGCACCCCGCCGCGCATGCTGCACGAGATCGCCGCGATCCTGGCCCGCTGCCAGGAGTCACGAGCCCGGCGCAGGGCCGCCGAACACCAGGCGGCGGACGAGCTCGGCACCCTGCTCTGCGCACCCGGCGCGGAGGCCGCCGCCGTGGAAGGAGCGCTGCGGACGTGCGGGCTGCCCGCTCAGGGCCCCTACCGGGTGATCGTCGCCGATACGGGATCGCAACGGGCGGGACTGGCGGAGGCGGCGCTGACGGAGGCGGTCGCCCATGCGGGGCCGGGGCGCGCGTCCGTGGGGCGGCTGCCGGACGGCACGGCGTTCGCGGTCGTACCGGATACAGCGGACGCCGCAGGGGGATGTGCGGAGTTCTGGCCGCTTGTCGCCGCCTGCGAGCCGTCCGTCCCGCTGCACGGCGGTATCGGCTCGCCGGCCGCCGGGCCGCAGGACCTCAACGGGGCGCTGGCCGAGGCCCGTTACGCCCTGGCCTCGGCCCGCACCACCGCCCCCGACTCCTCGTCAGTCGTCGACTCCTCGTCCCTCACCGGACTCGACACCCTGCTGACCGGCATACCGGCCGAGGTCCGTACCGCCTACAGCCGCACCGTCCTGGGCCCCCTCCTGGACACCCGGAACGCCTCAGCCGCCGCCCTGCTGAAGACCCTGGAGACCTTCCTCGCCCACGACGGCTCATGGGCCCGCACGGCGGAGGTCCTGCACCTGCACGTCAACACCGTCCACTACCGGATCCAGCGCATCGAGCACTTCACCGGCCGCGACCTGTCCCGCCTCTACGAGCGCCTCGATCTCTGGGCCGCTCTGCTGTGCCGTACGCCATCGGCTACGAGCGATCCACGTGCACACTCGTCGACTTCACCCGCGCGGTGACCGTGACGCCGACCGCGAGGTCCAGCTCGTCGACCGCCTCCCGGGTCACGAGCGACACCACCCGGTGCGGCCCTGACTGGATCTCCACCTGCGCCACGACGTCGTCGACCCTCAGCGCCGTGACGATGCCCGTGAACGCGTTGCGCACCGACGTGGGCGGGCCGCCGCCGGTGCCGCGTTCGTCCTCGACCGCACGCTCCCGCGCGAAGCGGGCCAGCCCGACGCCGTCGATCACCCGGTTCCCCGAACCGTCCCGCCCCATGGGAAGCCGGCCCCCGTCCGCCCAACGGCGCACGGTCTCCGGACTCACCCTCAGCAGGCGCGCGGCCTGGCCAATGCTGTACGACGGCACACCGGCACCCTAACCGTGTCACTGCCGGAGCCCCCGCGCCCCTCGGATCCTCGCCGACGCCCTGACCGAACGTCGGACCGAGGGTGCGGTGAGGGTCTACATGCGCAGCATCCGCTGTGTGATCTCCCGGTACTGCCTCAGCGCGTGCCGGAGTTCTTCCGGCTGTGTCCCGGGGTCCTGGTCCTGCCAGGTCGCGTGGAGAACACGCCGCCGTTCCGCGAGGGTGCTCATGAGCTGGGCGGTGACCGCGTCGAACGCGGTCTCGGCCTCTTCCAACGCCTCACGTGGGCTGTCGGCGAAGGTGTTGAGGGCGTGTTGGAGGCGATGGGTGAGCTTGTCCCGTTCGTCCGACGGGATCAGCGGCTCGGGGCCCGGCGTACGACGCCCGGCCGCACCGGTCTGTTTGTCCGGGGGCTGCTGGGCGCGTGACTGGTCGTACATCATTGAGTGCCACTTTCCTGTACGTCGTACCGGCCGCGTCGGTTTCGTCGCCCTGGGCGGGGCCGCGCTCCGCACCGTGCTGTCAGTCAACGCCGGGCAACCGGCGGTGTCAACGTGATGTCCACAGGGGCGAGTTCCGGCGGCTGGGCAGCGGTTGAGGGGGAGAAGGGAACCGGGGCGGCCCAGCCGTGACCGCGGTCGTTCGGAAGACGCGGCCCGCGGCCCCGAGTGCGGTCGCGCCGCCCGGGACAGGAGTGAGAAGAGCGCCGCCCGTGATCTGACGGGATAATGGCGAGCACCATGGCTGGGATCGAGGAGAGCGGCCAGGGGTCGACCGTCGACTGGGTCGATCCCATGGGCGACCCGTTTCTGCGCACGCGGTTCGCCCCGCCGGCGAGGCCCGTCACCTTCCTGCGGCGGGAGCGGCTGGTCGAACACCTGGACCAGGCGCTGCTGACCCCGCTGACGGTCGTCAACGGAGCGGCCGGGGCGGGGAAGACCCTGCTGGTCGCCGAGTGGGTCACTGGGCTGGCGCAGCCCGTCGCCTGGTTCACCGCCGACACGGCGGATCAGCAACCCGGGATGTTCTGGGCGTACGTGCTCCAGGCCCTGCGGGCCTCGGGCGTGCCGATCCCCGACGACATCCGCTGTCCCGCCGACGCGAGCCGGGTGGACCGCACACTGCTGGCACGGCTCGCCGCCGAGCTGAGCGGACGCGACCGGCCGGCGATCGTCGTGCTCGACGAATACGACCGCGTGAGTGCACCGGAGATCGCGGAGCAGCTGGAATTCGTCCTGCACCATGCCGGACCGGGGATGCGCCTGGTCCTCGTCACCCGCACCGAGCCGCTGCTGCCGGTGCACCGTTACCGGGCGGCCGGTGACCTGACGGAGATGCGGAACGCGGAACTGGCCTTCACACCCGAGGAGGCGGCCGTACTCCTGGAACTGCACGGCCTGCGCCTGCCCGCGCACGCGGTGGGGGCGCTCGTGGACCGCACCGGCGGATGGGCGGCCGGCCTGCGGCTGTGCGCCCTGGCCGCGCGGGAGAGCCCGGATCCGGAGAGATACCTGAAGGAATTCGAGGCCGGGCGCAGTACGGTCGCCGACTACCTCCTGGCCGAGGTGCTCAAGCGGCGCACTGCCGAGACACAGGACCTCCTGCTGCGGGTCAGCATCCTGGAGCGGCTCTGCCCCGATCTGGCCAACGCGCTGACGCAGCGCACCGACGCCGAGCCCATTCTGGCCGAGCTGCACCGCGAGAACGCGTTCGTCGAGGACCTCGGACACTCGTGGTACCGGCTCCACCCGCTGTTCGGGGAGATCCTCCGGGCGCATCTGCGGGAGCGCTGTCCTGGACTGGAGCCCGAACTCCACCGGCGGGCCGCACGGTGGCTGCTGCGCTCCGGATTCCTCCCCGAGACGATCGCCCATGGCGCCGCCGCGGGCGACTGGGAGTTCACCGCCGGCGCCTTCGTCGACGGCCTGGCGATCGGACAGCTCTTCACCGGTCTGCGCCGTGACGAGCTGGCCGAGCTGTTCTCCCGGATGGGACCCGAGGCCACGAGTCCCGCGACGGACGTCGTCCGAGCGGCCCGGGACCTCTCCCAGTGCGACCTCGACCGCGGTCTGGCCCGTCTGCACCACGCCGAGGCGAGCCTGGCCGCGGACGTGCCCGACGCGGCCACCGACGTGCCCGGCCCGGCGGCGGCACGGCTGAGCTGCGCGCTGCTGGAGGCGCTGGCGGCCCGTCTGGCCGGGTCCCCGTTCCAGGCGGAGAGGGCCGCGGAGGCGGCCGAGGAACTGAGACAGGCGGTTCCCGCCCACCTCTTGGGGCAGCATCCCGAACTCATCGCTCTGCTGCTGACCCACTTGGGCTCGACGCGCCTGTGGGCCGGGCGTTTCGAGGACGCCCGCACCGCGCTGTCCGCGGCAGCGGGCTGTCCCGGCGGTGCCTCGACGGCGCTTCCGCGAGAGGAGTCCCTGGGGCACCTGGCGCTGATCGACTACCTGAACGGCTGGCTGGGCCGGGCGGAGCGCAAGGCACTGGCGGCGACGACCGACTCGGAGCGCTTCGGTCTGTGCGGGTCGTCCGGCTCGGACATCGGGCGGCTGGTCCTGGCCGCCGTGGCCGTCGACCGGAACGAACTGGATCACGCCCAAGCCCTCCTCGACGAGGCGGTCGGCTCGCGTCCGGCGACACGGGACCCGGTGCCGGCCACGGGCCGGTCCCTCGTGACGGCACGTCTGCTGCTGGCCCGAGGCAAGACCCGAGCAGCCCTGGCGGCGGTGGACCCGGCGGTCTCCACGGACGTGGCATCACCCTGGGCGCAGGCTCACGCCGCCCTGGTCGCCTCCGCCGCCCACCTGGCCGAGGGCCGGCCGGCCGCGGCCGCCGAGGTACTGCGACAGGTGCCGGACGACCAGCCGGCCTGTGTGGTGGAGGCCGCGCGGGCCCAGCTGGCGGCGGGCCGCCCCGCCGCCGCGCTCGACCTGCTCGACCGACTGCGCGCCGAGGGTCCGGCCGGTCCGGCGGTGACCGTGCGGGCCACGCTGACCCGGGCGCAGGCCGCATTCGAGGCGGGTGACTCCGCCGCCGCGCGCAAGCTCGTGGGCCAGGCGCTCCTGGAGGCCCGGCGCGAGCGGCTGCGGCGGCCCTTCCTCGAGGCCGGACCGTGGATCCGACGTCTCCTGGGCACGGCGCCACTGCAGCCACTGGCCGCGGGCTGGTTGACGACAGGCGACGCGCCCCGGCTCGAAACGCCCGCACCACTCGTCGTGCAGGAGCTGAGCGAACGCGAACGCGACGTTCTGCGGCGACTGGCCCAGATGATGTCGACGGAAGAGATCGCGGCCGACCTCTGCGTGTCGGTGAACACGGTCAAGACCCACCTCAAGAGCGTCTACCGGAAACTGGCGGTGAACCGGCGCAACGAAGCGGTCCGCCGGGCGCGCGAGCTGCGACTGCTGTGAACCCGTACCGGTGACCACCCTCGCCCGTCACGGGTGAGGCGCGGGACGAGCCGTTCGGATGCGATGGGAGGAGCGGCACCACGCACCTCCCGACCGGGCGGGGCGCCCGGAGCATCCCGAATCCGGCGATGCGGCCGATGCCCCTCGTTCCGGTGCGCCGAATCGGAGAGAAGGCCCTTGATGTCCCGGACCGAACCCGCCGTACCCTCAGCGGCCGACGCCGACCACCGGGAGCAAGCCGACTACACCGGTGGTGTCTACGGGTCCATGCTCGCCGCATCGGTGGTGATCGGCACCGGCACGCTGGGCTCCTTCCCGCACGTGGAGCTGGCGGTGTTGCTCTTGGGCACCGGCGTGGCGTTCTGGATCGCGCATGTGCACGCCCAGCTGTTCGGGGCGCGTCTGGCCCGGCAGGCCCTGGACCGGAGGACCGTCGTCGAGGTGTGCCGCGCGGAGTGGCCGATCGTCAAGGCCGCCGTCCCGCCGACCGTGGCCGTGGCCGTCAGCCCGCTCCTGGGCCTCGGCCTCCAAGGCACCTTCTGGCTGGCGCTCGCCGTCGCGGTGGCCGGGCAGGTGGGCTGGTCGGCGGCAGCGGCACGCCGCGCGGGCGCTTCCTGGCGCCTCACGGCCGTCACGGCCTCGATCAATCTGCTGCTCGGCCTGCTGATCATCTCGTTCAAGCTCGTCCTGACGCATTGAAAGGTCGTTCAGAGCCCATGCGCTACGAGATCCGTATCGAGGGGCACATGACGGAGACGCTGACCAAGGCGTTTCCGGAGATGGATCACGTGGTGATGTCCGGTCAGACCGTCCTGTTCGGCCCCGTCGTCGACGAGGCGCACCTGTACGGCCTGCTGGCCCGCTGCCAGTCGCTGGGACTGCACGTCATAGAGATGCGCCGGCTACCGGAGTGACCGGGCGCAAGCCGTCCCGGGGGCTGGGACGATCACCCGCCGGGGGTGACCCGGCAGCGGGCGGCGCGCGGGACGCTGACCCGGTGAAGTCCCCGCACACCGTCCCGTCGGCGGTCCGGCGACAACCCGTTCGGCTGCGTCAGGACTCGACCGCGTGAGGAGGAGCCATGACCGAATCGCGTGGTCAGGCGCCGCGTACAGAGCCCGGGCCCAGGCCCGAAGAGACGGCCTCGCCACCGTCCGCCGACCCCGAGGAACTGCTGGCGGGACTCGGCCGCTCGTGGACCTGGATTCTGGGTTCGGCGATCTCGACGCTGGTGCCGGGCATCCTGGTGCTGGTGTGGCCGGACGAGACCCTGCACATCCTGGCGGTACTCATCGGTCTCTATCTGGTCGTGACCGGGGTGTTCCGCTTCGTGGCGGTCTTCGGCCGCGAGGAGCACGGCGAGCGGCTCCCCGGACTCCTGCTCTCGGTGCTGTTCGTCCTGGCCGGGGTGCTGTGCCTGAGGAACCCGCTGCAGACCATCGCCGCGCTCTCGCTGATCGTCGGCGTCGTCTGGCTCGCCTCCGGCATGCTGACCGCCTACACGGCCATCGCCATGAAGGCCCTCCCGCACCGTGGCGTCGTCTTCTGCGCCGCGGCGCTCGGCATCGTCGCGGGAGTCGTGGTGCTCGCCCTGCCGACCGAGTCCGCCCGCGCCCTGACCCGGCTGCTCGGCCTGTGGCTCGTACTGCTCGGCCTGATCGAACTCGTCCTCGCCTTCGCCTGGCGGGCCGCACTGCGCCGCGCACGCGCCGCGGACCCGTACGGCTCCCCTCAGTCGCCCTGAGACTCCGCGGGGACGTTCACCCGTCCCGGGTGAGGCCGGACGAACCTTGCCGTGCGCATGCTGAATCAGGTGGGACGACTGCCGGGCGAACGCCCGGGATGGAGGAGCGACATGAGCACACAGATGTACCTCGCGTACGACTACCCGCTGCTGAGCGTCTTCTGGAGCATGCTCTGGTTCTTCCTGTGGATCATGTGGTTCATCCTGCTCTTCCGGATCATCATCGACATCTTCCGCGACGACGAACTGGGTGGTTGGGCCAAGGCCGGCTGGCTCCTGTTCGTCATCCTCCTGCCCTTCCTGGGCGTCCTCGTCTACGTGATCGCCCGCGGCAAGAACATGGGGCGCCGAGAGGTGAATCAGGCCCGCGCGCAGCAGGAGGCCTTCGACTCCTACATCCGGCAGGCGGCGGGCGGCGGCACCAGCAGCGTCGACGAACTCGCCAAGCTGTCCGAGATCCGCGCCCGTGGCGACATCACGGACGAGGAGTTCCGCAGGGCGAAGGAACTCGTCCTGAGCGGTCAGGGCCCGGCCGGCGGCTCGGGCACCGCCGCCTCCGGCCAGTGAGCGCCGGACGAGGCGACGCCGGGCAGCACGATGTCACCAGGTAGCACGATGACGGCGGGACCGCTCACAGGTGGAGGGTGAACCAGGTGGTCTTGCCGTCGTCGGTGGGTCGTACGCCCCAGTCGTCGGCGAGCGCGCGGACGAGGATCAGTCCGCGCCCGGATTCGTCGTCCTCGGCCGCGAAGCGGGGCTGGGGCAACTGCGGGCTGTGGTCGCCGACTTCGACCGTCAGGTCCAAGGCGGTCCGGCACAGGTGCAGTCCGATGGGGCCCTGGGCGTGCTGAACGGCGTTGGTGAGGACTTCTGAGAGCAGCAGCCGCGCGTCGTCGGCCTTTGTGGCGCAGCCCCACGAGGTGAGGGCCTTGCTGAGGAAGGCCCGGCCCTCGGGGACGGAGTCGGGGACCGCCGGGAGGTCGAGGGAGACGGCGTCGAGCGGTGCGTCGGGC
Organism: Streptomyces sp. NPDC111507; assembly: GCF_055638955.1. Lineage (NCBI taxonomy): Bacteria > Bacillati > Actinomycetota > Actinomycetes > Kitasatosporales > Streptomycetaceae > Streptomyces > Streptomyces sp. NPDC111507. The sequence continues at coordinate 213,808 of NZ_JBVKBU010000010.1, read as the reverse complement.
AGCCGGGTCAGCAGCAGGGTGACATCGTCGTTGTGGCCCTCGGCGTCGGGCAGCAAGGTGGTCAGGACGTGGTCGGCGGCCACCTCAAGGTCGGGGGCGGTGGCGAACAGGCCGCTCAGTGTGCTGGTGAGCTGGGAGAGCTGGTCCTCGATGTCGCTGCCGGGGGTTTCGATCAGTCCGTCGGTGTAGAGCACGAGGGTGGCGCCGGGCGGGATGACCGCACTGCACTGCTGGTAGAGGACGTCACCCACGCCGAGGGGCGCGTTGACGGGCGCGGGCAGCGCACGGGCGCCCTCGCCCGGGGTGGCCACCAGGGTGGGCAGATGTCCGGCGGAGCAGATCGTCACCGCGCCCGCGTCGGCCGCGATCACCAGGTAGCAGCAGGTGACCAGTTGGTCCGGGACGTCGAGGTCGGCGACGGCGGCGTCGAGGGCCTGCATGAGCTGGCGGGGCTGCATACCGGTCTTGGCCAGGGCGTGCGCGGCGGAACGCAACTGGCCCATGACGGCAGCGGCTTCCAGTCCGCGTCCCATCACGTCGCCGATCAGGACGCCGACGCGGCCGGCGCCCAGCGGGACCAGGTCGAACCAGTCGCCGCCCACCCCAGCCCCCTGGGTGGCGGGCCGGTAGCGGCTGGCGGTCGTGAGACCGGGGATGGCGGGCGGAGTGCCCATCAGACTGCGCTGGAGGGTCAGCGCGATGTGCCGCTGTTGTTCGTAGAGCACGGTCAGCTCGGCCTCGGCCCGCTTGCGATCACTGATGTCACGGACGATGGCGCAGGCGCCGATGACCTCGCCCTCGGGTGAACGGGTCGGCCACAGGGTGATGTCGACGTCGAGGAGATCGCCGTGACGGGTGACCCGCAGTGTCTCGAAGTGCTCGATCCTTTCCCCGTTGCGCAACCGGTCCATGAGGAGGTCGATCTCGTGGCCGTGGTCGGGCGGGGCCAGCAGGGACACGTGGCGGCCCATGACCTGGGCGCGGGTGTACCCGTAGAGGCGCTGGGCGGCGGCGTTCCAGTAGGTGATGTGTCCGTCGAGGGTCTTGGCGAGGATCGCGTCCTGGGAGGACTCGACGAGCGCGGCCAGCTCGTTGATGCGTTCCTCGGCTGCCTTGCGGTCGCTGACGTCGCGGACGGCGGCGGAGACGAGGAGGCCGTCGGTGGTCTCCAGGGGGCTGAGGCTGATCTCGACGGGGAACTCGGTGCCGTCCTTGCGCAGGCCGTGCAGCTCAAGCCCGGCGCCCATGGGCCGCACCTGACGATTTTCGGCGTAGCCGGTCCGGTGCGCGGTGTGGTGGGTTCGGAAGCGGTCGGGTACGAGCAAGTCCACTGTTCGGCCGAGGAGTTCCTCGCGCCCGTAGCCGAAGAGCGCTTCCGTTTGGGCGTTGACGAGTCTGATCGTTCCGGTGTCGTCCACGATCACCATGGCGTCCGGCGCCGCCTCCAGCAACCCCCGGAACCGGTCCTCGGCCGCCTTGCGGTCGCTGACGTCGCGGACGGCGGCGGAGACGAGGAGGCCGTCGCTGGTCTCCAGGGGGCTGAGGCTGATCTCGACGGGGAACTCGGTGCCGTCCTTGCGCAGGCCGTGCAGTTCGAGCCCGGCGCCCATGGGCCGCACCTGACGATTTTCGGCGTAGCCGGAGCGGTGCAGTGAGTGGTGGGTTCGGAAGCGGTCGGGTACGAGCAAGTCCACTGTTCGGCCGAGGAGTTCCTCGCGCCCGTAGCCGAAGAGCGCTTCGGTCTGGGCGTTGACGAGCGTGATCGTTCCGGTGTCGTCCACGATGATCATGGCGTCGGGCGCCGCTTCCAGGAGCCCCCGAAACCTGTCCTCGGCGCCTCCCGAACGGGCACCGCACTCCCCGGCACACGACGTCGACGCCGAGCAGCCGGACGCCGAGTCCGGTGCGGCCGAAGCCGAACTGATCGTTTCTCCCACGTTCGCCCCCACGGACCCTTCGCCCCTCACGGACCCGCCGCATGCGGTCGTTCGGGCCATCTCAGCGCACTTGGATCACGATCACTGGGGTATGTCTCATTCTGGCCGCACCGCGGTCGATCGTGTCTGCGGCGAGCGCGGGCTACGTTCGTCTGCCGACATGTTCGGTCGTGAGTCGGCCCTGTCGGACCAGCGAACCCCGGGTCCGGCCGGGCGACGGTGGACCGGCCGTGCGCCGGGACGACCGTCGGGCGATGCTGAAGGGGGTGACGAAGGGAGCCCCATGTCCGAGCGCTCGGATGCGGCCGCCGGGGCGGGCCGACGCGGTCTCGTGCGGCGGGCGGCTCCCGGCCTCGCCGTACTGGCCGGCTACCACCGTTCGTGGCTGCGCGGCGACCTGCTGGCCGGAGTGACCGTCGCGGCCTATCTCGTTCCGCAGGTCATGGCCTATGCGGGCCTCGCGGGACTGCCGCCGGTCGCGGGGCTGTGGGCGATCCTTCCCGCCCTGCTGCTGTACACCCTGCTGGGCTCGTCCCGGCTGCTGTCCGTCGGGCCCGAGTCGACCACCGCGCTGATGACCGCCACCGTGGTGGGGCCCCTCGCCGCGGGCGCCCCGGACCGGTACGCCGTACTCGCCGCCGGGCTCGCGGTCGTGGTCGGGGCGATGTTCCTGGTGGCGTGGGTGGCGCGACTGGGCTTCCTCGCCGACCTCCTGTCACGGCCGATCCTGGTCGGCTACCTGACCGGCGTGGCGCTCATCATCATCGTCGACCAGCTCCCCAAGCTGACCGGTGTCCGCACCTCGGGATCCGAGTTCTTCCCCCAACTGCTCTCCTTCATGAGGCACCTGGGAGAAGCCCATCCCGCCACGCTGATCTTCTCCGTCGCGGCGATCGCGTTCCTTTTCGCGGTCGCGCGGTTCCTCCCCGGTGCCCCGGGCCCCCTGCTGGCCCTGGTGCTCGGCACGGCGGCCGTCGCGGTCTTCGGACTCGAGGACCACGGCATCGCCGTCATCGGCGCGGTACCGGCCGGGCTGCCGAGCCCCGGCCTGCCGACGCCGGGAGACCTGCCGCAACTGGTACTGCCGGCACTCGGCGTGCTCCTGGTCGGCTATACCGACGTCATCCTGACCGCGCGCGCCTTCTCGGAACGCGGCGACGAACTCGACCCCAACCAGGAACTGTTGGCCCTGGGAGCCGCGAACCTGGGCGCGGGCGTGCTGCACGGCTTCCCGGTGAGCAGCAGCGCCAGCCGTACCGCGCTCGCGCACTCGGCCGGGGGCCGCAGCCAGGCGTACTCGCTCGTCGCCGGTGTGGTGGTCCTCGCCGTGTTGCTGTTCCTCAGCCCGCTCCTCGCGCACACGCCGTCGACCGTGCTGGGCGCCCTGGTCGTCTATGCCGGGGTCCGCATGATGGATCTGGCCGGGTTCCGGCGGCTGGCCGCCTTCCGACGCCGGGAGTTGCTCCTGGCCCTGGGCTGTCTGGCCGGAGTGCTGGCCCTGGACATCCTGTACGGCGTGATCGTGGCGGTCGGGCTCTCCGTCGCGGAGCTGCTCACCCGGGTGGCCCGCCCGCACGACGCGATCGAGGGTCTGGTGCCGGGACTGGCAGGCATGCACGACGTCGACGACTATCCACAGGCCCGCACGGTCCCCGGCCTGCTTGTCTACCGGTACGACTCGCCCCTGTTCTTCGCCAACGCCGAGGACTTCAAGCGGCGGGCGCTGGCGGCGGTCGACCGACACGCAGGTCCTGTCGACTGGTTCGTCCTCAACACCGAGGCCAACGTCGAGGTGGACATCACCGCGCTCGACGCGGTCGACGCCCTGCGTCAGGAACTCGAACAGCGTCACATCGTCTTCGCGCTCGCCCGCGTCAAACAGGACCTGCGCGACGACCTCGACGCCTTCGGGCTGACCGAGGCCGTCGGCACCGACCGGATCTTCCCGACCCTGCCCACGGCCCTGGCCGCCTACCGGGAGTGGCTCCGGCGCGGCGGCCGCAACCTGGAGAGGGAGACGTAGTCGGCTTCCTCGAAGAGGCGTCGGGCAGCGCCGGTGCCCTTCGGCGTGGTCGTGCGGGACGAGCCCAACAGCCCCTGCGGACAGGGCCGCCCTCCCACGCACGCCCCGCGGGTCCATAGGGCCGATCGGCCCCTTCCGGGGACCTGCGGCCCCTGCACCGCGAACCCCCACGGCACGACGCTGGAAGAGGGATCGAGCGATCCCGGTCCAGGAGGTGGAGATCATGCCCCGCACCGTCACCGTAGGCCTCGACGGCTCGCCCGAGAGCCGTGCCGCCGCCGACTGGGCGGCCAGGGAGGCGAAGCTGCGCGGGCTGCCGTTGAAGCTGGTCAACGTCTGGGAGCCCGCTCCGACCCCCATCGCCCAAGCCCCCCTGCTCGGCCCCGAGACCCACCAGCAGTGGAGCGAACAGATACCGCGTGAAGCGGCCGGGGAACTGCGGGCGGCCCACCCGGAGCTCGAGGTGCTCGTCGAGCAGGTCACCGGACGGCCGGCCGAGGTGCTGACCGACGCCGCGAAGGACGCCGAACCGCTGGTCCTCGGATCCCGTGGCCTGAGCGGGATGGGCGGATTTGTGGTCGGCTCCGTAGGCCTGGCCGTCGTCGCCCACGCCGAGGGTCCGGTCGTCCTCGTCCGGGCCGAAGGAGACACCCCGGACACCGACGCCGGCGTACCGGCCCCGCGACCCGTCGTGCTCGGGCTCGACACCACGGCCCCCGACGGCACCCTGATCGGCTTCGCCTTCGAGGCGGCCGTCCTGCGCGGCGCCTCCCTGCGTGTCGTCCACGGCTGGAACGAGCCGCCCTACATCGCGTACGGCATGCCCCCGGACCTGGAACTGAACGCCCAGATCGGCGCGGAGGAGGCCGTCGCCGTGAGCGAGGTGCTGCGGCCGTGGCGGCAGAAGTTCCCGACGGTGGACGTCGTCGAGGACTCCCTGTCCGGGAAGGCGGCCAACCACCTCGTGGATGCCTCCGCGCAGGCCTCCCTGGTCGTCGTCGGCCGCCGTATCCGCCGTTCGGCGCTCGGCGCCCACATCGGGCCGGTCACCCACGCCGTGCTGCACCACGCCACCGCCCCCGTCGCCGTGGTCCCGCACGACTGAGGCCCGGCACGACCGATCACCCGACGACACAGCCGATCAACCAACACGACTCACCATCAGGCGCGCCTCACCCTCCGAGGAGAGACGCCCGTGAATGCGGCAGTCGTACGAGCGTGGAGGGAGACTTGTCGTGGTGGCGGTGCCCGCGCACGGGGCCATCCGGGTCATCCGCGAGTCCCGGCCCCTCGTCTCCGGCGAAGGACGGTGAGGACGGTGGAGCTGCCCCTGGTCGTGGGCGTCGACGGCTCGGAGCCCAGCCTGCGCGCCGTGGACTGGGCGACGGACGACGCCGCGCTGCGCGGCGCACCGCTGCGCCTGGTGTACGCGTCGCTGTGGGAGCGCTACGAGGGCGCCGCGCTCGCCGAGGGCCTCAGCAGGTCCCCGGAGCAGGTGATGGCCGACAACATCGTCGAGGCCGCCGCGCGCCGGGCCCACCTTCGGGCCCCCGAGGTGACGGTCACCACCGACGTCCTGCCCGACGACGCGGTGAGCGTGCTGCTGAACGAGGCGCACACCGCCGCCGCGCTGGTCCTCGGGTCACGCGGGCGCAGCGGCCTCGCCGAGCTGCTGCTCGGCTCGGTCAGCTTCACGGTCGCCGGCCGCGCCGCCTGCCCGGTGATCGTGCTGCGCGGCGACCAGGACAACCAGGCAGGGGCCAAGACGCACCGGCGCGTGGTCCTCGGAGTCGGCGAGGGACCACACGGCACGGCGGCCACCCGGTTCGCCTTCGAGGAGGCCGAGGTCCGCAAGGCCACCCTGGACGCCCTACGGGCCTGGCGCTGCCCGGCGTACGAGAGTCCCGACGACCCTCTGCTCGAGGGTGAACCGGCCCGTTTGCACGAGCAGCGGGCCGCGGAGATCATGGAGTCGGCGCTGAGCAAGGCCGCGGACGAGCATCCCGCGGTGGATCTGCACCGCAGGACCGCCGAGGGCAGCGCTCGCCGGATCCTGCTGGACGCCTCGGACGACGCCGACCTGCTGGTCGTCGGAGTCCGGCGCCACCACGGACTCCCCGGACTCCAGCTCGGCCGGGTCGCCCACAGGCTCCTGCACCACTCCACCTGCCCGGTCGCCGTCGTACCGCAACGGGGATGAGCGACTCAGAGGGTCGCCGCGTGGTCGGGGACATACGTCTGCAGATCGCGCGGCGGGCGCACATAGCCCGTCGACGGGGGCCGGGGCGGCAGTTCGAGAACCGGTGGCTTCACCTCGTGGTATGGAACGGAGCCGAGCAGGTGGGCGATCATGTTCAGGCGGGCCCGGCGCTTGTCGTCGCTCTCCACGATGTACCACGGCGCCTCCGAGACGTCCGTGTGCACCAGCATCTCGTCCTTGGCCCGGGAGTACGCCTCCCAGCGGGTGATCGACTCCAGGTCCATCGGGGACAGCTTCCAGCGCCGTGTCGGATCCTTCAGCCGGCGCCGGAACCGCTTCTGCTGCTCCGCGTCGCTCACCGAGAACCAGTACTTGCGCAGCAGGATCCCCTCCTCGACGAGCATCCGCTCGAAGATCGGGCACTGGCGAAGAAAGAGCTGGTGCTCCTCCTTCGTGCAGAAGCCCATCACCTGCTCGACGCCGGCGCGGTTGTACCAGCTCCGGTCGAACAGCACGATCTCCCCGGCGGCGGGCAGATGCTCGACATACCGCTGGAAGTACCACTGGGTGCGCTGGCGCTCGGTCGGCTTGGGCAGCGCCACGGTCCGTGCGACGCGCGGGTTGAGAAGCTCCGACACCCGCTTGATCGTGCCGCCCTTGCCCGCCGCGTCCCGGCCCTCGAAGATCACCACGAGCCGGGCGCCCTCGGTGCGCACCCACTCCTGAAGCTTCACCAGCTCCGTCTGCAGGCGCAGCAGCTCCCGCTCGTACGCCGCAACCGGCACCTTCGCCGTCTTCTCGCCGGCCATGCCGCCTCCTCCGCTCGATCACGCACACCGATGCCACGCACCGCGACACGCCCTGCGACACGCCTCGTGACGCACCTCGATGACTTACGGAGTCACCATGCCCAAGGCCGAACCGCCCAAGGTCGAACACCAGGACAGCACCGTACTGACCGACGAGGAACTGCGCACCCTGGACGCCCACTGGCGAGCCGCCAACTACCTTGCCGTGGGCCAGATCTACCTGCTCGCCAACCCGCTGCTGACCGAACCCCTGACCCCCGCGCACATCAAGCCGCGGCTGCTCGGCCACTGGGGCACCTCGCCCGGCCTCAACCTGGTGCACACGCACCTCAACCGGGTGATCAAGGCCCGTGGTCTGGAATCGCTGTGCGTGTGGGGGCCCGGACACGGCGGGCCCGCGGTCCTCGCCAACTCCTGGCTCGAGGGGACCTACAGCGAGACGTATCCGAGCGTCTCGCGGGACGCGGCCGGCATGGAGCGGCTGTTCCGACAGTTCTCGTTCCCCGGCGGGGTGCCCAGTCATGTCGCGCCCGAGACCCCGGGCTCGATCCACGAGGGCGGTGAGCTCGGCTACTCGCTGGCGCACGCCTACGGGGCCGCCTTCGACAACCCGGACCTGCTGGTCGCCTGCGTCATCGGTGACGGCGAGGCGGAGACGGGGCCGCTGGCCGCGTCCTGGCACTCCAACAAGTTCCTCGACCCGGTCCACGACGGCGCCGTGCTGCCGATCCTGCACCTCAACGGCTACAAGATCGCCAACCCGACCGTCCTGTCCCGGATCCCGGAGGCCGAACTCGACGAACTGCTGCGCGGCTACGGCCACGACCCGATCCACGTCGCCGGCGACGACCCGCACGAGGTCCACCGTGCGATGGCGGACGCCTTCGACCGGGCCCTGGACAGCATCGCGCTGATGCAGCGCACCGCCCGCGCGGAGGGCGTGCCCGAGCGGGTGCGCTGGCCCATGATCGTGCTGCGCACCCTGAAGGGCTGGACGGGACCGGCGGCGGTCGACGGCGTGCCCGTCGAGGGCACCTGGCGCGCCCATCAGGTACCGCTGGCCGCGGTCCGCGAGAACCCGGAACACCTGCGGCAGTTGGAGACCTGGCTGCGCTCGTACCGTCCCGAGGAACTCTTCGACGCCGAGGGGCGCCCCGTCGCCGACGTCCTCGCCGGCGTACCCGACGGCTCGAAGCGGCTCGGCGCCACCCCGCACGCCAACGGCGGCCTGCTCGTCCGTGATCTGCCCCTCCCGTCCCTCGACCGCTACGCCGTTCCCGTCGACAAGCCGGGCGCCACCCTGCACGAGCCCACCCGGGTTCTCGGCGACCTCCTCGAACAGGTCATGAAGGACACCTCCCGACGCCGGGACTTCCGGCTGGTGGGCCCCGACGAGACCGCCTCCAACCGGCTGGGGGCCGTCTTCGGCGCCACCGGCAAGGCCTGGCAGGCCCAGACCCTCCAGGTGGACGAGCACCTGGACCGGCACGGCCGCGTGATGGAGATCCTCTCCGAACACCTCTGCCAGGGCTGGCTGGAGGGCTACACGCTGACCGGCCGACACGGGTTGTTCTCCTGCTACGAGGCGTTCGTGCACATCGTCGACTCGATGGTCAACCAGCACATCAAGTGGCTGAAGACGTCGAGGGAGCTGGCGTGGCGCGCCCCGATCGCCTCCCTCAACTACCTGCTCACCTCGCACGTCTGGCGCCAGGACCACAACGGCTTCTCGCACCAGGACCCCGGCTTCGTCGACCACGTCCTCAACAAGAGCCCCGAGGTCGTACGGGTCTATCTGCCGCCGGACGCCAACACCCTGCTGTCGGTGGCGGACCACGTGCTGCGCAGCCGCGACTACGTCAACGTCGTCGTCGCGGGCAAGCAGCCCTGCTTCGACTGGCTCTCCATGGACCAGGCCCGCGACCACTGCGCCCGCGGCGCCGGGATCTGGGAGTGGGCGGGCTCGGCGAACGGGGACCGTGAACCGGACGTCGTCCTCGCCTGCGCGGGTGACGTCCCCACCCAGGAGATCCTGGCCGCCTCCGACCTGCTCCGACGCCATCTGCCCGGGCTGGCCGTCCGCGTCGTCAACGTCGTCGACATGACCCGGCTGCTGCCGCGCGACGAACACCCGCACGGGATGCGCGACTTCGAGTACGACGGGCTGTTCACCACCGACAAGCCGGTGATCTTCGCCTACCACGGCTACCCCTGGCTGATCCACCGGCTCGACTACCGCCGCGCCGGCCACGCCAACCTGCACGTACGCGGCTACAAGGAGATGGGCACCACCACGACCCCGTTCGACATGGTCGTCCGCAACGACATGGACCGCTACCGGCTCGTCATGGACGTGATCGACCGCGTCCCCGGCCTCGGCGTCCGCGCCGCCGCCGTCCGCCAGCAGATGGCCGACGTCCGCAGCCGCCACCGCACCTGGATCCGCGAACACGGCACCGACCTGCCCGAAGTCGCCGACTGGACCTGGAGCGGCTGAGCCCCCACCCCGCACCGGCCGGCATTCCGCACCGGCCGATATCCGGCACCCCGTAAGGGAGTTCAACGCCATGACCGTACGCATCGGCATCGACATGAGGACGGCCGACGACCGATGAGCGCGGAGCCGAACGGCATGGCCCGCGTCCCCCGTGCGCTGCATGGGACGCGGGCCATGGTCCTCGACACCGACGGCGTCATCACGGACTCCGCGCGGCTGCACGCCGCCGCGTGGAAGACGGCCTTCGACGCCTTCCTACGTCCACGCGGCGAGCGCCCCTTCGACCCGCACGAGGACTATCTGCGCCACGTCGACGGCAAATCGCGCCTCGACGGAACCGCGGCCTTCCTCGAAGCCCGGGGGCTGCGGCCCTCCGACGCGGAGATCCGGGCCGTCGCCGCCCACAAGGAACGGCTGTTCACCGAGCGACTGCGCGCCGGACGCGTCGATGCCTACCCGGGCACGGTCCGCCTGCTGCGGGCCCTGCGGTCCACCGGGATCCCGCTGGCCGCGGCCTCCGCCTCCCGGCACGCGGGCGAACTCCTCGAACAGGCGGGAGTACGCGGTCTCTTCGACGTTCTCGTGGACGGAGGGGAGGCGGCCCGGCTCGGGCTGCCCGGCAAGCCCGACCCCGCTCTCTTCCTGGAAGCGGCCCGCCGCCTCGGGGTCCCCGCCGAACAGGCCGCCGTCGTCGAGGACGCCCTCGCCGGAGTCGAGGCCGGGCGACGCGGCGGATTCGGAATCGTCGTGGGCGTCGACCGCGCCCGCACCCCGGCCACCCGGACCGCCCTGATGGAGCACGGCGCGGACCTGGTGGTCGAGGACCTCGCGGAGCTGCTCACGCAGAAGGAGGACTGAGGGTGTCCGACTGGACCTGGGCGTACGAAGGCTACGAGCCCGCGCAGGAGCGGCTGCGCGAGGCGCTGTGCACCCTCGGCAACGGCTACTTCGCCACCCGGGGCGCGGCTCCCGAGTGCGCGGCGGACCCCGTCCACTACCCGGGCACGTACGCGGCGGGCTGCTACAACCGCCTCACCTCGGACGTGGCCGGACACCGGGTCGAGAACGAGGACATGGTCAACCTCCCCAACTGGCTGCCACTTCGCGTGCGCACCACCTCCGGGAACTGGCTCACGCCCGACACCCACACGCTCCTCGACCACCGCCAGACCCTGGATCTGCACGCGGGCACACTGGAACGCACCCTGCGCTACGCGTACGTCGAGGACGGTGTGAGCCGGCACCTCGCCGTGCGGCAGGTGCGCCTTGTCCACATGGCCGACCCCCATCTGGCCCTGCTGCGCACGGAGTTGACGGCGCAGGGCTGGTCCGGGGAGATCGAGGTCGAGACGGCGCTCGACGGGAGGGTCGCCAACACCGGAGTGGAGCGCTACCGCTCCCTCGCCTCCCGGCACCTCACGGACGTCCGGACCGGCACCACGGCGCCGGACACGATCTGGCTGGAGTGCCGGACCAGCACCTCCGACCTCAGGATCGGCCTGGCGGCCCGCACGGTCACCGACGTACCCGCCCGGACCGTGGACGCACACGAGGACGCGCGGGCGGCTCGGCTGCTGCGGCTCACCCTGGCCGACGGCCGGACGGTCACGGTCGACAAGACCGTCGCCCTGCACACCTCCCGCGACCCGGCCATCGAGGAGCCGGCGCACGCCGCCCTCGACCGGGTCGGCCGCGCCCCGGACTTCGCGACCCTGCTGGACTCCCATCGCACGGCCTGGCAACAGCTGTGGCGCAACGCCGAATTGGACGTGCCGAACAGTGCGGGCCCGGTGCTGCGGCTGCACCTCTTCCACCTGCTCCAGACGCTCTCCCCGCACACCGCGGAGCTGGACGTCGGCGTGCCGGCGCGCGGTCTGCACGGCGAGGCCTACCGCGGACACGTCTTCTGGGACGAACTGTTCGTCCTGCCCTACCTCAACCTGCACTTCCCCGAGGTCTCTCGCGCCCTGCTCACCTACCGCCACCGCCGCCTCGAGCAGGCCTGCCGGGCCGCGGTCGACGCCGGGCACACCGGCGCGATGTACCCGTGGCAGAGCGGCAGCGACGGCCGGGAGGAGACCCAGCAACTGCACCTCAACCCGCGCTCGGGGCGCTGGCTGCCCGACCACTCGCGGCTCCAGCACCACGTCGGCTCGGCGATCGCGTACAACGTGTGGCAGTACTGCGAGGCGAGCGGCGACACCGAGTTCCTGCACACCAAGGGCATCGAGATGCTCGTGCAGATCGCCCGCTTCTGGGCCGGCCTCGCGGCGTACGACGGGACGCTCGGCCGGTACCGGATCCGTGGCGTCGTCGGCCCCGACGAGTACCACGACGCCTACCCCGGCGCCGAGCGGCCGGGACTCGACGACAACGCGTACACCAACGTCACCGCGGCCTGGGTGATCGCCCGCACCCTCGATGTCCTCTACGACCTGCCCGAACTGCCGCGCCGGGACCTCTGCGAGCGCACCGGCCTCGACGCGGCCGAACTCGACGGCTGGCAGGAGGTCTCCCGGAAGCTGTACGTGCCCTTCCACGCCGGGGTGATCAGCCAGTTCGAGGGCTTCGGCGCACTGGAGGAGTTCGACTGGGACGGCTACCGGACCCGCTACGGCGACATCCGGCGGCTCGACCGGATCCTGGAGGCCGAGGGCGACAGCGTCAACCGCTACCAGGCGTCCAAGCAGGCGGACGTCCTGATGCTGGGCTACCTCTTCTCGCCCGCCGAGCTCGGCGGGCTCTTCCGCAGGCTGGGGCACGAGGTGGACGACACCGTCTGGCGGCGCACCGTCGACCACTACCTGCGCCGCACGAGTCACGGCTCGACGTTGAGCAGCCTGGTGCACGGGTGGGTGCTGGCTCGCGCGCGGCGCGCGGAGGCGTGGACGTTCGTACACGAGGCCCTGGCCGGGGACGTCGCCGATCTGCAGGGCGGCACCACGGGGGAGGGCATCCATCTCGGTGCCATGGCCGGCACCCTCGATCTCGTCCAGCGCTGCCTGACCGGTCTGGAGACCCGGGGCGGCGCGCTGCGGTTCGATCCGGTGCCGCTGCCGGAGTTCTCCGAGTACGGCTTCGGCATCCGCTACCGGGGTCATCGTGGCGTACAACTGCACCTGACCGCAGACCAGTTGATGCTGTCAGTGCCCGCCTCCGACCAGGACCCGATCGACGTCGCCCTCGCGGACCGCACCGTGTCCGTAGCGCCCGGGGAGTCCTGCACTCTCACCCTGCCGGACCAGTGACCTGACGGTCCCGCGGGTCGCCAGGCAGTACGGTGAGGGCAGGCGGACTGGTGTGCGGCCTCTTGTCCGCCGAATGGGCCGGAGGAAGCGATGGGCGCGGACACACGCGGGGGATCCGAGCAGCATCTGCCCAAGCTTCGGCTCGACGAGCTGCTGGGCGAGCTGCAGGTGCGAATCGACGCCGTCCGCGGTACTCGGGACCGCCTGCACAGCCTGCTGGAAGCCGTCCTGTCGGTCGGACGGGAGCTGGACCTGCCACAGGTACTGCGCAGCATCGTCGAGGCGGCCGTCGTCCTGGTGGACGCCGAGTACGGGGCGCTGGGCGTGATCGGTGGCGACCAGAAGCTGTCCGCGTTCATCACCGTCGGCATCGACGACGAGCGGCGGTCCGAGATCGGGGCGCTGCCCAGCGGGCACGGACTCCTCGGTGAGCTGATCCGGCACCCGGTTCCCCTGAGGCTGCCGGAACTCTCCGAGCACCCGGAGTCGTACGGCTTCCCCGCCCACCACCCGCCGATGCACTCCTTCCTCGGCGTACCGATCCGGGTGCGGGACGAGGTGTTCGGGAACCTGTACCTCACCGAGAAGCGCGACGAGCGGGAGTTCGACGCGGAGGACGAGTCCGTCCTGGCGACGCTGGCCGTGGCCGCCGGCGTCGCCATCGAGAACGCGCGGCTGTACGAGGAGACCAGGCTCCGCGAACGATGGCAGCGGGCCAGCGGGAAGGTCACCAGCGTCCTGCTGACCGGCGCGCCGGGCGCGGAGGTGCTGGAGCTGATCGTCGACGAGGCGCGGAAGATCGTCTCCGCCGACATGGGGCTGATCGCGGAGCGCGTGGCGGGCGAAGAGGAGCTACGGCCGGCGCTGGCCGTCGGGCTCGGCGCGGCGGAGCGCGGTGGTCTGGTGATGTCGGCCAGGGGCGGTTTCGTCGGAGCCGCGCTCAGCTCCGCGGAGCCGGTGGTCAGCGCCGACATCGAACACGATCCCCGTGTGGGCGGGGGCGAAGCCCAGTGGGCCGGGCTCGGACCCGTCGTCGCGGTGCCGCTCGGTACCAGCGGCAAGGCGCGGGGCGTGCTGCTGCTGGGGCGGTTGCGGGGCGGCACACCGTTCGGCGACGCGGACACCGGACCGCTGCTCGGGTTCGCCGACCAGGCCGCACTGGCGCTGGAGCTGGCCGAGCGACGGCGGGACGCGGAACAGATCGCGTTGCTCCAAGACCGCGACCGCATCGCCCGGGACCTGCACGACCTCGCCATCCAGCGGCTCTTCGCGGCCGGCATGACACTGCAGAGCGCGCAGCGGTTCATGGAGCATGCCGAGGGCATGGAGCGACTGGCACGGACCGTCGACGACCTCGACGACACCATCAAGATCATCCGGTCCACGATCTTCGGCCTGCGGACGCACGGCGGGGCCGGCCGGGACGGCAACGGTCTGCGCGGCCGGGTCTCCGAGGCGGTCACGGCCTCGAGTACGTCGCTCGGGTTCGCGCCCGCGCTGCGGATCGAGGGGCTCGTCGAGACCGAAGTCCCCGGCGACATCGCCGACCACGCTGTCGCGGTGCTCGGCGAGGCGCTGAGCAACGCGGCCCGGCACTCCGGGGCGCACGCCGTGGACGTCCGGCTCCAGTGCGCCGGTGGCGAGTTGACGCTCACCGTGACGGACGACGGCTGTGGAGTGCCGGCCGACGTGCGGCGCAGCGGCCTGAAGAACATGGAGGACCGGGCCATCGCCCTCGGGGGCGTACTGACGCTCGGCGAACGGCCCGGCGGTGGTACACGGCTGGTGTGGCGGGTACCGGTGAGCGCACCCGGCGCGGACGCGCGGGGCGGTCCGGCGCGTGGCTGAGACGGCCGGCGACCTGTGCGACCGGTGTTCTGGGGCTGCGGGTGCTGGGGGCCGGCCGCGCCGTTCCCCGTGGAGCTGAAGGGGTGTTCCCTGGAGTCAGCGGCTCTGGTGGCCGGCGGTGCCGGGGTGCTCCAGCTGGCTGGCCAGGACCGCCGCCTGCACCCTGCGCTGGACGCCGAGTTTGGCCAGCAGCCGGGAGATGTGGTTCTTCACCGTCTTCTCGGACAGGTACAGCTTCTTGCCGATCTCACGGTTGGTGAGCCCGTCCCCGATCAGTGCGAGGATGTCGCGCTCGCGGGGCGAGAGACCGGCGAGTTCGGGAGCGAGCGCCGGGGCCTCGGTGGGGTCCGCGCGCAACGACCGCATCAGCCGGGCGGTCGTCGTGGGGTCCAGCATCGACTGACCGGAAGCCACGGTGCGTACCGCCGAGACCAGATCCGAGCCCTTGATCTGCTTGAGCACATAGCCCGAGGCTCCGGCCATGATCGCGTCGAGCAGGGCCTCCTCGTCGTCGAACGACGTCAGCATCAGACAGGCCAGCTCAGGCATCTGGCTGCGCAGCTCCCGGCAGACGCTGATCCCGTCCCCGTCCGGCAGGCGTACGTCCAGGACGGCCACGTGCGGTCGCAGCGCCGGGCCGCGCACCAGCGCGTGCTCGACGTTGCCCGCGTCGCCGACCACCGAGATGTCCGGCTCGGCGTCCAGGAGATCGGTCAGACCGCGGCGCACCACCTCGTGGTCGTCCAGCAGGAACACCCGGATGGGGTTCTGTTCCGTGAAGGTGCGCGCCTCGGCCATGACGACCCCTTGTTCGGTTTCAGTACCGGACCGTGGACCACGAGCCCGCTGTGACGACGATCATCACCCTCCGGGGCCGAAGTCACTAGGGCCGACCGGCCCCACTTGACCGCGGCCGTCGCATCGGCCCCGGGTCACCGCTCAGGCCCGCGGGCCGGTCCCGTGAGCTCGAACTCCACGTCCACCACCCCTTCGACGGCCCGCACCAGGCGCGCCGCCACGGGCACCAACGAGGTGTCCCGGACACGCCCGGCGAGAGTGACGACCCCGTCGTGCACCTGTACCCGCACCGGTGACGACGGCGCACGGAACAGATACGACACCACCTCGCGGCGCACTTCCTCGGCGATGTCCTCGTCGTCCCGCAGGAACACCTTCAGAAGGTCGCCGCGGCTGACAACTCCTGCGAGCAGGCCCCTGTCGTCGACGACGGGCAACCGCTTGACCTTGGCGTGCGCCATCGTCCGTGCGGCCTGCGCGAGAGTCGCGTTCGCCCGGACGGTGAATGCAGGGGCCGTCATCAGGTCCTCGGCCGTCACGGCGCCGGCCTTGGCGAGATCGGAGAGCCGCCGCAGCTGCGTGTACCGGTCCGGATCGCTGTCGCGGAACTCCTCCTTGGGGAGCAGATCGGCCTCGGAGACCACGCCGATCACCCGGCCCTCGCCCTCCAGGACGGGCAGGGCACTGACCTTCCACTGCTCCATCAACCGCACGATCTCCTTGAAGTTCGCCTTGCGGCCGACGGCGGCGACGGTGTGGGTCATCACGTCGCTGACGATGTGCGGGCTGCCGTGCACGGTGACTCCTCGCTGGGTGGCGACGCGGTCAGCGAAGACTTCCGCTGCCGTAGGGCGCGTACATGTCCAACAGCCGGGTCCTGGCCGACCGCAGCCTGCGGGCGACCGTGTCCCCCACCCACTGGCCCACGGCCATGCCCAGCGCCGGATCGGCCAGGCACATGGCGCGTACGATTTCGGCGTCGAACTCGTACGCGCGTACCGGGCTCGTCGCCTCGGCGCCCAGATGCCAGGTGTGCGGCCCGAACAGCCAGGACCAGCCGACGAGTTCGTTGTGCCCGACGGTCTCGATCACGACCGCGCGGCGGCCCGGCACACGCATGTCGAGGGTCACCGTGCCGGTACGGACGATCCAGAACCGGTCCGCTCGCCGTCCCTCCTCGAACAGGCGGGTCCCCAGCGGGAACGACACCTCCCGGGCGCTGTGCATCAGTCGTTCGCCGTGCTCGGCGGGCAACGCCCGCAGCATGCTGGAAGCGGTGGAAGCGTTCATGATCGTTTCCTCTTCCTCGAGCTCCTCTTCCAGGAGCGCGACCAGGCCACCTCCAATCTCTTTCTCGGGCCCCGCTTCCACCATGGGCCGAAGGGCCCCTCGGCAGGGCCTGCCCGGCCCCTGCGCCCGGGTCAACCCGGTACCAGACTCGAGGGGAGAAGGGGAATCCACCGGCATGCGCGCAGGAAGGTGCGGACCATGCTTCGACACGTCGCCGCGGGGATCGACGGTTCTCCCGCAGGCCTGGCCGCTGCGCACTGGGCGGCCAGAGAAGCCCTGCGCCGAGGCACGGCGCTGCGCCTGGTGCACGCCTGGGAGGGGCAGCCGCGGCCGGCCCCGACCGTGCCCGCGGACGTGTCGCAGCGGTCCTGGGCCGAGGACATGCTGGCGCAGGCGTCGGACAGCATGCGTGCCGCGCACAGCGGCCTGCAGATCATCACCCACGCGGTCGCCGACGCACCGGTCGAAGCCCTGCTCGCGGCGGCCGTAGAGGCAGATCTGCTGGTCCTCGGCTCCCACGGGATCAGCGGCGTCGCGGGCTTCCTGACCGGGTCGGTGTCCCAGCGGGTGGTCGCAAGGTCACCGCGTCCCGTGGTGCTGGTGCGGGCGGGGGAGTGCACCGCCGACGAGCACTTCTCGGCGGTGGACGGAATCTCCCCCGACGAGATACCCGAGACCCCGTACCGCGATGTCGTGCTCGGCCTCGACACGGACCGGCCCTGCGACGAACTGATCGAGTTCGCCTTCGACGCCGCCCGACGCCGTGCCGCCCCGCTCCGCGTGGTCCATGTCTTCAGTGGTCCGTCCCCCTACGCGGCGATCGACAGGCTCGCCCCCGAGAACGACCCCGGGCTGCGCGCCGAGCACGAGCGTGCCGTGGTCGTGACGCTTCGCCCCTGGCGCGAGAAGTTCCCCGCGGTCGCCGTGACCGAGACCGTCACCGAGGGGCGCGCGGCCGGCGAGCTGATCCACGCCTCGGCCGGCGCGGCCCTCCTCGTGGTGGGACGCCGGGTGCGCGAGACCCGGCTCGGCACCCACCTCGGCCCCGTCGCGCACGCCGTACTGCACCACGTTCCCTGTCCCGTCGCCGTGGTCCCGCACGCCTGAACAACCCCGGAGGACGAGTGAGAGATGACCGGGCGAGCTGTGTCTCACGTGGTCTTGCGTCGCCACTGTGGTCCGGCCTGGTCCCATTCACGACCCCACTGGTCGTAGCGCCGTTGGTCGAGCCGCCACCGTGCGACGCGCCCGGCGGCGAAGGCCAGGCCGCCGAAGGCGACCCCGGCCGCGGCGCCGAGCGAGGCCGCCTCGAAATCAGCTGCCGAGGCGGTGGGCGGCTGCGTGGTGAGCTGCTCCTTGCTGTTCAGCCAGACGACGACCTTCGATCCGACCCGGTGGCCGTAGTCCACCAGGGCCCTGCCGGTATGGGTCGAGCCGTCCGCCGCCGTCCAGCGGACCGTCGCCCGGACGCGGTCGTAGGGCGTATCCGCCCCGATGCCCACCGTCCGGGCCGTGCTCGAGACGAGGACGGCCTGCACCGCGTGCCGCTCGTGCCGAAGCCGCGCGAAGGACGCGTCGGCGGCATGAGCCGTCAGCAGCCCGGTCAGGGTGCCACCGATCGCGATGACCAGCCACACGGCCAGCACGATCCAGGCCTCGACCACGTCGTCGTGCCGGCGCAGGGGGTTGTTCCGCCAGCGCCACAGCAGCTGCCTCATACGCTCGGTCCTGCGCATCCGACCGCACCTCCTCGTCGTCATGGACCGGACGGTCGCGTCGGGGAATGCGCGGTGGCAGAGGCCGAGCGGGCGCCGTCGCGGCCCCGCCCGGTCCCGCGATGGGGACCGACCGGCCCAAGCGGACAGCGACGGTCATGTTCAGGCTGGACATACGAGGTCGATCCATGCGCGAACAGGCCGTCGAGCGGCGTACCACCATCGTCGGAGTCGACGACTTCGACGGCAAACGCTGGTGGCGCGGCAAGGGGCGCCCGCTCGCCGTAGTGCCCCGCGACCGGCATCCGCAAGAGCCAGGAAGGGATCGTCATGAAAGCACTCGTGTTCCACGGTTCCGGAGAGTCCGCGTGGGAGAAGGTCACGGACCCCGGAATCCAGGATGCCACCGACGCGATCGTCCGCGTCGACGCCGTCACGATCTGCGGGACCGACCTGCACATCCTCAAGGGTGACGTACCTGGGGTGCGCCCCGGCACGGTACTCGGACACGAAGCCGTCGGGGAGATCGTCGACGCGGGCGCCGACGTCCGTACGGTCCGCCCAGGTGACCGTGTCCTGGTCTCGTGCATCACGGCGTGCGGCCGCTGCCGCTACTGCCGGGAAGGCATGTACGGGCAGTGCCGCGGTGGCGGGGGATGGATCCTCGGCCACTTGATCGACGGCACGCAGGCCGAGTACGTCCGCGTACCGCATGCGGACCTGTCGACCTATCAGCTGCCGGGCGCGGTGGACAGCAAGGACGCCGTGCTGCTGGCCGACATCTTCCCCACCGCCTACGAGGTGGGCGTGCTGAACGGGCGGGTACGGCCCGCGGACACCCTCGTCGTGGTCGGAGCGGGGCCGATCGGGCTCGCCGCGATCGCGACGGCCCGGCTGTACACCCCGGGGAAGATCATCGCCGTGGACCTGGTCCCGGCCCGGCTGGACGCCGCCAAGCGCCTTGGCGCCGACGCGGTGGCCGCGGCGGGGGAGGAGGCGGAGCAGTTGGTCGCCGACCTCACCGAGGGCCTGGGTGCCGATGTGGTCATCGAGGCGGTGGGGGTGCCCGCGAGCTTCGAGGCGTGCACACGCATGGTGCGGCCCGGCGGGCACGTGGCCAACCTCGGCGTGCACGGCAGGCCCGTGACCCTCCACCTCGAAGACCTGTGGAGCAAGAACGTGACGATCACCACCGGCCTGGTCGACACGTACTCCACGCCCACCCTGCTGCGCATGACGGCCGCCGGGCAACTGCCCACGTCGTCACTCGTCACCCACACCTTCCCGTTGGACGCGATGGAGAAGGCGTACGACGTCTTCTCGCGGGCCGCCGACACAGGCGCGCTCAAGGTCGTCCTCGGCGCACCGCAGCACGACGCCCTGACGGTCAGGACGCCCTGACAGGAGGAAGTGACGGCCATGAGTGAACAGACATCGCCGAACGCCGTGTCGGCCACTGCGGACAGCGCGCGGGGCGACATCGGTCGCCGTATCGCCCGACGGCGTGAGGAACTCGGCCTGACCCGGGAGGAGACCGCCTACAGGGCGGGCACGGCTCCCGGCTACGTCCGGTACCTGGAGGAACAGTCCACCGCCACTCCGGGCCCAGGCGTTCTCATCAGGCTCGCCGACGTCCTCGAGACGAGCGTCGCGGCCCTGCGCGGTGGCGAGGCGGACCTGCCACCCGGGACCGGCCGAGCCGCTCACCACGCGCGGCTGATCGAATTGAGCGCGGAGGAGTGCTGGGCGCGGCTGTCGACACACGGCGTGGGAAGACTGGCGACAGAGACCGCCGAAGGGCCGCAGATCGTCCCCCTGAACTACAGCGTCGTCGACGGTGCGATCGCTCTCCGGACGGCACCGGGCGCGACGTCCGCCAAGGCCGTCGGAACCGACGTGGCCTTCGAGGTGGACCACATCGACGAAGCGCTCAGCCAGGGCTGGAGCGTTCTCGTGCGGGGCCGCGCGAGGGTCGTGACGGACGCGGACGCGACGCGCCGGCTGGAGGAACGCGCGTACAGCGATCCGTGGGCGGGCGGCGAGCGGTCCCTGTGGGTGTGCGTCGATCCGGTCGACATCACCGGGCGCCGGATCGATGTGCCCTGACCGCCGGCATCGAGGGGCGTCGCTCTTGGGCCGTCCCGTGCCGGTGGGCCCTCTTCCCGGCGCCCGCCGCCCCACACGCTGAAACGCGTACCGCTGTACCCCGTGAAGGTGGGACCCGGCGATGAACGCCAACGACGGCTTCCGTGAACTCGGCCGCGAGGAATGCCTGCGTCTGCTGGAGCGGGCACCGATCGGTCGGGTCGTCCACACGCGCCACGCCCTGCCCGCGGTGCTGCCGGTCAACTTCTGCCTGGACGTCGACTCCGCGGTACTGATGCGTACTTCAGCAGACTCGGAACTGGCCGCCGCGATCGACGGCGTGGTGATCGCCTTCGAAGCGGACGAGGTGGATGCGACGGCGCACTCCGGCTGGAGTGTCGTGGTCACCGGCCGTGCCACGGTGGTGACCGATCCCGTGGAGCACGGCCGGCTGGCGCGGACCGGCCCGCGCTCATGGGTGGCCTCACCCGAGGAGGTCTTCATCCGCATCGAGCCCGAGCTGGTGACCGGCCGTCAACTCGTCGCAGGGCTCGCCGCGTACTGAGAGGCCGGCCGACGTGTGTTCCGGCACCGCGAGCTCGGTGCGGCTCGCCGACGACGACGAGTTCGACCCCGGACGCCTCGCCCAGTCGGTGCGCAGGGTCAGCATTTCGCTCAGGTGGCTCCTGTCGGAGACGGCACAACGCCGCGTCTCATGTCCGCGAGCTCTCGCACCGAGCCTTCACGCCACTGACCGGATCGTTCCGGTGCCGGCCTGGATCAGGCCTGCGGATCCGGTATCCGGCCAGGTCAGAATGGGAGGTATGAACCGAGCGCTGATCGTGATCGATGTCCAGGAATCCTTCCGAGCCCGCGCGCTGTGGGAGCAGATCGCCAATCCGAAGATCGCGGAACCGGTCAACCGTCTGGTACGACTCGCCCGCGCCAACGGCGACCTGGTCGTCTGGGTCCTCCACACGGAGCCTGGCAGCGGCGGCGTCTTCGACCCGGCTGAGGGGCACGTCCGCCTGCTGGACGAACTGGAGCAGCCGCAGTCCGGTGAGCCAGTCCTGTACAAGACCTCCCACAACGCCTTCACCACCACCCATCTGCAACAACTGCTCACCGAGGCGGGCGTGCGCGAGCTGACGGTCTGCGGCATCCGTACCGAGCAGTGCGTGGAAACCACCACCCGGGTGGGAAGCGACCTCGGATACCGGATGGTCTTCGTCACCGACGCCACGACCACCAATGCGATCGGTGACCTGAGCGCCGACGCGATCATCGAGCGCACGGAGGCCGTCCTGCGCGACCGGTTCGCCCGGATCTCCACGGTGGCCGAATGGGAGGCGGAGCTGGGAGCATCCCAGACGTGAGCCATGTCGTCTTCGTCCTCGTACCCGGCGTCCACCTGCTCGACCTCGCCGGACCGGCCCAGGTCTTCAGCATGGCGGGGGACTTCGGACAGCCCTACCGGCTGAGCTACGTCGCCGACCAGGAACAGGTGTGCAGCGCCCAGGGCCTGCCGCTGGCCGCCCACACCCAGTGGCCGGAGCTGAGCGCCGACGACCTGGTGGTGGTGCCGGGGTGGAGGGCGTCCACACTGCGCGGCGGCCCCGAGCTGGGCCCGTCCGTGCTGGAGCGGCTGCGCGCCCACCACACCGCCGGGGGAGCTGTCGCCAGCGTGTGTGCCGGGGCCGAGGCCCTCGGCCGCGCTGGGCTGCTGGACGGGCGCAGGTGCACCACGCATCACCACCTCCAGGATGAGCTGGCGGCCCGCCACCCCCGGGCGATCGTGGTGCGGGATGTGCTGTTCACCACCGACGACCGGGTGGTGACGTCGGCCGGTATCGCCAGTGGCATCGACCTGGCGCTGCACCTGCTGGCCGTCCGCCACGGTCCCGCCCTCGCCGCCCAGGTGGCGCGGGACATGGTCGTCTACGCCCGCCGCAACGGCGACGAGCCGCAGGCCAGCGCCATGCTCCGGCACCGGTCCCACCTGGACGACGCCGTCCACCGCGCTCAGGACCTCATCGACGCGCGGTTCGCCGAACCACTGCCGTTGGCCTACGTGGCCGCCAGCGTCGGCGTCAGCGAACGCACGCTGACCCGGCTGTTTCACCGGGCCACAGGCGGCCTGACGCCGCTGCGCTACCAGCAGACCCTGAGAGTGGAGCGCGCGGAGCACCTGATCGGCCACGGCACGACGGTGGAGGCCGCGGCCCGCGAGGTGGGCTTCCAGGACGTTCGGATGCTCCGCCGGCTGCGTTCCCGAGCGCCTTCCGAGGCGACGGGGTGAGCCGTTCCGGCTCGGCACGGCCTCGCATGACCTAGGACATGACCCAGCGGTGGCGGACGTGCCAGGTAGTGCCGTCGGTGGTCGCCCCGCGCAGGCCGTGCAGGGTGTCAGGGCCGGTGAGCGCGGGGAGGCGGGAGTCCCGCAGGGAGGCGAAGGCGAAGGTGCGCGCCGGGTCCCAGTCGGTGGAGTGGCGCAGACGGCGGGCGAGTTGGGCGAAGCCGAGCGGGGCCGCGGCCATGACCCAGGCGTCGGGTGCCTCGGCAGTCAGCCTTCTGGCGGGGCGCAGCCAGGATGCGGAGGTCTCCGGCCAGTCCACTGACGCGAGGACCTTTCCGCCACGCGCCTCCCATGCGGCGGCGAAGGCTTCGGCAGCCGCCAGGGAATCCGCATCGCGGCTGTGGCCGATGGTCACGGTCTCGATCCGTGCCTTCGCTGCGGTCAACAGGCCGATGAGGGCCGCGAGTTCGGCCTCCGTGTGCGGCGTAGTCGCGGACAGGTCGCCGAACCCGGCCAGCTCGGCGGCACCGATCAGGGGTGAGCGGGACCGCTCCCGCTCGGCGCGGATGCTCATGACGAGGCGTTGCTGCCTTCCTGGGCCGTTTTCCAGCGGGCGTACTCGTCGGGCAGGCAGACCGCGCAGGGCCGGTATCCGGCCGCGATCGCGGTGGCCTCGTCCGGAAAGAACACGCGGTGCTCGGCGTAGTGGCCGCGGGCGATGGCCCGGAGGGCGGAAGGGCAGTCGAGACGCCCGTAGAGGCGCCCGCGCCGGTGTCCGCCGAGTGTGCCAGGCGTGCCGCTCCCGCAGAGCTGCCCGTCCGGGCCGAGCAGTGTGTACGTGCGGTCCGCGGCGTCGGCCGTCATCGATCTCGATCCCTTCCTGGCCAAGGTCACCAGTGGTGTTGCACCACCAACCTTGCGGCTTGTGGATCGCCTTGCCCGGCGGGATTCGGACGTCACGTCGCGGAGACGGCGGTGCCACGGCGCAGACGGCGACCGCCCCCCATGACGGCGGCGGATCCCTCAGCCTCCGCGTTCCCTAGAAGGCCTCGGTTGTCGGGGTTCCCGCGACGAGGCGTCGGACGGCCTCGACGACCGCGTCGCGGTGCTGTCGGGTCTGCTCGGCCGGCTGCTCGTTGGCCGCCATGGGGCTGGTGGGCATCCATGCGCTGGCGAGGGCGAGGGTGAAGACGAGCAGGTCTTCAGGGGTGAAGGTCGCGGTCAGCAGGCCGTCGGTCTGCGCCTGGGTGATCGCGGCGGTCTTCTGCCGCATGGAGGTTCCCAGCCCTTGCGGCTCGTGGTCGGTGCCCGAGCGTTCGAGGCGGTGCCAGGTGGCCAGCCGGAGCTGGTGCGGGTTGGCGAGGAGGAAGTCGAACAGGTGGCCCGCGTATCCCGGCAGGTCCTCGGGCGTGAAGGGGACCTCGTCGAGGATGCGGGCGACATGCGCGTCCATGACGGCGTCGAACAACTGCTCCTTGTTGCCGAAGTACGTGTAGATGAGGGCCTTGTTCACCTCTGCCGCGGCGCCTATGCGATCCACTCGGGCACCGGCGATGCCGCGGGCCGCGAACTCGTCCGTCGCGGCTTTGAGCAGGCGGGCCTTGGAGGCCTCGGAGTCCCGGGGGCGGGTTGGGGGCTGGTGCTGGGGCATGACCCCAGAGTAGTGCAACTAACTGTTTATTTGACACACCTCGCGGCCGGCCGCACTATATAAATGACTGTTTAGTTAGCAGGGGCCCAGCCCGCAGTTCCCAGCGCCGCCCCCGCGCGTCACCCACTCATCCAGCCAGCGCCATCCCGGAAGCGAAGACACCTCATGACCAAGACCTGGCTCATCACCGGCAGCTCCCGCGGCTTCGGCAGGGCACTCGCCCGCCACGTCCTCGACAACGGCCACCGAGTCGTGGCCACGGCCCGCCGCCCCGAACAGCTCAAGGACCTCGTCGAGCGCTACGACGACCAGGTCCGCGCCGTCGCCCTCGACGTCACCGACCCGGCGGCCGCCCGCGCCGCCGTACAACTGGCCCAGGACGCCTTCGGCAGGCTCGACGTCGTCGTGAACAACGCGGGGTACGCCGACAGCGCCGCCATCGAGGACATGCCGGACGAGGACTTCCGGGCCCAGATCGAGACCAACCTGTTCGGCGTCGTCAACGTCACCAAGGCTGCCCTGCCCGTACTTCGCCGCCAGGGTTGCGGACACTTCCTCCAGTTCTCCTCCATCGGCGGACGCGTGGGCGGATCACCGGGCCTGAGCGCCTATCAGACCGCGAAGTTCGCGGTCGAAGGCTTCTCCGAAGTCCTCAACGCCGAGGTCGGGCCCCTCGGTATCAAGGTCACCATCATCGAGCCCGGTGGCTTCCGCACCGACTGGGGCGGCTCGTCCATGACCGCCCTGCCCGTAAGTCCCGCCTACGAAGAGACCGTTGGCGCGATGAACCGCTACCGCGAGCAGACCGCCGCCACCTGGCCCGGAGACCCGGCCCGGGCAGCCAAGATCATCACCGACCTCGTCGGGCTCGACGAACCGCCGCTGCGCCTGCTGCTCGGCGCCA
Organism: Streptomyces sp. NPDC111507; assembly: GCF_055638955.1. Lineage (NCBI taxonomy): Bacteria > Bacillati > Actinomycetota > Actinomycetes > Kitasatosporales > Streptomycetaceae > Streptomyces > Streptomyces sp. NPDC111507. The sequence goes on along the minus strand of NZ_JBVKBU010000010.1, from coordinate 188,507 downwards.
GAGCCGTCGAGATGGCGGCCGACGCCTCCCGTACCCGTGCCGCCGAAGCCGAGCGGTGGGCCGACATCAGCCGCTCGGCGGACTTCCCCGCGGGCGAATGACGGCGACGGCGGGTCGAAATACACCTAGCAGGACGGGAGTTGTGACTCATGACGTCGTCGACGGCGGGGTGGTGGCGGGCGCCCGGTCGGAGTCGGATGGGGAGGGTTGCGTGCGGACCACGGCTTGATCGCCTCGCGGTCCGAACAGGTGCAGGATTTCGACGGCGCTGGTGTTCGCCGGACCGAACCAGTGCGGTTCTCTCGTGTCGAACTCGGCCACTTCGCCCGGGCGGAGTGTGCAGTCCCGCTCTCCGAGGATGAGGCGCAGTTCGCCCGCGAGGACGTAGAGCCACTCGTAACCGTCATGGGTCACCAGCACCGGCTCGCGGGGAGCCAGTACCTGCTTGAACACCTGCACCCGACCCGGGTACTGCGTCAGAGGCACAAGGACGCTGCCGTGACCCTTGCGCAAGGGCTTGAGGTGCACCCGAGGATCACCGGTGGCCGGCGCGGCCACCAACTGGTCGAGTGCGACGCGGTGCGTACGCGCGAGCGGGATGAGCAAGTCCAGAGTCGGGCGCCGCTTGCCCGACTCGAGACGCGACAGCGTGCTCACCGACATTCCGGTCGTCGCCGCGAGCGCCTCCAGCGTGAGCCCGCGGTCCCGGCGCAGCGTGCGCAGCCGGGGGCCTATGCCGTCGATGATCTGTTCCAGCTCCGCGTCCATGGGGTCCAGTTTGCAGCCTTCGCAAATTTGATGGGCGGCGGGTGCGGTCCGGCCTGAGCCTTGCCGGGCAGCCCCTTCCGGACGTGAGAGGTACCAGGTGACCGCGACCACCCATCCCCTTCAGCCACTTGACCCCGTTCAGCCCGTTCTGAGCGCACGCAGGCGCTGGACGGTGCTGGCCGTCTGCTGTCTGAGCATGTTCCTGGTGGGCCTGGACACCACCATCGTCAATGTCGGACTGCCGGCGATCGGGCACGGTCTGGGCATCGGCACCCGCAGCCTCGAATGGACCGTGGACGCGTACACGCTGGTCCTGGCCAGTCTCCTGATCTCCTCCGGCGCGCTGGCGGACCGGTTCGGACGCCGACGGGTGTTCCAGGTCGGCCTGGTCGTGTTCGGCGCGGCCTCGCTGGTCTGCGCGATCGCCCCTTCGGTGGGCGTGCTGATCGCGGCCCGCGCAGTCCAGGGAATCGGCGCCTCGATGCTCAGCCCCGTGGCTCTCGCGATCGTGGTCAACGCGATGCCCGACCCGAGGGAACGGGCACAGGCGATCGGCGTCTGGGCGTCGGTCTTCGGACTCAGCATGGCCGCCGGCCCTGTCACGGGCGGCGCCCTCATCGCGGGTTTCGGATGGCGGTCGGTGTTCTGGATCAACGCGCCGGTCATCGTGGCCGCCCTCGTGCTCAGCGCGCTGTTCGTGCCGGAGTCCCGGGCGCCGCGAGCACAGCGGCTCGACCTCCCGGGGCAGGCCCTGCTGACCGTGGTCATCGGCGTCTCGGTCGGCGTCCTCATCGAAGGACCGCGCATCGGTTGGGCGTCGGTTCCCGCGCTGGTCGCGTACGCGATCGCCGCCGTGGCGGCAGTCGGATTCGTGTCGGTCGAATCCCGCAGGAGCGAACCGCTGATGGATCTACGGCTCTACCGGCATCCGGTCTTCACCAGTGCCGTGCTGGGCGCGGTGGCGGTCTTCGTCGCCCTGAACGTGACGCTCCTGCTCAACACCCTCTACCTGCAACACGCCCGAGGATGGACACCACTGGCCGCCGGGGTGGCGACCTTGCCCATGGCGGTCGGAGCGACCGTCTGCGCACCCTTGTCCGGCCGCCTGGTCGGTCGTACCGGACCGCGGTTGCCGCTTGTCCTGGCCGGCGGTTTCATCACGGTGGGCGGACTCTGCCTGGTCGGGCTCGACCAGCACACGAGCGTGCTCCTGCTCTTGGCGGCCTACTTGCTCATCGGCGTCGGGTTCGGCTTCGCCAACGCGCCGATCACCAACACCGCGGTGAGCGGACTGCCTTCCGCCCGTGCCGGCGTGGCCGGAGCGATCACATCCACCGCACGCCAGCTCGGCTCCGCGCTCGGCATAGCCATCGCCGGCGGCCTGGTCGCGGGCACCGCCCCGACGGGACTCGCCCACGCGTCCCGCCCGGGCTGGATTCTGGTCGCCGCCTGCGGACTGCTCCTGCTCCTCGTGGCCCACGCGGCACGGCCGAAGCAGGACACGAGTCGCCCCACCTCGCCGCAATCACGGTGAGCCGACTGAATCCATATCTGTGCCCGTGAAGTGAGAAAATGACGGAAGGTGCAGCAAGTTTTCCTGCATCGACTGTATCGACAGGCGGTGCGGGGTATTTATCGCACACGATCGATCGCAACGTGCTACTGTAGATCTCAGTTGCAGTTGTGGTTCCCGAAATCTTGCAAGTGCCCTCACCGGCTTCATCTGCTGGTGGCGCTCTTTTTCGGCTCCGGCGAATTTTCCGGCGGGATAATCATCGCGGCGACGCGGAGTGTGCATAGTGCGAGACTCCGAACACCGTCCCGAAGGAGATGTGACATGGCTGCCGGTACCGTGAAGTGGTTCAACTCGGAAAAGGGCTTCGGCTTCATCGAGCAGGACGGCGGCGGCGCGGACGTCTTCGCCCACTACTCGAACATCGCCGCCCAGGGCTTCCGTGAGCTGTCGGAGGGCCAGAAGGTGACCTTCGACATCGCGCAGGGCCAGAAGGGCCCGACGGCTGAGAACATCGTTCCCGCCTGACGCTGACACGTACTTCGCAGCTGGGGCCCGCACCTTGGGGTGCGGGCCCCAGCTCGCCGCTTTCCGGGGCGCAGCCGCTCCGCCAGGGCCGTGGTGGTGTCACCCACGGCATGATGCAGGGGCCCCGCGGCCCCGCCCCTGGGGAAGGCCCCACCGAATCCCCCCCGGGGATGCTCGACCCCGACGCTCCGGATGCAAATCCGCCAAGGTCTCACTCACGGAATGACCGATCTCACTGTCGAGATCGCGCCGCTCTCTTCGTCGGCGCATTCCGCGAGCATTACCGGTTGATCCGACTGATCCGGTTGATCCGACCGATCTGACCGATCCGATCCGACCGACCGATTCGGCTCCGCATCATTTTCGGCTCGTTCTTGCGATTCTCTGCGCTGTTCATTCGCTGCGGGAACTCCTTGATACGCGCCACATCAAGGAAGGTTCCACATGAACCGCACGCGTACAAATGATCGTTTCGCCCGCACCCGAACCCGCGCCGGAAATTCAGGTTCCCAAAGGGGCGGCAGCCGCTTCGGATCCGCGTCCTCCAGCCGCTCCGGTGCTCCCAGCCGTGCGAAGGGTTACGGACGTCAACAGGCCATGCCGCAAGGTGAGTTCGCGCTGCCGACGACGATCACCCCCGCGCTGCCCGCCGTCGAGGCGTTCGCCGATCTCGCCCTGCCGACGCCGTTGCTGGCCGAGCTCGGCCGCGCAGGCGTGACCGTACCGTTCCCGATCCAGGCGGCGACCCTGCCGAACTCCGTCGCGGGCCGTGACGTACTCGGCCGTGGCCGCACCGGCTCCGGCAAGACCCTCGCCTTCGGTCTCGCCCTGCTGGCCCGTACGGCCGGCCGGCGCGCCGAGCCGCGGCTGCCGCTGGCCCTGGTCCTCGTACCCACCCGAGAGCTGGCCCAGCAGGTCACCGACGCTCTCATTCCGTACGCCCGTTCCGTGCGACTGCGTCTGGCCACGGTGGTCGGTGGGATGCCGATCGGCAGGCAGGCCAGTGCGCTGCGCGGCGGGGCCGAGGTCGTCGTGGCGACGCCGGGCCGGCTCAAGGACCTCATCGACCGCGGCGAATGCAGTCTGGACCAGGTCGCCATCACCGTCCTCGACGAGGCCGACCAGATGGCCGACATGGGCTTCATGCCCCAGGTCACCGCGCTGCTCGACCAGGTGCGTCCCGAGGGGCAGCGCATGCTGTTCTCGGCCACCTTGGACCGCAACGTCGACCTCCTGGTCCGCCGCTACCTGACCGACCCGGTGGTCCACTCCGTCGACCCGTCCGCGGGCGCGGTCACCACCATGGAGCACCACGTACTGCACGTGCACGGCGCGGACAAGCAGCGGACGACCACCGAGATCGCGGCACGCGAGGGCCGGGTGATCATGTTCCTGGACACCAAGCACGCGGTGGACCGGCTGACCGAGCACCTGCTGAACAGCGGCGTCCGTGCCGCGGCCCTGCACGGAGGCAAGTCCCAGCCGCAGCGCACACGGACCCTGGCCCAGTTCAAGACCGGGCATGTGACGGTGCTGGTGGCGACCAATGTCGCGGCGCGCGGGATCCACGTCGACAACCTCGACCTGGTCGTGAACGTGGACCCGCCCAGCGACCCCAAGGACTATCTGCACCGGGGCGGCCGTACGGCCCGCGCCGGCGAGTCCGGCAGCGTCGTCACCCTGGTGACGCCTCAGCAGCGACGCGACATGAGCCGACTGATGACTGCCGCCGGCATCACTCCCCAGACCACCCAAGTGCGCTCGGGTGAAGCCGAGTTGAGTCGCATCACCGGTGCCCAGGCCCCCTCGGGGATCGCGGTCACCATCACCGCGCCGGTCGTGGAACGTCCTCGGCGCGGCTCCTCTTCCCCGTCCCGGGGCCGGCGCGGCCGTACCGGCCAGGGCCGGTCCACCGGCGAGGGCCGGTCCACCGGCGAGGCGGCACGCCGTGCGCCGCGGCGGTCGTCCGCGGCCACAGCGGCGGCCTAGAACCTTCGTGATCGGAAACCCCACCCACCCATCCAGGAGGACCCCTTTGACGCTGGTTCAGACGCAGCAACGCCTGGTCGGTTCCGTTCCCACGACCGTGTGCGACGCCCTGGACACATCCGGACCGCGGGTCGGTGACGACATCACCGTCGAGGTGGCCCTGTTCCTCATGGCCAGTGCCCGTGTCGAGTACCTGCTCCTTTGCGACCAGGACGAACACTGCACCGGCTCGGTCACGCGGGCCCAACTCGCCGCGGTCCGTGACAGTCCCGCCTATACGGACCGGATCCGTGTACGGGACGTCCTCGGCGCCGGCGGACCGCACGGCCGCGGCCCGGGTGCCCTCGCCCTCACCGTCTCCCTCTGATCCGGCTCACCGTTCGGCATCAGCCCCGTTCCTCCCTCCCCCTTCTCCCTTCCCTGCGAGGCATCATGCGCTGCGTCATCGCCCGGTTCCCCTTCGACCTCACCAAGAGCGGGGTGCTTGCCTCCATGAAGGGCGTCAAGCCGGAGCCCATCACGGGGGAGTCCGTGCTCATCGGCCGCCGCCACTACCCCGCCAAGCAAGTGGGCGTGGTCATCACCCGGCAGGACCCCCGTGACTTCACCAGCGGGGAAGTCACCCGGGCCATGACGCGCCTCGGCTTTACCTGCCGCGGCACCCATGAGCCCACCCGTGAGTCCTCGACCGCCGTCCGGGCCCTTACGCCGTTGCAGACCGCGTCGGCGCTGCTCGGCAGCCCCGCGCCGCTGGGACGGTGAGAACCGGCGGAAGCTGACACCAGGACAGCGAGGGGGCCCTGCCGACGCGCGTCGGCAGGGCCCCCTCGCGTGTCACCGTCCGGTCGACGGCTCCCGGCCGGTCGGCGCGGTCCGGGTGCGGTGCCTCACTGGTCGGAGTAGCTGAAGTCGCCCACCGTCCAGGCGCTGACATCCTTGATCGCGACCCGATACATTCCGCCCGTCTCGGGAATTCCGACGCTGCCCTGCAGGATCCGGGCGAGGTGGAAGTGCAGATGTGTGGGGGCCCCGCCGGGTTCGGGCCGGCCCACTGTCCGGTCGGCGGAGAAGACGTCGGAGAAGGGGCCCAGACGGTCCGAGTCCTTGAGGACCTCCGACACGCGCTCCCTCCATACGCCTTCGGGAGCCAGCCGCCCGGTGATGACGGCACCGCCGACCACCACGGTCAATGACATCTGATTGCTCTGCTCGGACTCCACCAGGGCGCAGAGATCCACGAGCAGCTCGTCAGGGTTCGACATGAAAGCCGATTCTATTCGGTGCGCGATCCGGGCGCTGGGGTCGGCCGACGGCCGCGCCCCCACTGCCACCTGCTCATATGGCCCGCTCGGCGGAGAATATCGATGCCCTGAGCAACCTAAAATCTATGTTTGACAGAGTAGACATTGGGCTGTTGCATGATTAGTCTTTCTCTCGTAGTGCAGAAGTTCGCAGGTCGGGGTGGCTGAGGAGTCTCGAAGCCGAGCTGTCCGTAGGACGGTGACGAGACCGCCGGCCGCACCACCTGGCAAGTGAGTTGATTTCAGCGGAGGTACGGAAGGAGCCGACGCCATCGGGATCACCCGGCCGACATGCACGAGGTCGGGTGCCGCAAGACCCCGGAATGGAAGGTGGTCCCCGGTCAAGCATCCGCGAACCCCGCATTCCCGCCCCCTCGCAGGGGCCAGGTAGCGGAAACAAGAGGTCGGCAGAGCAGTAGTGCCGACAGATGGTGTTCAATTTCCTTCGGGGCCCTGGTGCCGTACGGCATCGGGGCCCCTCGACGCGTTGCACAAAGAGGTGAAATGACAGCAGATACTCCACTGAGCGGTCGCCTGGACGACGACGACTACCCCGCGTACACGATGGGCCGGGCCGCCGAGATGCTCGGGACGACTCCGGGCTTCCTCCGGGCCATCGGGGAAGCCCGCCTGATCACTCCGCTGCGCTCGGAGGGTGGGCACCGGAGGTACTCCCGCTACCAACTCCGGATCGCCGCCCGCGCCCGCGAGCTCGTCGACAGGGGGACTCCGGTCGAGGCCGCTTGCCGCATCGTCATCCTTGAGGACCAGCTCGAGGAAGCGCAGCGCATCAACGCCGAGTACCGTCGCGCCGCGAACGAGGTGTCCGACACTTCCAGTTCGGGCTGAGCGCGTACGGCCCCTCCACGCATGCCCCACCGTGAGCGCCTCTGCGGGGTCGCGGTCGTGCTCCGTGGTGGGCGGCACAGCGCAACGGAGTTGACGCGGCGTGTGGAGGATCACCCGTATGGGGCATTTGCCTCGTCGGCGCCGGGGCGGCCAAGGAGCTACTGGTCGCTCCGGCCGTTTCGGTCGCTTGGGTCGGAGTGAAGGTCGGCCGCCAACCGGGTGATGCTCTGGACCGCGAGCTCGGCAGTGCCGACCAGTGCGCGGCGCTGGTGCCGGGGCATAGTCGGCGTCGTGGCCGAGCAGGGTTCAGTGGGGCCCGAGCGGACGCCGCCGTGAGCAGTGGGTTCAGGAGCGGCCGAGGGGAGTCGGCCGGGTGAGTACCACGCCCAGCAGGGACGCCTGGGGGACGTAACCGAAGTGGCGGGAGTCCTGCGTGCGGGCGGCGTCGCCCCGGACGATCAGGGAACCGGGCGGCACCAGTCCGCCGTCCCGGGCCCCGACGATCTCGCGTACGTCGGGCGGCACGGCATCGCCGGGCAGGGCGGAGACCCGCTTGACCAGCCAGGTGAGCGCGTCGTCGCCGTCGCCGAACGGGACGGGGTTGCGGAAGACCACCGCGTCGCCGCGCCGCACGCGCGTGGTGCGGCGGACCAGCAGCCGGTCGCCGTCCGCGAAGGCCGGGGTCATGCTCGACCCGGTGACCCTGATGAGGGTGAGACGAGAACGCAGTACGCGTACGGACAGGAGCAGCATGCCCGCGCCCGCTGCCAACGCCACCGTCGTCCGCGCCGCACCCGTCATCTGGCAGCCTTCCGTTCCGGGCGGCTCATGTGGCCGCCTCCGTGGTTCTGCCCCGGTCGCCGCGCTCGGCGTAGCCAGCGGCTTGGAGGCCGAACAGCCGGGCGTAGTGCCCGCCGCCCAGGGCCATCAGCTCGTCGTGGGAGCCGAGTTCGGCGATCCGGCCGTTCACCAGCACGGCGATCGCGTCCGCCTCGCGCAGCGCGCCGAGCCGGTGTGAGACCAGCAGCGCGGTCCGTCCCCTGCGGTGGCGACTGAGCGTGCGGTGCACCTCGTGCTCGGCCTCCGGGTCCAGGCCCGAGCTGGGCTCGTCCAGGATCAGCAGATCGGCGTCGCCGCGCATCAACGAGCGGGCCAGCGCCACCCGTTGCCACTGGCCGCCGGAAAGGGTGACCCCGGGGGTGCCGTCCTCCTCGTCGAGGTGGACCCGGCTGAGCTGGGTCTCGTACCCGTCGGGAAGGCCGCGCAGGGTCGCGTCGATGCCGGCGAGCCGCGCGCTGTCGCGGATGCGCTCCAGGTCCTCGCGGTACGGCAGATCGCCGATGCCGATGTTCTCGGCCGCCGAGAGGTCGTACGTCATGTAGTCCTGGAACGTGACGCCGATCCGGCGGCGCAGCTCGGCCACGTCCATGGTCCGGATGTCGGTGCCGTCCCAGAGGATCGCGCCGCGTTCGGGGTCGTAGAACCGGCAGAGCAGCTTGATGAGGGTGCTCTTGCCGGCGCCGTTGCGGCCCACCAGGCCCATCGCGGTGCCCGCCGGGACGGTCAGATTCACCCCGCGCAGCACCCAGGGGCCGGAGGTGTCGTAGCGGAACCAGACGTCGCGCAGTTCGATGCGTCCGGTGAGGGCCGGTGCGGGGGCCTCGCCCCGGGGCAGGTCGTCGGGGGTGTCGAGCAGGTCGAGATAGTGGCCGAAGAGCCGTACGCCCTCCGCGGCCGATCCGGCCTGGAGCACGATCCCGGTGAACGCCCCCTGCACTCCCGCGGCGGCGGCGATGAACAGCGTCACATCACCGATCGTGAATCTGCCGTGGGCCGCGCCCGCGACCACCACGACCGTACCGAGCCCGGCGACCAGGGCATTGAGCGCGGCGAAAGCGGACTGCACGAGTGCGCCACGCCGCGCCACCGCGAGTTCGGCCTCGGTGGCGTCGTTCAGTGCGCGGATCAGCCGGCCGTGCAGGAAGCCGCCGAGGCCGAACAGCCGGATCTCCTTGGCGGCGCGGGGGTCGGTCAGGAGCGAGCGGTAGAAGAGATGGCGGCGCAGCCGGGCGGACGTCAGCTCCCAGACCACCACCTGGCGGCGGGCGAGCGACAGCCGGGCCAGCAGTGCGGCGGCGCCGACCAGGAACAAAAGACCCACCATCGGGGGCCAGACAGCGAGCAGGGCGCCTGTGAAGCCGCTGAGCGCGGCCACCGATCGCACGGCCTCCTGGGTGAACATGGTGACGTTGTGCGGCGCGTCCTCCGAGGCCTGCTGAGCGAGCCGCAGCCGGTCGTGGAACGCGGGATCCTCGAACCGCCGCAGTCCCCGGAACTCGTCGACCTTGGCGAACAGGGTCCGTTCTACTTCGACGACGAGCCGTCTGCGCACCAACTCATCGAGATATGCGGCCAGTTGAAGAAGGACGGCGGAGAGGGCGCCCAGCGCGGCCATGGCGACGCCGAGGCTGACGGCGTGCCGCGCGTCGGCGTGCGCACCGCGGCCGAGTTCGTCGAAGAGCAGCTTGGCGAGCCAGGCGGCAGCGGCCGGCGTCACGCCGACTCCCACGGTCACCCCGAACAGCAGGGAGGCGCCGACGGGTGTGGCGCGGAACTGGAGGGCGACCGCCGCCCATGCGGCGCGGGCCCGCAGCCGGTTCCCCGGAGGCGAAGCGGCCTCCGGGGAACCGGCAGGTGGGTCGGAGTGCGTCATCAGCAGGTGTTGCTGCGCTTGGTGCACACGCCGTTACAGGCGAATCGGTACTGGTGTCCGCCCTTGCAGTAACAGAGCTGACCCACCTCGGGGACGCATGCCCCCGCGCGCTGCTCGTCGAGTACGAGCCGCAGCAGCCGGTCGCCCATCGTGCCGATCATTCGCCTCATGACTGCCTCCTGGCCGTGCGACGTGATGTGACGGGATGGGATGGGGCTGGGTCAGCAGGTGCCGGACTTCACACAGGGGCCGTTGCAGCTGAAGACGTACCGGACGTGGTTCGTGCACTTGCAGAAAGTGCCGTGCTCCGGGACACAGGCGCCGGCCCGGTCCTCCTTCAGCAGCATGCCCAGCAACTTGTCGCCCATCGTGCCGATCACACGGGTCATCACGGACCTCCCTCGTAGGGTGAAGACCGGACCAGGGGTAAGGTCCGGCCGGAGCAGAAGTTATGTTGCGATGCCAATTGAGCGCAAGAGTGCGGAAGTTGACTGATTGCTTCCATTTTCGTCTGGGGAGATCTGGGCGAAAGTGGCCACTGTTGCTCATGTCGACTTGGGGCTACATTGCCTCTGGTCCAGTCGTCCCGGGAGGTGAGAGCTGCTCGTGGCCTATGCCCTGCTTGCCGTCAGACTCCTCGTCGGCATCGTGTTCGCGGCATCCGCGACCGGAAAACTACGAGGCGCCGCGGCCTTCCGCGGCTTCGAGGAATCCGCCCGTTCCATGGGCGTTCCGGCCCGCCTGAGCCGCCTCGTGGCGGTGGCCGTGGTCGTGGGGGAGTGCGCCGCGGTGGTGCTGCTCGCCCTGGGGCCCGGTGGCGCGCCCGGGTTCGTCCTGACCCTACTGTTGCTCGCCGCGTTCACCACCGGAATCTTCCGTACGCTCCGCAGCGGAACCAAGGCGTCCTGCGCCTGCTTCGGCGCTTCCACCGCGCCGATCGGCCGCCGCCACGTGGTGCGGAACACCGTGCTGCTCGCCCTGGCCGCGTTCGGCCTGGCCGCCGCCCTCGCGGGGACGCCGGCGCCGGCCCAGGCGGCGGGCGTGCTGATCGCGGCGTTCGGCGCGCTGGTGGGCGCCCTGCTCGTGATCTTCACGGACGAGCTGGGCACGCTGTTCGACGACGGCGCCCCACGCACCTCGGGACGCGTCCGCGGATCAGCCCCGTAGGCGATCCGGGCAGGCGACCCGGTAGGCGACAACCCTCCCGATTTCCCGGGTGGTTGATGTTCACGCACCACCGTGGCGGCCACCGCGACGCACCCGTCGCAGCCGCCGCACCACGGCGCGCGGCACACCCGTGCGGCGTCGCGCCGTCGCATCCCGCGATCCGATGGGCGGACACCCCGCCCCACGATGACACGAGACCCCGGAGTCACCCATGCCCTTTCTGGTCACCGCCGTCGTCCTCATCGCCGTGCTCTGTCTGCTGAACCTGCTGCTCACCTTCGGCGTCATACGCAAACTCCGCGCCCAGGCCGACGAGAAGGCCGACCGGGTGGCGGACGGCCTGATCATCCCGGCCGGTTCCGCCGTGCCCGGCTTCTCCGCCGTGACCACCGCCGGTGAGCGGATCACCCGCGAGGGCCTCGGCGAGACCATGCTCGGCTTCTTCTCGCCCGACTGCCGGGCCTGTAAGGAGCGGCTGCCGCTCTTCGTGGAGCAGGCGCGCACCACGGCCCGCGCGACTGGTCGCAGCGTCCTCGCCGTCGTGCACGGCACCGACGAGGAGGCCCGCGAGCAGGTGGCGGCGTTGTCCGAGGTCGCCCACGTCGTGGTCGAGCCGGGCGACGGGCCGCTCGGCGAGGCCTTCGACATCACCGGGTACCCGGTCTTCGGCCTGATCACCGTCGACGGCACCCTCAGCGCCACCGCCTTCGACCCCGGCCGCCTGCCGACGCCCTCGAAGGCCGCGGTCTGACCCCGGGGACCGCCCCGGGTCAGGACGGACCGACGGGCCTCGCCGCGGTGACCAGGCTCGGCTGGAGCCGGCGGGCGGCGTCGAGGTGGTCGGCGGTCCAGATGATGCGGACGGCCGTGTCCGTCGCCTGCCCGTGCTCGTCGCTGAGGTCGCGGCGGAGGGATTCGACCAGCTGTGCCTCGGCCGCGGGGTTGCGCGGCAACGGATCCCGGACGGAGGCGCGGTGCCCGAGACCGGCGGCCAGATCCCGGTACCAGCCGGAGATCTGGCCGGCGGCGCTCAGCAGGACGAGGCCCGCTTCCGCCCGGTTCGGCTCGCTGCCCGGTTCGCCGTGGCGCCGCCACAGGCCCAGGACCGCTTCCGCCGCGAGGCGCAGCCCCACGATGCCGGTCACCAGGGTGGTCATGTCGGCCAGGGGTACCGGTTTGGCACCGCGCTCGGCCAGATAGCTGCGGAACGCGTCGTCGAGCCTGCGTGCGGCCGCGGCTGCTTCGACGCCCTCCCGCAGCGCGACCTCGGCAGACGCGGGCGCGGGGGCGGTGCCGCAGTGGCCGATGGCGTACTGCACGGCGCCCGCCAGATACCGGGCGCTGTCCGTGTACGCCTCGGCGAGCGCCCGGTCGACGGCCGCCGCGGCGCCGCGAGGCCAGAAGAACAGGCCCACCAGCACGCTCACCGCGCAGCCGAGGGCGATGTCCTGGATCCGCAGCAGCACGATGTGCCAGTCGGGGTCCTGGCCGATGTTGAACAGGATGACGAGGGTGATGGTGAAGGCAGCCTGACCGGCGGCGAAGGAGATGGCGGCGGGGGCGATGCCGGCGAGGAACACGGCGAGGGGCAGCAGGAACCAGAGCGCCGTGCCGTGGTGGCCGATCAGTTGCAGCAGCCCGGTGCCGATGATCGAACCCGCGAGGGTGCCGCCCAGGGCGCGGACCGCGTTCTGCCCGGTGTTGAGGGCGTTCGAGCGCAGCACGGACAGGGTTCCCAGGATCACCCAGAACGAGTGCTGGACGCTGGTCACGTTGGCGAGGCCGACCGCGATGCCGAGGCCGAGTGCTCCGCGCAGGCTGTTGTGCAGCCAGACGGACCCCGGCTGAAGGTGGGCGGCGGCTCGCTCACGCGCCGCCGTCAGCGGTCGGGTCACGGCGTCGGGCTCGCGGCCCAGCAGGCTTTCGAACCAGCTGCGGCGTTCGGCGGCCGCCGCCAGGGCCACGTTGTCCGCGATCTGCAGCGTCGCGAAACCCAGTTCCTGCGCGCGGAACGAAAGGTCCAGCGCTCCGATGACGGGGTGCACCTGCGAGGGTGTGCCCGCGCCGCCCCGGCGCACGGGCAGCCGGGTGGTGGCGTTGCGCTCCATGTCGGCCATGGCCTTGCGCAGCGTCTGCGAGGCTGCGTGCAGCTCGTCCGGTGAGTGGCGCGGGGCGTCGAGCAGCGCGGCCACCTCGTCGAGTACGGCCGCGGCGGCCCGGCGTACGGACCGGGCGTCGATGTCGCAGGCCGGTCGACCGTCGAGCGGGGGCGCGCTGTCGGCCAGGATGCTGCTGAGCCAGGTGAGTTCGTCGACCAGACGGACGAGGGCGCGCGAGCTGGTGGACAGGCCGGTGGGGCGGTACGGGGTGGCGTCGAAGACGGTGCGCAGTTCGGCCGCCGCGGCGGCGGCCTCGTCGGCCCGGGTACGGCACTGACCAGTGCTCGGCGCGGCGGGCCCGCCCGCCAGGAGGGACGCGTCGGTGCGCAGTTGTTCGGCGGCCGCACGGCAGACCCGGGCGGCGGGTGCGCTGAGGGGGTCCCCGCTGGGACGGGGCCACAGCAGGGTGACCGCGAGCATGGCGGCGGCCGCCGCGAGGCCCGCTCCCGCGAGCCGGGCGGGAAGCTCCGCGAACGGGGCGGGCGAGGTCACCGGGAGGATGAAGGCCAGCAGCAGTGCCGTCGAGGCGCCCGCGAGGACGGAGCTGACCACTCCGGAGAACAGCACCAGGAAACCGATGACGACCATGGCGGTGACCGCGAGCCAGGTCTTGTCGGCCACGAGCGTACCCAGACAGATCAGGACGGCCCAGGCCACCGCGAGGCCGAGATGGGCGCGTAGCCGCTGCACCATCGGACCGGTGAAATCCACGAGCAGCAGCATCGAGAACGCACCGAACGCGGCGAAGGCCGCCATCGTCGGTGACCCGATGACCTGGCTGCACAGGGCGAACAGCGTGGGCATGACGAGCGCCGTCCGCCCGGCACGCCGGGTCGCCGCCAGCTCGGGATCGCGGTCGCGCAGCCACGACGCGACCGACCCGGGACGGATTCGACTGGATGTCCGCACGTGCCCGGCCACCTCCTGTCGACAGGTCTACGCCCCACCGAGTGTGGCGTCACTTCCGGAGCGATGTCACCCGAACACGATCTCTGCTCATGATCCACCCGGGCGGGGCGTGCCCGCACCGGTCCGGGGCGTGCCCGCACCGGGCCGATGGTGCGGAGGTCACCGTCATGCCGAGGCCGCGGTCAGCCGGCGAACGCCTCGTTGAGGCGGACGTTGTAGCCGTCTTCTTCCATGAGGACGACGGTGACGCCGAACGGAGAGGGATGGTCCAGTTCGAGCGGGATGAAGGAGTAGTTGACCGCGGCCTGGACGGGAAGGACCAACTCGCCGCCCGGCTGTGGCTCGACGGCGGGCTGCCATGCGGGCTCGGCCGAGCCCCGGCCCTCGGGGGAGTGGGCCGCGGGCTGTTCGGTGTAGGGGAACTGGTGCAGCACATGGCCGTCCTTCGTGGCGTGCACCATGTTCAGACAGGGCACCGGGCCGGTGACCGGCAACTGGCAGGCGGTGGCCACGTCGTGGGTCTCCCACGCGAGAACGACCTCGTCGGCGCCGGCCGCCGCGGCGATGTTCGCGAGCTCGGCGATGCCGGTGAGCGCGTCCTTGCCGGCCTCGGTCGGCCGCACCCAGATCAGGCCGACCAACTCGCCGCGCACCAGGGGCATGATGACCGGCCGTGGCACGGCACCCTCGGCGAGCCCCGCGGCGTACGCGCTCTTCATCGACTCCACCAGCGCGTCCCACGTCTGTGCATCCATGAACTCATCCTCGTCGCCCGCCTGTGTCCGATCAGGCTGACCCTGTCATGCGGGCCGTGCCCTCCGCCAGCGGCTCGGACCGGTCAGGCGGGCGCTCCGGCCAGGACTTCCACCTTGCCGGTGTCGAGCGAGTAGTAGGCGCCGACCACGGCGAGGGCACCCTTCTTCACGAGGGGGGCCAGGTCCTGATTGGAGCGCAGGTCGGCGGCGGTCAGCATGACCTGCGCACGGGCCATGGAGTCCACCGGGTCGCCACCGCCCTCACGGACCGCCTGCTCGTACGCCGGACGCAGGGCCTTGGCGATCGCCTCCAGATTGCCCGGCAGCGGTTTGCCGTCGCGGATGGACTTGTACGCCGCCTCGACGGCGCCGCAGCGTTGATGCCCGAGAACCACGATGAGCGGAGTGCCGCTCGTCATGGGTCCGTACTCCACGGAGCCCGTGACCACCGGACCGATGGCCTCCCCGCCCGTGCGCATCACGTACAGGTCACCCAGCCCGGTGTCGAAGAGGAGTTCGGGCGGTACGCGGGAGTCGATGCAGGACAGGATCGCCCCGAAGGGCTCCTGCTTCTCGGCCACGAACTGGCGTCGGTCCGGATCGCGGTCGGGATGTCGAAGATCGCCGCTCACCCAGCGCTTGTTGCCTTCCATGAGTCTGGTGAACGCCGCGGCGGGCGTGGTCGGCGGCGGTTCCGGCGGAGCGCTGGTCGCCGACGAGGCGGCGCTCGTCGGCGAACACCCCGCAAGCGTGACCGTGGCGGCCATGAGACCGCCGACGAGAAGAACTCTGCGATCGGGATGTCCCGCTCTGTCCATCAGCCCTGGCCTCTCAGTCCGCCGCGACGTCTCCGTACGTCTTGACCAGGGGCGATTGTGCGGTGCGGTGAGGGAACAGGACGGGAGGCACACGCGGACGCGGGCCACTCCGCCACCGATGGCCCACGGCCCGGAGACCTGGAACGGTCTGGGGCGGAGCGTCACCGCCGGCCGGTCAGATGCCCATCGACGCCATCTCGATCGCCGACCGGTAGTTCGCCGCCGCGGTCACCACGCAGGCCCGATAGGTCCGGTTGTCCTTCACGACGAGGAAGTAGTCCTTGAGGTTCTTCCAGTAGCTGAGCAGGTAGCCGATGCCCGGGAGGAAGCCGGGCGGCCGGGGTACCAGCGCGAAGGCCTCGGAGCACCTGAGGATTTCGCCGGTCGCCTGGGAGAGGACGTCGGCGACGTCGGGGTTCATGTTCCAGCCGGCGGCCAGGTCGGCGTTCCAGATGGAGGCGGCCACCTCCCGCAGGTGCGCCTCCTCCTCCGGGGAGAAGTCGCTCTGGCCGAAGGCGTGCACGGCCGCCAGGGATGTCGCGGCTGGGGCAGGCCCGGCGGCGGCCGAGGCCGCCGTGCCCGAGACTCCGAGAAGAAGCGCGGCTGTTGTGGCCGCCGCCACCGTGTACGTGGCCCGTCTGCCGCCCATGCTGATCGGTCCTCTCCGCGGATGCGCCCGGGGCCTGCCGCCCGGGCAGGGCCGACGCTGTCATGTGCCGTACATACGGGTCAACGGCGACAATCTGCCAACCGCGGCCGACGGTTGCTTCTTGACGATGGCGCACCAGGACGCCGCCGGAGCCCCCGTCGTACGCCGGCAGGTACGCATCCGTCGGGGCACGCGGGGCACCATGATGGTGGCGGGAACCACTCGTGCGGGCGACGACGTAGGTCCGCCCTGGACGGCCCACCCCGAATGCACGGTGTTCCGAGAGGGGCATGGACGGGAGTGGCCCGGTTCACATGGCATAACGCGGGCGTCACCGACAGCATGGTCCTCGTCACCGGCAGGCCGAAGGGATCCAGGATGTTCCGCAAGGTGCTGGTCGCCAACCGCGGCGAGATTGCGATTCGCGCGTTCCGCGCTGGCTATGAACTGGGCGCGCGAACCGTGGCCGTCTTCCCTCACGAGGACCGCAACTCGCTGCACAGGCTGAAGGCCGACGAGGCCTACGAGATCGGGGAGCCGGGGCACCCGGTGCGGGCCTATCTCTCCGTGGAGGAGGTCGTCCGTGCCGCACGCAAGGCGGGTGCGGACGCCGTCTACCCGGGCTACGGGTTCCTGTCCGAGAACCCGGAACTGGCACGCGCCTGCGAGGAGGCGGGCATCACGTTCGTCGGCCCGGACGCCGCCACTCTCGAGCTGACGGGAAACAAGGCCCGCGCCGTGGCGGCCGCCCGGGCGGCCGGCGTGCCGGTCCTCGGCTCCTCGGCACCCTCCACCGACGTCGACGAACTGGTCCGCGCCGCCGAGGACGTCGGCTTTCCCGTGTTCGTCAAGGCAGTCGCGGGCGGCGGCGGGCGCGGTATGCGGCGGGTCGAGGACCCGGCCACACTGCGCGAGTCCATCGAGGCGGCCTCCCGCGAGGCGACGTCGGCGTTCGGTGACCCCACCGTCTTCCTGGAGAAGGCCGTCGTCGATCCGCGCCACATCGAGGTGCAGATCCTCGCCGACGGACAGGGCAACGTCATCCACCTGTTCGAGCGTGACTGCTCGCTGCAGCGCCGCCACCAGAAGGTGATCGAGCTGGCGCCCGCGCCGAACCTCGATCCGGCGCTGCGGGACCGGATCTGCGCCGACGCGGTGCGGTTCACCCGCGAGATCGGCTACCGCAACGCCGGCACCGTGGAGTTCCTCCTCGACCGCGACGGCAACCACGTCTTCATCGAGATGAACCCGCGCATCCAGGTGGAACACACGGTCACGGAGGAGGTCACCGACGTCGACCTCGTCCAGGCCCAGCTGCGCATCGCCTCGGGCGAGTCGCTGGCGGATCTCGGGCTCTCCCAGGAGACGGTCACCCTGCGCGGCGCCGCGCTCCAGTGCCGTATCACCACCGAGGACCCGGCGAACGGCTTCCGCCCGGACACCGGCCGGATCAGCGCCTACCGTTCGCCGGGCGGCTCGGGCATCCGCCTGGACGGCGGCACCACCCACGCGGGTACGGAGATCAGCGCGCACTTCGACTCGATGCTCGTCAAGCTCACCTGCCGGGGCCGGGACTTCAAGTCCGCGATCGGCCGCGCCCGTCGTGCCGTGGCCGAGTTCCGCATCCGGGGCGTCGCCACGAACATCCCGTTCCTCCAAGCCGTACTGGACGACCCCGACTTCCAGGCCGGGCGGGTCACGACGTCGTTCATCGAACAGCGGCCGCACCTGCTCACCGCCCGTCACTCCGCCGACCGCGGCACCAAACTGCTCACCTACCTCGCCGACGTCACGGTGAACAAGCCGCACGGCGAACGGCCCGAGCTCATCGACCCGGTCACCAAACTGCCCCCGCTGCCCGCCGGTGAGCCGCCCGCGGGTTCCCGGCAGCGCCTCGTCGAACTCGGCCCGGAAGGCTTCGCCCGGCAGCTGCGCGAGTCGCCGACCATCGGCGTCACCGACACCACCTTCCGCGACGCCCACCAGTCCCTGCTCGCCACCCGGGTACGCACCAAGGACCTCCTCGCCGTCGCCCCGGCCGTGGCCCGGACCCTGCCCGAGCTGCTGTCCCTGGAATGCTGGGGCGGCGCCACCTACGACGTCGCCCTGCGCTTCCTCGCCGAGGACCCCTGGGAACGCCTGGCGGCCCTGCGCGAGGCCGTGCCCAACATCTGCCTCCAGATGCTGCTGCGCGGCCGCAACACCGTCGGCTACACGCCCTACCCGACCGAGGTGACCGACGCCTTCGTCCAGGAGGCCGCGGCCACCGGCATCGACATCTTCCGTATCTTCGACGCGCTCAACGACGTCGGCCAGATGCGCCCGGCCATCGACGCCGTACGGGAGACCGGGACGGCGATCGCCGAGGTCGCCCTGTGCTACACCTCCGACCTGTCCGACCCGTCGGAGCGGCTGTACACCCTGGACTACTACCTCCGCCTCGCGGAGCAGATCGTGGCGGCGGGCGCGCACGTCCTG
Organism: Streptomyces sp. NPDC111507; assembly: GCF_055638955.1. Lineage (NCBI taxonomy): Bacteria > Bacillati > Actinomycetota > Actinomycetes > Kitasatosporales > Streptomycetaceae > Streptomyces > Streptomyces sp. NPDC111507. The sequence goes on along the minus strand of NZ_JBVKBU010000010.1, from coordinate 169,911 downwards.
GCCGTCAAGGACATGGCCGGTCTGCTGCGGGCGCCCGCCGCGGCCACGCTCGTGTCGGCGCTGCGCCGCGAGTTCGACCTGCCGGTGCACCTGCACACCCACGACACCGCGGGCGGTCAGCTCGCGACCTACCTCGCCGCGATCCAGGCCGGCGCCGACGCGGTGGACGGCGCGGTCGCCTCCATGGCGGGCACCACCTCCCAGCCTTCGCTGTCGGCGATCGTCGCCGCCACCGACCACTCCGACCGGCCCACCGGCCTGGACCTGGGGGCCGTCGGTGACCTGGAGCCGTACTGGGAGAGCGTCCGCAGGATCTACGCGCCCTTCGAGGCGGGTCTGGCCTCGCCGACCGGACGCGTCTACCACCACGAGATCCCCGGCGGCCAGCTGTCCAACCTGCGCACCCAGGCGGTCGCCCTCGGCCTCGGCGACCGCTTCGAGGACATCGAGGCGATGTACGAGGCGGCGGACCGTATCCTGGGCCGCCTGGTCAAGGTCACCCCCTCCTCCAAGGTCGTCGGCGACCTCGCCCTGCACCTGGTGGGTGCCGGGGTGGCGCCGGAGGACTTCGAGGCGACACCGGACAGGTTCGACATCCCGGACTCCGTCATCGGCTTCCTGCGCGGCGAACTGGGCACCCCGCCCGGCGGCTGGCCCGAGCCCTTCCGCACCAAGGCGCTGCAAGGCCGCGCGGAGGCCAAGCCCGTACCGGAGCTGAGCGCCGAGGACCGTACGGGCCTGGAGAAGTCCCGGCGTTCGACCCTCAACCGACTGCTGTTTCCCGGGCCGACGCGCGACTTCGACACCCGCCGCCAGGCCTACGGTGACACCAGCGTGCTGGACAGCAAGGACTTCTTCTACGGTCTGCGCCCCGCCAAGGAATACGCCGTCGACCTCGAGCCCGGCGTGCGGCTCCTCATCGAGCTCCAGGCCATCGGCGAGGCGGACGAACGCGGTATGCGCACCGTGATGTCCTCCCTGAACGGCCAACTGCGGCCGATCCAGGTCCGTGACAACGCGGCGGCTTCCGACGTACCGGTCACCGAGAAGGCCGACAGGGCCAACCCCGGGCACGTGGCGGCGCCGTTCGCCGGTGTGGTGACGCTCGCGGTCGCCGAGGGCGACGAGGTGGAGGCCGGTGCGACCGTAGCCACCATCGAGGCGATGAAGATGGAAGCCTCCATCACCGCCCCGAAGGCCGGCCGGGTGGCCAGGCTGGCCATCAACCGGATCCAGCAGGTGGAAGGCGGTGACCTGCTCATCGAGGTCGGCTGAGGCCTGTCACGGTGCACGCGTGGGCAGTGCACGCGTGCACCGTCAGGACCGACCCGGCCGCCCGCCTGAACTTCGACAGGCGGGCGGCCGGCGGCGTGCGGGGTGCCAGGGCGTCGCGGCCGGTCGTGCGCCGACGCTAGGGGCCGTCGCCGACCCTGCTCGGTCTGTGCACGAGTAGCTGTGCCACCTCGAACGCCATCTCGGAGACCCCGTCGGCGGGTGGTGGGTGGTAACGCCCGGCGCAGACGGACAGGTTGACGATGAGGTAGGCGTGCCAGCTCCTCCCTACGCCCCGCCGGTCGGCGTAGGCGCGATCCCCGTTGACCCACCAGACGACGGAACGGGCGCCGAACTCGACGCGCAGGTCCACCCAGGCGCCCGGCTGGACGGCCTCGTCGCGGTAGTAGCGGTGCCCACCGCGCACATGGTTGGAGAGTTCCAGGAGATCGGGATGGTCGGGGTGGTACTCGAAGACGTCGACCTCCTGGTTTCCGTCCCGCCATGTCCAGATGGCCGGCCAGGCGCCGATCTGCGTGGGGAGTCTCACCCGGGTTTCCAGCACGTCTCCCGCGCACAGGAGAAATCCGTCGTCGCTGTCCTCGGTCGTCAGGAGGCCGGTGTTCCATCTGCCGTCCGGGCGCCGGGTGGCGCGGAAGGTGCCGGTGCGGCAGTGGTCGGGGTCGGTGACCAGGTAGTCGAGCTTGTCGTCGTCCGGGTTGACGGGGCCGCCGTCGGGATAGGCCCAGGAATGCCCCGCGACCCACTGCCGCGTCGAGGCGAAGTCCGCGGTGAAGACGACATCGGACACGCGCGGCCTCCTTGATGTCGGCTTTCGCGTACGCCACTGGTTCTCCCCCGAGGAGCGCGACGCATGCTCCGTTCACCTCGACCGGCGGGGAAACAACTCTTCGGAGTGAACTCGGAGCGAACGAGGCCCCGGACGCACTCGGCACCGAGCCGTCGCCCGCTGTGAGGCCAACTGTCAACCCAGTACGCCCGGTTGGGGGGCTCACGGCATGATGCCTCGGGTGAACCCGACGAATGACACGCAGGACCGGCCCCGAACGGGCTGGGGAGTACTCACCCAACGGGATTTTCGCCTGCTCTGGGTAGGCGAATCCGTGAGCGGGTTGGGCAACAGCGTCACCGGCGTGGCCCTGCCGCTGATCGCGGTCGAGGCGTTGGACGCCGACTCCACCGCCGTGGGTCTGCTCGCCGCGGCGGTGTGGCTGCCCTGGCTGCTGGTGGGTCTGCCCGTGGGCGCCTGGGTGGACCGGATGCGTAAACGCCCACTGATGATCGCGTGCGATCTGGTGGCCGCCGCCGCGCTGTTGAGCGTTCCGTCGGCGGCGTGGCTCGACGCGCTCACCCTTCAACACCTCGTCGTCGTCGCGCTGACATGCGGCACCGCGGCGGTGTGGTTCAACACCGCCTACCACTCGTACATCCCGATCGTGCTCGACGGCCGAGACCTCTTGGAGGGCAACGCCAAACTGCAGGGCAGCGAGGCCGCCGTCCAGGTCGCCGGGCCGGGGGTGGCGGGGCTGCTCGCCCAGGCGTTCGGCGCGGTGGCCGGTCTCCTGGCCGACGCCGTGACGTTCCTGATCTCCGTGGTCTGCCTGAAGCGGATGAGGGTGGTCGAGCCGGACCGCGCTCCCGGAGAGGAACGCGCCCTTCTCCGACGGCAGATCGTCGAAGGGCTCCGTTTCGTGGGCCGGGACCCGTACCTGCGGCCGATGGTCACCTGGGGTGCCGTGATCAACATGGCGCTGATGGGCTACCAGGCGGTGCAGGTCGTGTTCCTGGTTCGCACCGTCGGACTGAATCCGGCCACGGTCGGGCTGTTGCTGACCAGCGGCAGTGCCGGCGGCATGGTGGGCGCGCTGCTGGCCACCGGGTTCACCCGGCGGTTCGGCACCGCGCGCGGGCTGCTTCTCGTGCAGGCCGCCACCGCGCCGTTCGCGCTGTTGATGCCGATGACTACGGTGGGGCCGGAACTCCTGCTGTTCGCGACAGGCGGCTTCTTCGTCGGAATCGGAATCTCCGTGGCCAACGTCGTGGTCGGCAGCTTCCGGCAGACCTACTGCCCACCGCATCTGCTCGGCCGGGTCGTGGCGACAACCATGATGATCAATCACAGCACCATCCCCGTCGGTTCCTTGCTCGGCGGGGTACTGGGCGACCTGGTCGGGTACCGGCTCGCCATGTGGATCATGACGGGCCTCGTCGCGCCCTGCTGGCTCATCCTGGTCATGAGCCCGATGCGCCGCGAGCGTGACCTTCCGCAGACCTACGAGCTCGAACAGGCGCAAGCCACGGGCTGACGGGGGCTGATCCTGCGAATCTCCGGGCACGGCACCTGGGTTCAGCAGGGCCTCGCCGCGTGGGCGCGGGGGCGCGTGTGTGACGGACGCCATAGAGACGCGGAGTGCTGAGCGGACAGGGCTGGTCGTGGAACTTTCCCTACGTGCCCGGATACGGGCCGGTGACCCGGAGGCTTTCGCCGAGCTGTTCGGCGTGCACGCCCGGGCTGTGTACACCCATACCGTCCGGTTGACCGGAGACCGGGGCGCCGCGGAGGACGTGGTGTCCCTGACCTTTCTGGAGGCGTGGCGGTTGCGGGAGAGGCTGAGACCCGACGCCGCGGCTCCTGAAGAGGGTGACCCGGACGCCGAGTCGTACGAGCCGTTCGCGTCGTACGAGCCCTCCGAGCCGTCGGAGGGGGACGGCCTGCGGCCCTGGCTCTACGGCATCGCCACCAACGTCCTGCGCAATACGCGCCGCGCCGCCCGCCGGCACCGCGCCGCGCTCGCTCGGCTTCCCGACCGCCCGTCGGACCACGGCACCGTGCCCGACTTCGCCGAGGAACTGGTCGGCCGCATCGAAGACACCGAACGGCTCGCCGCCGCCCGCGCCGCGGTCGGCCGGCTTCGCCGACCCGAGCGCGAGGTGTTCGCGTTGTGTGTCTGGTCGGGCCTGAGTTACGCGGCCGCGGGCGAGGCCCTCGGCGTACCGGCCAGCACCGTACGGTCGCGTCTCTCCCGGGCCCGCGCGCGCCTGCGTCGCCTGGCGGAGGAGGAGTTGTCCCGACGCAGGCCGGGACCACCCGGGTCAGGAGAAGAACCGAGACTCCATCCCCCCATCGGACAGGAACCGGGTGGCCGCCCAGAAGCGGCACGGTCGACACAGGAGAAGTACCGATGAACCCCGAAGAGCGACAGGAACTGGCCCGGCTGGTGCCGAGCCCGGGCGACCCGGTTCTGCCGAGCGACCGCTACGACCTGCTGAAGGACCACTTGATGCGAGAGATCACTCCGCAAGTCCAGAACACCTTTGAAGTCCGGGATGTCCAAGGTGTTCAGGACGCCCGGCTCGCCGCGACGGTCGCCACACCGCGGGGGACCGCCGCCCGTCCCGGACGCCGGTTCGCCGTGATCGCCGTACCCCTTGCCGCCGCCGTCACGGCCGCAGTTGTCATCGGCACCGGCATCACCGATACGCGCACCACCGATCCGGAGGCCGTCGACCTCCTGAACCGCATCGCCACGGTCGCCGCCGAGAAGAAGGCCGTGCCCGTCCGCGACGACCAGTACGTCTACATCCGCACCCAGGGCTCCCTGAAGATCACGGACAAGGACATCCGGATCTTCCGCGACTCGCGCTGGACCGCCGTCGACGGCAAGCGCCCGGGACTCAGCCGGATCACGGTGCTGCAGGGGCCACCGCCCCGCCCGCGGGACCCGTTTTCCTCGTACGCCAAGGGCACGAGGGACATGACGCTGTACGCCGACCCGAACGTCACCACATTCCGTGAGATGGAGGCGCTGCCCAACGATCCCGACGCGTTGCTCAAGAAGATCTACGCCGACTCGAAGGGGGAGGGGCAGACGAGGCAGAGCGCGGCGCTGGAGACGATCGGCGACATGCTCGACGGCGCGACGCTTCTCCCCGAGTTGGACGCCGCGCTCTACCGCGCGGCGGCGAAGATCCCGGGCGTCTCGGTCGTCGAGAACGCCAAGGACCTCGCCGGTCGCTCCGGCATCGGCCTGAGCTTCAAGAACCGTGACGACCGCGATGTGTGGGTCTTCGACAAGAAGTCCCTCACGTACCTGGGCTCGGACAAGGAGGCCTTGCTCGACACCGGGGTCACCGACAAGCGGGGCGAGGAGCCCAGCAACTGACACCGGTCAGCCCGAAGGGCGGTCGTCCGGCCCGTGCCCCGTCTGCTGACGGCCGGGTTGCCGACCGTCCTGACGGAATCCGGGCGGGCCGCCGTGTCCTCGTGATCTCCGCTCCACATGCTCAGCAAGGTGGAAAACCGCTCGCTCACCGGCGTCCTCGGTCACATGGGGAGCGAGAGCAGGCGAACCTGTCCGGTGGGCCAAGTCGAATCGCGCAGTGGCGTCCACATGGTCTGCAGCGGCATGATCACGGGCCCCTCGGGTTGATCCACTTGGACGTCACCTTCAAGCGTGCGCCAGCCGAGTCGCCGGTAGAGCGTGACGAGGGGCGGTCGGCAGAACAGGAGCCCGAACTCGGGCCCCAGCGTCCGTGCGTGGTCCAGGGCCGCCGATACGACTGACCGTGCCAGTCCCTGCCCCCTCAGATCAGGAGCGACAGCGACTCCGCCGACGCCCACCACCTGTGTGCTCACCCCGCCGATCATCATGGGCAGTTGCAACAGGCCGGCGTGCGCGACGAGGCGGTCTTTCCGCCTGATGCCGAAATGATCCTTCTTGGGCAGCCATGTCAAGCCGGCGTCCGCGACGCCGAAGGGGTCGGCGCCGGCACCCAGGATTTCGGTCTGGTCGGTCTTCGTGTACTCCGTGAGCCGCACCACGGTGGGCGATGCGGCGGGCGGGCGATCAGTCATTTCGCCATGATCCTGTTCGTGCCGGCGCCTGGCCACCTCATCGGCCGGGGCGGTCGGTTCAGCCGATCTTGCGAGCCACGCCCCCGTAGAAGCCGATCTCGCCGGAACGTGCCGGCGGCGGGGCGTCCGGGCGCCAGAACGGGACCTGGGCCAGGCCGGGCTCGACCAGTTCGAAGCCGTCGAAGAACCGCTCCACCTCGGCGCGGGTCCGCAGGTTCAGCGTGGCGGTGGCGTTGTTGTAGACGGCCTGCGCCTCGCTGCGGTCGGCGAAGTCGCCCGTGGCGTGCGAGAGCACGAGGAAGCTGCCGGCGGGCAGCGCGTCGCGAAGGACGGCGACGGCCTGATCGGGCTTCTCCGCGTCGGTGATGAAGTGGAGGATGGCGACGAGGAGCAGGGCGACCGGCTCGTCGAAGTCGATGACCCGGCGGACGTCGGGGTGGTCGATCACGGTCCCCGGATCGCGCAGGTCGGCGAGCACGATGCTGGTCGCACCGGAGCGGCTGAGCAGCGCGTCGGCGTGCGCCTTCACGATCGGATCGTTGTCGACGTACGCGACGCGCACGTCCGGGGCCACCTCGTGGGCGGTCTCGTGCACGTTCGGGGCGGTGGGCAGCCCGGTGCCGACGTCGAGGATCTGACGGACGCCGCTGTTGACGACGTAACGGACGGCGCGTTGCAGGAAGGCGCGGTTGGCCTGCACACCGATCCGCACCTCGGGGGCGGCGGAGGCGAGTTGGTCGCCGGCGTGTTGGTCGACCTCGTAGTTGTCCTTGCCGCCCAGCAGGTAGTCGTAGATCCGCGCAGGGTGTGGCCTGCTGGTGTCTATCTCCCCGGTGCGGAAGCCGTCCTGACTCACGCTGTGCTCCTCTCGACGACTGCCCCGGCCACCTTGCCCGCGAGCGGCTGACGACAGCTTCGCATATCAACTGCCCTGCCCATGACCGCAGTTACTGGTGCGAGCGGTACCGTCACGCTCGGTGCGCACGGGATTACCTGAGGTCCACAGCGCCGGGCGACATCCTCGACGCATGGCCGGAGGAGAACCCTCCCCTCCACCACCCGCCCTCGCCGGACGGCACCGACTGGTCACCCGGAACGCCACGCGCCCGGAAAACGGCAGGTCGGGCCGCTGTCCGTGCCGCACAGGCGGAAGCGCGGGACAATCGGAAGGTGGGGTTCCGTGACAGCCGGGCAATCTCCTGGCGAGGACGGACCGTATATATGGGTATGTCGAGATTCCGGTTCCCCGTGGGCCGTCTCCCGGACGAAGCTCTGCTGTCCGGGCTGGCCACCGGCGACCCGGAGCTGGCCGTCACCTTCGTACGGAGGTTCCAGCACACGGTCTTCGGTGTCGCCGTCGCCGTCACCGGGGACACACAACTCGCCGAGGACATCGCCCAGCAGACCTTCGAACGTGCCTGGCGGCATGCCCAGATCTACGACTCGCGGCGCGGCTCGGTGAAGACCTGGCTGACGACCATCGCACACAACCTCGCCATCGACGCCGTCCGCGCGCGGCGGCCGGAACCGGTGGCGCCCGAGGACCTCGACGTGATCCTGGGAGTCGTCAGTGACACCCCCGAACAGCACGTCCTGGCCGACGAGGCGTCCTCCCGGCTGCGGGCGGCGGTGGCGGAACTGCCCCGCGAACAGGGCCGCGCGGTGGTGATGGCGAGCATCTACGGCATGACAGCCCAGCAGGTTGCCGACTGGGAGAACATCCCCCTGGGCACCGCGAAGACGCGCATCAGGACCGCTATGGCGAAGCTGCGCACCACGCTCGTGTCCCCGAAGCGAGGCGACCATGTCCAATGACATGACCTGCGAGAAGCTGCGGGAGATCGGCGCCGAACTCGCTCTCGGCATACTGCCGGGACGCGAGCGGGCCGTATCGGTCGCCCACCTCGACCGATGCGCGGACTGCCGCGAGTACGTCGAGCAGCTGACCCTCGTCGGCGACGGGCTGATCGGACTGCTGCCGGGCTGCGAGCCGCCGGTCGGATTCGAGACCCGGGTGGCGCAGGCGCTGACCCAGGGGACGCCGGCCCAGGACGGCCGGGCGCGCGCCCGCGTTCCGGGCGCCTGGCGCAGGGGCTTCGGTGGCCGGCTTCGGCTCCGGCTCGCCTCCGCGGTGGCCGCACTCGTCCTCGCCCTCGGCTTCGGTGGCTGGGCGGCCGGAACGGCGATCGAGAACGCGGTGGCCGGCGCCTCCCGGTCCGTCGGCGACGAGGCCGACCTGCTGCATGGCGATCTGACCTCCGCCGCGGCCCCCAGGCAGTCGGCAGGCGAGGTGTACGCCCACACCGGCTCCCCGGGCTGGATCTACATGACCGTCGATCTCCCCGGCGCGCGCGACCCGTACAGCGGCTCGGTCTCCTGCCTGCTGGAGCGGCGCGACGGCGGCACGGTCCGGACGGGCACCTTCATCCTGCACGAGGGCCGCGGGTTCTGGGGCGGCCCGACCCGCGTCGACCCCGCCGCCGTGTCCGGCGCCCGTTTGACGTCGCCCGACGGCACCGTGCTCGCCACCGCCCATCTCACGTCGGGCGGGGAAACGTAGCGACGTCCCCGGCCCCCGGGTGTCCGCAGGAGGGCATACGAGGGCCGTACGCCGGGAGGACCGCGCCGAGCGACGCGGCCAGTTCGGTGACCGTCGGCCGGGCCGACGGGTCCATGGCCAGGCAGCCGTCGATGGCCGCCGCGAGCGCGCGGGGCAGCCGGCGCCGCGAGCCGACCAGCGGTGCGCTCACCTCCAGCCGCGGACACCGGTGGTGATCGCCGTCGGCCGTGCCCTCCGCGGTCCCGCGAGGGTCGAAAGGCGCGTCGCCGCTCGCCACCTCGTACAACGTGATGCCGATGCCCCAGACGTCGGCGGCGGCCGTCAGCGGGCTGCCGCGAGCCTGCTCAGGCGCGCGGTAGCGGAACGTGCCCAGCCCGGCCGGGGCGCGCCCCGGCGGCCGGGCCACACTGAGGTCGAGTACCTTCGCATGGCCGCAGTCCACCACCACGTTGGACGGTTTGAGGTCCAGGTGCAGCAGGCCCCGGCCATGCAGGTAGTGGACCGCGGAGCACAACTGCACGCCGAGGAGGGCCACGTCGCCGGCCGCCGCTCGCCGTCGCAGGCGGTGGACGAGATGGGACAGCGTCTCCCCAGTCAGCGTCTCCAGGACGACGAGCGGTTCCGGCCACTCCAGGGTCTCGTACCCGCGGACCAGGTGCGGATGGCTGAAGGCGCACAGCCACCGGCCCTCCCGCAGCAGCCGGGCCCGCGGCACAGCCTCGTCGCGACGGTCCGGGCGTACGACCTTGACGACACACCGGCAGGCCCGCTGCTCGCTCCACGTGTCGTACAGGTCCAGCCATCCCGTGCGCATGAGGTGCCGCAGGATCTCGTAGCCCGGTGCGGGACGGGTGCCCGGGGCCAGGGGTGGGGGAGCGGGTTCCCCCGCCGCGGGCGCCCGTACGCGCGTGCGCGTCCTGGTCACGACGGCACCGTCCCCGGCAGTGGGCCGACCGCCCGGACGGGGCCGGGCACGGCGTGCAGCCGGTGGAGACCGGCGTACGCACCGCCGCGAGCGAGCAGGTCGTCGTGGGTCCCGGTCTCCAGGACCCGCCCGTGGTCGAGTACGACGATCCGCGTGGCGTCGCGGACGGTGAGGAGGTTGTGCGAGATGACGACGGTGGTCCGCCCGGCCATCAGGCGGCGCAGCGGGTCCATGACGCGCAGGCCCGATCGGGCGTCGAGGCCGGTGGTCGGTTCGTCCAGCAGCAGCACGGGCGCGTCCCTGATCATCGCCCGGGCGATCGCGAGGCGCTGGCGCTGTCCGCCGGACAGCGTCCGGCCGCGCTGGCCGACCATCGTGTCGTAGCCGTCGGGCAGCAGCCGGATGAAGTCGTGGGCGTCGGCCGCGCGGGCGGCCGCGACGATCTCCGCGTCCGTCGCGCCGGGCCGGCCGTAGGCGATGTTCTCCCGCACCGTGCCGTGGAAGACCAGCGTCTCCTGCAGGACCACCGCGAGGCTCTCCCGTACGTCGGACAGGGCCAGTTCTGGCAGCTCGGTCCCGTCGAGCCGGACCGCGCCCCGGTCGGGGTCGTAGAACCGCAACAGCAGCTTGGCGGCGGTGGACTTGCCGGCCCCGCTGGCCCCGACCAGCGCCAGGGTCTCGCCGGGGGAGACGTGGAACGACACCTCGGACAGCGCCAAGGCCGGCGTACCGGGGTAGCGGAAGGACACGCTCTCGAACTCGACCTCACCGCGGGCCCGGCCGATCCGGCGGGCGTCGGCGGAGTCGACGACCTGGGGACGCTGGTCGAGCAACTCGATGATCCGCTCCGCGGAGGCCGACGCGGCGTAAAAGGTGTTGCCGAGGCGGGACAGGTCGCGGATCGGGCTGTAGAGCTTGCCGATCAGGGCCAGGAAGACCAGCAGCCCGCCCAGCGTGAGCTGGCCCTGCGCCAGCTTCCAGGTGCCCAGGCCCATGACGGCGAGACCACCGGACACCTCGATGAGCTCGACCACCGGCCGGTAGACGGCACGGATGCGTGCCGTGGTCATCGAGGCCTGGAACTTGCCGACGTTCTCGCGCTCGAAGCGGCGTTCCTCCCAGCCCTGCCGGTTGTACGCCTGGACCAGGGCCACGTTCCCCAAGGACTCCTCGGCGACGGCGCTGAGCGAGCCACTGCGGCGCCTGCGCTCCCGGGACGCCTCTCTGACCAGCCGGGAGAAGTGCCGGGCGGCGCGCCAGAACAGCGGCACGATGACCAGGGAGAGGAGCGTCAGGTCCCAGCGCAGGTAGAACAGCAGCCCGAGGAAGACGCCCAGTCGGATCACGTTGTAAAGAACGTCCGCCACACCGGAGAGCAGGAACGTCTCGACGGCGTCGACGTCACCCGTGACGCGCGACAGCACGTCCCCGAGCCGCCGCCGCTCGAAGAACCCGAGCGAGAGCTGCTGGACATGCCGGAACACGTCGGCGCGCAGGGCCAGCAGGAAGCGTTCGCCGACCCACGTGGCCGTCATGTCGTCGGCGAACCCCAGGACGCCGGAGGCGACGACCAGCCCCAGGTAGGTCGGTGCGATCCAGAGGAACGGCCGTAGGTCCCGCGGGACGAGCACGTCGTCGACCACGACCTTGAAGAGCCACAGTTCGGCCGCGTCGACCAGGGGACCGGCGAGACTGAACAGCACGAGCGGCACGAGCCACTGCCGTCGGCCGCGGGTGTAGGGCCAAAAACGGCGGAACACCTCGCGCGGTGGCACGGGCGGCGCGGCCGTCACCAGGGGCGCGGACTCCTCGCCCACCCACAGCAGCCGCTCCAGAACATGGCTCGGGACACGCTTCATCGCATGCGTCCGTCAGTCGTTCGTCGTCCGTCTGTCGTCCGTCATCCGTGCGTCGACCGTCGCTCGGACGACGGAGCGGACCGGCTCCGGTCGGTCCTCCGGACGCCGGTCCGCTCCCGCTTTCACTCGTCGTGACCGGACCGGTGGTCCTCGAAGTCGGAGTGACGGCCGTGGTGCCTGTTCATCGAGTGCTCGTCGTGACCCGAGCGGTCGTTCCTCCCGTGGTCGTGGCCGTGGTCGTGCCCGTGGTCGTGGTCACCGTGTCTGGCAGGAAAGAGATCACTGAAGATGGCCATGGCATTCCTCCCGCTGGGGTGTGCCTTGTATCAGATACGGTCCCGGATGTCGTTTAGATGCCGTTTTAAAGTAAATAGTAGGTTTTGTCCTATGGGGTCTTCTGCATCAGTACGTCGGCCGCGGCGGTGGCGTAGCGGCGGGCCAAGTGCGCGAAGGCGTCCTTGAGTTCGGTCGGCCCGACGACCTCGATGTCGGCGTCGAACCTGCCGAGGGTGGCCGCCAGGCCTGGCCATGACCACGAGCCGAGGACGAGGCGGCAGCGGTCCGGGCCGAGTTCCTCGACGATCCCCTCGCGGGTGTGGCGCAGGACGACGGCGGCGGGGAGGTCGAGGATGACCTCGCCTCGGCAGGGCCAGCCGTCGGGGCCGTCCGCGCCGCCGGAGCCGTCCGCTCCCTGGAACCTGCTGGTCACAAAGGCGGCCACGTTCCCGCCGGGCAGTTCACGCGGAGTGAAACGGGGGCCTGTGGGGGTGCGCGGGCTGATCCGGTCGGCACGGAAGGTGCGCCAGTCGTCGCGGTCGAGGTCCCAGGCGACGAGGTACCAGCGTCCGCCCCAGGTGACGAGGTGGTGGGGCTGCACCCGGCGCGGCGGACCCCCGGCGGGGTCGCGGTCGCCGGTTCCCGCTGGGGACGCGGGGGTGTAGTCGAAGCGCAGCACTTCGCGGGCGTGGACGGCGTCGCCGAGCGTCATGAGCACGCTGCTGTCGACCTGTGGGTGAGGCCGGGCCACGGGCCGCTCGACGGCGGTGACCTGGAGGGTTTCGACGCGGCGGCGCAGCCGCGCCGGCATGACCTGTCGGACGGTGTTCAGCGCGCGCGCCGCGGCCTCCTCGATGCCCGCACCGCTGGTGGTGGCGATCTGGAGCGCGACGGCGAGGGCGACAGCCTGGTCGTCGTCGAACAGCAACGGGGGCAGTTGTGCGCCTGCGTCGAGTCGGTACCCGCCGTCCGGGCCCTTGGTGGCCACGATGGGGTAGCCGAGTTCGCGCAGGCGGTCGACGTCGCGTCGCACGGTGCGCGGGCTGACGTCCAACCGGCCGGCCAGTAGCGCCCCCGGCCAGTCCCGGCGCGCCTGGAGCAGCGAGAGGAGCGACAGCAGCCGCGCGGAGGTCTTCTGCATGACTTCCATGGTGCCCTGAGAAGCGGACACACCCTGACCGCTTCTCCTGCGACTGTTCTTCCGTGCCTGACCACAGCAACGAACAGCCGGCCAACGGCGACGAAGAGAAGGACCCGATCACCATGACCGCCACCTCCCCGCCCTCCACGCCCGGCGCGCTCGACGACGAGCGGGCCGACCTGCTCGCCCAGCTCGCGACCGCGCGAGCCGCCCTGACCAACACGACGCGCGGGCTCAGCGACGAACAGGCCGGCGAGCCCCCGACGGTCAGCGCGCTGTGCCTGGGTGGGCTGATCAAGCACGTCGCGTCCATCGAGGAGGGATGGCTGCGCTTCGCGGTCGACGGCCCCTCGGCGATGCGCTACGACCTGCCCGACGGTGTCACCTGGGCCGACCTCACGGCCGGTACCGCACGCGAGTTCCCGCAGTGGGCGATCGACCACCAGAACGACTTCCGGATGCTGCCCGGCGAGACGCTGGCGGGGATCGTCGAGCGCTACGAGCAGGTCGCCGCCCGAAGCGAGAAGGTCATCGCCTCCCTGCCCGACCTGTCCACGACGCACCCGCTGCCGGAGGCGCCCTGGCACGAGCCTGGAGCGGTGCGCAGTGTGCGCCGGGTGCTGATGCACGTCATCGCCGAAACCGCCCAGCACGCCGGGCACGCGGACATCCTGCGCGAGACGCTCGACGGGCAGACGTCGACCTGACCGGTGGCGGACCTCGACCGGGTGGCGGCTGCCCGCCGGCCGCCATCCGGTCCCGACCGCGTGACCCGCACGGAATCGATCAAGACCTGCACGGAACCGAAGGGAACGGCGTTACCGTGAAGATGTGCGAACCGGGGCGGACCGGCATCGGCGTGACCCGATGACCGTTCTCGGCACCCGGGCCCTCAACCGCGCGACACTCGCCCGCCAACTGCTGCTCGAGCACGCCGACCTACCGGTCCTCGACGCCGTCGCGCACCTGTGCGGGCTCCAGGCACAGGAACCGCAGGAACCGTATGTCGGACTCTGGTCCCGGCTGCGGGCGTTCGATCCGGCAGCGCTCTCGGACCTGCTGACGGGGCGGAGTGTGGTGCGGACCCATCTCATGCGCCGTACCGTCCACCTCCTCACCGCCGACGACGCCCTGGCCTGGAGGTCCCGCCACGACGCCATGCTGCGCCAACGGGTGCTCGGCACCTACCGCCGCGAGCTGGACGGGATCGACCTGGACGAACTCGCGGCGGCGGGCCGGGCGGTGATGTCCGACGACGAGCCCCGCTCGATGACCGAGCTTGCGCGGGCGCTCGCCGAGCGCTGGCCGGCACCGGGACCGCGGGCCCTGGGGGAGATGCTGATCGCCGCCCTCGTCCCGATGGCACAGCTGCCGCCGCGCGGGCTGTGGCGCACGAAGGCGGGAGTGCGCAACGTGCCGCTCTCGTCCTGGCTGGGCCGGGAGATCGACCCACCGACCGAGGACCGCTCCGATCCCGTGGGCCAGGCGCTGGTACGGCGCTATCTGGCCGCGTTCGGCCCCGCAGCCTCGGCCGACCTGCGCGCCTGGTGCGGCCTCGCCGGACTGCCGGCCGCGGTGGCCGCGATACGCGAGGAGCTGGTCACCTTCCGCGACGAGCGAGGCCGGGAACTGCTGGACCTCCCCGGCATGCCGCGCCCCGACCCCGACACACCCGCCCCGGTCCGGTTCCTGCCGGCGTTCGACAACGCGCTCCTCGGCTACCACGACCGCGGCCGGATCGTCGACGACGCCCACCGCGGGCTGTCGGTCGCGGGCGCCCGCGTCGTCCTTGTCGACGGCCGGGTCGCCGCGACCTGGAACGTCGAGGCAGGCACGGTGAACGTCACGCCACTGCGCCGCTTCTCTGCGGCCGAGCGCACCGCCATCGCCGAGCAGGGAGAGGAACTGACGTCATTCCTCTCCGACAGCGAGAGCCGCCGCGTACGGGTCGCGGCGGCTCCTGGCTGAGGGCCACGCGCCGTTACCGCACGGCATCGAGCTCGGCGGCCAGCCGGGACACGACCTCCAGCTCCGGCATGCTGCGCAAGGACTCGACGACCTGTCTGCTCGCGAACTCGCGCTGCGCGGCGGTCACGGTCCGGTCGACGGCGCACTCGGCCTGGACGTAGACGAAGTTCAGGGCCGTCGCGAAAAGCATCGAGAACGACCGAGGATCCGTGATGGCGGCGCGGCCTCCGGCACTCCGATAGGCCCGCGCCAGCCGCCGGGCGGAATCGATGTCCACGTGGTTGCCGCCCGACCATACGTACACGGCGCGTGCGAACTCGCGTTCCGCCGAGGTGACCCCGGCGTTGTCCCAGTCGAGGAGGACCGGCCCGTCCCGGCCGACCAGAACGTTCTGGGGCTGCAGGTCAAGATGCGATGTCACCAGATCGTCGGCGTCGGCCGGTGTCACCCAGTGCGCCAACTCTGCCGCGGACGTGTCGATGAACCGCCCCAACGCCTCTGCCCACGGCAGGCCGGCCTGACGCACCTGTTTGTACAGGGCCTTCCATTCGACGTCCTGAGGGGACCGCTCGTACCAGGCATCCGGCGTCCCGCTCGCGTCCTGTCCCGCCGTGTGGAGAAGTGCCATGGTCCGGCCGAACCAGTCCAGGATGCCCGGATCGGACGCGTCCGCCCCGGCGCCGTCGATCCAGTCGTACAGCTTCACGTAGGACCCCCCTGAGGAGCCCGAGGAACCCGAGGAACCCGAAGAAGCGGTGATGTGTGAGACGTATGCACCGTGGCGATTGGGAAAGAGTCGCGGTGACGCAATGCCCAGGTCCTCCGCGGCCTGCCGTAATGCGGCCTCCCGGCGGACCTGTTCCTCGTCGCAGCCGAAGAGGAGCTCCTTCACCGCCCATGAGGAGCCGTTCCCGGAGAACCTCCAGATCTGGCCCAACGCGCCACGCGTGACGGGCGCCAACGCCCATGGCCCGGAGCCGAGTTGGTAGGTCTCCGCTATGAAGTCGGCTGTGAAGTGCATTCAGGAACCTCTCCGGACGTTGACGACCAGGCTTCGTGGCCGGGCCGGTTGAGTCGACCTCACCACAGCCCGAACGAGCTCAATCCAACAACAACTCTTGAGTGAGCCACGAGCACGCGACTGTACAAAGAGCGGGCCGCTGCAGGACGACACTCGAGAAAGGAAATCCCGTGGCCACCGAGCAAGTACTGACCGGCTCCGCGCCGGCCGACGAGAGCGGCGAAGCCGCCGAGCCCAAGCGCCCCCGCGTCTCCCGGCTGCCCTCCCTCACCGGCCTGCGGTTCCCCGCCGCGCTGGCCGTCTTCGCCCACCACGCCTTCCTCCCGATACCCCCGCTGCGGCTGCTGTCCGACGACCGAACCGAGTACCGCCTGGCCGACTGGACCTCGCAGGCCGGCGGCCTCGGCGTGTCGTTCTTCTTCGTGCTCAGCGGTTTCGTCCTGACCTGGTCGGCGCGGCGCGGCGACACCACGACGGGGTTCTGGCGGCGCAGGTTCGTCAAGATCTACCCGAACTACGTGGTCGCCTGGGCGCTCGCCATGCTGCTGTTCGCCAGTTCCTACACCTCCACCCATGTCTCCCTCGCCAACCTGTTCATGGTTCAGGTGTGGGTGCCCAGCTACTTCACCAACTTCAGTGTGGACTCGCCGAGTTGGTCGCTGGCCGTGGAAGCCGTCTTCTACCTGAGTTTCCCCCTGCTGCTGAGTGTCTTCAGGCGTATCGACGCCCGTCATCTCAAGTACTGGATCACCGGAGCGATCGCCGCGGTGTGGGCCACCCCCGCGCTGGCGTACGCCCTGTTCCCGAAGACCCCACGGGTGCCCAGCGGCCAGGACCTCTCGGTCTCCCAGTACTGGTTCAGCTATGTGCTGCCCCCGGTCCGCATGGTCGACTTCGCCCTCGGCATCCTGGTGGCGCTCGCGGTGAAGCACGGGCGCTGGCGGAACATCGGCATGTTCTGGTCGAGCCTGCTGCTGGTCGGTGGGTACGTGCTGACCTTCCACGTGCCCTATCTCTACGGTCAGCGCGCCGCCATGATCCTGCCGATCGCGCTGCTGATCGCGGCCGCGGCCACCGCGGACATCGAGGGCCGCTTCACCTTGTTCAGGAACCGCACGATGGTCTGGCTGGGCGAGATCTCCTTCGCCTTCTACCTCCTGCACTACACAGCGCTGTCCACGCTCCGAAAGGCCCTCGGCACCCACCAGATGTACTCCACCGCGACAGGCGTGGCGATGCTGGTCGGCACGGCCGCCGTCACGGTCCTGCTGTCCTGGGCGCTCTACGCCCTGGTCGAGGCTCCACTCGTACGCCGATTCAGCCGATCACGCCGCCGCGCCTGAGCTCTCGTCGCCCGGACGGCTGTCCACACATCGGGAACTACTTCTGGCCCCTTCGACATGTGGGTGTCGAAGGGGCCGAAGTGAGCGCGGACATCGGTTCGTCCGGTGGATGTCAGATCGGGTAGTGGGCGTGGCCGCTGGTCTGAGCGGTGATCCAGCGGGTGTCGGTGAAGGCCTCGGCGCCCGCCTGCCCGCCGAAGCGGCCGTAGCCGGAGCTCTTCACGCCGCCGAACGGGGCCTGCGGCTCGTCCGCGATCGACTGGTCGTTGATGTGGACGATGCCGGTACGCAGGCGGCGGGCGACCTCCAGGCCGGTCGCCAGGTTCTCGGTGATCACGCCGGCGGTCAGGCCGTACGGTGTGTCGTTGGCCAGCGTCACGGCCTCGTCGGTGCTGTCGACCACGTGGATCACGGTCGCCGGGCCGAAGATCTCGTCGTAGTAGATCCTCATCTCCTTGGTGACGCCAGTGAGTACGACCGGACGGATGAGCGTGCCGGGCTCTTCGACCTGTCCGGTGCCCGCGGCCAGCCGTGCTCCCTGGGCCACGGCGTCAGCGACGAGCGCGGCGACCCGTTGCGCCGCACCGGCGTTGACCACGGGGCCGACCGCCGTACCCGGGTCGGCCGGATCCCCGTACGGCAGGGCCTGGACGCGGGCGGCGAACCCGGCCGTGAACTCCTCGGCGACCGCGCGGTGCACGATGACCCGGTCCACACACATGCAGATCTGCCCGGCGTTCATGAAGGAGCCGAAGACGGCGGCGTCCACCGCGTACTCGACGTCCGCGTCCTCCAGGACGAGCAGGGCGTTCTTGCCGCCGAGTTCGAGGACGGCGGGCTTGAGGTGCTGCGCGGCCTGGACGCCGATGACCCGTCCGACCTCCGTGGAACCGGTGAAGTTGACCATCCGTACCCGGTCGTCGGCGATCAGCGCGGACACCACCTCGGCGGCATCGGCGCGGTCGTTGGTGACGACGTTGAGCACGCCCGCGGGCAGCCCGGCCTCGTGCAGGACGTCGGAGATCAGCAGACCGCAGGCGATCGGTGCGTCCTCGCTGGGCTTCATCACCACGGTGTTGCCCATCGCGATCGGCATCGCGACCGCGCGCACGCCGAGGATGACGGGCGCGTTCCACGGCGAGATCGCGGCGATCACGCCCTTGGGGACCCGTACCTGCGCCGAGTGGACGCCCTCGGAGTCGGTGGCGAGCGTCTGCCCGGTGGGTCCGCTCACGGCGGCCGCCGCCTCCATGAGGATGCCGGCGGCCAGGTTGGCGTTGAAGCCGGCCCAGGGCGCGACGCCCCCGACCTCCGCCGCCATCAGCCGGACGACCTCCTCGACGCGCTCCTCCATCAATTGCGCGGCGCGCAGGAAGATCCGGCGCCGCTCGGCGGGCCTGGTCGCGGCCCACGCCTCGAACGCGGCGTCGGCGGCGTCCACGGCGCGGCGTATGTCCTCGGGGGTTCCGGCGGCGACCTCGGCGTGGACGGCACCGGTCCAGGGGTTGATGTCGGATGCCGTCCGGCCGGAGGAGGCGGGGACTTCCTGGCCGTTGATGATCAGGCCTCGGGCGGTGGACATGGGGTTCTCCTGGGTGAGTGGGCAAAGGGGAGCGAGTCGGGGCGGGGGAGAGGAGGTTGGGGCCGCCGGTGGCCGTCGGGTCACGCCTCCGCCGGCGCGGTCGGCGCGGACCGGTCCCGGCGGGTGCGCAGGGCGCGGTGCGTGAGGCCCACGAGGGCCGGGGCCACCAGCGGCGCGATCATGTAATTCCAGAAGTGGTCGTACTGGCCGGACAGCAGGGCCGGGCCGAAGGCGCGCGCCGGGTTGATGCTCGCGCCGGTCACGGTGCCCAGGGTGGCGATGACTACGCCCACGCCGAGGCCGATGACCGCGGGGATCAGTCCGCGCAGGGCGGGTCGGGACATGACCAGCGCCACCGCGACGAACACCGCGGCGAGCGCGGCGCCTTCGACGACGAACAGCTCGACGGCGCCGGTACCGGGCGCGGGGTGCACGGCGCCGTACCCGACCTGGTCGACCACCTTGCCCCACACCACCCAGGCCAGCGCGGTTCCGGCCAGGGACCCGGTGAGCTGTGCGGCGACGTACGGCAGGACGGCGCGGCCCGGGAAGAGCCCGCATGTCCACAGGAAGACGGTGACGCCGGGGTGGAGATGGCCGCCGGACGCGCGGCCGGGCGGTGAGTACATCAGCGCCGCGATCAGCGCGGCCACGACGGTTCCCGCGACGACGAACAGCGTGTCCGGGTCGCCGATCGCCAGGGACGAGCCGGGGAAGGCCAGCCAGCGGACCAGGCTGACCACGGCGAAGAGAAGCACCGTGGTCAGCGCGAACTCGTACGCGCTGTGCCGGATCAGGTCCGCGCGGCTCTGGGCGGAAGTGCTCATGGGAGTCCTCGGGGGCAAGGGAGGGGGTCTTGGGTCGAGGCACGGCTCCGGCCGTGCCGCGGGGAGGCCGGGGCCGGGTGCGGAACGTCTCGCGGTGCGCCCGGCAGGCGGCCTGTGCTCTTGTCGCTGACAGTTTTTTCGCTGAATGAACTTGTGTTCATTCAGCGAGTGCGGTGAGTCTGCGGGATCGGGTGACGGCTGTCAATGGCCCGCGACCCGGTAGCGTTCTCCACATGGGTCCGGCCGCATGCGCCGACGAGCGGGGAAGCGCGGGAGGAGAGGCCATGGCACGGGGCGTCGCGGGGGCGCAGGCCGGGTCCTCGAAGCAGCCCATGGGCACCGCGCCGCAGGCCGCCGGATCTGAAGCGGGCCGCGGGGACGCCGTCGGCCCGCTGGAACGCGGTCTGGACGTCCTGCGCGTCATGGCCGATTCCGCGGAGGCGGTTCGTCCGGGTGACCTGGTCCGCGCCACCGGCCTGGCCCGTTCCGCCGTCGACCGGATCGCCGCCACCTTGGTTCATCTCGGGTACCTGCGTGCCGAGGGCCGCGATCTCGTGCTCGCCCCGCGCCTCATGGAGTTCGGCAACGCCTACCTCGACGCGAGTGGCCTGTCCCGCGCGCTGCGCCCGAGCCTGGAGCGGCTGACCCGGACCCTGGACGAGTCGGTCTCGGTGATCGTCCTCGACGGCTGCGACGCGCGCATCGTCGGTACGGCCGTCCCGCCCGGCCGGGTGATCCCCCTCGGTTTCCGCGTCGGTGACCTGCTGCCCTCCGAGCGCTGCGCCGCAGGAGCCGTACTCGCCACCGGCTGGGACCCGCCGACGCACGAGGCCTGGCGGGCCCGGAGCTCGGCCGACCCCCTGGACGCCGGTTTCCCGGCCGTCCCCACGCGCCCCACGGCTCCCCGCCCCGAGCGGACGGAAGCAGACTTCGCTGCCTGGACCACGGCGGCGGCCGCGAACGGCTGGGCGTTGGACGACCAACTGGTCGCCCCGGGCCTGGTCGCGCTGGCGGTCCCCGTGCGCGACCCCGACGGGCGGCCCGTGTGCGCGATCAGCGTGCTCGCGCACACCAGCCGCCACAGTGCCGACGACCTCCGTGCCCACGCCCTGACCGAGATGAACCGGGCCGCCCAGGACATCGCCGACGCGCTGTACGGCACCTCGCATCCCCTGCCCGCCGCGCCGCCGCCCGCCGCCACCCCCGCGTACGCCGACGCCAAGCCCGAACTGGGGCCGTCCTTCCTCCAGGCGTTGGCCAGGGGACTGGCCGTACTGACCGCGCTGGGCGGACAACGCGGTGGACTCACCCTCGCCGAGGCCGCGGAGGCCGCCGGACTCTCGTATCAGAGCGCCCGGCGCAATCTGCTGACGCTGAGCGAACTCTCCTACGTGGAACAGCACGGGCGCCGTTTCCTCCCGGGCCCGCGCGTCCTGGAGCTCGGATACGCGCGACTGTCCGGGCTGACCCTCGCCGACATCGCCCGGCCGCATCTGGCCGATCTGGTGTCACAGGTACGGGAGTCCGCCTCACTCGCGGTGCTCGACGGCGCCGAGGTGCGATACGTCGCACGCGTGGCCACCGGGCAGATCACCAGCGCGCGCATCACCCCCGGCACCCGACTGCCCGCCTACGCGACCTCCATGGGACGCGTCCTGCTCGCGGACCTGCCGCGGGCGCAGTGGCCGGAGTGCATCCGATCCCTCCGCCCGCAAGCCCTGACCCCGCACACGCTCACCTCGCCCGAGGCGCTCACCGCGGCCTTCACTCAAGCCGCCGACGACGGATTCGCCCTGGTCGAACAGGAGTTGGAGGCGGGGTTGCGCTCACTCGCCGTACCCGTCAGGGACCGGAGCGGGCGCGCCGTCGCGGCGCTGAACGTCGCGCTGCACGCCGGCCCGGAGTCACCCGAGCACACCCGGGACGCGATGCTGTCCGCCCTGCGTGCGTGCGCCGCCCGTGTCGAAGCCGACCTGGCCCTCGCGAGTGCGCACGCTCCGGTGGAGACGGGCTGACACTGCGGAGAGAGGAACACGTCACGTACTTCACCTTTCCGTACGCGCTCATGTCCTCACCGGTACCGGCCGGCGCAGCAGGTACACGGCCGCGGTCGAGACCAGGACGGCCATACACGCGATGAACACCAGGCCCGCGCCCTCCAGGCCGAGGGGACCCGCCAGGAGCCCCACACCGATCACCGGCACCGAGATACCCGCGTAGGCCACCACGAACAGCGTCGAGATCACCGCCGCGCGCCGGTCCGCGGGAGACGCCTCGGCCACCGCGGACAGCGCCCCGCGAAACGCCAGCCCCTGCCCGCCCCCGCCGACGAGCGCGCTCAGCACCACCAGCGCCAGCAGGTCCCACCGCAGCGCGCCCGCGAACAGCGCCAGCCCGGCGAGGAGTGCCGCGCAGCCCAGGGGGAGCGATCGCCCCATCCCGACCCGGCCGACGGTGAGCTGCCCGGCGGTCGAGGCGAAGAAGGCCAGCGCGACGACCAGCCCGCTGACGGCGTGGCTGTGCACGTTCAGCGACTGCGCGAGGAACGCCGGGCTGACCGACGTGAACACCCCGAACAGCGCGAACCCCACGAACGAGGCGATCGCCGCGGGCCCGAACACCGCCCGCACCTGCGCGGGCAGGCCGGGCCGTTGCGGCCGTACGGTGCTCAGGGGCCGCCGCTCCCGCACGGTCTCCGGAAGCCACAGCAGGACGACGGCCGAGCAGGCCACCAGGGCGAGATGCACGGCGAACGGGAGGTACAGCGGCCAGGGGGCGTACTGCGCGAGCACTCCGGAGAGCAGCGGGCCGCAGCCGAGGCCGCCCATGTTGGCGGCCGTCGCCACGAACGTGGCCCGGGAGGCGCCGCCGTGAGGCGCCAACTCCATCACGTACGCCGTGGCGGCCCCGGTGAACAGACCGGCGGACAGCCCCGACAGCAGCCGCCCCGCGTACAGCCAGCCCAGCCCCGTGGCGCACAGGAAACAGATGGCGCTCGCCGCGGAGAATCCCAGGCCCCACAGCAGGACCGGACGTCTGCCCACGGCGTCCGAGGCGTTCCCCGTCAGCAGCAGCACGCCGATGACCCCGAAGGCGTACACGGCGTACACGACGGTGACCGTCAGCTCGGAGAACCCGAACTTCTCCTGATAGAGGCCGTAGAGGGGAGTCGGCAGCGTGGTGCCGGCCATGCACACGACGAACACCGCCCCGCTGAGCAAACACTGGCGCCACGCTCGGCGATCACCGTCCATGCCGCCGACGGTAACCCCGCACACGGCTCCGGCCCGGTCGGGCCGCAGCCGTGGCGCGTCTGAAACACCCACCTGCGGTGATGCGGAGATGAGGGACGGTGAGGGGCTCAGGGCTTCAGCGGAGTGCACAGCAGGGCGGCGGGTCCCGCGGTGCTGCCCACGCGGGTGGTGAAGGCGATACCGGCGGCGTACTCGTCGGCGGAACACTGGCCCTTGTACGCGCCGTAGGCGAAGTCGCCGCCCGCCAGGTCGGCGGGCCGGGTGTCGGAGCGGTCGAACCAGACAGTCCGTCCGGTGGCCCCCAGCGGGGTGCGGCCGGGCGCGCACAGGGCCGTCGACACGCGGTCACCGCGACGGCTGTAGCCGATGAGGAACTGCCCGGCGGGGCACTGGAGTTTGGTGTAGCCACCGGCCCAGTCGCCGCCTGCGGGGACGTAACGTTCGTCGGTGACGACCGTCTGGGCGTTGCCTGCGGCCCGCAGGTCGCCGGCGGTGGTGTCGGTGCACAGGCCACGCCCGGACGTGTGGCTGAGGCCGATCAGCCGCAAGCCGTCGGGGCAGGCGGCCTTGTAGGCCCCCGAATCCCAGTCGCCGCCGGCCCGTACCCGCACGGACTGCACTTGGTCGCCGTGGTCGGTGGTGAGCATGCGCCAGACAGGGACCGGCGTGATGGTCCCGGTACGTGTGGGAGAGGTCATGAGGTGACTCCAGGCGGTGGCGCGCCAGTCGCCCTGGTCGAGGATGCCGTACCGTCGTCCCGCCGTGTCGTAGCGCAGCAGGGCCCAGTCGTCGTGGCCCTCCCAGCCGACCAGGGGCCAGTAGGCGAAGTCGGCGTCATGGTCGGCGAAGTAGTCGGTGATGTTGCCGAACCAGGTGCGGGGCGCGGTGCCCGTCTCGTTGGCGCCGATGCCGAATTCGCTGATCCACACCGGCGCGGTGTAGTGCTGCCCCTCGGTGGTGACGTAGAAGGCCTGGTCGGCGAGGACCTGGTACAGCTGGTCGCGGGTCAGGTCCTGGTAGCGGGCGTCGTGGGTCTCGCCGATTCCGGTGGCGCCGCTGTGACGGGGGCCGGTGTAGCCGTAGAAGTGGGCGGAGTAGACCAGCTTGTGGGCGTCCACGAGGGTGTGCGAGAGCGTGCGCACGGGTGTGAGGGTGGGGCGGTCGTGCGGCAGCCCGTCGACGGGGACGCCGGTCCAGTTGATGCCCTCGATGATGATGAGGAGGTTGGGGTTGGCCTCGGTGAGGATGCGGTCCGCTGCTTGTTGGGCGGCGGCGTACCAGTCGTGGCTGTCGCCCGCGCCCCAGTTGGGGTCGTCCAGTACGTCGCGCCGTACCTCGTTGTAGAGGTCGGCGCCCACGACACGGGAGTCGGTGGCGTATCGGCGGGCCATGAAGACCCAGTCGTCCGTCCACTGCTGGGTGGACTGGCTGCTGTTCCACCGTTCGTTGCCGTCGATGCCGCAGCACCAACGGGAGGTGTTCGTATGGTTGTTGAGGATGACCGCGAACCCGTCCTGGGTGAGGGCGGCCACGACGGCGTCGTAGATCTGCAGGGGCGTCCTGCCGCGCAGTTGCGGATTGGCGGCGACGGCCACGTCCGGCACGGGCGCTGTCGCGTGGATCATCTCGTTGGAGAACGGCAGCCGGATGCTGTTGATACCGAGTTCGTGGAAGTCGGCGAGCAGTTCGGGCAGCGGGGCACGGTCGAGGCCGAGGGGGATGCCGTAGGAGTCCTGGCCGGCGTGGTGGTTGGCGGGGTCGGTGATGCTGCCGCTTCCGGTCCATGAGCCCTGTGCGCCGTCCCAGTTGGCCGACTTCAGCCGGAACCGGTTGCCCCGGGCGTCGACGATGTACCGGCCCTGGGTCGACAGCGGCGGCTGCCAGGTGTCGGCCGCCGCGGCGGTGGCCTCGGGGAGGGCCTGGGCGGCGACGGGCTCCGGGACGGTGGCCGGCGCCGTCGGCGCCGCGGTCAGCAGCGCGAGAGCCGCCGCCGATGATGTCAGGTACTTGACAAGTTTACGTGTGGTCGGCATCCGGTCCTCTGTGGGAGCGCTGGGGTGAAGCTGACGCGTCGGTGTCGCGACGGACGAGCGCCCGTGGGTGGCGCCCTTCCGGAGTGGCATCAAGTCCGGCCCTGGGCACCGGTCTTGGTGGCGGCCGCCAGCCTACAATTGTCAGCGGCCGTCGGCCTATGGGCGGACGGCAGCCGGGTCGGCCTCGATTGTCGCGGCCGTCCCGATCCGTCCGGTGCGGCCCGGAGAAAAAGCAGGTGCGTGCGGCCTGGGTCCGTGCCAGGCTCCGCCGGTGAACCGTGAACAGATCTCCACCCTTGCCCATGCGGATCATCCGATCGCGGCCCCGCTCGACGACGACTCGGTGCGCCGACTGCTGGAACGCGGCATCCCGCGAGGCGGCGCGCGTGTACTCGACCTCGGCTGCGGTGGCGGGGAGTGGCTCCTGCGCGCCCTGGCCAGGCACCCGCACCTGCGGGCCGAAGGCGTCGACATCTCCGAGAGCGCGCTGGCACATGCGCGGAGCGCCGCGCACACCCTCGGCCTGCAAGAGCGCCTCGTCCTCCACCAGGAAGATGCCGCGGACTTCGCCGCCCCCCACCTGTTCGACCTGGTGATCAGCGTCGGCGCCACGCATGCCTTCGGCGGCCTGAGCGCCACCCTCGAGGCGGCACGCAAACACCTGGCCCCCGGCGGCCGCGTCCTGGTCGGCGACGGATTCTGGTCACAGGAGCCGTCCCCCGACGCCGTGGAGATGCTCGGCGACCTCGCCGACCTGCCGACCACCGTGGATGGCGTCATCTCTGACGGATGGACACCCGTCGACGGGCACATCAGCACGCGCCGGGAGCTCGACGACTACGAATGGGCGTGGACGGGGTCACTGGCCTCATGGGCCTTGGACCACCCCGACGATCCGGACAGTTCGCAGGCGCTGGCGGCAGCCACCACCCACCGCACCGAATGGCTGAGTGTCTACCGGCACTCCTTCGGCTTCGTCTGCCTGATCCTGCGCCCGACGTCCGACTGAAGCCGCCCGCGCCGGTCCGGCAACCCCCTGTCTCCCCGCGACAGCGTCCATGCCGGTCATCGCCCGGCCGGCCCTTCGCCGCACAATGTCGTCATGATCACCGTGCGCCTCCACCCCAGCGCCGGTGCCTCCGAGCAGAGTGATCCAGCAGGTCGGTCCCCCTGCGGACCGACCTGCACGTCGGAGAGCTGACGCCATCTCAAGAAGGGGTGTTCATGACAGGGTTGACCCGCCGCAGACTCCTGGGTTCGGCCGCCGGTGTACTGGGCGGCGCCGCGGCACTCTCCCTCCTCCCGCCGAGCGTCCAGAAGGCCGTCGCGGCCGGGCCGCCGGAGCACGGCTCGCTCCGCGACATCGAGCACGTCGTCATGCTGATGCAGGAGAACCGCTCCTTCGACCACTACTTCGGCACCCTGTCCGGCGTCCGCGGCTTCGCCGACCCCGCCGCGCCGGCTCTCGGCAACGGCCGGTCGGTGTTCTACCAGCCCGACGCCGTGAACCCGACGGGCTATCTGCTCCCCTTCCACCTCGACACCCACGCCTCCAGCGCCCAGGCGATCCCCTCCACCAGCCATGCATGGTCGGTGCAGCACGACGCGTGGAACGGCGGGAAGATGGACCGCTGGTTGCCGGCCCACCGCAAGGCGGATGGCGTCAACGGCCCGTACGTGATGGGCTACTACACCCGCGAGGACATCCCCTTCCAGTTCGCCCTCGCCGAGACGTTCACCATCTGCGACCACTACTTCTGCTCGGTGTTCGGACCGACCTGGCCCAACCGGCTGTACTGGATGACCGGCACGATCGACCCCGGCGGCACACAGGGCGGCCCGATCATCGGGAACACCGCCCCGACGCCGTACCGGTGGACGACGTACGCGGAACGGCTCCAGGCGGCCGGGATCAGCTGGAAGGTGTACCAGCAAGACGACGACTACGACTGCAACATGCTGGAGCAGTTCGCGAGCTTCCGCGCGGCGGCGCCGGGGTCCGACCTGTACGAGCGCGGTGTACGTCCCCAGCCGGAGGGCACGTTCGAGGACGACGCGCGGAACGACCGCCTGCCCGCCGTCTCCTGGATCATGCCGACGAGCTTCCAGTCCGAGCACCCGGACTACCTGCCTGCCGCGGGCGCCGATTTCGTCGCCTCGAAGATCGAGGCGATCGCCTCCAACCCGAAGGTCTGGAGCAAGACCGTCTTCATCCTGAACTACGACGAGAACGACGGCCTGTTCGACCATGTGCCGCCGCCGACGCCTGCGGCGGGTACACCGGACGAGTTCGTCAAGGGACTGCCCATCGGGGGCGGTTTCCGGGTCCCTGCGATCATCGTCTCGCCCTGGACGATCGGCGGCTGGGTGGCCTCGGAGGCCTTCGACCACACCTCGGCCCTGCGGTTCCTGGAACAGTTCACCGGCGTCCGGGAACCGAACATCAGCGCCTGGCGCCGCGCGGCCTTCGGCGACTTCACCTCGGCCTTCCGCTTCACGCAGCCACAGCCGCTGCCGCCGCTCCTGCCCGACGACACGGCGCAGCAGCTGGAGAAGGCGAAGGCGCAAGTGGCGACGCTGCCCGCACCCGCCCTTCCGGGCGTCGACCAGTCGTTCCCGCACCAGGAGACGGGAGACCGGCCACACGTATGACGGCCGTGCCGTGTGCGGGCTTCGGGGGCGGCGGCTCCGGGGTCAGCCCTGTCCGGAGGCGGTGGTCGGCGTGGTGACCAGGCGGCCGAGTTCGTCCATGGCGGCTGCGAAGTCCGCGCGGTCGGTGTCCAGGAAGCGGTTGAAGAACCAGTTGGGCACCCGCGCCTGTGTCAGCCGGGTCTGCAGCAGTACGTCCTGCACCTGCCGCGCCAGCGACAGCATTCCGGCGGCCTGCGCCTCGAGAGCTCCGGCCCGCGCGTACTGCTCGGTCCGCGACAGCAGTGCCTTCCGCGCGTGTTCCCGCGCGGCCACCGTGTCCTGCTGCGCCTGGTAGGTGTCGACGCCCAGCAGCAGGAGCCCCAGGGAGGGGACGTACCAGTCCATGAGAACGTCGGTCAGCGGCATCCGGTTCACAACGCCGACCAGCACTCCCGCCGCACACCACAGGACGAGACCCGTCCGCACGAAGCCGGCGTAGCGGCGGCGGATGCGTGAGCCCCAGCCGAGGTTCTGCAACTGGCAGGCGACGACGTCGAAGGGGCGGGGCAGGTCCTGGATCTCGTAGTAGTCGCGCAGCCTCGCGGGCGATCCACGGTAGTGACGCGCCAACCGGCTGATCTCGTCGGCGGACGGCCCACGGCCGACGAGCACGTGGTTCCAGGGAAGCCCGAACAACCTGGTGTCGAAGGTCTCCTGGAGCAGGGCCGCCCTGCGGAACTCGCTCTTCGTCCAGGCGCTCGCCCCCACGGCGTAGACGACCGCCCACACCAGACCGACGAGGCTGAGCGGGGTCAGCGTCACGGGCACGAAGACGCCGATCACCGCTCCGGCCGCCAGCGCCGTGGACACCACGACATGGCCGGAGGCGAGCCGCTGGGCGCGTGCGTGAGAGGCGGATGCGGCGCGCAGGAGCCGCAGCATCTCCGGGTCGTTCTGGTGCTCGACGATCGGCGGCAGCGTCCGTGGACTCATGCTGTCCCCCTGACAGTCAGAAGATCCGTAATGTCCGATGCGGCCGGACTCCGAGGACATGCCCAGGAGCCGTCCGGCGTATGCCTTCGGGCAACCGGTGGCAGGGATCGCACCGGCACCGCGGGAGAGATCCCGACGACCCCGCAGGCGAGCACCGCTTGCAATACAGTCGGCCGGATGGGGGATGAAGCGACGCTCCGCCTCACGGCGGTGCTCGGAACCGAGGCGTCCGAGGCGCTGCGCGCCGCGGCGAGCTCCCGGAACCGGGAGGTCGACCTGGCCGAACCCCGCTGGACGGCGGCGGGCTACACCGGGGCGCGGCTCGCTGCGGTGGTGGAGCGTTCGCGGCCGCCGGCACCGCAGCGGCCGCACAAGTACGTCGTCAAGGTCTGCCCCGCGGACGGCCGACGCCGCGAAGGCGCACGCCACCACGCCGCCTTGGAGATGTCTCCGGCCGACTTCGCCGCCCGCCATCTGGTCTCCATGGAAGGCGACCCGATCGGACTGCCGGGCGGGGGCGAGCTGTTGCTGCAGAACATCGCCGGCGCGAGCCTGGCCCGCTGCCGTCCGATGTCGGAGTTCGCCCCGGCCGACCGCGCCCTGACGGCCGCGGCGGTCGCCCGGGCACTGACGCAGGACTGGACCGAGGAGACCACCTGGCACCTGGACGAGCTGACGGTGTCGGGCTTCCTGCGGGACGGACTCGACGTGACCTCCGCCGCGGCGGGAACCGACCTGGCGGACGCTCTCGGTGTCGACGCCACGCTGCTCGACCCCGGCGCCTGCTGGATCGAGACGGCCGAGGACGGCCCGCACAGACCGCTGGTCAATCCGCTGGCCCTCCTCGACGGCTCGGTGGTCGGCCGTGACGACCGTGTGCAGTTCATCGCCGGGCTGACCCATCGGGACCTGCACGAGGACAACGTGCTCGTGCCGCGTGTCGACGGGAGAGTGGAGCACGAGTCCTTCCGTCTGGTCGACCTGTCGACGTTCGACGAGGCCGCCCCGCTCAGCGCCGACCTCGCCATGCTGGCGGTCTCCGCCGTCGTCCGCCTGCTGTCCGCCCAGACGCCCGCGCAGAACGAGGCACTGCTGCACTACCTCGTCGACCGCACCGCGGCGGCGGCCTGCGACCCGCCCTCCGACGCGACCGCACTCGTCGACGCCGTGCGCTACGCGGCCAGGCCCTCCTTCCTCCAGGCCGAGTTCGAGGAGAACTGGTCCGAGCAACTCCTGCTCTCCTTGGTCGCCACCGCCCTCCTCCACCTGTCCTTCGAGAACGTCGACGCCGAGGCCCGCTGGTGGCTGCTGCGCCTCGCCGCCCACGCCGGCACCGCGTTCCTGGAGTCCCGGGGTGTGCACGCACCCGAGGTCCGGCGGCTGTTCGACCGCGCGGCCGTCACGGCGGTACCTCGAACGAGGACGAGCGCGAGCCGCCCATCGGAGGGGACCGCCGAACCGCTGCGTGTCGAGGACGGGTTCCACCGATCCCTGCTGGTCGTCGTACCCGGCGACGACCAGGACGAAGAATCCGGAGCGGTGCGGGAAACGGTCGCGACGGCGCTCCGCTCGTTCCGCGCGATCGGATACGGGAGCACGGGCGACGACGTCGTGCCCCTCGCCGGCCCGCAGGTCCCGAGGGACCTGATCGCGCAACGGCTGGAGCGGACCGGACCGCAGGACGCCGTCGCGGTATACGTCACCGGAGTGGTCGAGCGCCTTGAGGCGACGACGAGCAGGCCGCGCCAGTTGGTCCTGCACACTCCGCGCTCCCGGCCCGGGCACGACCGCGGCACCCTGCCGCTGACCTCGCTGCTGGAAGGCCTGCGGGAACGGCCCCCGGGCGACGGGGCCGGATCCCTGCTGCTCGTGCTCGACGTGCACGGCGCCGACCCGGACGACGTGACGCGGGAGGCCGCCGCGATGATGGCGGACCTCGGCACGGGCGAGGGCAGTACCGGAGCCCTGCACCTGGTGGTCGCGGTCCGCTCGGTCGGCGAGCCCGGCGCGGGATTCGCCACCGCGTGGGCGCACGCCCTGACCGCCGGCGACGACACGCCCCGCGACCAGCCCTACCTCGCGTTGGACGAGCTCGCCGACCGGCTGCGCGCGACCGCCCCGCCCGGGTACGCGATCCGGGTCGCCTCGCCGACCCCGGCCGGTCCCAACCCCTGCCTGCCCAACCCCCGGCACCATCTCGCAGGCGTCGACCCCGGCGAGATGTCGTCCTGGTGGGAGCCCACGGCGCGGGCCTCGACGGGGGCCGGCGAGTCGGCCTGGTTCTTCAGCGGACGCCGCAAGCTGAACAAGCGGGTGACCGAGTGGCTCGCCGACCCGGCCGAACCGGTGCTCGTCCTCACCGGAGCCCCGGGGTCGGGCAAGAGCACCGTCATGGCGCGCACGGTGGTGGCCACCGTACCGGACCTGCGGGAACGGCTACGTGGGCAGCCAGGCGCCTTCCGGCCCACGGAGACCGCGCCGGAGGACTTCCGTTTCGCCCTCACCATGCGACTGACGAAACTCACCCTGGAGGAGGTGAAGGCCCGCCTGGAACAGGTGACGGAGAGCTCCGGTGCGGGCGCGCCGCCGCCGGTCATCGCCCTCGACGGCCTGGACGAGGCGTACGACCCGCACCGGATCGTCGCCGAGGTGCTGCGTCCCCTGGTCCAGCAGGCCCGGTCCGGCGGCCCCCGCCTGCTGATCGCCACACGGAGCCGGCCGGTCGGGCACGACCCCACGGACGTACTGGCACCCCGTGGAGACCTGATCGGGCCCCTCGCCGGGGACGGTGGCACGGTCGTGGACGTGGGCGAAGCACCGTGGTTGGAGACCGGTGACATCGCCGAGTACTGCGAGCGGTTGCTCTCGGTCGAGGCCAACGACCTAGGAAACCCCAACATCTACGTCGCAAGCCCGCGGGCGCGCCGCGTGCTCGCCCGCTCCATCGAGACCCAGGCCCGCCACTCCTTCCTGCTGGCCGCGCATGTCGCCCGCCGGCACACGCTGGACAGCGCACCGGCCGATGCGCAGAGCCCCGCGTGGCGTCGGCAGTTCCCGCAGCGCATCGGGGACGCGATGCGCCAGGAGATCGAGGCCTTCTACGGTGTGGAGGAGGCCGACCGACAACTGGCGCTGCTGCGCCCGCTCGCGTTCGCCGAAGGCATCGGACTCACCCGCGAAACGGCCGGTGCGACAGACCTGTGGGCGCTGCTGGCCACCCGACTGGATCCGGACGGGCGCACGTTCGGCGACGCGGACGTGACCGCGCTGCTGGAGCAGCGCGTGGCGACCCACCTGGTCATGGAGGTCGACGCGGGCGGCCCCAGCGCCTACCGCTTCCACCACGAGGCGCTCGCCGAGTCGTTCCTGACCGGACGCGGCGACCGCGCGGCGGCCCACCGGGCCATCACCGGGGCGCTGCTCGACACACTGGTCGCGGGTGGCACACGGGAGTGGCGGCGCGCGTCGGCCTATCTGCGGCGTGCGCTGCCCGAACACGCGCGCCAGGGCGGCGAGCTCACGTCCCTGGCCGACGACCCGGGGCTGCTGACGCACTGCGACCCGGACCGGCTGCACGAGGCGCTGGTCTCCTCGGGAACCCAACGACTCGTCTCCCTGAGCCGCCTGCTGCGCCCCTACCTGCACCGGCTGCGGACA
The DNA here is from genome assembly GCF_055638955.1 of Streptomyces sp. NPDC111507. Lineage (NCBI taxonomy): Bacteria > Bacillati > Actinomycetota > Actinomycetes > Kitasatosporales > Streptomycetaceae > Streptomyces > Streptomyces sp. NPDC111507. The sequence goes on along the minus strand of NZ_JBVKBU010000010.1, from coordinate 137,693 downwards.
GCCTCTCCACCGGGACGGGGCTTTCTGCTGTCGGTCGCCGCGACCGTGATGAACCGGCACGGACTCTCCGACGCGCTCGCCGCGGCGGCCGGCATGCCGGTGTCCGTCACCCATGTCCGGGTCCGTCACGAGGCGCTGCGGCAGTCGGTGGCCGAGGGCGCGCCGGTGTCGGCCCTGGCATGTGCGGACAGCCGCCACGGCGACCCGTTGCTCTTCATCGCCAACGGCCGCTTCCTCGACGTGCGCGACCCGGACTCGGGCGCGCTCGTCGAGACGGTACTGTCCGGGGCGGACGAGGTGTGGGCCATGACCGCCTACCTCGACGACGACGGCTTCCCCGTCGTCGCGACGGCCGGCCGGGACGGCGGCGTCCGGGTCTGGGACGCGACGACGCGCGCCCTGCGGGCCGAACACCCGGTGGACTTCCGCCGCGGCCTCGTCCACGGCATCGGTGCCGACGGCGAGGCGTTCCTCGCCGGGTGGACGGACGAACACGTCGGCATCTGGCGACCGGGCCGGACCGACGAGGTGCTCGTGCTGCCCCTGGAATGGGAGCCGGGACGTCAACCGATCACCACGGCGACAGTGGTGCGGGACCGCGACGGCACCGACCTGCTGGCGGTGGCCGCAGGTGGCAGAGTCACCGTCTGGGAGCCCGGCACCGGTCGCCTGCGCCACACGATCGACCTCGACACGGCCTTCAACATCCAGCTCGCGGCACTGCAACCGGACCGCGCCGACGGCGTGTTGCTGATCACGACAGGCCTGCACTCGAAGGAGGCACTGTTGTGGCGGTCGTCGACCGGCACGCGCCCCTGGCCCTTCCCGGAGATCCCGGTCTGCACCGCGAGCTGGGAGGGCGAGGGCGGATCCGGCATCGCGCTCGGTTATGTCAGCGGCGCGGTCGACCTGTGGAACGGCGACGAGCACACCCCGCCGCGCCGCTTGCAGGACGCGGGCATGTCCGTCCACGCCGTGCACATCGGCCCCACCGGTGTGCCGCGGCCCGCGATCGTGGCCGTGGACACCGTCGGCCGTATCCGGGTGTGGGAATGGGGCCCGGGCCGGGACTCGACCACACTGGTCGGCTCGACCGCCCACGCCCTCGCCATGGGCGCGCTGCGTCAAGGCGGACGTTATGTGGCGGTCGGGCACAACAGCGGTGCGGACCTGTGGCGGCTCGACGAGGTCAGTCAGGACCCGGAGGCGTACGACCTGCACGACGCCGACGCCCATCTGATCGCCGTCGACGCGGTCTCGGCCGACTTCGCCACGCTCGGCGACGACGGCCGCATCCACCTCTGGTCGGCGCGCAGCGGACGTTCCGTGGGCGCCCTGCCCATTCCCACGGGCCACCCCTTCGCGGTCGTCGGGTGGAGCGGGCCCGACGGCGGCCGGATCGCCGTGACCTCGTCCACGCTGCTGCAGGTCTTCGCTCTCGAACCCGGCACGGGCGTGCTGCTGGAACGCGAGCTGACGGCACCAGGCCGGCTCGCGGTGCTCGAACGTCCCGGGCGGGTACTGCTGGCCGCGGCCGACCGTCGGCAGGTCCGTGTCCTGGATCCGGTCACGGGCGACATGCGCGACCTCGACGTGCCCGCGGCGACGCCCTCGGGCCGGCCGTTGTCGGAGGCCGCCCGCAACGTGATCAGCCTCGCGTGGGTGTCCACGCCCGGCTCCGACCCGGTCCTGGTCGCGGGCACCCAGGGCGGCCTGCTGGTCCGCTGGTCATGGAGCGACGACGGGCCCGCCCGGGCACTGCGGCCCCTCGCCGAGGAGTTGGGCATGGTCACGGTCGTCATGCCCGTGCCCGGCGGCGACGGCATGCGGGTACTGGCGGGCGACAGCCACGGTGGCCTGGCGGTGTACGACGCCGTCGACGGCTCGCTCGTGCACGACCTGACGAGGGACGAGGCACGCGTCATCGGAGCCACCGTCGTGGCGGCGTCGCCTCCGGTCGTGGTCACCGGCCACAGCGCCGACGAGGCCCGCGGGCTGAAGATCTGGAATCCGGAGACCGGCGGCCAGTCGGGCGCCGTGGTCCACCGGTCGCGGACACACGACGCCTTTGTCGGTCCGCCCAGGGCCGGCCGGACGGCGGACGGCCGGCCGTTCGTGATCTACGCGGTCGAGGACGGCGTGGAGCTGCTCCGGCTGGACCGACCGAGCCACGACACCGCTCCGGTACGGCTGTTGCTGCCCTTCACCGTCAACGACGTCACCGTCCAGGGCGACAGGGTGTACCTCGCGGGCGGGGGAGGCTATCTGATGCTCACCGTCGTTCGTCCGCCGGCCGAGGCGGACCTGCCGGTGTCTTCTCGGGGTGACCATGATTCCTGAACCGGCCCCGGCGCGGGCACGCACTTCGGCGGAGGACGCGCCGAGCGGTGTGGAGGAGCTCAGCGAGTGCCTGGGCGACGAGCGCTCGGCGCGGGCACTGGTCGAATGGGCCGAGACCATGCCGGTGACCGTGCGACCCACGCGCCCCAGGTGGGCCCCGTCCGGCAAGGGGTACACCGGAGCGGTGCTGGCAGCCGTGACGGTCACACCGGGCCCCGGAATCGTCGTGGTCAAGCTGTGTCCCGCCGATCAGCGCGCGGAACACGCCGCCCACACGCGGGCGCGACGTGCCTCCGAACTCCGGGGCGACTTCGCCCGTCGGCACCTCACCCAGCAGCTCTACCCGCCGCACCGCCGGACGGGAGACGGCTGCTCAGCGTCGGTGACGACGGCAGGGTCCTGCTGTGGGACGCAGGCCGGCGCGAGGTGATCCGTACCCTCGCGAGGAAGCTGACGTACGCGGCGGCGGTCGCCTGGAGCCCTGACGGGCGAGGGGCCGCGGCCGCCGACACCGACGTGGTGCTGTGGGAGACCGAGACCTGGGAACGAGTCCACACCACCCCGCTGGGGACCAGTGTCAACGCGCTGTCGTTCGCCCCCGACGGCTCTCGGCTGATCGCGGCCACCTCGTCGATGGAGGTGCGTGTCATCCACCTGGACCCCGCAGGACGTCCCACGGGCAGGATCGACCTCTGGCCGGGGCACCGGGGTTCGGTCAGTGCGGTGTGCTGGTCGCGCGACGGACGGCACCTGGCCACCGCCGGTTACGACGGCCAGGTGCTCCTGTGGGATCCCGCCACAGGACGGCCACGCCATGTCCTGGAGGGCGACGGAGCCGCGATGTGGTCCGTGGCCGTGTCACAGGACGGAACCAGTCTCGCGGCCGTCACCATGGACGGAACGGCGCTTCTGTGGGACATCGGGACGGCGGTCGAGGTGTGCCGGCTGCGGGTGGACGGCCATCTGTCCTCCTGTTCCTTCCACCCGTACGAGCATCGCGTCGTCCTCGGAGGCTCCGCGGGCCTGTACGCGTGCGAGGTCTCCTCCGACCCGGTGGACGACCGGTGAGCACCGGGCCACCCTTCCTGACGGTCTATCAGGACCAGCTCCACACCTGGTTGGTGCTGCCCGCGCATCCGAAGCCCTGGACCCGCTGACCGTCCTTCCCGGACGAGGTGGCCTCCGCGTCCAGGCAGAAGCCGTCCGGGACGCTGACCAGTGTCCGGGCGCCGGACGGACCGGAGGCGCCGAGGCGCCACCGCTGGGCGCTCAGCCCGTTGCAGATCCTCGCGCGGATCTTCTGGCCGTTCTGGCCGACGGTGCCGAGGTCGGCGTCCAGGCAGCGGTGGCTGCCCTGATCGACGACGATGTACTGGGAGCTCTGACCGGGCACGCGATACAGGGCCCACTTCTGGACAGCTGTGCCGTTGCACGTCCACACCTGGACGTCCGGACCGTCCCCGTCCGTGGCCCCGGTGTGGGCGTCGAGACACCTCGCGACCGAGGCGCCGTCGACGCTCTCGGTCACGGTCAGCGAACCGACCTGCACCGGCCCGCGCGCCATGCCGTAGAGCAGCTTCTTGGTCTCCGCGCCGGCCTTCCCGTTCACGGCGATCCCGGCCTCGGTCTGGAAGGCCTTGAGCGCGGTGACCGTCGCCTCCCCGAACTGCCCGTCGACCGTGACGTGCAGTCCGTAGCCCGCGAGCAGCAGTTGCAGGGCCTTGACGCAGTCGCCGTGGGCTCCCGAGGCGATCTCGGCGGCGCACGCGGCGGACCGAAGGTCCAGGGACGTGGGATTCCGAGTGTCGGCCGGAGTCGACGGCTTGCCCGCCGCCCGGTCCGTCGTCGGCGGTGTGGAGGTGGGCGTGCTCTTGGAGATGCTGGGCGTCGGATTCGGGTTTCCGGGCACGGCCGGGGATGTCTCCGGCCGGAGGGCCGTCGGCGTCCGGCTGTCGCCTTGTTGCAGCAGCGCCACGGTGACGCCCGCAGCGACCAGGACGGCCGCTGTCGCGGCCCCCACGATCAACCGTCCGCGCTTCCTGGATGCGGCAGGGGCGGCTGTCGCGCTGGGTGCGGGGGATGCGGCGGGCGGGACGGGAGGTGCGGCGGCGGGAAGTGCCTCGGACCGCTCGCCGTGGAGGGGCGCACGCTTGGCAGGACGTTTGCGTGCGGCTTGCGAGGGGCCGCCGGTCGGCGCCGACAACTGGTGTCCGATGGCGGTCCTGAACACCGTCTCCGGTAAGGGCCGTTGCTCGGGATCCTTGTCCAGGCAGGTGCGGATGAACGCGGCCAGTTCCGCATCGACGTCCGCCACCTTGTCGAGGACTTCTTCCCGTGGCGAGTCGAAGGCCACCCGGTGCAGGACGTCGACACCCGTGCCCTCGCCGAACGGCGCCTGCCCCGCGACGGCGTAGGTGAGGGTGGAGGCCAGGGAGAAGACGTCGGAGGCGGCGGTCACCTCCAGGCCTCTGGTCTGTTCCGGGGACATGTAGGCGGGAGTCCCCACGTTCTGGCCCGTGGCGGTGAGGGAGGTGCCGTCGCCGCCTTGGACGACACCGAAGTCGATGACGCGGGCGCCGTCGGCTCCCAGGATCACATTGGACGGCTTGAGGTCGCGGTGAACGAGCCCCGCACGCCATATGGCCTCGATCGCACGCCCCACGTCCGCCAGCAGCCGCCAGGCCGCCGCCGCGTCGATCGGGCCGCGCTCGGTGACGACGTCCGAGAGCGTGGGCCCCGGTATGTACTCGGTGGCGACCCAGACCAGGTCCTCATCGCAGCCGCTGCCCATCAGCCGCACGATGTGCGCCCCTTTGACGCGGTCCAGCGCGCCGACCTCCCGCTCGAAACGCTTCCGGAACAGCGGGTCTTCCGCGTATTCGGGCCGGATCACCTTGACCGCGGCCAGACCTGCCCCGCCGGTGGTGTCCCGGCCGAGATAGACCCGGCCCATGCCACCGCTGCCGAGCACCGCCTCCAACCGGTACGGACCTGCCTGCCTCGGATCGCTCTTCCGCAGCGGGATCACGGGCGGCGGTTCCATACCGACCGCCGCGTAGGCCAATATTTCGGACCGGCTGCGGTGCTGCACTGGCATGGGGTTCCTGGTCTCTCGCGTGACGCGTGTGAGCGCGAGATTAGCGCAGCACGCTTGTACGACAGGCGAGTTGGCCGGATTCGGCCCGGCGTCCGAGGCTGTCCACTGGACGTCCTTGTTCCAGGTGACGGTTGACTCACGTGCTCGCGGTCTCCGTCGTCGCGGGCCGCCGCCCGGCCCGGTCGGCGCCGAGGTCATGTGTGGAGGGGCCGGCGCCGACCGCCCAGCGTGGGATACGTACTTCCGTCAGATGGTGTCGGTCGGGAGTTCGCCCGTGAAGGCGGCGGCCATGCGGAGCCAGGGGGTGGCCTCGTCGTGGCGTGCCTGGCGTTCCAGAGTGCGTCCGAGCATCAGGTGGGCGTAGTGCTCGACCGGGTCACGGTCGATGATCGCGCGCAACTGCTCCTCGGCTCGCCGTAGTTGCGCGGAGTGGTAGTACGCGCGGGCCAGCAGCAGTCGGGGGCCGGTCTGCTCGGGGACTTCATCGACGACGGCGGCGAGCAGCTTGGCGGCCCCGGCGTAGTCCTTGGCCTCGAAGCGCGCTTGGGCCCGCTCCCAGCGCTCGACGGTGGTCTCCTCGTGGGGGACACCGACACCATGGTCGAACAGGTGCCGGGCAGTTGCCCAGCGGTCGGCCGCGACGTCGCCGTTCGGCTGGTAGTCGTCGAGGTTGTCGATCACGACGTTTCCCTTCCTGGAGTCTGTGCGGTGGCCGTCCGGCGTTCTCGAAGCCGGACGGCCGCTGTTGAAGTCCTCGACGGTCCGAGGACTCAGCCGGTCGACCCCGCGGACATGCGATAGGCGTCGCGAGCGGCGACCAGTGAGGTGTGTGTCGGAGCGTCGGGCACGGTGGCCGGGCGGTTCCTGGCGAATTCCTCGCGCAGGACGGGTACGACTTCTTCGCCGAGGAGGTCGAGCTGTTCCAGCACGGTCTTGAGGGGTATGCCGGCGCCGTCCACGTTGAACAACTGGCGTTGGTAGTCGCCGAAATTCTCGCGGAAGGTGAGCGTCTTCTCGATGACCTGCTGGGGGCTGCCGACGGTCAGCGGGGTCTGATCCATGTACTGTTCCAGGGAGGGGCCGCCGCCCATCTGGGGTGAGTGGTCGAAGAACGGGCGGAACTCGCGCAGGGCGTTCTGGGAGTTGTGGCGCATGTAGATGTGGCCGCCGACGCCGACGATCGCTTGTTCGGGGGTGCCGTGGCCGTAGTGGGCGTAGCGCTCGCGGTAGAGGTTGATGAGTTTCTGGAAGTGCTCCTTGGGCCAGAAGATGTTGTTGGCGAAGAAGCCGTCGCCGTAGTAGGCGGCCTGTTCGGCGATTTCGGGGGAGCGGATGGAGCCGTGCCAGACGAACGGGGGTATGTCGTCCAGGGGGCGGGGGGTGGAGGTAAAGGACTGCAGGGGCGTGCGGAACCTGCCTTCCCAGTCGACGGTTTCCTGGCGCCAGAGCTGGTGGAGGAGAGCGTAGTTCTCGATGGCGAGCGGGATGCCCTGGCGGATGTCCTTGCCGAACCAGGGGTAGACGGGGCCGGTGTTGCCGCGGCCCATCATGAGGTCGACGCGTCCGTCGGCGAGGTGCTGGAGCATCGCGTAGTCCTCGGCGATCTTCACCGGGTCGTTGGTGGTGATCAGCGTGGTGGCCGTGGAGAGGATGATCCGGTGGGTGCGCGCGGCGATCCAGCCGAGCATGGTGGTGGGGGAGGAGGGCACGAACGGCCGGTTGTGGTGCTCGCCGGTCGCGAAGACGTCGAGGCCCACCTCCTCGGCCTTCTGTGCGATGGTCACCATCGCCTTGATCCGCTCCTGCTCGGTCGGTGTCCTGCCGGTGGTCGGATCGGTGGTCACGTCACCGACGGTGAAGATCCCGAACTGCATCGCACCCATCTCCATGCGGTTGATGTATCAACTGCACGGTGAACGTGGCCACGAGCCTCGATATTCCAGCAGCTTCTCGCCTGCCGCGCGGGAACCGGCGACTGACATCACGGACACCGCAGAAGGCCCGCGCGCCGGGACCAGGGCGACCCTGTGCGCCGGCGGGGGAAGCGGTCGGCAGCCGTACTGCGATCACTCGGTGCTGTGCGGTGTGTGATGCCGTCCCTTGGAGCCGAAGCACATGTCTCTCACGGTGCGGTTCTCCGCATACGGCAGCACCGACGCGCTGAGGGTTGTGGATGCGCCGCCGCCCACCCCGGGCCCCGGCCAGGTACGGCTCGTGGTGCGGGCCGCGGGTGTCCATCCGATCGAGGGGAAGACCTGCGTGGCTGTGCGACCGCGTACGGACCATCGCTCCCCAGGGCGTCGACGCCGCCCTCGACGCCTCCGGCCGCGGTGGGATCCCGGACTCGATCGAACGCGCGGGCAGCCCGGCACGCGTCCTCACCCTCGTGGCGTGCGACGCCGCGGACACTGGCATCCAGGTCCTCCTGCGAACAGGTCGGCCCCGCCGGATCCTGCTGTGCGCCCGACGGCAAGTCAGGCGCGCAGTCCTTTGAGCCCGTCGTAGGCCGCCATCACGACCTCGAGTCCCCGGAAGTCGTCCCCGGGCTCGCGCATCCGGTTCGGCACGTACGACACCGCCATGCGCGCGTCGGGTTCGATCATGACCGTCGCGCCGCCCCAGCCGCTCCAGCCGTACGTATTGCCGAACAGGCCGTATCCCATGCCGTAGCGCATCGGCATGCCCAGGAGGCGGTCCTCGCCGCGGAATTGTTCCTCCCACGCTCGAGCACAGCCGGCCTGCGACAGCAGCCGCACCCCGCGCACCGTTCCGCCGCACGCCATCACCGACTGCACGAGAGCGACCGAGCGGGCGTTGCCGAATCCGCTCGCCGCGGGGATCTCCGCGCGCCGCCAGGCGACGCTGTTCCCGTCACGGACCCGTATCCCGCCTCCGGCGGTAGGGGTTGCGGTCTTGCCGGGCGCGCTCGAGACGTAGTCCTCGTCGCGCGACAGCGGCGGGATCGTGAGTGCGACCCGGTGGTCGTGCTCGGCGGACAGCCCGATGTGGAAGTCCGCGCCCAGCGGCCCGGCCACCTCGTCGGCGAAGAACTCTCCCAGGGTGCGGCCGGTGATCCGGCGTACGACCTCGCCGACCAGGAACCCCTGCGTGAGCGAGTGGTATCCGGCCGCGGTGCCCGGCTCCCACCGCGGAGCCTGCGCGGCGAGCCGCGCCGTGGCGGACGGCCAGTCGTAGAGATCCTCGGCCGTCGTCGGCCCGTCCCAGTCGGGCAGGCCCGCGGTGTGCGCGAGCAGGTGCCGCACCAGCACCCCGTCCTTGCCCGCCGCGGCGAACTGCGGCCAGTACCGGGCCACCGGCGCGGTCAGGTCGAGCTCGCCGCGGTCGGCGAGGACGAGGGCACACAGCGCCGTCATCGTCTTGGTGACCGACCAGACGCCCGCGATCGTGTCGCGCTGCCACGGGACCGTGCGGTCCGTGTCGGTGAATCCGCCCCAGACGTCCACCACCGGCTCACCGTCCACGAAGACCGCCACCGAGGCGCCCACGTCTCCGGCGTCGAGCAACTCGGCGAGTGCGCCGGGTACCGCGGAGAAGAGATCGTCGTACGAACCCTGAATCTCGGCCATGCGCGGAACTTAGCCCGCACCACACCACCGCGGTCAACCGAATATCCGTCGGGTGAGGTGGCGGGGCCGCCCGCCGGGCCAGTCGTGGATGCGGAGGCCGGTGAGGCGGCTGACCATGGCCGGGTCACGGTGGTCGAAGAACAGAGACCTGCCGGTGTCCAGGCCGGCGATCTCGTTCAGGACCGGCTGAGCGAACAGGTTGTTGCGGCCTTCGGCTAACCCCCTGGCCCACGACTGGATCTGGACCTCGTGCTCGCGCATCACGCCGATCGCCCTGATGCGGCCTTCGCGGTGCAGGTTCCCCATGCGACACGTTCGCCCGCCGTCATGTCCCGGACGGCGAGGGTCACTTCCGCACCGGTGGAGGCGAGAGCGTGGACCGTTGCCGCCCCGAGGCCGGAGGAGGCGCCGTTGCCGTGTGCTGATCCGCGCGCGATCGTCCGCGGTCAGGGCCTGAGCAGTCGGTCCTGCTCCACCGGCGGAGTCCCGTCGTGCCAGGGCAGGGCCTTGCCGAAGCGGATCAGCTCGCCGTAGAGGGCGGGATCGACGTGCTCGGTGAAGACCAGGTCGAGCACCGCACGGGCGGCCTCGGAAGGCGACTGGGCCTGGCTGAAGTCGCTGAACCAGGGCCGGGAGGTGGCGGTGTCGACCATGCCGGGGCACACGGAGGCGATCAGGGTGCCGTCGGCGAGGTCGCGCTCGCGGCGTTCGGCCGCGACCGCGCGGACGGCGGCGACCTGGGCCACCTTCGAGGGCACGTTCAGCCAGCGGGGCCAGCCCGCCTCCTCGGCGGTCCTGTTGTGGATGGCGCTGCGCCAGGACTCGACGGCGTACTCGACCTGGTCGAGGCTTGCCCCGTCGAACAGATGGTGCAGTCGCGGATCGAGGTGACCGAGGGTGCCCAGGCTGCTGGCCACGACGATCAGTCGGCCGCCCGGACGCAGGACGGGGCCGAACGAGCGCAGGATCGCATGGGTGGCGGTGTTGGAGACGTCGATGAACTCGTCGGCGCGCTCGGCCTGGGACTCCTCGGGCAGCAGCCGGGTGACGGCGTTGGAGAGCACGACATCGACGCCGCCGTGCCGTGCCCGGAGTTCGTCGGCGAGTCGGGCGATGTCGTCGGTGTCGGTGACGTCCAGGACCTGGGCCTGGACCTGGCTGCGTGTGCCCGGCAGTTGTGCCACTTCGCGAGCGGCGTTCGACACGCGCTGGTGGCTGCGGCCGGTGAGCAGTACGAGGTCGTCGGAGTCCATACGGGCCGCCAGCCCTTCGGCGAGCGCACGACCGAGTCCCTGGTTGGCGCCCGTGACGAGGGCGATTCGCGAAGCGTTCATGCATGCCACGCTAGAAACGCCGCGCCCATGAGTCCAACGAGATTCAGGCACAGCTAGTATGCGCAATCGGCATGGGCACGTGATCAATGATCATGGATTTGGAAGCGTCATGGACTTCACGGATGTGTCGCTGACCGCGCTGCGCGTCTTCCGCGCGGTGGTCGAACAGGGGACCTTCACCGCGGCCGCGGCGTCGCTGGGCTACACCCAGTCGGCGGTGTCCCGGCAGATCGCCGCGATCGAACGCGTGGCGGGAGCGGAGCTGCTGGAGCGGCGGCGCGACGGAGTACGGCTGACCGCGGCCGGCCTCGTCGTCATGCGCCGTGCGACGACCGTGCTCGACGAGATCGACGCGACCGCGCGCGAACTGTCCGGCCTGCCGGGGCAGACCGGGACGGTCCGGCTGGGATGGTTCCCCAGTGCAGGGGCCGTCCTGCTGCCCCGAGCCCTGGTCGCGCTGCGCCGCACGGACCCCGGCCTGCACATCGTCAGCCGCGAAGGCAGCACCCCGGCGCTCGTGCGCGCCCTGCGGGCCGGCAGCCTGGACCTCGCCCTTCTGGCGTCGGCGCCGCCCTTCCGGCCGCCGGACGCCGAGTCGCCCCCACTGGCTCTGCACACGCTCACCGAACGCGCGCTGTGTCTGGCGCTGCCCGCCACCCACCCGCTCGCCCGCGGCGACTTCGTCGACGTGGCCGATCTGCGCGGTCAGCGCTGGATCGCCGGCTCCTCCTCCGGTGAGGACCGGCTGATGGGGGTGTGGCCCGGTCTGGACGAACGCCCCGAGATCGCCCACACCGCCCGCGACTGGCTGGCCAAGCTTCACCTCGTCGCCGCCGGGTGCGGGCTGACCACCGTGCCGCCCGCACTCATCCAGGCGGCACCACCGGGGGTTCGCGTCCTTCCCGTGCGCGGTGGGCCCCAGGAGCAGCGGCGTCTGTTCCTGGCCCGTCTTCCCCACCCGCCGAGCGAACCGGTCACACGTGTGGCAGCCGCCCTCCGTGCCGCGGCCCTCGACGGCGACCCACCGGGCTCAGACCCGTGACGATCTCGCTTCCCACATGTCACAGCCGGCTCGGGGCGACACGGACATTGACGTTCTTCATCAGTGGCTGATCGCTTTGCGTGCTGTAGTCGGCAGCGCCGATGAGGGCGTTCATCTCGGGCATGTACCCCGCCGCGCAGCCTCGGGGCATGTCGTAGCTCAACGCCCGGTACCCGGTGAGGGAGCGCTTGGTGCCGTCCTTGGAGGTGGCTGTGATGTCTACCAGGCTGCCGGGGGTGATGCCGCGGGAGCGCATGTCGGCGCGGTTCATGAGGACGAGTGTGCGCAGGTTCTTGATACCCCGGTAGCGGTCGTCGTCGGAGTAGATGGTCGTGTTCCACTGGTCGTGGGAACGCATCGTCTGCAGTACCAACATGTCGTCCTTGGGCACGACATCCGGCAGTACGGCGGCCGAGAACTCGGCCCGGCCGGACGGGGTGAGGAAGACGAGTTCGCGGGCCGGTTGCCTGATCCGGAACCCCAGCGGCAGCCGGACGCGGCGGTTGAAGTCCTCGAAGCCGTCCAGGACTTGGGCCATGGTGTCCCGGATACGGTCGTAGTCCTCGATGTACTGCTCCCACGGGACGGCGCTGTCGGGAAGAGTCGCCCGCGCCATGCAGGCGATGATGGCGGGTTCGGACAGCAGATGTGGCGACGCCGGGCGCTTCATGCCGAGCGACAGGTGCACCATGCTCATGGAGTCCTCGACGGACGTGGCCTGCGGCCCACGGCGCTGGTGGTCCTTCTCCGTCCGGCCGAGACACGGCAGGATGAGTGCCTTCTTGCCGTGGATCACGTGGCTGCGGTTGAGCTTCGTGCTGACGTGGACCGTCAGTCCGCAGCGTTGAAGTCCTTCGGCGGTGTACGTGGTGTCGGGTGCGGCCATCGCGAAGTTGCCGCCCATTCCGACGAACACCTTGACCGTGCCCCGGTGCATTCCCTCGACGACGCCGACTGTGTCCAGCCCGTGCGCACGGGCCGGGTCGATCCCGCAGACGTCGGCGAGCCGGTCGAGGAACTCGGGTGTGGGCCGGTGGTCGATGCCACAGGTACGGTTCCCCTGCACGTTGCTGTGCCCGCGCACGGGTGACGGCCCGGCGCCCTCGCGCCCCAGGTTCCCGCGCAGCAGCAGGAGATTGACGATCTCCCGGACGGTGTCCACACCGTGTTCGTGCTGGGACACCCCCAGACACCAGCTGATCAGGGTCCGGTCGGACCGCGAATACACGTCGGCGGCCTTCAGGATGTCCGCGCGCGTCAGCCCGGACTGGTGCTCCAGCTCCTGCCACGGTGTCGCCTCGCACAGGGACCGGTACTCCTCGAATCCCTGGGTGTGGCGATCGATGAACTCGCGGTCGAGTGCCCTCGGGTTGGAGGCCGACTCCTCGATCACCGCCTTGGCCATGCCGCGCAGGAGCGCCATGTCGCCGCCCGAACGGACCTGCAGGTTGAGCGTGCTCGTGCGCGTCGACTTGAACAGGGCCATGTCGACGAACTCGTGCGGGACGATGGTCCGGGTGGCGGCCGCCTCGATGAGTGGATTGACATGCACGATCTGCGCACCCCGCCGATATGCCTCGGCAAGCGCGGTCAGCATGCGCGGAGCGTTGGAGGCCGCGTTGACGCCCATGATGAACAGGGCGTCGGCACTCTCCCAGTCGGCGAGGTCGGCCGTGCCCTTTCCGGTGCCGAGCGACGCCTGCAGGGCGCGTCCGGACGCCTCGTGACACATGTTGGAGCAGTCGGGCAGATTGTTGGTGCCGTACTCACGGGCCATCAACTGGTACAGGAACGTCGCCTCGTTGCTGAGGCGCCCCGAGGTGTAGAAGGCGGCTTGGTTCGGGTCGTCGAGGGCCCGCAGCTCGCTTCCGACGAGCTCGAACGCGGCCTTCCAGGTGATGGGCTCGTAGTGGTCCGTCTCCTCGTTGTAGACCATCGGCTCCGTCAGCCTGCCCGTGTCCTCCAGCGCGAAGTCGGTCCATGTCGCAAGCTCCGAGACGGAGTGCGCGGCGAACAGCTCACGTCCCGCACGCTTGGGCGTCATCTCCCAGGTGACGTGCTTGATGCCGTTCTCACAGATGTCGAGCTTGAGACCCTTGGTGTCGTCGGGCCACGCGCAGCCCGGACAGTCGAACCCCCCGCTCTCGTGGTTCATCTTGAAGATGGCGCGTGGCCCGTCGATCAGCGTGTGTTCCCGCAGGAGGACGTGCGTGACGCTCTTGGCGGCACCCCAGCCGGCGGCCGGATGATGGTAGGCCCGCTGCGACGGCTGCTTCTCGGTGGTGGGCCCCTCGTCCCCGGCCGGTGTCTCCGCGCCGTGCGGCGATTCGTCTTCCGCGACAGCCTTGTCGGCATCGTAGGTTGTCATGCTCATCGACCCTTCGTATCTGCCGCCGAAGGAGTATGTGGAAACGCTACAACCATCCTGTGGCTCTCTCAATCGGGGACTCAGGTGGTCCGATGAAGGCGCTCGAGCAGCACATAGGCGCGCTGCTCCGCGGCCGCCAGCTGGGCGGGGTCGACATCCGCCGCGTACAGCTCCCCGGCGGCGGCGTCGTCCGCCTCACGCAGTTCCACCACTGCCACGGCCAGCTGTGTCTGAACGGCAGGGTGCGGTACGGCGGCGGCGTCGGCCAGTGCCTGTTCGGCGCGTGCGGATGCCTCGCCGCACGCGGCCAGCGCTCGTTCCACACGTGCTGCCGGACGCCCGTGGACGACCAGCAGGGCACATGCCAGACCGATGAGGATGCCGAGGACACTGCCCAGCGTCCGGTCGTGGACGAGCGTTCCCACAGGGGCCGGGGATGCCAGGTCGCTCATCAGCAGTGCGAGGGGCGTGAGGAAGACGACGCCGAGGCCGTAGTTCCGGGCCACGGTGTATTCCAGCAGGAATTCGAAGACCACGATCAGGGCGACGAGAGCTGTCGGCGCCGGGTGGGTGACCAGCACGCCGAACGCGATCAGGAGTCCGGCCGCCGTGCCCAGGGTGCGTTGCAGGGCACGCTCCAAGGTGGAGCGGACGTTGACGGAATGCAGGACGGCGGCCGCGGACAGCGCGGCCCAGTAACCGTGTCCAAAACTCAGGAACGCGGCCAGCCCACCCGCCAGGCCGGTGCCGAGAGTCATCCGGAACGCGGGGACGACAAGTACCGCGACATGGCCCGGGCTGCCGGCACCGGTGCCCACGGTCAGTTCGGCGGCGCGCCGGGCCGCGGGACCGGCCTCGTCCGGATGGCCGGGTGCCGTATCTGCGGACGGGGCGTATCGAGCGGACGAGGCGGACTGGAACATCGGGTGCGGCAGCGGGGACGGGGGTCGGCGGTACCTGACGGTCAGGTACCGAGCCTGCACACGCAGGTACCGCGCTGTCGGGGCGTCGGGATCCCGTCGGCGCGCGGAGGTGATCAGGAGCGACCAGGCGAGGTCGGTCAGGAAAACATATGTCCCGCTCCGCTCGCCGTGCCGCTGAACGGTTGTCAGGGGGCTCAGACCGAGCGCCTGGTACGCCCGTAGGACGGCGGCGGTTGCCCGGTGCCGAGTGTGCCCGGCGCCATGGGCTCCTCCGCCTTGTTCCAGCAGGTCGGCGAGTTCACGGAGGGCCACGGCCACCGCCAGCCGCTGCGGGCGGTCCGGGTGCACGACCCAGCCCACCAGTGCCAGTGCCCAGGCGGTAGCGGCGCCTGTCGCGGCGAGCCCCGTCTGGGTGAGTACGTCGGTGAACCGGTCGGCAGGGCCGTTGGCCGCCACGGCGAACGAGAAGAGCATCAGCACGGCACCGAGGCCACTCAGCCGTGTCGCGTCGCAGAGGAACTTCGCCAGGCCGGCCGTGACCGCCATCGCGGCGATCACCACGGCAGCGCCGAGACCTCCCGCCTGCGGATCGGTCAGTGCGGCGAGCGCCGCACCAAGGCCGACGCACATCGTCATGGCCACCGCGGCGACGGCGAGGACGCGGGCACGACGGCGGTAGGGCAGGTTGCGCCCGAACGTGGTGGTGAACGCGCCCAGCATGGGAAAGACGGCGAGCGCGGTTCGTCCGGAGAGCACCAACGGCACCGCGGGCAGTGCCATGGCCAGCGCCGCGCGCAGAGCGAAGAGAAGCGCTCCGTCCACTGCGTGCAGAGTGAGCGCGCCGCGCGGCGAGAGTACGCGCGTCAATTCGGTGCGGTGATGGTGGGACATGCCCACTTCTTCGAGATCAGTGAACGAGGATTCCTGCGAAGAGGTTGATGGCGGTAGCCAGAATGCTGGTGCCGAAGACGTACGACAGCAATGTGTGCCGGAGCACCATCGAGCGGATCGTCCCACTGGAGACGTCGGTGTCGGAGACCTGGTAGGTCATGCCGAGGTTGTAGCTGAAGTAGAAGAAGTCCCGGTACGCCGGGGGCTGGTCGGAGTTGAAATCGATCCCGCCCCCGGAATCCACGTAGTAGACGTACGCGTAGCGGGTGGCGTACATCAGATGCAGTGCCGCCCAGGCCATGAACACACCCAGCAGCGCCGTCGCGGCATGGCCGGTGTCGGAGTTGCCGAGCAGGAATACCACGATGCCGACCAGACCGCACAGAGCGACGGTGACGACGACGATTTCCTCGAGGACGGGGCGCAGGTCCTCGCGTCGGGCGTTGCCTCGGGTCGAGGCGGCGTCCATGGGCCACAGCACGATCCAGCCGACCACCACGAAGAATGTCTGGGTCGCGGCGATACCCGCGAGAATGGCCAGCGGTGTGTCGCTGGCCAAGGCGACGGCCACGCCGACCGCCGCTCCGACGACGACCGAGATGGCAAGCCGTGGGACTGCGGAAAGCGACAAACGGATGTTCACGCTCACAAGCCACAACGGTAGTGCTTCGTGGCTGCTCGGCACGGCGAGAGCGGGACCAGGGGTGACGGAGTCCCGCCCACGGCCGGGCGTACGGGACGTCCACGCGTCGTGATCGTGTCACGAGCTCCTACGGGACGGGAACTCCTTTCTTGAGAAACCACAGACCTTCGATGTGCCCTTTTCCGTCGAAGGCGACGCGGAAATCTCCGGGCTGCTTGGCCATGCGCAGTGGTATGTCGACCACCGTCCGATCGCCGGATACGACCTGCCGGGGCGCTCCGTGCGACTGGTAGCGACCGAAACCGAGCTGATCCTGGTATTCCTTCCAGGCGTTCGCGAGAACCGCGGGATTTCCTTCTTGCCGAATCGACTCGTCGAAGCGCGCTGAGACGGCGACGAAGTTTCCCTGCACGACCTGGTCGAGGGTTTTGAGAGCGAGCTGTTTATAAGGGGGCGGGTTGGGGGCCGTCACCGGTGGCGGGGCCACGACCGCGGTGTCGGTGGTATCCGGCATCGCGCTCGATACGGTCCCGGTGACCAGCACCAGCGCGCTGGAGGCGACCGTGACGGCGACGCTGAACTTGCTGAGCCTGTTGAACATGGATCCTCCCACTGGGTGTCCGTGGCGCGCTCACGGAGTGAGCACGCGGCCTTTGACCTGGCGGTTGTGACGGCGGCGCATCACCTCGAAGGGGAGCACCGTGGCCCCGCAGCAAGCGGTCACCCCCACCCAGATCGGCAGCACGAAAATGAGCGTGAATGAGCTGACGATCCAGCCCGTCGTGAACGTGACGTCGGCCCATAGGGGAAAAAGCGCGAGCCGGGTCGAGAACAGCGGGATCGCCCGCCCTGGGTTGCGTGACGCGGCGTACTGCACATAAGTGATGCTGGACAATGCCCCGACGATGACGGCGGCAGTGATGGTGATGACCTGCATGAGAATCTCCTAATCCGAGAAATTCTGCATCCAGAAAACTTCACCGAGAGGCTTCGCGTCATGTCACGGAACAGCGTGACTTGAAATCAGGAACCGATCTTGATAAATGCCGCGCCCGCATCCCTACACGGGTGTATGGCCCACCAGGTAGTCCCGCACGGCTTCGGGCAGCCCCGCGTCGATGGCTTCGGCGAACGGAACCCAGCGGATCTGCTCCGGGCCGAGTCGCGCTTCCGCCGAGGGGGCCTGGCTCAACAGCTGGCACACCACAGCGGGCCGTGCCTCCTCTCCAGCCGTCCCCGGCGGCCGCAGCACCGATGTGCCGTCGACCAGGTACCCGGTGAGCTCGTACACCAGGCGCGCCGCACCGGCCTGCGCCGACTCGGCGGCCTGCGGGGCGCCCGACGGCAACCCCCAGTCGTCCTGCGCGGCCACCATCAGCAGACGCCCGTCGTACACGACGACCGCGTCCACCGCGCTCCAGGCAGCCTGCTCCAGCGTCATGGCCCAACCGTCCCTTTCCTCCTCGCGTGACCGGCCGACCGGCCCCGTCCGAGCCCCCGTTTCCTACCCGGGGCACATCGGTTCACGCGGCGCGGCGAGCTCGCGACTATGATGGCGAACAGCGGAATCGCCCATCGTCACCCAGCTGTTCCACCCGCACAACGGGAGCAGGAATGACCAGTGAAGCCGGGCCGATCAGCGCCGAAGCCCGTCGGGCGCTCGAACAGGAGCTTGCGGATCTGCGCGCCGAACGCAACGCGGTCGCGGCAACCCTGGGCGACGCAGATTCAGCGGGAGACACAGCCGACCAGGCCGACGAGTTGCAGCGTGCCACTCAGTTGGACCGCCTCGACGCCCGTATCACTCAGATCACCGTGCGGCTGGACGGGGCGGCAGAGGCCGGTCCGCCCCGCACCGACGTGGTCGGCCTGGGAAGCACCGTCACCGTACGGTTCCCGGACGGCGGCGAAGAGACGGTCCAGATCGGCGACGTCGCCGAGCCGTTGGACCAGATGTTGGTCACCACCGACAGTCCTCTCGGCCGCGCACTGCTCGGCCGCCGTGCCGGTGACTCCGTCAGCTACGAGGCGCCCGACGGACGGACGACCGTGACGGTGCAGTCCCTGGGCGCCGCGTAGGACCCGTAGCGCCGTCTCCCAGGGCCATCCACGGATGCGCGGGCGCCGTGCGGTCACGAGCCGAGTGCCACCACAGCCTCGTCGGTGTACACCAGGAAGGTCAGGCTCTGGCGGAAGTACAACTCGACCTCGTTCGCGTCATGTGCGGTGTAGCCGATCGCGAGGTCCTCACCGAGCCGCAGTTCGAAGTCCCCACCGCGGGTGGACAGCAGAAATGCGCCGTCGACCGCGGGCGCCCAGATGGGCGGGGCGTCCAGCATCCGGCTGAGGTGCTCCGTGATCGGATAGCCGTGGTCGGACGTCTCGCTCACCAGGGTGTACGCGTCGGCGCCCAGCAGCAGCGCATACGGGCCGGCGACTCCGGCCAGGCGCAGGGTCGTCAGCGCGCGGCTGACGGCATCCGGATACTCACGTGTCTCCGCCGGCAGGCCGTGCACCGGATGGGAGGTACGCCGGCGCAGCCCGTCGATGCCCGCTGCCTCGTACCCCTCGAAGACGGCCCGGTCCTCGGTGAACGCCATGGCGCGCGCCGCGTCCTTGACCGGTTGCCAGTCGGAGTCGTTCGAGCCGCGCTCCACGTCGTCCACCGCATCGCGACCGACCTTGAAGGGGACGCGCAGTTCGACCAGGGGCTGTACTTGGCGCAGGAGAGCGGTGACGCCCGGTCCAGGCCCTTCGATGCCGGTGAGATGGCCGGTGCCGACCGAGGCGAGCGCGGGACCGTCGGGTCCGGTGACATCCACGATACGGCGGCCCCCCACGTTGCGCCGGAAGGTACGGCGGGCTTCCTCCTCGATCTGTGCCCATGCCTCGGGCGTGATCGGCGCGAGTTCGCGGTGCAGGTTGTTCGTACCGTTGGGTGTGGACACGTGATCAGGCTCCTTTGAGACTGCCGATGCCCAGGGAACCCTCGGTCGCCGACGCACCGGTGGGCGCGGCGGGTGGGTCGTCGAGGAAATCGGTGCTCGGTACGTGGAACAGACAGCCGGTGACCGCCGTGGAGAAGTCGAGGATCCGGTCGTGGGTCTGGGGGCGGTCACCGAGGAACATGTTCCTCAGCATCTGTTCGGTCACCTCGGGAGTGCGCGCATAGCCGATGAAGTAGGTACCGAACTCCCTTTGCCCGATGCTGCCGAACGGCATGTTGTCACGGACGATCTTCCGTTCGTTTCCGTCCGCGTCGGTGATGGTGTTCAGTGCGACATGCGAGTCCGCGGGCTTGATGTCGTCCGGCATTTCGACGTTCGCCAGCTTTGTGCGGCCGATGACCTTTTCCTGTTCCTGCGTGGGCAACGCGTTCCAGGCGGCAAGGTCGTGCACGTATTTCTGCACGATCACATAGCTGCCGCCCGCGAAATCGGGGTCCTCGTCACCGATGAACACCGCGTCGGCGGCGACCCGGCCCTCGGGGTTCTCGCTGCCGTCGACGAAGCCGAGGAGGTCGCGCTCGTCGAAGTACTTGAAACCGTGCACCTCGTCCACCACGGCGGCCGCTCCGTAGAGGCGTTCGCCGATCAACTGGGCCAGTTCGAAACAGAGGTCCATGTGGTGGGCTCGCAGATGGAAGAGCAGGTCACCAGGGGTGGACGGGGCTCGGTGCCGGGAGCCTGTCAACGCGACGAACGGATGCAGATCGCGTGGGCGGGGTCCTGCGAAGAGCCGGTCCCAGGCGGCGGAGCCGATGCCGACGACGCAACTCAGCTGCGCGTCCGGAGCACGGAAACTGACCGATCGTCGCAACCCGGCCACATCCTGGAGCAGGTCGCGAACAGCGGGCTCGCCGCCAGGTGCCATGGTGCACACGAGGAACAGGGCGGCTTTGGCGGGCGGGGCGATCACGAACTGCGACTCAACCACGGAGCCTGCCTCCTACTTGTCGTGGCTATGGCGCTACGCACGGCAGGATAACGTGAGGAAACAGAATAAATACTAGGATTGCGTCACGGCGATGTCGACCGGTGTGGGTCCGCAGGCGCTTCACGAGGGAATCCTGGCGATTCGCAAAAAGGGTCGTGAATGGGTTGTGGCGGACCGGACTTCGAGGCGAAGACCCGCCGGAGCGACCCGGTCTATGCCAGGGGGCCGAGGTTGCCTTCGAGGGTCGTCCGAGTGATCAGCGGGCGGTCCCAGAGGGCGAGGAGTTCGTTGGCGAGGGCCACGATCGGGAGCGGGTGGCGGGTGCCGTGGATCTCGATGGAGGCGGCCGACAGGCTACGCGGGACGGCCCCGGCAGAGTGCGGGACGCGCCAATCCTCCGGCCCGAGTCCCAGGAACTCGAGCCCGGTCAGCTCGGCGATCTCCAGCGGGTCGGCGAGCGTACCGGGGTAGGCCGTGAGAGTCCGCAGGCGGGGGAGCCCGGTGACGGGGGCGAGGCTGAGCGGCTCACCCTCCCACACGCCGATGGACAGGACCTCCAGCTCGGGATGGACGGCGGCCTCGACACTGCTCAGGCTCCCGATGTTGACCCAGGCCACGGCCGGTGTCTGGTCCCCGCGAGGGCCCCGGCGCCCTTCGCCGAGTCCGTTCGACACCAGGTCGGTGAGGGAGTCGGCGAGCAGGTCTCCGCCGACGTCCTGCTCATGGTCGAGCATGATGATCTGTCCCGTGTGTGAGCGCGGGCCCGGTGTCAGGTCCACCGCGATGCGGTCGCCGCCGCCGTTGTCGCCGAAGACGATCCAGCCGGGGGAGCCGACCAACCCCTGCACCGCGGCGTCGGGCGGGGTGCCGACCGCCTTCATCGCCGCGAACCTCCAGGGGGACGGACGGGACGGAGCGTCGGCGATGTACAGCTCGTCCAGGGGAAAGAGCTCGCAGCCGACCGCATCGGAGACGCGCTCCGCCGCCTCGTAGTCGTCGCCCCAGTCCTCCCACCGCGCCCGCGTCACGCGGTAGAGCATCTTCAGCTCGTCGGGCAACACGACGCCGAGGCGCGCTTTCGCGGCGGCGATCTCCGCCTCGGTGGCGCCGATGGCATCGGGGATCCGCGCGCGGAGCGTCCGCTCCAGCGACGCCGGATCCACCGACGGGGCGGGTACCGCTGCGGGACCGGTTCGGGAAGGCGACGCCAGGGCTCGGGGACGGCATCCTCGACCAGGATGAGTGAACCCGGATGCGCATGGCCGATACCGGGCTCCGCCGCGAGGCTGGGGTGGAGCAGGTGGAGGATGACACTCCCGTCGCGCGAGATCTCCGCCGCGAACGAGATGTCGTCGACACCCGCGTCCGCGAGTGCGCCGCGCACCCGCTCCACCGCGTCGAACTCGTCCTGCATGTCGTCGACTTGGAGGGCTCGTCCGGGCTGCGGGCGTCGCCGTGGCGGGGGCAGGCTCGACCCGTGTCGGCCGATCCGTCCCGCCACACAGCCGCCCGGTGCGGCGATGCTCTCCGCGTCGGCGGTTCGCAGAAGCCGCAGCACGGGCTCCCAGGTCGCGAAGTCATGCATCCCGGGCAACGGCGGTCTCCGGTCGCTCTGGTGAAGGTGAGTCAGCGTATCGGGCTACAGGTTGTAGCCTCCCGACACCTCGATGTTCTGGGCGGTGACCCAGCGGCTCTCCTCGGAGAGCAGGGCGGCGATCATCATGCCGATGTCATCGGGTTCGCCGACCCGGCCGAGAGCGGTCTTCGCCGCGAGGGCCGGGATGACTTCGGGAAACCGCTCGAAGGCGTCGTCGGCGATCCGGGTGCGCGTCGAGCCCGGCGAAACGGAATTGACGCGGATGCCTCGCGTGCTGAACTCCTTGGCCATGTAGCGGCTCAGCACGTTGAGGGCGCCCTTCATCGAAGCGTAGGCCGAGTAGCCGGGCTCCAGGCCGGATCCCATCGCCGAGTTGCTGCTCGTGTTGACGATGGCCCCACCGTCTTCCATGAGCGGCAGCAGGCGTTGCGTCAGAAAGTACGGGCCCTTGAGCAGAACCCGCATCAGCCTGTCGAACATCTCCTCGGTCGTGTCCTCGATCAGCGACGTATGCGCGAAGCCGGCGTTGTTGACCAGGTAGTCGAACGTGTCGCGCTGCCAGGTGTCGCGCAACACGTCGACCACGGACCGGCGGAAGGCCGGGAAGGCGCCGGTCTCACCGACGTCCAGCGGCAGCGCGACGGCAGTGCCGCCGTCCTTCTCGATCGCGGCCGCCGTCTCCAACCCTCCCTGGGCATTGTTGCCATAGGTCAGAATGACTCCGGTTCCTCGCCTGGCGATCTGGATCGCCGCGCTCTGCCCGATACCGGAGCTGGCGCCAGTGATGACTGCTACCTTCATGATGGTTCTCCTGGGGTGTGGTCGAGCGTCTGCCGAGGCCCGGCGCGGGCATGGGCAACACGGGTGTCACGGGGGAAATGCCATGACTGGCCCGGTCATAGCCGGCCGGTGTGGCGTCGCCGGCTTCGCTATGCGACAGCGGCCGGGGACAGGACTCGGGCGAGCCAGTCGTTGCGTGTGCGGCGGGCCTCGGCCGAGGCACGTGCCTGCGGGTACAGGGCGTCGAACCCGTGGAAGCCTCCCGCCCAGACGTGGAGTTCCGCCTGGCCGCCGGCCGCCCAGATCCGGGTGGCGTAGGCGACATCCTCGTCGCGGAAGACCTCGGCCGAGCCGGCGTCGAGGTAGGTGGTCGGCAGGCCCGAGAGGTCGTCGGCCACTGCGGGTGAGACATGACCGGGCACCCGCTCGTCCCTGAGGTCGCCGAGCACCGAGCGCCAGCCGAACTCGTTCATCTCACGGGTCCAGACACCGGGATCGCCGGAATACTGCCGGCTCGAGGTGGTGTCGTTGCGGTGGTCGAGCATGGGGCAGATGAGCACCTGGGCGGCGATCGGCAGGGTGCCGCTGTCGCGTGCCATGAGGGTGACCCCGGCGGCGAGGCCACCGCCTGCGCTGGCGCCCGCCACGATGATGCGGGCGGGGTCGATGCCCAACTCGTCGGCGTGCTCGGCGATCCACAGCAGCCCCTGGTAGCAGTCGTCGACCAGAGTCGTGCCGCTGACTTCGGGCGCCAACCGGTAGTCCACGGAGACCACGACGGCACCGAACAGGTCGAGCCACTCCAGCGGGATGTCGATCTGCGAGAAGCGATCTCCCATGACCATCCCACCACCGTGTATCCAGAAGACGCACGGCGCCCCGGTGGCGTGCGCGGCCCCGGCGGGGCTGAAGACCGACAGGGGAATCCGTGCACCGTCCCTGCCTGACACGGTGACCTCGCGCCGGTCGACCGAGCGGCCTTCGAGCAGGGGCTCGACCGGTGTCGACGGGAGCAGACGCAATTGCGCGAGCAGTTCGGGGCCGAGGTGGGTCATCAGCGGCATGTCGGCGAGCAGCGCACCCAGTTCGGGGTCCAAGGCGGGGCGTGCGAGAGTCACGGTGACTGCCTTTCGTCGAGTCGTACGGGATGGTCAGGGGAGGAGGGCGCCTGCCCACCGGCGTGAGGAGGCGCTGGGAATCGAACAGCGGCCTCAGAAGGCGGCCTTGCCGTGAACCGGTACGTAGTCGGTGTACTCGGGGTCCTTCGCCAGCAGCCCGTCGAACCGCTGCACGATGGCCTGAGCGGCTTCGCCGGCGAAGACCCGGTGGTGGTCCTCCTCGCTGGTCCAGCCCTCGGTGACATGGACGACGTCGGGGTCGGACGCCGAACGGCAGACGAGATAGACGAGGCAGTGTTCACTCGTGCCGGGGTTGCCGTCGCTCAGGCCGGTCAGCAGCAGGTCGGCCAGCTGGTCGCCCCTTCCGGGCCTGGCGGTCAGGGTGGCGTTGAATCCGTGGTTGACGATCATGACTACCTTCTTCCGCGATCGACGGATCGTGCAGGTGCGCTGGTCCTGGAGCAGAAGGCCCTTTGGCTCTCAGCTGGACTCCAGTGACTCCATTCAAGCGGTCTGACCTGCGGAAACGGTAGAACGATACTGTCGGTTCCTTGCACAATCCTCTTCCGTGCAGGAGGCGACGAGAGGGCGTGTGCTGCAATGAAGGCATGTACCTCGAAGAGCTCCGCACCTTGCTGGCCCGACACGCTCGGCCGGAGTGGACCACCGCCATCGACGGCGTCCTCATCTCGAAGGTCGAGCGGTCCGACCCGCCGGCGCCGTCGATGACCGGCACGGTGCTGGCGGTCATCGCACAGGGCGCCAAACGCCTCGCGCTGGGGGACCGGGTGTACGAATACGGCGCTGGGCAGTACCTCGTCGCGTCGGTGGACCTGCCCGTCACCGGCCAGTTCATCGACGCCGACCCGGAGCACCCGGCACTGGGCTTCGGTCTCACGCTGGAACCGTCCGTCGTCGCCGAACTGCTGCTGCAGGCCGGGCCCGGAGACGCTCCTCGCGCCGGCGGCAGCGCGTTGCCGGGCATCGCGGTCAGCGACGCCCCGGATCCGCTGCTCGACGCGGTGGTCCGGCTGCTGCGCCTGCTCGATGAACCCCGCGACCGGACGGTGCTCGCGCCGCTGGTCAAGCGCGAGATCCTGTGGCGGCTGATCACCGGCGAACAGGGCGGTATCGTGCGCCAGCTCGGCCTCGCCGACAGCAGCCTCAGCCACGTCGCGCGCTCGGTGCGGTGGATCCGCGAGCACTATGCGCAGCCGTTCAAGGTCGAGGACGTGGCGCAGTTGTCCGGGATGAGCGTCTCGGCTTTCTACCGCAACTTCCAGGCGGTGACCGCGATGAGCCCCATCCAGTTCCAGAAACAGATCCGGCTGCAGGAGGCCCGGCTGTTGCTCGCCACCCACCCCAACGATGTCACCGCGGTCGGCCACCGCGTCGGTTACGACAGCGCGTCACAGTTCAGCAGGGAATACCGCCGCCAGTTCGGCGCGCCCCCGAGCCAGGACGCCGCCCGCCTGCGTGACACCGTGCACACCACCGCGAGCGCTCTTCCCTGACTACTCGCGTTTCCGCAGGTTCTGGCCTGCAGCAGGTCCTCGTCGTCGTAGAGGTGGGGAATGCGGTGGCGGGTTGCCGAGGACTCTGCCGATGCAGTCGCAGCATGCGAAATCTCTTCGCCCCCTCCAGCAAGCCCAGTCGGTGGCCCCGCCGACGGTGAGAGTGGCCGGTCAGGACACGGCAGGACCCGTGATGAGTCGGCCCTCCCTGTCGTACGGCCAGACGTTGGGGACGCAGCCGTGCATGCCCTTGATCTGCTGCATCATCACGGGGGCCGGCCTGCCCACGCCGGGGCAGGTCACGTGATGGTGGCCGAGGAAGTGGCCGACCTCGTGGTTGATGATCAGCGCCCGGTAGGCCGCCACGTCGTGCGCGTACACCGGAGTGGCCAGCAGCCATCGCCTGAGGTTGACCACGACATCCTTGCCCCCGCTGCAGTTGACCTCACCGCCGGTGTCGAGCCCGTACCGGCCACAGATCTTGTCCACCGTTCCCGGCGTGGCGAGCCGTACGACGAAGTCGGGCGTGCCGCCGGTGACACGACGGAACGCGCTCTCGCCGTCGGCCGTCCAGCCCCGCGGGTCGGCGAGTATGCCCTCCACCTGCTTGGCGACATCGGCGGCCGACTGCTTGAGGCCGTCCTCGACGACGACCTCGTAGCGCAGCAGCCGACTGCCCCGCCCCGCGGTCCCGCTCCCGCCGCCCGCGGTGGTGAACGTGCCGGGGCCCGAGGACGGGACGGAGCCCGAGGAGTCGGACGGGGAGGAGGAACCCGCGGACGGGGCGCCCATCCCGCTGGTCCTGGAGCCCGGTTCCCTGCTGTGCTCGGCTCCGGTCGCCGGACCGCTCGGCCTCGCCGACCGGTCCGGTGTCTTCGAGGGCTCGTCCGGCGCCGACCGGGAGGGCCGTGCGGCGGCAGCGGGCCGGTCGTCGCTTCCGGAGGTCGTGGGCGTCGTCCGGTTGACGGCGAGGGCGGCGACGGAGACGAGGACGGCGAGCGCGGCGACGCCCCCCAGCAGAGGCCCCTTCCCCGTCCGGCCGCGCCCGTCGGCGTGCGCGGGGCCACCGCGACGACGATGGGATCGCTGGGCCGGGGGCGTCGCACGGTGGGCGGTCGTGTTCATGGCCGTCAGGCTGCGCACACGATGTGATGGGACCTGGATCGGAAGATAACGAGACCGCAACGCCCGATCGTGGGTGGGGCTATGTGATCGTCCCGTAACAGTTCCCTGGGCGGACGCGGTCTCCGCGTCAAGTCCCTTGATCCGTACGGATACTGAGTGCATGCCACGTGTCCTGCTCATCGAAGACGACCGCGCCGTACGGGAGGGCGTCCTGCTCGCGCTGAACCGCCAAGGACACGACGTCGCCGCCGTGGGGACCGGCGAGGACGGGCTGGCCCGACTGCGGTCCTTCCGGCCGGACGTCGTCGTGCTCGATCTCATGCTGCCCGGCCTGAGCGGTCTCGAGGTGTGCCGCCGGATCCGTACCGAGGACCAGGTGCCGATCATCATGGCGACCGCCCGGGGCGACGACACGGACATCGTGGTCGGTCTCGAAGCCGGAGCGGACGACTACGTCGTGAAGCCGGTGCAGGCACGCGTCCTGGAGGCCCGTATACGTGCCGTCCTGCGCCGGGTCGGCGGAGCGCCCACCGACGGTGGCATACCGAAGATCGAGGCCCACGGGGAGAACGGCGAACTGGCCATCGACCGCTCCGGGTTGGCCGTCACCCGGCAGGGTGTGCCGGTCCCCCTCGCCCCTTCCGAACTACGGCTCCTGCTCACGCTCTCGGCCTCGCCCGGCCAGGTGTTCTCCCGGCAGCAGTTACTGGAGGCGGTCTGGGAGCACAGCTACCACGGCGACTCGCGGCTGGTGGACGCCTGCGTCAAGCGGCTGCGCACCAAGATGGGCGAGCCGGCGGGGCAACCGCGCTACATCCAGACCGTGCGCGGTTTCGGCTATCGGTTCCAGTCCCGGTGAAACCACCGCTGCGTGGCCTGCGCGGCCGACTGCTCGTGGCGTTCGTGCTCGTCGCCGCCGTCGCCACCCTGACCACAGGCGCCCTGACCTTCCGGGAGGCCCGCACCGGGGTGCTTCAGCAGAGCCAGGACAACGTGATCAAACGCCTGCGGTATCACGTCAACGCCCTGGCGGCAGGAGTCAGTTACCCCCCGACCCGGCCCGACCTGGAGTGGATCGCCGCCGAGGTGGCCCGCGCGGAACCCGCGCAGAACTGGCGCGTACTGGCCACCTACCGCGAACTGCGGGCCACTTCCACCCCACAGGACAGGTTCACCGAGCTGACACCTGCCATGCGGTCGGCCGTGAGCTCCCGCCGGGCCGCCGTCTTCCAGCGGGTGTCGACGCACGGCGGCTCCTCGCTCGTTGTCGGCCTGCCGGTCACCTTCGAAACCCCCAGCGAACACCCGGCCTCCGGGGTAGCGGTCTTCCTGACAGTGCCGCAGACCGGTGAACAGGGATACGTCGACGCCCTGGTCGCCGCCGTCGGTCGCGCCGTCCTGCCCGCCCTGGGCCTGGCCGTCCTGCTCGCCCTGCTGGCCGCCCGGGGTGTGCTGCGTCCGGTACGGGAATTGCGCCGCGCCACTCGCAGGATCGCCGAGGGGCACCTGGACACCCGGCTCGCCATCAACGGCTCCGACGAACTCGCCGACCTTTCCCACACCTTCAACGAGACCGCGGCCGCGTTGGAGGGGTCCGTGGCCGAACTGCGCCGCATGGAAGCCCGAGCCCGCCGTTTCGTCGCGGATGTGTCGCACGAGCTGCGCACCCCGCTGGCCGCGATGTCGGCGGTCACCGACGTCCTCGACGAGGACGCGGCCGGGCTGACCCCGGACACCGCCACGGCCGTACGGCTCATCAGCGAGGAAACCGTGAAGCTGGCCCGCCTGGTGGACGACCTGATGGAGATCTCCCGCTTCGACGCGGGCGCGGCGGCCCTGCAACTGGACGACATCGACCTCGCCGAGTCCCTCCGCCGTACCCTCGCCGCCCGCGCCTGGCTGGACTCGGTGGACACCCTGCTCCCCGAGCCCGGCGAACTGCGCGCCCGGGTCGACCCGCGCCGCCTCGACGTGATCGTCGCGAACCTGGTCGGCAACGCGCTCCGCCACGGCGCACGCCCCGTACAACTGCTCCTGAACGCACAGGAGTCGCCGGATGCGGACGACACGGGGTGGGCGGTCATCGAGGTGCGGGACAGCGGGCCCGGCATCCCCGCCGACGTCCTGCCGCACGTCTTCGACCGCTTCTACAAGTCGGACACCGCCCGGACCAGAACGGAGGGCAGTGGACTCGGGCTCTCGATCACGGCCGAGAACGTCCATCTGCACGGTGGCACGGTCCGGGCGGCGAACCGCGCGGAGGGCGGCGCCGTGTTCACGGTCGGGATCCCCCTGACACGACCCCCGCAAGGGCCCAGGAATCAGCTTCTGGAAGAGCCTGCGGAAGGGCCTTCGGCACAGTCTCCGTTCCAAAGGCCTCTTGGACGGCCTCTGGAACGGGAGGGTTCATGAGCCGCACGCGCCGGCCGTCGCGGACCGCGCTGCTCTTCACGACCGCTTTCCTGCTCTCCTCGTGCGGGATCCCCGAGACCGGCGTCGTCGAGGTCGGAGAGCCCGCCACCGGCATCCGGCCGGGCTACGTCCTCTACTTCGTCGGTGAGGGCACCCTGCTTGGCGTCCGCCGCCATGTCTTCGGCCCGGGCGGCATCGAGACGGCCGTGACGATGCTGTTCCGGGGCCCCGAAGTCCAGGAACGCCGTGAGGGCATGACCACCGAGCTTCCGCCGATGAGGGGCGCCCCAACGGTCCGGACGGACGGCGGACGGCTGTCGATCGAACTGCCGGACCGGACTGCGCCACTGACCGGGACAGCACTCGCCCAGCTGATCTGCACAGCCGCCGACGCCCGCCTCGTCGAGACACAGGACGCCGACACCTCAACGACGCACGTGACCGTGACGGGCCCCGGCGGCTGGCGTGCCGAAGGCTCAAGCGCGACATGCCCCTCCATGACGGGGCCGGCTGATTCCGCGAGGCCCACGAGCACGCAGCCGACGCGGCTGCCGGAGCGGGTTATCGGTGGCCCAGTACGTTGACCACCTGCCCATTGGGATCACGAACGAAGAACCGGCGCACTCCCCACTCCTCGTCCTGCAAGGGGTGCACGATCTCCGCGCCGCTCACGCGCATGACCTCGTAAGCCGCGTCCACGTCATCCACTTCCACGCTCATGTCGGGCGTGACCGGTGCTGTCTTGTCACAGGTCATCAGGCTGACCTGTGCCGCCGGGTGGGACGGCGAGGCGAGGGTGACGATCCAGCCGTGGTTCATGACCTCCTCGAAGCCCAGCAGGCCGTAGAACTCCCGGCTCTCCCGCATGACTTCCGACTGGACATGGGGCACGACACGGCGAACGGCCATCGACGACTCCGAGTGAGAGCGAATCTGTCCCTACGTCTCACCGTACGATGACGTCGCTTGTCACCGCCCCGGTAGTCGCACCTGGACCTCTTGCAGCACCCACCCGTTGCCGTCCGGATCGCTGAACGAGGCAAATGAGGCGTAGCTGCGGCCCTCTGGATCGGGGCCGTCCGCCTGATCCTGCACGCCCGCGTCGTAGACGTTGTGGTAGATCTCGCTCACCTCGACGCCTCTGCTGACCAGGTCGGCACAGGCCTGCTCCAAGTCGGCGACCACAAGGTAGTTGTGGGCGGAGCCCGGCGCCGCGGGCGTGATCCCGCGGCCGAAGTGAATCGAGCATTCCGACCCTGGTGGCGTGAGCTGTACGAGCCGGAATCTCGGACTGGCCTCGAAGTCCGCGTCGAGCCGCCACCCGAGGCTTTGATAGAAGTCCAGGGCGCGACTGACGTCGGTGACCGGGATGACGGCGACCTCGAGCCTCATGGTCATGGTCGGCTCCTTGACGACGTCCGTTGCGCCGTCCTGCTCTCTCTGCTGGGTGCTCATGGCGATCTCCCATGACGGCCGCCCGGTTCGGCTGTGGCCCCTGATGGGCCCCCCACCGGCGGGAACCCGAGCACCGGCTCCGGGTCACCCATGGACCGACTACGCGGTAGTTGTCGTACGACCGATGATATTGGCGATCACGTCCGACGGCGCGCCGAGCTCATGGTTCCCCCGGGTGAATCAAGGCCGGCGAAGATCCGCCATTGACATTATGCAGGTAAGTACCTGCATAATGTCGGTGTGAGCCTCGAAGGTAGAGCGATGGACCTGGTCTTCAAAGCGCTGGCCGACCCCACCCGGCGACTCCTGCTCGACCGTCTGCGCGAGCAGAACGGCCAGACGCTGAGCGAGCTGTGCGAGCGGTTGGACATGACGCGCCAGTCGGCGACACAGCATCTCGACATCCTTGGGCAGGCCAACCTCGTGACCGTCGTGCGACGGGGACGGGAGCGGCTTCACTACCTCAACCCGACACCGATCCACGAGATGGAGGAGCGCTGGATATCGGGGTTCGACAAGCCCCGTCTGCAAGCGCTCAGTGCCATCAAGAACCAGGCAGAGGAGTACGCCATGACCGACGGACCCACGTCCGTGCCGACCTACGTCTATGTCACCTACATCCGTGCGAGCGCGGAGCAGGTGTGGCAAGCACTGACGGACGCGGACCTGACAGCGCGCTACTGGGGACACGCCAACATCTCGGACTGGCAACCCGGTTCGACCTGGGAGCATCGGCGCGTCGACGGCTCAGGTGCCGTCGATGTCGTCGGTCAAGTGATCAAGACCGAGCCTCCGACGTGCTTGGTCATCACCTTCGAGGACACCCCCGACGCCGAAACGCCGAGGGAACCGTCGGTCGTCACCTTCCTCGTCGAACCGCACGAGGACATCGTCCGCCTCACCGTGACCCACGAGAATCTCCCCAACCAGGAGATGCTCAACGGCATCTCGCGCGGATGGCCGGCCGTGCTGGCGAACCTCAAGTCGCTGCTCGAGACCGGCGATGTCCTCCCGCAGGCGCCATGGGAGATGTCTCCCGGGCACGCCTGAGACGGCACCCGCCACCACCCTGTCCGTACTCGCCCTCGCGCACGTCCGCAGAAACCCACGCACGACCGCAGAAAGAAGTCGACATGTTGGACACCGCACCGCTGCGGGACGCCTACGGCGCGCTGCTGGACGCCGCTGCCGCCGTGGCCGACTCCGGCGACACGCGCCCCGCCCCGCCGCCCGGCGAATGGAACGCCGAGCAGATCCTGGCGCATGTCGCCCTCGTCAACGCCGCCACCCTCGCCGCGGTCTCCTGTGTCGCCGCGGGATCGAACACGACGTACGACAACCGCATGGCGCTCGACACCTGGACCATCGAACGCCTCATCGCGGTCGCCGGCGGCAACACGGGGCTTCGGGACCGCATCCGCCTTCAAGGGGACGCCCTCTGCGCACTCGGCGGACCGATGCTGAGCGACGCCGAACTCGACACACCGGTGCCGACCCGTCTCCTGTCCAAGGACATCGTCCTGGTCGATCAGCCCATGCCGCTGAGAGACCTCATCACCGGCCTCGCGGAAGTGGAGCTGCCCGGCCACGCCAAACAGCTCCTGGCCCTCCTGGGCTGAGCGCCCCCAAGTTCTCCCGCGGCCGTGTTCCGCCCGGTGGCGACCAGTAAGTAGAACTGAAGCTTTCTGAAACAAAAGCTAACTGGAACTTCTTATTCTGGTCGGCGATGGTGGAGTCATGTCCGCACGCATCGCCTCTCCCCGCTTCCTCGCTCTGGTCGGCACCGTTGTGCTGTGGGCGTCGGCCTTTCCCGCCATCAGGGTCGGCATCGACGGCCTGGGAGTGGCGGCGCTGTCGTTCCTGCGGCTCCTGATCGCCGCCGTCGCGCTGCTGGCCGTGGCGCCCTTGGCGAAGGTACGGCTGCCGCGACGCGGCGACCTGCCGCTGATCACCCTGTGCGGGGCCACCGGCATGACCGCGTACCAGGTCCTGCTCAACTGGGGTGAAGTGCACGTGGAGGCCGGGACCGCGAGCCTGCTCATCGCGATCGCCCCCGTCTTCAGTGTGCTGCTGGGAAGCCTGTTCCTCGGAGAGCGGCTCACCCGCGACATCGTCGTCGGCAGCGTCGTCGCGCTCGCGGGCGCGGCCGTCGTCAGCCTGGCCCAGGGCACCAGTGGGTTCTCCGTCTCGGCCCTCGTCATCCTGGCGGCGGCCGTGGTCCAAGGGGTCTACCACTTCGCGAGCAAGCCCCTGCTGCGCCACTACACCGGTCTGGAGGTCGCCACCTACGCGATGGTCGCGGGTACGGTCTTCGCACTGCCCCTGATCCCCGCCACCTGGCACGCGACCGTCCACGCCCCGGCCGCCGCACTCGCTTCCGCCGCCTACCTGGGCCTCCTGCCCTCCGCCCTCGGCTTCGTCATCTGGGCCTACGCCGTTGCCCGGCTGCCGCTCGCCGTCTCCACCGCCGCCCTGTACCTGGTGCCGCCGGTGGCCCTGATCGTCTCCTTCGTCTGGCTGGCGGAGGTGCCCCGCCCCGTCGCGCTGGCCGGTGGAGCGATCAGCGTCGCGGGAGTGGTCCTGATCAGCCGGCACAAGCGGAACCCCCACCCCACCACCGTCCCCGCCGTGGACGCGTCCGAGCCGCAGGGAGCCACTTGTGCTTGACGTACGCCGCCTGCGCATCCTCCAGCACCTGGCCGCCTACGGAACCGTCGCGGCCACGGCGGACGCGCTGCACCTGACCGCACCGGCCGTCTCCCAGCACCTCGCCGCCCTGCAGAAAGAGGCCGGCACGCCCGTCGTCGAGAAACACGGCCGCACGCTGCGTCTGACCGCCGCCGGGGAACTGCTGGTGGCCCACACCGAGGTCATCCTGGCAGAGCTCGCGGCAGCCGAGTCCGGCCTGGCCGCGATGAAAGGCGGCCGCCACGGCACGGTACGGATCAGCGCCTTCGCCTCCGCCGCCCGCACCCTCGTTCCGCCCTTGTTCGAACGTCTCAACGGCACCGGCACCGATCCCGCTCCCGACAACGGCACCGGTGGCGATCGGGATCTCTCGCTACGGCTGTCCGTCCAGGAGCCCGACGAAGCCCTCGACGAACTCCACAAACGCTCGACCGACCTCGCCCTGGTGCACAGCTACACCGTGCTGCCGCGCAGTGTCCCCGCGGCGTGGGAGCAGACAGTCCTGATGGAAGAGCCAGTACTCCTCGCCCTGCACCCCGACCGGGCCGGTCGGGAGGGCCTCACCGCCGGACAGCCCGCGGACCTGTCCCGTCTGGCGCATCTGCCGTGGCTGACCCCCGGCCCGGAGACTTCCTGCTACGAGATGATCCAGCGTGCCTGCGGCGCGGCCGGCTTCGTCCCGGACATCCGGGCCGCCAGCAGTGACTTCTCCGTGCTGACGGCTCTGGCCGCCGCCGACGCCGGTGCCGTCCTGGTGCCCCGCATGGCTCTGCCGGACCACACCGCGCCCCTCAGCCTCCACCCCCTGGTCCGTCCCGTGTCCCGGACCGTCTTCACGGTCAGCCGCGCGGGCACCGGCAAACACCCCGACCTGAGGGCCGTACTCGACCTCCTGCACGAGACGGCCACGGCGCTCGACGACAGGGTCGCCGACCGGCCCCGGTGACCGCGACGGCCGCCCACGCAACCTCGAAGAGCGCTGTCCCCTCATACCAGGGGAACCCACCCGGGTACTCGGAGAGGAGCACCTGTTGGCCCGTCAGTTGTCCCGCCGGAAGTTCATGGTCTACTCGCTCGCGGCGTCCACACTGACCCTCGCGGCGCCCATCGGCTGCGACACGTCGTCGGCGGAGGGTGTCGAGCCCACCGCGGCGGAGGCGCACGGGCCCTCCCGTGTCCTGGTGACCGGCTCGGACGAGGAGATGCTGGTCCTGGAGGTCACCGCGGCCAACAAGGTGGTCGTGCGACTGCCGCGCGTCGAGGTCGGGCAGGGCATCACGACCGCGGTCGCCATGATGATCGCCGAGGAACTCGACGCCCGGCTCGTCGACGTCGACATCCCGCTCGCCGAGGCCCGCACCAAGGGGAACCAGTACACCGGCGGCTCGAGTTCCGTCCGTTCCCTGTACGGTCCCGCCCGCGCGCTCGCCGCCACCGCCCGGGCCCGGCTGGTGACCGCGGCCGCCCGGCGCTGGCACCTGCCCGCCCGAAGCCTGCGCACGCGGGACACGATGGTGGTCGCCCCCGACGGCCGTACGGCCACCTTCGGATCGCTGACGGCGGCCGCCGCCCGGATCCACCGGCCCGACGTGTCGGACAAGCCCAAGCCCGCGTCCGAGCACAAGGTGATCGGACGGCCGACGGGCCGGATCGACGCGCGGGACATCGTCACGGGCAAGGCGAAGTACGCCGGGGACCTGGACGTGGCCGGGGCGAAGCCGACCGTGGTGGCCCGGCCGCCGACACTCGGTGGGCGACTCGTCTCGGTCGACGACCGCGCGGCCCGCTCGATGCCCGGCGTCCACGCGGTGGTCAAGGTCGCCGGCGGTGTCGCCGTGGTGGCGGAGTCCTTCCACCACGCTTTCAAAGCCCGCGACGCCTTGCGCATCACCTGGAGGCCGGGGCCACTGGCGTCGTTGTCCGACGTCGGCATCCGGTCCCGGTTACGGGCCGCCGTTCCCTCGGTCGGGGCGCCGCCGCGCGGATCGGCCCAGGTCGAGGGCGAGTTCGAGTTCGCCTTCGTCAGCCATGCCCCGATGGAAGTGCTGACCGCGGTGGCGGACGTGCGCGCCGACCGGGCCGAGATCTGGTTCTCCTCCCAGACACCGATGGACGCGCGCGAGAGCATCGCCTCGGCGATCGGACTGCCGAAGTCGAAGGTCCGCGTCCATGTCGTGCGTGGCGGCGGCTCCTTCGGACGGCGGCTGAACTACGATGCCGCGATCGAGGCCGCCCTGATCTCGAAGGCGGCCCGGCGACCGGTCAAGCTGATGTGGAGCCGCGGGGACGACATCCGGCACGGCCGGATGCGCGGGGCCTCGCATCACCGGATCCGGGCCAGCCATGCGCGGGGCAGGGTGGTGGCCTTCAGCCATGCGATGGCCTCGGTGAGCGAGTCGTACGAGCGGCAGGGCCTGGCCGCGCAGGGCGGCTTGGCCGTTCGGGGCGATGCGACCACGGTGGCCGCGGGCCCGCTGCCCAGCGACAGCGGCCTCTACAACTTCGGTCGCGTTTCGGAGAGTTCGGGCTCGGTCGAGCTGGCGATGCCGCTCGGAGCCTGGCGGTCGGTGGACTCCGGGACCATGCGCACCGCGGAGGAGATCGTCGTCGACGAGGTCGCCGCCGCGCTGGGCAAGGACCCGGTGGCCTTCCGGCGCGGCACGCTCAGGAACAAGGCCGTCAAAGCCGTACTCGACAAGGTCGCTGCGGCCGGAAACTGGGGTCGGCCCCTGCCGTCCGGCCAGGCGCAGGGTGTGGCCGTCCACGAGGAATACGGTTCCTGCGTGGCCTGCCTGGTCGAGATCGACGCCACCGACCCGAAGAACCCCCGGGTGACCAAGGTGGTGATGGCGGCCGATGTCGGAACGGCCGTCAACCCGCGTGGACTCCAGGCCCAGCTCATGGGCACCGCCGTCGACGGCATCTCCACCGTGCTGCGGGCCGGACTGCACATCGACCGGGGTGCGGTGCGCGAGGGCAGCTTCGCCGACTTCCGCTACGCCCGCCAGCAGCATTCCCCGTTGCGCTTCGAGGCGCACATCATGCCGTCACGGCGCGAGCCCGGCGGGGCCGGCGAACTCGGCGTGCCGGCGGCGGCCGGTGCCGTGGCGAACGCCTACGCCCGTGCGACCCGTACCAAGCCCCGCCGCTTCCCGATCAACTTCTGATCGCTGTCCGAGAAGGTGCTGATGCCCTCCTATTCCTTCGTTCTCAACGGAAAGCCGGTGACCGTCGAGGCCCCCGCCGACATGCCGCTCCTGTGGGTACTGCGCGACCTGCTGCACGTCACCGGGCCCAAGTACGGCTGTGGCGTGGGCGTTTGCCGTGCCTGCACCAGCCACCTGGACGGGGCGGAGATCCAGCCCTGCGTCGTCCCGGTCGCCGACTGCGTGGACCGCGGGGTCACCACTATCGAGGGCCTGGCCGACGGTGACACCCTGCACCCCGTACAACAGGCGTGGCTCGACTGCGATGTCGCTCAGTGCGGCTTCTGCCAGCCGGGCCAGATCATGGCCGCCGCGGCCCTGCTCAAAAAGACGTCCCGGCCCACCGACGACGACATCGACCGTATCGAGAACGTCTGCCGCTGCGGCACGTACTCCCGGATCCGCGAGGCGATCAAGAAAGCCTCCGAGGTCAGGCGTCCGCGACCGTCGCCGTGATGGGCGTGCCGATCTCTACCGTGCGGCTGACCGTGCAGAGCCGGTCGTGGGAGGTCTTGACCGCCCGGGGGAGGATCGCGCGGGCGCGGTCGCCGAGTTCGCCGTCCGGGAAGGTGACGGAGAAGGTGACCACGAGGTCGGTCATCCGGTTTCCGAACTCGTCATTGATCTTGTCGCCCGTGACGGAGACGGTGAACCCGGTGGGCTCCGCGTGGCGGGCGGTGGCGACATCGACGTCGGCCGCGGTGCAGCCCCCGATCGCGGCGAGCAACAGCTCGACCGGGGTGAAGTCGGTGCCGCCGTGGGGATCGGAGCTGGTGCCGAAGCTGATCGTGCCGCCGCGAGGGTTCGTCGCGGTGAAGTGGCCGGTGCCGGTCCGCTCGACGGTGACGGAGCGCAGGATGTTTTCGGTCATGTCGACGACACTAACCCGCAGGTCGCGAGACCTGGTCCTGTCGACGGTGCGACGCGAAGAAACTGCGCCCGCGCGTCCCCGTCCCGGCCTACGGGGTGCTTCTCAGGGGGTGCAGTACGGCGGCGCCGACCCGCAGGAGCGCGGACAGGGGAGGCTCGACCCATCGGGTCAGTTCGCGCTGCAGGTCGGGGTCGAGCTCGATGGTCACCCGGATGTATCGGGTGTGCAGGTGAGTGACCTTGGCGGGACGGGGTGCGGCGACGTCCGGTTCGCGCTTCAATGCCGCTCGGTAGGTGTCCTTGCGCTGGTTCACGCCTTGTCCTGACGCTTGATGAGTTCGTCTGCGAGGTCCATGTACGCCGAGCCCTTGGCCTCGACCGGGCTGCCGAACGACTGGGCGTACAGGTCGAGTCGGGGAATGTGGGTGGCCAGCACGTCGAAGCCCCGCTCGGTGAGGGCTTCGCGAGCGTCGGCATCGGGGCCGGTGCGCGTGGCATCGGGACGATTGGTGCGGTTCAGCAGGACAGCGGCACGGGCCGGCTGCGCCCGCAGCGACTGCACGTCGCTCATCTCGCTGCCGATGGGTGCCATGCGATCCAGCTCGATGGGGGCCGGGGTCAGCGGCACGATCCACTCGCTCGCGTATCTCATGATGCTCCGGGCGATGTGGGCATGGTCCTCCAGCTGCGGGGCGTCGAACACCACGGCCTGTCGGCTGCCGAGAAAGTCGTTCACTCGCCGGTGCACGTCACCCACCGGAAAGGCGATCACAGGAAACGGGAAGCCTCCTGCCAATTCGCTCCAGCGCAAGGCGGAGGAGGCGGGGTCACTGTCCACCAGCAGGGGGGAGAGGCCCGACTCGTGCAGGGCGTGGGCCAACCACACTGCACTGGTCGTCTTTCCCACTCCGGGTTTCAGATTCACAAAGGCATAGCTCAGCGGCACGAGACGCAACGCTAACGGTCGCGAGCGGCCGACTGTCGTTGGCGCGGCACACGCTCTCCCTTTTCACCCTGTGGCGCCGTGAATCATTCGTAGGGGCTAACGCGGAAGGACCGACGCTGGGTCAGTCGCCCAGCGCGGAGGCCAGGTCCCGCGCGGCTTGCACGAGTTCCTTGTCCGGTTCGTCGAGCAGGCGCTGGATCGTCTCGCGGTGGGCGCGCACGGCTCGGCGTGCCTCGCGTTCCCAGCCCACGTAGTTCTCACGGCGATTGAGCAGCTTGGGGTAGGCGACGGCCGTACTCTCCCACTGCCGGGCGTCGGCGATGCTTTTCAGCAGCTGAAGGACCTGCACACGGCAGGGCACTTGAGGGAGCTGGGCGAGTTCCCACAGGAAGGGGACCGTGGCGGCGGTGGCCTGGTCCACGACGAAGCCGTACTGGCAGATGCGTTGCCGTAGACGCGCGAGCGCGGCGACGGCGGTGGCTTCGTCACCCGTGGTGATGGCCGCGAGCAGGAAGGGGATGCCCGTGGCGGACCCGGTGGAATCCTGGAGCTCGCGCCACGGGACGTCTCTCAGGTTCTTCAGGGTTGTCTCCATGTCCGCTCCCACGAGAGGCGTCGCGTGATGCCGTGCGCCGGGCGGCTCTGCCGATGCGGCGGCCGTCATGTCGGACCCTGCCAGGGCGGCGATGTCGGCCGGGACGGAGGAGTGGGCAGCATCGCCCAGACGGTCTTGCCTGCACGCGAGCGAGTCCAGCCCCAGTGCTCGGACAGCTCTTCGACGATGCGCAGGCCGCGGCCGTGGACTTCCAGCGGGGCGTCCGTGCCCGGGTAGACGGGCGGGCTCTCGAACTGATCGGTGACGGCGCACACGAGATGGGTGCGTCGAAGCGTCAGATTCAGTCGCACGCCGTTCTGCCCGCCGGCGGAGTGCGGTGCCGCGTGAACTACCGCGTTCGTGGCCAGTTCGTTGACGATGAGGACGGCGTCGTCACTGCGGTGGTCCAACTCCCAGTGGCCAAGGGTGCGGCGGGTGAAGGCGCGCGCCTCGGCGAGCCCCTGGCGGGTGTCGGTGATGCGCAGGCTGGCGAATCTGGGTGAGTTGCACACGGGATCGCTCCCCCCGGGCCGTTCTTGCCCCGCGACGGAGAAGC
This sequence comes from Streptomyces sp. NPDC111507, assembly GCF_055638955.1. NCBI lineage: Bacteria > Bacillati > Actinomycetota > Actinomycetes > Kitasatosporales > Streptomycetaceae > Streptomyces > Streptomyces sp. NPDC111507. The sequence continues at coordinate 98,670 of NZ_JBVKBU010000010.1, read as the reverse complement.
GCGCTTCTTCCATGAGTGAGCCGGTCGGAGCGGCTCGACCCGACGATGGCGCAGCCCTGCCGCTTGCAAGGCTCGGTGCTTCGCGTGCAGGTAAGGACACGACATCTCCCTGATGCGACGTCAGGTGCGGTGCGACAACGGTGCGGTTGACTCCCGAGCTATTATCCATCCTGTCAGCGCCCTGCGTGCAATTTCACGGGAAATTGCACGAGTGGGTGACTGGGGCAGGCCGCACGGGTTCGGTCCGCTCCAGTGGGCGGCCGACCTGTACACCGTGGTGGAACGTGAACAAGGAGAGTGCGGTGCCGTCAGTGCGAAACGGAATGCGGGCCAGTTCACTGGGTGTTCGCTGGGTGAAGAGTCGGCACAGCAACGCCGAGGGCAACTGCGTCGAGGTGGCGACCCTGGCCGAGGGGGGCGTGGCGCTGCGCAACTCGCGCGACCCCGACGGGCCGGCCCTCATCTACACAGCGGCTGAAGTGGCCGCTTTCCTGGCCGGGGCGAAGGACGGGGAGTTCGACCATCTGGTGTGAAGCGGAGTCGCGCGATTCCACTTCTGCCGACGCGTGCGACGGAAGGCCGCGGGATGCGAGGATGGACTCCGTCGTCTGCCGTTCTACAGGGAGTCAGGATGTCCGCCGAGTCACCTCGTGTCTCCCGTCTCGAACCGTATCTGACGCGGACCGAGCCCGCTCCGACCTTGCTGAAGATGCTGGTCGGTGTCCAGCTCGCGGGCATCCGCGAAGACGCCGGCCTCGCGCAGGAACAGGCTGCTCGCTCCATCGGGTTCAGTCCGGCGAAGCTGTCGCGCATCGAAGCCGGCAAGGGTCGTCGGCCGCCCACGGAAGGCGACGTCCGCGCGCTGTTGGAGCTCTACAAAACCGATGACCACGAGTCGTCGGTTCTGCTCCAGTTGCTGCGGCGTGCCGGTGAGCCGGGATGGTGGCAGCGCTACGACAAGCGGCTGATGCCCGAGTGGTTCGATCGGCTGGTAGGGCTTCAGGAGGCCGCTGCCGCCATCCGCACCTTCGAGATCCAGTACGTTCCCGGTCTGCTGCAGACTCCGGCCTACACCAGGGCGGTCGTGGAGCGCGGCCTGCCCACGGCACCGGCGGGTGAGGTGCAGCGCCGTGTCGAACTGCGCATGCGCCGACGGGAACTGCTGCACCGTGAGGACGGCCCTCAACTGTGGGCGATCATCGATGAGTCGGTCCTGTTGCGCGTACTCGGCAGCCGTGAGGTGATGCGCGAGCAGCTCGAGTACCTCGTGGAAATGGCCCAGCGTCCCCAGGTGACGTTGCAGATCGTGCCCCTGGACGTGACGCACGCCTCCGCGCCCGCCATCCCCATCACCTACCTGCGCTTCGGCGGCCTCGATCTACCGGACATCGTCTACCTGGAGCACATCAGGAGCGCGAACTTCCTGGAGGACCGGGACGAGACCGAAGAGTACCGACTGGCCCTGGACCGTCTGGGAGACGAAGCACTCACCCCGCGCGATTCCCTGACGCTGTTGCGGGACACGAACGCGGGGCGCTATCCGGCCTCGTGACTGCCTCCGGCTCCACCGGCCGTATCCCGGTGGAGCCGACGAGAGCAGTCCCGTGGTCTTCCGGCCTTACCGGATTCGGCCTACGCCGCCGAACTCGACCCATTCCTGGGTGAGCTGACGGGGTGCGACCTCGCTGTCGGGCCGCCAGGTGGACACCTCCACCAGACCGGGCTCCAGGGCGTCGAGATCCTCGAACCACTCCGCCACGTCCTTCTCCTGGCGGACCCTGCCCCAATGCCCCTGGGTCGCCTGATTCATGAAGTCGGTGACGAACTCCCGGACCTTCTCGTCCTCGCTGACCAGCTGGCACATCACCATGAAGCTGCCGGGCACGAGCCGTGCGGCCACCCGGTGGGCCACGGCGAGCGGACCGTCGGTCTCCCCGTCCGGAATGCAGTGGAAGACCGAGTTGAACAGCACGGCCACCGGCTGCGAGAAGTCGAGCAGACGCTGGGTGTCCGGGTGGGAGAAGATCTTCTCCGTGTCACGCAGATCGGCGTGGATGACCGTGGTGCGGTCATTCTGGTCCAACAGCGCCCGTCCGTGCACCAGCACCATCGGATCGTTGTCGACGTACACCACGCGCGACGAGGGGTCGACGCGTTGCGCGACCTGGTGGACGTTCTCCTGGGTGGGCAGGCCTGACCCGTGGTCGAGGAACTGCCGGATGCCGTACTCGGCTGCGAGCGTCCCGACGACCCGCTGCAGGAAGCGCCGGTTGTTCAGCGCCAAGGCGCGCGTGCTGGGTACGACCTTGTCCAGCTCGGCGCAGGCTGCCCGATCGGCTGCGTAGTTGTCCTTGCCGCCCAGGTAGTGGTCGTACATGCGAGCGGCCGTGGGTACGGTGGCGTCGATCTTCGTGGACAACTGCTTTCCAGCCTGCATCGTTCCCCCAGCTCCAAGCTGCTTCTAGTGGCTTGGCTTGACAGACAATACATCCTAGGCAGTGGGCAATTGGGGACACCAGCCCGTTGACCGAGGATCTCCGGGACGGCACCCGCGAGACCCTCTGGCTCGGCGCGTGTCCAGTCCTCGCCGTGGCACCGTGCGGCCGTGCCGCCCGGTGAGGAAACATGGGACCGCAAGCGATGAAAAACCGAGGTGGAGGTGCGGGTACATGCAGCACGAACGAGCGGGCACTCCGGCCGGTCCCGAGGACCTCGTCGACGTAGCCCGGCTGGTCACGGCGTATTTCGCGCTGCACCCCGACCCGGCGGAACCCGGCCAGCGCGTGGCCTTCGGTACGTCCGGACATCGCGGGTCGTCACTGGCGACCGCGTTCAACGAGGACCACATCGCCGCGACGAGCCAGGCCATCTGCGAGTACCGCGAGGGCCAGGGCATCGACGGTCCCCTCTTCCTGGGCGCCGACACCCACGCCCTGTCGGAGCCCGCGAAGGTCACCGCGCTGGAGGTGTTCGCGGCCAACGGAGTGTCGGTGCTCCTTGACAGTGCGGACGGCTACACGCCCACTCCGGCGGTCTCGCACGCCATTCTGACCCACAACCGCGGACGGTCCTCGGGTCTCGCGGACGGGGTCGTCGTCACCCCCTCCCACAACCCGCCCGCAGACGGCGGCTTCAAGTACAACCCGCCGAACGGCGGACCCGCCGGCTCCGAGGCGACATCCTGGATCCAGGACCGGGCCAACGAACTCATCGAGGGCGGGCTCAAGGGCGTACGGCGCATCCCCTGTACGAGGGCGCTGGCCGCCCCCGGCACCGGCCGCTACGACTTCCTCGGCACCTACGTGGCCGACCTGCCGCACGTGCTGGACCTGGACGCGATCCGCACGGCCGGCGTGCACATCGGCGCGGACCCCCTGGGCGGGGCATCCGTCGCCTACTGGGGACGCATCGCCGAACAGCACGCGCTCGACCTGACGGTGGTCAACCCCCTCACCGACCCGACCTGGCGATTCATGACGCTGGACTGGGACGGCAAGATTCGGATGGACTGTTCGTCGCCCTACGCCATGGCCTCGCTCATCGAGCAGCGCGACCGTTTCCGGATCGCCACGGGCAACGACGCCGACGCCGACCGCCACGGGATCGTCACACCGGACGCCGGGCTCATGAACCCCAACCACTACCTCAGCGCCGCCATCTCCTACCTGTACTCCCACCGGGACCAGTGGCCCGCGGACACGGGGATCGGCAAGACGCTGGTGTCGTCCGGCATGATCGACCGGGTCGCCGCCGACCTGGGCCGTCAACTCGTCGAAGTGCCCGTGGGATTCAAGTGGTTCGTGGACGGGCTCGTCGGCGGCTCGCTCGGCTTCGGCGGGGAGGAGTCGGCCGGCGCGTCCTTCCTGCGCCGCGACGGTTCGGTGTGGACCACCGACAAGGACGGCATCATCATGGCCCTCCTCGCCTCCGAGATCACGGCGGTGACAGGGAAGACCCCCTCGGAGCACTACACCGCGCTGACCGCACGCTTCGGCGCCCCCGCGTACGAGCGCATCGACGCCCCGGCCTCCCGCGAGGAGAAGGCCCTCCTCGCGAAGCTCTCGCCCGCACAGGTCAGCACGGACACCCTCGCCGGGGAAGCGGTCACCGCGGTGCTCACCCATGCTCCGGGCAACGACGCGCCCATCGGCGGCATCAAGGTGACCACCGCCAACGCCTGGTTCGCGGCCCGTCCGTCGGGCACCGAGGACGTCTACAAGATCTACGCCGAGTCGTTCCTCGGAGCCGATCACCTGCGCCAGGTGCAGGAGGAGGCGAAGGGCGTGGTCTCGGCGGCATTGAGCGCCTGACGCCACGTGCGTGATCCGAGCGGATCCGGACAAGGGCTGTTGCCGCAACGGCCCTTGCCCGCAACCTCTGCCTGCGAGGACTCTTGTTCGCGAGGGTCCTTGCAGTCCGTCAACCGGAGTCCCTACCGCCATCACCTGCTGCTGCGCCCGAACTGCTGCCCTCGGTCACGGTCGAGAGGTCGGTGTCCCACTCCAGGTGCTGGAGGAGGTCGCTGTCTCCGGGGCGGGGAGCGGGCGCTCCTCGACCGGTGCGTGACGGTGTGTGGAAGCCGCGGGAGATCTTGCCGCTGGTCGTGATGTTGTGCTCCACGCGCGGGCGGCGGAGGGCCTCGTAAAGGATGAGCGCGGACTCGGTGTCGGGCGCGTCCCGCAGTGCCTTCGCGAGGACGACGGCGTCCTCGAGCGCCATCGACGCTCCTTGCCCGGTCGCGGGGGAGGCCGCGTGGGCGGCGTCGCCAATGATCAGGGTCCGTCCGTGGCGCCAGGGTGTGCCGGTCGGGATCTCGGTCGCGTTGGTGACCATGATGCGGTCGGTGGTGGCCGCGACCACGTCCGCGGCGGGGGTGGCGTCCCCGCGCAGCAACGGCAGGAGCAGCTCACGCCAGTGGCCGGGCGTGCCGTGCGCGATGTCGTCGGTGGACAGCGGCTCACCGGCCACACGCGCGAACCAGTACGTCTCTCCGCCGGGCGAGACCGCACAGCCGAAGGCGGCCGCGCCACCCCTCACCATGGTGATACGCCCGGTCTCCGCGACCAGGGGCGCCTCACCGGCATAGCCGTAGAAGACGCTCTCACCCGCGAAGCAGGGCCGCGTCCGAGGGGCGATCGACTCCCGGACGGTCGAGTTCAGCCCGTCGGCGCCGATCAGCAGGTCACCGGTCGCGGTGGAGCCGTCGGCGAAACGGGCGGTGACGCCGTCCCGACCGTTCTCGACGGAGGTGAGCCGGGTGCCGCGCCGGAGGCCGATGCCCCGGCGTGCCGTCTCCGCCTGCAAGGCGGCGTTGAACTCGCCACGGCGGAGGCAGCGGTAAGCGAGAAGCGGGTCGTGGGCCTCTCCCAGCGGCACCTGTGCCACGTCGGTGCCCGCTGCGTCGAGCACGCTCATGGCATGAAGCGGGAAGCCGACCTCGGTGACCGCGGCGGAGGCGTCGATCTGGGCGAGGGCACGCATGCCGTTGCTCGCGAGGGTGAGGAAGGCACCGATGTCCTCGGCCGACTCGGGGTGCGCCTCGTACACGGTGACGTCGAACCCTGCCTTGTGCAGGGCCAGGGCCGTCGCCGTACCGGCGATACCGCCTCCGATGACAATGATCTCCGTCATGTCGTATCCCCTGGCACCCGTAGGGCTCTCGCGCGATGTACCTGCGCAGTGCCCAACGCGCGGGCGAGCGCGAGGGGTTCCCGACCGGTCCCTCGAACTTCCGGTATCAGAAGAAGCTGGACAGGCGGCCGATGTGGTGCTGCTGCCGTTCCTGGCCGAGCAGTTGTCGACGGGCTGCGGTCGCATGGCCGCGCCGGTGTTCTCAGCGGGTCGGGTGAAGTCCGCTGCGGTTCGGCAGCGCCCTGAAGGGGCGCGGGGAACTGCGCGACCAGCCACGAGGGCGCCGCAGACGATCGACGGCACATCCCGGCACTTCCAGCGGAGCGCTTAGCCCTCCTTGCGGTCGGCTGCCACGGCGCGGTGGACGCTCTCGCGGAGCAGGGAGCGACGCTGCTCGTGAACTTCGGGGGGCTCCTGGGCGGTTGCCGCGTAGACGTTGCTGGCCGGTGACCAGGCCATGGACATCGCGATGACCATCGCCATCACGTCGAACGGGTCTCCCTGGCGCTCCGATCCGGCGGCCTGGGCTTCGGCGATGGCCCGCAACTTGCGGTCGTCGAGGCGGTCGGGGTCGTCCACCAGGTGCCCGGTCGGGCGGCGCTCCAGGCGAGCCCAGGTGGCCAGCCGGATCAGGTCGGGACGGCGGAGGTACTCGTCGTAGAGCCGTACGGCCCAGTCCGCGAGGTCGGTGGCGTCGATCGGGACGACATTCACGATCCGCTCCAGCGAGCCGAAGAAGATGGCGTCGAAGAGCCCCTCCTTGTTGCCGAAGTAGGCATAGAGCTGTGCCTTGTTCGTGCGCGCGGCGGCCACGATCCGCTCGATGCGTGCGCCGGCGATCCCGTGCTCGGCGAACTCCTGGGTCGCCACATCGAGGATGCGCGCGATGCGCACAACAACCGGCTGGCAGGCGGACGGGCCGACGGCGACGCTGCGACGGACGTCGCTGAAGCGGCGCGACCTGCGCCCGGACGACCTCGCGATCCGAGTGGACTACTGCGGTGTCTGCCACACCGATCTGCACGCCGTCCGCAGCCACGACGGCGCAGGTGGCCGCCCCCTGGTACCGGGACACGAGTTCACGGGCGTGGTGGCCGGAACCGGGCCCGCCGTCACCCGCTTCTCCGTCGGTGACCCTGTCGCGGTCGGCAACATCGTCGATTCCTGCGGGGAGTGCGCGATGTGCCGGGCCGGCCAGGAGAACTTCTGCCACGCCTTCCCGACCCTGACCTACGGCGGCGTCGACCGTCACGACGGATCGACCACCCTCTTCCCGCCGGTCTGGATCCGGCCGCTGCCGCTCCTCTGCTCTGCGCCGGGATCACCGTCTGGAAACCGCTGCACACCTTGGGCGTGGGGCCGCACAGTCGCGTCGCCGTGGCGGGACTGGGTGGCCTGGGCCATCTCGCGGTCAAGATCGCCGTGGCGCTCGGGGCCGACACCTCGGTCATCAGCCGCTCACCCGACAAGGCCGACGACGCTCGTCGTCTCGGCGCCCACGCTCTCATCGTCTCGACGGACCAGGAACGGATGGCCGACGCCCGTGACAGGTTCGACGCCGTCATCGACACCGTCTCCGCCCCGCACGACCTGGGCCCCTACCTGCGCCTGGTCGCCATGGACGGGACGCTCAGCCACCTCGGGCACCTCGGACCCGTCACCGTGGAGACCATCGACCTCCTCGTGGGACGCAAGAAGCTCAGCTCCGCAGGCAGCGGTGGGAGGCCCGCGACCACCGCCATGCTCGTTTTCTGCGCCGAGCACGGCATCACCGCCGACATCGAGATCCTCCCCTCGGCGCGCGTGAACCAGGCCCTCGAACGCCTCGGCCGCAACGACGTGCGCTACCGCTTCGTCCTCGACATGTCCGACCTGGCAGCCTGAAGCAGGTGCCGACCCGCTGTCCCGATCATCCCTGGCGGGCCGTGTCGTGCCGTCGGGGTGTGTAGTCCGGGGGTCGTGGGGGACCATGGAAGGCGACGCGCCTGTGGAGACGGGCAGGCCGTGCTCCAGGCCGGCGGATGGCCTCGCGTGCCGCCGACCGCGGAAGGAGTGCCTGTGATGAGCGAAGCCGAATGGCGTCAGTCGGGCATCGACTGGGCTCGCCCCCGCCGGGACAGCGAGCCGGCGCAGCCGAGCGGGCTGATGGACCTCCTCGGCGTCGCGGCGATACTGCTGGACGCGGAAGGACGGATCGTCCTGTGGAGTCCCCAGGCGGAGGAGCTGTACGGGTACACCGCGGAGGAGGCGCTCGGGCAGTACGCCGCGGTGCTGCTCGTCCGTGAAGAGGACTGGGACTGGGTGATCAAGAAGTTCGCCGAGGTCATGGAGACCGGCCAGGGCTGGGGCGGCACGTTTCCCATCCGCTGCAAGGACGGGAGCACCCGGCTGGTGGAGCTGCGCAACACCCGGCTTCTGGACGACCACGGCGACTTCTACGCCCTTGGGCTCGGCACCGACTCACCCACGCTTCGCGAGGTGGAGCGGGATGTCGCCCTGTCCACCCGGTTGATCTCCCAGTCGCCCTTCGGGCTGGCGATCCTCGACACCGACCTCAGATACCTGGCCGTCAACCCGGCGCTGGAGCGGATGCACGGCCTCCCGGCGAAAGAGCACCTCGGCCGCTCCTACCGCGAGATCATGAGTCCCGACAAGTTCGAGGTGATCGAGGTCGCGATGAGGAGGGTCCTCGAGAGCGGAGTCCCCCTGGTCGACGAGTCCACCGTCGTCGGCTTCACCCCGGCCGACCCGGAACAACGGCACGCGTGGTCGATCTCGGTGTACCGGCTGGAGGACACCCAGGGGCGTGTTCTCGGGGTGGCCGAACTCGTGGTGGACGTCAGTGAGCGGTACCGGTCGGCCATGGAGGCCACCGAGACCCGGCGGCGCCTGGCCCTGATCGCGGATGGCTCCGCTCGTATCGGCACCACTCTGGACGTCGAGGAGACAGCCCGGGAGCTGGCCGAGGTGACCGTTCCCGATTTCGCCGACATGGTCGCCGTCGACGTGCTCGACTCCGTCCTCGACGAGCACCGCTCCGCCTCCGACAACGGCCCCGCGGTGTTCCGCGCCCTCGCCGTGAAGGCCGCCTACCCCACCGATGCCGTCCTGGCCGCCGATCCGCCGGGCCACCTCACCACCTACGAGGCCGATCGCGTGGCCACCCGATGTGTGCGCACCGGCCGGCCAATCCTGATCGCACACGCCGACGGGAACGACCTGAGCCGCATCGCCCGCGACGACCGCGCCGCCACGTTGCTGGCCCGGGCCGGGGTGCACTCCTATATGGCCATCCCGTTGACCGCACGGGGTGCCGTCCTCGGCTTCCTGGGGCTTTCCCGCGCCCGGGATTCGCGGCCCTTCGACGAGGACGACCTCGCCATCGCCACGGAGCTCGCATTCCGCGCCGCGGTGTGCATCGACAACGCCCGCACGCACCAAAGCGTGCGCACCGCCGCCGAGACCCTCCAGCGCAGTCTGCTCCCCGACCACCCGTCCCGCCTTCCCGGCCTCCAGGTCTCTTCCCGCTATGTCCCGGCACAGGCTGCCTACGAGATCGGCGGCGACTGGTACGACGTCCTCCCGCTCGGCGGCGACAAGACGGCCCTCGTCGTGGGCGACGTCATGGGCAGCGGCATCGACGCCGCCGCGGCCATGGGGCGCCTTCGCACCGCCACGGCCGCCTTCGCCAGCCTCGACCTGGAGCCGGCCCGGGTCCTCGAGCAGCTCGACTCGATCACATCCGGGCTGGAGCAGTACATCGCCACCTGCCTCTACGCGGCCTACGATCCGCACCGCGGCGAGTGCCTCATCGCCAACGCCGGCCACCTTCCTCCTGTCCTGGTGCGCAGTGGCGAGCGCCCCCGGCTGCTCGACCTGCCCGCGGGTATCCCGCTCGGAGTCGGCGGTGTCCCGTTCGAAGCGACCGCCGTCGAATTCGGCCTGGGCGACAAGCTGGTCCTGTACACGGACGGTCTGGTCGAGACCCGCCATGACTCCATCGACGAACGCCTCGCCGTCCTGGTCCACGCCCTGGAGGTGGCCGACTGCCCGTTGGAGGAGACGTGCGACCGCCTTATCGAGGGGCTTCGACATCCGCGCGACCGCGACGACGTCGCTCTGCTGATCGCCCGCGCGGTACGTTCCCCGTGACGCGGACGCGGGGCTACTTGCCCCAGATCTTCCGGTACGCCTCCCGATAGCCCGACGGATCCCAGGTCGTGGCCCCGTGGCTGTTGTCGGCCGTGGTGATGTGGACGGGGGGCACATATCCGCCGGCGGGCCGGCCGGAGAAGGCGCGGTTGAACTCGTCGACGATCTGCCAGCCCTGCAGGGACAGCGGCTCGGGGACGGTGGCGGCCTGGTACTGCTCGCTGTTGATGCGCTGGAAGGCGGAGGGGTCGCCGTCACCCGCGCCGATGTTGAAGGGCGGGCCGGCGCCGTTCTTGCCGGCGGCACGGAAGGCCGGGGCGGCGTCGGCGAAGTACAGATCGTTGATGGCGACGGAGTGGGTCCACGTACTCCCGAAGCGGGAGAGGAGAGAGGAGATCTCCCGGGGGATGCGGCTGCTCGCGTCCGAGATCGGGATGTTCTCGTACGACAGGAGCCGCACGCCCGAGCAGGTGGAGAGGTCTCTCCTGATCAGCTCGGACTTGTTCCTGGCGAAGGGGATCGAGGCATCGGTGATGAGCACGACCCCGGCGTGGCCGTCGGAGTGCGCGATGATCCACTGGGCGCTGATTCCGGCCACGTCCTCGACCCGGGTGGTGACGTTGGTGAAGAGCCGGGGCCTTCGGCTGGGTCCGGGGGCGGCGACCGCGTGCCAGCCGATGAGCGGGATGCCTGCCTTGTCGGCCTGGGAGACCTGCCGTGACGTCGAGTTGGGGTCGAAGCCGCCGATGACGATGCCCGAGGGTCTGAGCGCCAAGGCCGCGCTCATCGCCGCCTGGACGCCTACGGGTGTGCCCCCGCCGTCGATCACCCTGACGTTCCAGCCGATGACCCGTGCGGCGTCCCGCACCCCGTTCGCGGCGCCCGCGACGCCGGGATTGGTCATGCTCTGGGCGACGTAGACGAGGGTCTTGCCGGGGACTGCCGTGGGGCCGCTGGTCGGCCCGCTCCAGGGGATGTCGGTCTTTTCCGCCTGCCTGACGGCGGTCTCGGCACGGTCCTGGATCGCGGGGCAGCCACCAGGGCCCGTGGGGGAGTCTCCTGGGCCGTGCGACGAGCCGCGTTCGCAGCCCGCGAGGGCCATGGCCGCGATGACCACTGTGGTGGCGACGGACCGCACCCTCATGACGGCGGGAGTGGCCTTGCGGTTGCCGTGCACGAGAGCTCCTCGCGGAGGAAGGGGCGGGACGATGCGGCCGAGAACACACAGGTGGTCCCCGTGGCGCGGGTCATGGAGCGGTGCCCGCCGCACCACCGTTCCGCGTTGGGGAGGAGGGTGGGGGCGGCGGCGCGCCGGGCGAGTCGCGGGCCGCCGCCGCGCCGGTGCGAAGGCGGCGGGCGGAGTAGCCGGACAGACCGACAGCCACGAGCAGGGTGCCGCCGTAGAACAGCGGAATCGTCCAGAAGCCCGCGCCCATCTGACCGATGCCCGTGAGGCCGACGGCCAGGACGGCGACGGCGACGACGGTGCCCATGGCGTTGGGGCGGCCGGGTCTGATCGCGGTGGAGCCGAGGAGGGCGGCGGCGAAGGCGGGCAGCAGGTAGTCGAGGCCGACGCTGGGGTTGCCGATCTGCTGCTGGGCCGCGAGCAGGACGCCGGCGAGGCCGACGATCAGTCCCGACGCGGTGAACGCGTAGACGGAGTACCTGCGCGTCGGGATGCCGATGAGGTCCGCGGCGCGCCGGTTCGCACCGATGACGTACAGGTAGCGGCCGAGCGGCAGCCGTTCCAGCACCAGCCAGAGCGCGACGGCGAGACCGAGCACGTAGAAGGCGGGGACGGGAAGGCCGAGGAACATCGAGTCGTAGAGGTCGGTGAAGGCGAGGGGGAGGCCCTGCGGGCCTGGGACGATCCGGCCACCGTCGGTGACCCAGCCGGTCACGGCGTACAGCATGCTGCCGGTCCCGAGCGTGGCGATGAAGGAGCTGATCCGGCCGAACTCGACGATGACACCGTTGAGGACGCCCACGACCGCTCCACCCAAGATCACCGCGAGGCAGGCGAGTGGCCAGGGCCAGCCGTTGTTGACGACGAGCTGCATCACCATGACGTGCGCCAGGCCGAGGCCGTAGCCGAGGGAGAGGTCGAAGCTGCCCGTCACGATGGGGACCATGGCGGCGAGCGCGAGGACGGCCGGGATCGACTGGGTGGACAGGATCGAGTCGACGGTGCCCAGCGTGGGGAACGTGCGCGGCAGGGCGAGGGAGAAGACCAGGAAGAGCAAGGCGGTGAGCGCCAGGAGCCCGTACCTGCCGATGAGGTGCCCGCCCGGTCCGCGCGGTCGCCGTGGCCCGCCCGGTCGGCCGAGGTGGCGCGGCGGCCTCGGTCGCTGCGGCCGGGGTCGGGGTGGGAAGGAGTCCGTCATGGGTGGGTCGCGGTTCCGGAGCAGGGCATGGCCGACGCCGCCCGGGTGAGCCCGGCGACGGTGAGGTCCGGACCGCTCAGCTCGGCCGTCACGGACCCGCGGACGAAGACCAGGGCGCGTCGGCACACGCCCGCGACCTCCTCGAAGTCGGTGGAGATCAGCAGGACCGTGAGGCCGGCGGCCAGCCCGTCGTCGAGCAGGCGGTAGACCGCGGCCTTGGCGCCGATGTCCACGCTCGCGGTCGGCTCCTCGAGGATCAGCAGGCGCAGGCCGACCCGCAGCCACCGGCCGATCACGACCTTCTGCTGGTTTCCGCCGGACAGGGTGGCGAGGGGGGCCTCGCTGTTTTGGGGCCGCACTGAGAGCCGTTCGATCAAGTCGGCTGCCTCGGCACGTTCGCGGCGGGGGCTGATCCAGCTCAGCGCCGACAGGCCGCCCGCGGCGGGGTTGGCCAGGAGGTTCTCGCGTACCGTCAGCTCGGCGGCGCAGCCCTCCCGCTGCCTGTCGCCGCTCACGAAGCCCACCCCGAGGCGGACGGCGTCGGCGACCGTGCGCGGGCTGTACGGCTGACCGCCGAGCAGGACGCGCCCGTCGAGGACGGCCCGGGAACCGGCGAGGGCTCGGCCCAGGTCCATGTGCCCCGCGCCCGAGAGTCCGACCAGGCCCAGGACTTCTCCGGGCCCGAGGTCCAGGCTGACGGGTCCCGCGCCGGCGGTCCGTACGCCGTCGAGGCTCAGGACGGCCGGGCCGTCGGCCGGAACCGTGGCGGGCCGGTAGCCGGCCTGTTCCTCGCCGACGATGTCGTGCACCAGACGGGCGGGGCCCCGGCCCGCCAGCGGGCCGTGGCTGACGAGGCGGCCGTCGCGCAGTACGGCGAAGGTGTCGGCGACCTTGTACACCTCGTCCAGCCGGTGGCTGACGTAGAGAATGCCGTGCCCCTGGTCGCGCAGGGCGTGGAGCACGCGGAAGAGCCGGGCGCAGTCCGTGGCGGGGAGTCGGGCGGTGGGCTCGTCCAGGACGATGAGCTTCGCGTGTGCCGCCAGGGCACGGGCGATGGCGACCAGCGAGCGCTCGGCGGGGGAGAGCCGGGCGATCGGCGCGTCGGGGTCGAGATGTCCGGCGACGATGTTCAGGGCGTCGGCACAGCGCTCCCGGGTCCGCCGCCAGGAAATCAGGCCGCCGCGTCGGGGATACCCGATGCTCAGAGCGATGCTCTCGGAGACCGTCATCCACTCCACGAGTCCGAGGTCCTGGTGGATGAAGGACATGCTGTGGGACGCGCCATGACTTCCGAGTGGGTGCCCGTCCACCGTGATCTGTCCCGCATCGGCCTGGTGGACGCCGGCGAGCACCTTGATGAGCGTGGACTTTCCCGCACCGTTGGGCCCCAGAAGGGCGAGGATGCTGCCGGCGTGGACATCGAGGTCGACCCCGGCCAGTGCGAGGGTCCCGCCGAACCGCTTGCCGAGCCCGCGGATGCGGACCAGAGGCGTCGCCCCCAAGGGCGGGACGTCCTTCGGGGAAGTGTCGGGAGCGTCATGCACGGACATCTCCGAGGGTCGTCTGGCGAGTTCTTCCCGACCTTCATCGTCGTCATCAGTGGGGCGAATCTGAGTATTTCAGACATCCTGCGCGCTGCTGTGACTCCAGCGGGTCAGTGGGCCGCCCGGGCGATCCGCGTGTCCCGCGCTCGCCTCTCCCCTGTCCGACGGTCGCGTCCGCTGGACCGCGCACGCGGTTCTTCAGACGCCGTCGAGGCCGCATTCGGCCCAGATGACCTTGCCCTCGGGCAGATAGCGCGTTCCCCAGCTCTGTGACAGCTGCGCCACGAGAAACAGGCCGCGGCCGCCCTCGTCGGTGCTGGCCGCCCGGCGCAGGTGCGGGGCGGTGTTGCTGGCGTCGGAAACCTCGCAGATCAGGGTGCGGCCGTGGAGCAGCCGTACCCGGATGGGCCCGGCACCGTGGCGGATGGCGTTGGTCACCAGCTCGCTGAGCATCAGCTCGGCGGCGAACGCGGCCTCGTCGAGTCCCCAGTCGGCCAGTTGCCGCAGGGCGGCGGCGCGGACGTCACTGACCCGGGCCGGATCGGCGGGCAGGTCCCAGGCGGCGATCCGGTGAGGATCCAGCGCGTGGGTACGGGCGACGAGCAGGGCGATGTCGTCGCAGGGGTGGGCGGGCGCGACGGTCTCCAGGACCGCCTGACAGGTCTGCTCCGGTGTGTGCCCGGGGTGGGCCAGGGCGCCGCGCAGCTGATCGAGGACCACGTCGACGTCGCGGTGCCGGTCCTCGATGAGTCCGTCCGTGTAGAGGAGCAGCCGACTGCCCACGGGGAGGTGGATCTCGGCGGATTCGAAGGGCAGGCCGCCCAGGCCGAGAGGGGGCCCGGCGGGCAGGTCGGGGAACGACACCGTGCCGTCGGGCCGCACCAGCGCGGGCGGAGGGTGGCCGGCCCGGGCCATGGTGCACTGCTGCGAGGTCGGGTCGTAGATGGCGTACAGGCAGGTCGCGCCGACGACACCGGCACCGGCGGCGGGTTCCTCACGGTCCAGGCGTCCCACGAGGTTGTCGAGGTGGGTGAGGACTTCGTCCGGGGGGAAGTCGAGTTCGGCGAAGCTGCGCGCGGCGGTGCGCAGCTGGCCCATGGTGGCGGCGGAGAGCATCCCGTGTCCGACGACGTCCCCGACGAAGAGGCCGATACGGGTGCCGGAGAGAGGGATGACGTCGTACCAGTCTCCGCCCACGTCGGATTCGGCGGGCAGATAGCGATGAGCGATCTCCACGGCGTCCTGGTCGGGCAGATCGTGCGGCAGCAGGCTGCGCTGGAGGGTCAGGACCATGGTGCGTTCGCGCGTGTAGCGCCGAGCGTTGTCGATGGACAGGGCGGCACGGCTGGCGAGTTCCAGGCCCAGCGAGCGGTCGTCGTCACCGAAGGGGGCGGGGTCCCGCGCACGGTAGAAGCTGGCGATGCCCAGGATCACGCCGCGGGCCACCAGGGGGACCGCGATGAGGGAGTGGACCTCGGTGAGCAGCCGTTCGGTGTGCTCGGGGTCCTGGGCGAGCCAGCCCGCAGCGGCCTTCAGGTCCGGTTCCAGCACTGCCTCCCCGCTGGTCAGACAGCGTATCTGCGGTGTGGTCGGGCCGAAGTCGACCTGCTTGCCGACCGGGCTGAAGGGAAGGTCGTCGCGGATCCCGTGCACCACCGTGCGGTGCAGGTCGGTGCGGGGGTCGGCGGACTCCTCGCCACGCAGTACGGCCTCGGGCAGGTCGATGGTGACGAAGTCGGCCAGTCGTGGCACCGCCGTCTCGGCGAGTTCCTGGGCGGTGCGACGCACGTCCAGGGTGGTACCTATGCGGGCGCTGGCCTCGGACAGCAGCTCCAGACGGCGGCGCGCGGCCAGGGCGTACGTCCCCACGCCCGGTTCCCCCACCATCACGAGCCCTCGTGTCCGGGGCGGGGCGCCAAGACGATCGTCCGCCACGTCACCCATGCCGACGGTGCCGAACGGGCCGTAGGCGATGTCGGGAAGATGCCTGGACAGCGCGGCGACGGGCAGACGCCCGGGGGCCGCCGCAGCCGGAACGAGCCGGGGCGGCCGGACGGCGGTGACCACGGCGAGCCGGCCGGAGAAGTCAGGCGGTACGTCGACCTGAGCCGGGACGGCGAGGGGCTCGCGCAGTACGGGGCCGGGCAGGACGGCCTCGATGGCAACGCCTTCCACCCCTGAGCCGCTTCTCATCGGACGGCTCACGAGAGTGACCCGCCGACCGTCGGACAGGGACACGACGGCGGCGGCCCGCTGCCCGCGAGAGATCAGCTCGGCGGCCTTCTCCGTGAGGACCGCTCGGTCGCGGGGATGCAGTTCGAGGGCCAGTTCGTCCACGCCGATGGTGTGGTGAAGGCCGGTGGAGGCCGTGGCTCCGGTGTCCAGGTATGCCCGCAACAGAGCGCGCTCACGCGCGGAACTCTGCCCCAGCAGCCGCCGCTCGATGGCCTGGGCCGCCCTGCGTATCGTGATCGCCAGCGTGGGGTCTTCGGCGCTGCTCGGATAGCCGAAGCACAGGACGCCCTCGATACGACCGCTGAGCGGATCGCGGACGGGAAGCGCGCGGCAGGCGCTTCGCTGGGAGCGCTCGGCGAAGTGCTCGGCACCGTGAACCCGGATGAGTTGCCGCTCCGCCAGTGCGAGACCGATGCCGTTGGTACCCGCGACCCGCTCGGCGAACACGAATCCCGGAACGCGCTGAAACGCCGGAAGGCTCCTGGCCAGTGACACCTCTCCGAAACGGCGCAGCAGGACCGTGCCGCTCGCATCGGCTACGGAGATGTTCATCTTGCTGCCGGCGAACCTGGCCTGCAGCCGGTCGAGCACGGGGACGGCCGCGCGGACGATCCGGGCGTCCCGTTCGAAATCATCGCGGAAGGGCAGGTCGGCCTGGTCCGGCGAGAGGCCGAGGGAGCGGCTGCGCTGCCACGAACTCAGGATCGATGTGCGCACGCCCGCCTCGACGGGCTCACCCTGAAGAAACCGCTCACGGGAACGGGCAGGCCCTGTGCCGCCTGTCGCGTGCCCCGTCGGCATCGGTTCTCTGCCGGCCAGAACCACGCTTCGCCTCACTCGCGCCTTCGACAGTCCATTCGCCGAAAATCACCTGCTATGCAAGAGAATACCGAGAATGTGGTTATTGGTGATATCGGCCATGGTTTATGCGGACTCGTCGGCGCCGTGACCGCAGGATTTGTATCGGAGGCGTGGACGGGATGGTGTCCGTTGTGGACCAGGGCGCCGAGGACCTGGACGCCGTGTCCTGCACGTCGACGGCGCCCGAGTGGGCCAGGCGCATCACTCGTCTGCTTTTCCTCGAGCGCGCGTGCGGCGCAGCCGGGGCAGGCTGACGTACATCCCGCCGTCCTCCGAAGGTGAGCAGCTATGACGTCGTGCCTTCCTTCCGTCGCCACCCAGCTCTCGGCCTCGCCGGCTACGTCCGCGCGATGAAGAACGCGATGAAGAAAGTGCTCCTCGCATCGTGAACACCGTGCAGAAGGTCGCCCTCATCACCGGCGCTTCGCAAGGCATCGGCGCCGCCCTTGTCACCGCCTACCGCGAGCTCGGCTACGGGGTCGTGGCGATCTCCCGCTCCATCGGCGATTTCAGCGACCCCGAGGCACTGGCCGTGCGGGCCGATGTGGCCGAGCCGGGTGTCGGCGCTCGCATCGTCGACGCGGCTCTCGGGCGGTTCGGCCGGATCGACACGCTGATCAACAACGCCGGAGTCTTCATCGCCAAGCCGTTCACCGAATACACCGACGAGGACTACGACGCCGTGGCCGGGGTGAATCTGCGCGGCTTCTTCGAGGTCTCCCGCAGCGCCGTCGCCGCCATGCTCTCCCGGGCCGGCGGGGGCCACCTGGTGAACATCTCGACCACTCTGGTCGACCACGCCGACTCGCGGGTACCCGCGGCGCTCGCGTCGCTGACCAAAGGCGGGCTGAACGCGGTCGCCAAGGCACTGGCGATCGAGTACGCGTCCCGCGGTATCCGGGTCAACACCGTCGCGCTCGGCACCATCCGCACCCCGATGCACCCGACCGCGGAGTACGAGGCTCTCGCCGCGTTGCAGCCGATCGGCCGGGTGGGCGAGATCGACGACGTGGTCGACGCGATCCTGTACCTCGAGAGCGCCTCGTTCGTCACGGGAGAGATCCTGCACGTCGACGGGGGCCAGAGCGCGGGGCGCTGAGCGGCGGCGTGCCGGGCCCCTGCCGACACGGGTTGGCCTTGGTGGCCGTCGGACAGTCGTCCAGCGCGCCGCGGCCCCGGTTGAAGAAGATGTCCGGCGCCTGGTTCGCGCCGCGCATGTTCTGCCTGACCTCTATGCCCGGATGACTTCCTGCTTCGGCGCAGGTGGCTCACACGCTCGTGGTCGTGCGCGCCACCGCCGACAGGCCGTTGGTGGTGCGCGTCAGCTCTCGTAGGCCTTGAGCATGAGCAGCCAGATTTCGCTGATGGTGGGGAAGCAGGCGACGGCGTGCCGCAGTCGCTTGAGGGGGATCTCGCCGGCGACGGCGACGGTTGCGGAGTGCAGGAGTTCACTGACGCCGGGGCCGACGAAGGTCACCCCGAGGAGGACCTCACGGTCGAGGTCGACGACCATGCGGGCTTGGCCCGGGTAGCCGTCGGCGTACAGGACCGCCCCCTTGGCCTGGGCGAAGTCCACGTCGACCACGGAGACGCGGTGGCCGGCTGCGGTGGCCTGTTCGGCGGACAGGCCCACGGCAGCGGCCTCGGGGTCGGAGAAGAAGACCTGCGGCACGGCGTGCTGGTCGGCGGTGGTGGCATGGTCGCCCCAGGGGCCGTTGTCGAGCGGCAGCCCCTTGGCGCGGGCGCCGATCGCGTCGCCCGCCGTCCGTGCCTGGTACTTGCCCTGATGGGTGAGCAGGGCGCGGTGGTTGACGTCGCCGAGGGCGTAGAGCCAGGTGCCCTCCATTCCTCTGACCAGACAGGTCTCGTCGACGTCGAGCCAGGATCCGGGGGCCAGGCCCACGGTCTCCAGGCCAATGTCGTCGGTGCCCGGCGCCCGACCGGTGGCGAACATGACCTCATCGGCCTCCAGCCGGCTCCCGTCGTCGAGGCTCAGGGTGACCGGGCCCGCCGGATCGGGGCGGCTCAGCCCGGTCACCGAGACGCCGATGCGTACGTCCGCGCCCGCCTCGGTGAGCCCCTGGGTGACCACGTCGCCGACGAAGGGCTCCATCCGGGGCAGCAGCGGGCGGCGGGCCAGCAGGCTGACCTGGGCGCCGAGGCCCTGCCACAGGGTGGCCATCTCCACGCCCACCCCTCCACCGCCGACGATGGCGAGCCGGCCCGGCACGTGGCTGGAGTCGGTGCCCTCGCGG
Source organism: Streptomyces sp. NPDC111507 (assembly GCF_055638955.1). NCBI lineage: Bacteria > Bacillati > Actinomycetota > Actinomycetes > Kitasatosporales > Streptomycetaceae > Streptomyces > Streptomyces sp. NPDC111507. The sequence continues at coordinate 79,608 of NZ_JBVKBU010000010.1, read as the reverse complement.
TTGGTCCACGGACGGGCTTCCTCGATGCCTGGTACCTCGGGCAGTACAGGGCGGCTGCCGGTGGCGATGGCGACCGCGTGGCGGGCGTCGAGGGTGCGGCGCCCGCCGTCGGAGGCGGTGACGGTCACCCGGCGCGGTCCGTCGATCCGGCCCTGCCCGCGGAACAGATCGGCGCCGATGGACTTGACCCAGCCGGCCTGCCCGGAATCGTCCCAGTCGGTGACGTGGTGATCGCGCCGCGCGAAGGCCCTGGCGGTGTCGAGCCGTCCGGTGACCGCCTGGCGGGCACCGTCGACCCGGCGTGCGTCCGAGATGGCGATGACCGGCCGCAGCAGTGCCTTGCTGGGCACGCAGGCCCAGTACGAGCACTCACCGCCGACCAGTTCACGCTCGACCACGGCGACGGTCAGCCCGGCCGCGCGGGCCCGGTCGGCGACGTTCTGGCCGACTGGGCCCGCCCCGAGCACGATCACGTCATAGGTGTCTTCCGCGGTGTCGCTCACGGCGGCTTCTGGAATGGTTTCGGGTGAAGTGTTCATGATTCCATCGTTCCTCGGGACGCGGTGATCCGCTCGGCTCACGGCCGGCGGGGCGTGGCGGATCGCAAGCTCCCCTGTGGGCGGTGACGGCTCGAGGGAGATCGAGCCGGTGGCGGTCAGGGTTCCTGGGAGCGATGGCGGCCGTGGACGAGCCGCAGTGCCGACTCCGCGGAGGCGGGGCAGGAGGGAGGGGGCGGGTAGAGGTGGAGTTCGGTGTCGGTGTCGAGGAGCAGCGTTTGGCGGGGGTCGGTTCGGAAAGTCGGTAGCCGACGTAGGACGCCAGATCGACCAGGCCGGCGAAGTACGGGACGACAGCGTGCCCCAGCCGCTGGGACGACTCGTGCAGTGCACCGATCCAGCGGTGGGCGACGGTCACGCTTCGTCGACGCTTCCGTACGCGAGGTCGGCGGCGCGCCGCTCCCCGAGGTCCTGGGCACGGGCGGCACCCGTTCCGGCGGCAGCACCTCGGCGACGGTGTCCCACCGTTCGGCCCGTTCGGCGGTGAACGAGCCCTGGGTGAGGGTGAGGTAGCGGGTGCGGTTGACGCCGATGGCCTCCGCCCAGGCGATCTGGATGCCGTCGCCGGGCACGATGCCGATGGTCAGGGGGAAAGTCGGAGAAGACGGTGGTGTCCGCGGCCACGACGAGGTCGGCGAGCAGCGCGTACTCGCTGCGTACGAAGGCCGGGCCGATGACGGCGGTGACGAACGGCATCTCCAGGTCGACCAGGCGCTGCGTCACCCGGCGGTCCCCGGCGCCGGTCAGCTGGGAATCATGGATCTCCGGGACACGCGGGCCTTCGTGGCGGGTGCTGAACCGACCACCGCGCTGTTTCCTCAGCGCGGGGAACGGAATCGAAGAGTCTGGTTCCCGTGGCTGGTCACTGAGCCAATCTCAGTCGGCTGTTCGGAGCAGCAAAGACTCGTAGGGCCCGCGGTGTCGAGTCGGCAGAAGCACGACGCCTCGATGGGGACGTCCGCGAGTGCGGTGGCCAGGGTGAGTTGCTGGGCGATGATGCCGGCTTCCCCCGTCTTGCCGAGCCGCACTAGGCATTCGTGGAAGCCGTGGAGTGCCCAGACGTTTCCCGGATGTTGTGAGGACCTGGGCAGCGTGTCGTCGAGTCCGAGGTCGGCCCGGTAGACGGCCTCGGCCTCCTCGACTCGGCCCTGTTCGAGCAGGAGCGCCCCGTAGGCGTGACGGGTCGGCTGCATCCAGCCCCATGGTTCGTCATAGGGCAGGTGGTCGTCGAGTTCGATGGAGCGCCGCAGGGAGGCGAACGCGAGGTCGTACTCGCCCCTGCGGTACTCGAGTTCGCCGTCGAGCATGGCGGCGGCGATGGCCAGGATGTCCCGGCAGGTGTTGTTGAACAGCGTCCGCGTCTCGGGAACCCGTGCGACCGCGCGGCGGAACAGCTCGCGTTCGGCCTCGGCCTCGGCGGTCGCCCCGGTGGCGGAGTACGCCACTGTGCGCGCGTAGTGCAGCATCGCCGTGGTGACGCAGTACAACAGTGGGTCGGAGGGCATCGGCAGCGCGAGGATCTCCTCCCACCGGCCGAACCGGATCAGTACGTGCACCCGCATGGCGAGGAACCCCTCCAGCCAGTCGGCCATGGGCGGGCTCTCCACACGGAGCAGATCCTCGGGGATGGACGCCTCCAGCTGCGCGACCGTCTCCAGTGCCGTCCTGGACCGGCCGAGGAACATCGCGCCGTAGATCTTGAAGTGATAGTCGTGCGAGCGGTACAGCGTGTAGAAATTCATCGCGCCGGCCCGTCGCAGGTACTTCTCGTCGGCCTTGATCGCGGCACTGTTGGCCGACACGACCCGCCGGTAGTCGCCGCACAGCACGTCGAGGTGGGAGGGCATGTGCTGCAGGTGCCCCGCGTCCGGTACCAGTCCCGGCAGCCGGTCGGCGACAGTGAGGGCCTCCTCCGGCGTCGGCGACATCTCCATCAGATGGATGTACATGTGCAGGATGCCCGGGTGACCGGCGCCCGTCTCGGTCAGCAACGCGCGGTCGAGGACGGCCTTCGCCTCCAGCGTGCGCGCACCGGGGGCGGGCTCGCCGGTGCGCGGGTTCCACAGCTGCCACGGGGTGAGGTTCATCAGCGCGTCCGCGTAGAGCGTGGCGACATCAGGGTCGTCGGGCGCGAGTTCGTACACGGCACGCATGGCCTCGGCGTACGGCTCGTTCCAGACGGAGCAGTCCTCGACGGCGCGCGAGGCGGGATAGCGCTCGCGCAGTGCCTCGATGAGCGCGCGCTCGGTCGGTGTGGCCGTGCCGCACAGCGCGTGCGCCCGTTCGACGGCGGTGTGCGTCCGTTCCACCGTGTGCCGCAGATCGACGTCGTCGAAGAACTCCCAGGGCTTGTTGTAGTTGGGGCCCAGCGCGTATGCGACACCCCAGTACGCCATGGCGCAGTCGGGATCCGCGGCGGCCGCCGATTCGAAGCAGGTGACCGCCTCTTCGTGGTTGAACGCGTAGCTCCACACCAGACCGCGGTCGAACCAGCACTGTGCTTCCGGCGCACGGGTCGACACGGGCCGGGTCAAAGTCCCGAGGTCGAAGTAGTCCATGAGGATCTCCTGACAGTCCTCTCGAGTCTATTTCCGCTGGAGATCGTGGAGATGGAACGGCCCGGGATACGCGCGGACTGTTCGGGATGAATCCCAGGTGAAGGGGCGGCGTACAACCGTTGGCGCCCCGTGCGGGTCTTGGTGGTTGCCGTGCGCGTGAGAAGTGCGGCCCACTGCCCTCCATTCCTAGGGGTTTGCCATGTCCTCCCGAAGATTCCACGTGTCCGCCGTCGCTGTCGCCGCCGCCGTCATGACCGTGACGGGGACGGCGACAGCGGTGTCCTACGCCGAGGACGCCCCCGCGGGCGCCCTCGCCGCCGATGCCGCGGCGTCCGTGCGTGCCGACTTCGACGGTGACGGATACACCGACGTCGCGATCGCCGCCCCTGGCGGCACTGTCAACGGCAAGGCGGGCGCCGGATACGTCGCTGTCGTCTACGGCATGGCCGAGGGCCCGAACGGTGTCAAGCGCCAGGTGATCAGCCAGGACCGTTACGGGATACCCGGCACGGCGGAGGCGGGTGACCACTTCGGCGGCCCGCTCACGGCCGCCGACCTGGACGGCGACGGTTTCACCGACCTGGTGGTCGGAGCCCCGGGCGAGGACATCGGCAGTGCGCGTGACGTCGGGCTGCAGACCGTCGTGTGGGGAGGGGTGGGCGGGCTCGCTACCGCCACCACGGTCGGCCACGGCCGGGCGGAGACCCGGGCCGGTGACTTCGACGGCGATGGACACCTGGACCTGGCGACGGCCTATCAGATGCGGTACGGGCCCTTCAGCCGAAGCGGTTCAGCGGCCCGCACCGGCCCCCTCGTCGACCTCGACGTCCGTGTCTACGCCATGGAAGCGGGCGATGTGGACGGCGACGGCACCACCGACCTGGTGGTCAGCAGCGGTCCGTGGGACTCGGACGACGGAGGGGCGATCGCGCCGCCCCGTCTGCGACTGCTGAAGGGGACTGAGAACGGTCTGGTGGCAGGGCCGTTCATCGCCTACCCCGACACCGTGTCCGCGGACAGCATCGCCCTCGGTGACATCGACGCCGACGGCCGGACGGACGTCGTCTTCGGCCGCAGCACGGCGGCAGGGGGCGGTCTCGTGGGCGTGGTGCGCGGCACGGCGAACGGGTTCGCGGCGCGCGCCACGCTGATCGGCCAGAACACCTCCGGAGTTCCCGGGGCGGGGGAGAGCGGCGACCGCTTCGGCACCGACGTCTCCGTCGGCGACGTCACCGGCGACGGTTACGCCGACGTCGTCACCGGTGTCCCCGGTGAGGACCTCGCCGGCCGGACCGACGCCGGCACCTTCGCCGTTCTCAGGGGCGGTCCGACGGGTCTTTCCGGCACCAGGGTCCAGGTCTTCAGCCAGAACACGGCCGGGGTGCCCGGTACGGCTGAGAAGGGCGACCGATTCGGCAGCCGCACCGCCGTCGTCGGCGGGCACGTCGCCGTCTCGGCACCCGAGGAGAACAGCGGCTCGGGAGCCGTGTGGGTCTTCCCCGGCACCGCCTCCGGTGTCACCGCGACCAGGTCGGTGAGCTTCGGACCGCGCACCCTGGCCGCGCCCGTGTCCGGCGCGCACTTCGGTGCCGCCTTCCACCGCTGACGGCCGCTTCGCGGCGTACCGACGTCCGCGCGCCTGTCTCTGTCGGTGGAGACACATCAGGCGGGCCAGGAGGTCGACGGACCGGGCAGGTTAGAAGGACTCGGAGTCGGGGATCACGTGCATCGCGGCCTCCTCGGCCGATGCGCCCGCCCCGTCGACGCCGACGTCGTAAGCAATCAGGTCCTTTTCGGTGTCCTCGTGAGCGCCCTCGTCCGGCGCGATGAGGCGGCCCGCCCGCAGGTCCCCCACCTCGTCGTCGATGACTTCCCCGTCGCCGTCCCAAAGGTCCCCGATACCGTCGCCGTCCTGGTCGGCGATATCGGGGACCTCCTCGGCAAGCCGCTCGTCCAAGCTCTCCCCTCGTTGCCGCTCCGCCGCCGTGACACCGGTGTGCTCCACGCCCCAGGGCTTCTCCGGGGGCGAGTAGCCCTCGTCGAGAGCCTCGTCGACACCGCGGTCGTCGAGGGTGTCCGAGACGTCCAGCAGTCCGGCGTCGTCCTGTACCTCCGACCCGTCCGGCTGGTAGACGTCATCACCCATCGCCTCGTAGGCCATGCGCGCTCCATTGTTGGGTGCTCCCTGCCAGGGATCTGACGGGAACACGGTTGTCCGGACCGGAGGAACTCTCCTGGGCGGAGTGGGAAACCCAGCCTAGGACCAGAGATCGAGGCACGTCTGACTCTCCGCGCACCGGGTCTGTTCCCCCAACGCACCATGCCCAGAAGTCCCATCCGCCACTCCCGGCTGCTCGCCGACCGGGTGCCCGGCCGGCAGGACAGCCTGGACGCCTCACATGGGATGACTCAGCACCAGGCCCGCGAAGCAGCCAACGCCCGGCAATTGCCGTGGCGCTGCGGCAGGTCGGCTTGGCAGGATGGGAGAGATGCCCGCTGAAATCCCCTTCCTCGATCCTTCCGCCTGCCCTTCCTTCGATCACCGCTCCGCCGCCCGCGACGCCCTGCGCGGCTTGACGGTGGGTGACGCCTTCGGCGCCCAGTTCTTCGTACCGGACAATCTCCCCCGCCTGCGGGAGCGGCGATTGCCTCCCGCGGAATGGCCGTGGACGGACGACACGGAGATGGCCTGCTCGGTCTTCGACGTGCTGCGCCGACGCGGCAGCGTGGACCAGCATGAACTGGCGCACGGCTTCGCCCACAGGCACGACTTCGACCGAGGCTACGGTCCGGCGATGAACCGGCTGCTGCGCCTGGTACGCGAGGGCGGCAGGTGGCAGGAACTGGCCGCGGAACTGTTCGACGGCCAGGGGTCGTGGGGCAATGGGGCCGCGATGCGGGTGGCGCCTTTGGGCGCCTGGTTCGCCGTGGATCTGGCCGAGGCAGCCGCGCAGGCCGGGCGGTCGGCGCGGGTGACGCACACCCATCCGGAGGCGGTGGCCGGGGCGGTCGCCGTGGCGGTGGGAGCCGCGTGCGCTGCCCGCGGGCGCGTTCGGCCGGTGTCCGGAGCCCAGTTGCTGGCGGCGGTGGAGGAGCTGACACCGGAGGGACGGGTCCGTTCGGGGGTGGCCGAGGCGCGGGAGTTGCTGGGCCAGCCGCATGCCGAGTACGCGGCGCACCGGTTGGGCAACGGCCGGCGGGTGAGCGCGGCGGACACGGTGCCCTTCGCCCTGTGGTGCGCGGCCCGGCACCTGGAGGACTTCGCGGAGGCGTTGTGGGCGTGCGCGTCGGTGGGCGGGGACGTCGACACCACCTGCGCGATCGTCGGCGGAATCGTCGCCGCTCGGGTGGGCACGGCGGGGATACCTGCCGCGTGGCGGGCTGCGTCGGAGGCGCTACCGGAGTGGGTGCGCGAGGGCGAACCGGGCGAGGACCTCAACCGCGCCGGGCTGGGTCGCGACGTGACGCCGCTGCGCCGTCCCGAGGCGGTTCCTGTGCCGGAGCTGGTGTGGACTCCGGGGCAGTGGCAGCGTGTCCGGCACGGTGTGCGGGCGCTGAGCATGGACGAGAAGTGGGACGCGTACCTGGAGGGCGACCAGCTGACGCTGCATCGCAGTGGGACCGGTCGTGCCATCTTCCGGGTGACCGTGGCCGAGGGCCCGGCCGGCCGGCGGCCGGTCGCCGCGCTGGTCGAGTCGGACCCGGAGCTGTACCGCCGCGGCGGCGACGAGACGGAGAGCGCCTTCCTCGAACTCTTCCTGCGTGCCTGGTACATGGACGATTCCCGGCCCGACCTGTGGAATCGCTACCAGGAGTTGCGCCGCGCCGAGACGAACGCGGCGGCGGCCAAGGCCGAGAGGACCACCTGAGAGTTTGGCCGGCGCAGTCCCGCCGCCGCGTGAGTACGCCGGGTCCCGTGGTCGGCGCGGCAAATGATCCACAAGGGATTGTTGGCGAACCCTTGCCGCCCTCTTACTGATCATGCCCCTTCCGCCGCGTACGGTTCCCGTAGCGGGGTGTCCCGTCGAGGATCTTCGAACAAGGGGAACGGATGACACCCAGTCGCCGGGCGTTGCTGGCGGCCATGGCGGGAGGCGTGCTCGCCGGCTGCGCGGGCCCCCAGAGCACGGTCGACCGCAGCGCTTCCGCCACCGGTTCCCCCTCCACAACCGCGGCGATCGCAAGCGGCACAAGCACCCCGGGCGCCAGCCCGTCGGCCACCGCGCCCACCGCGTCCCGCGCCGTCACCCGCGCGGACATCGTGGCCCGCTACGGGCACGCGGTGCCGCATACCTGGGGCTTCGACGCACCCGCCGTGGTCCACGCGCTGCCGACCGCCCGACGCGTGATCGCGCTGACCTTCGACGCCTGCGGCGGCCCGGGCGGCAGCGGCTACGACCGTGCGTTGATCGACTTCCTGCGTCGACGGGAGATACCGGCGACCTTGTTCATCAACTCCCGCTGGATCGACGCCAACCCCGCCGTCTTCCGTCGGCTGGCCGCCGAGCCGCTGTTCGAGATCGCCAACCACGGCACCCGCCACCGCCCGCTTTCGGTCACCGGCCGCTCCGCCTACGGCATCCCCGGCACCCGCAGTGCCGCCGAGGTGTACGACGAGATCTCCGGCAACCAAACCAAGCTCACCCGACTGCTGGGCACGCCGCCACGCTTCTTCCGCTCCGGCACCGCCTACTGCGACGACGTCGCGGCACGGATCGTCACCGCCCTGGGAGAACGCTTCGTCAGCTTCTCGGTCAACGGCGACGGCGGCGCCACCTTCACCCCCGAACAGGTCCGTACGACGGTCGCCGCCGCCCCCGGCGGATCCATCGTCATCTGCCACATGAACCACCCCCAGGGCGGCACTGCCCGAGGCATCACCGCCGCCGTCCCCCAACTGCTGGCCACCGGCCACAGCTTCACCCGCCTTTCCGACGCCCTCCACTGACGGCGCTTCCGGGCTGGGGCGGCGACTGTCGAGAGGCCCGGTTCATACAGCGGTCGACCCGGTCGACCCGGTCGACGTGACGCGGTCGCCCGGGAGTCACCGTGGCTGCGGCGTCGGCCACGCGCGCGGGTAGGGCACGCGCAGCGTCTCCGCCTCGACCGGGGTGTGCTCGGCGGCGGCGTGCAGGCGCCCGTCCCGAAGGGTGACGGCGCCGCTGCGGAGCATGATGGCGATGAGCTCGGCGGCGAGTGCTTCCGGGGTGAGGCCCAGAAGGTGCGCGGCGTCGGTCAGCCAGGCCCGCGCGTGCAGGTACGGCTCGACCTCGTCGGTGGGGATCCCGCCGCGGATCATGAGGGCGAACGCGAAGATCCGCCGGGCTCCGTACCAGATGGCTCCGTCGGGGTCGTCGACGAGACGCCGCGCGCGGCGCAGCGCGGTGACGAGGGCCGCACCGGGGTCGGCGGGGATCGGCCCGTGCGAGGGGAGCAGCACGCGCGGGGCGAGGTCGGCCATCCGCTTCAGGGAGGCGAGAGCGGTGGCGGCCGCGTCGGGCCCGTCGAGGGCCAGGTTCACCCAGCCGACGTCGTAGTCCGACAGCGCGTCCCCGACCACGAGGAGCCGCTCTTCCGGCTGCCACAGCGCGAGGTGTCCGGGCGTGTGTCCGGGGGTGCGGACCACTTCCCAGTCGGCTTCACCGAGGCGGAGGACCTGACCGTCGTCGAGCGCCATGTCGATGGTGTACGGGCTTACGGGCTGGTCGAGGTATTCCGCGGCGCAGCAGCCCGGGTCCCGGCGGGCGACGGCGTCCGCCTCCGGGGCACCGGCCGCGATGCCGGCGCCGCCCGCCTGCAGGAGGGCGTTGCCACCGACGTGGTCGGAGTGCCAGTGGGTGTTTACGACCAGGCCGACGTCTCCGGCGTGGGCGCGGGCCCAGGCGGCCGTGTCCTCGGCGTGGCCGACGAATCCGCTGTCGACCAGGGCCGGTTGGCTTCCGTGGAGCAGAAGCAGGTTGGCGTCGGGAAACGGCCTTTGCTGCCAGGTCACCCAGGACGGCAGCGGCTGCGGGGTCACCCTTCGGGCCTGTTCACGCGGATCAGCGTCTGCTGGCCGTTGGCGACGAGCGACCGCCGGCCGTCCTGGACACCGAACACCTCCAGCTGACACACGGTCAGGGTGCGTCCGGACTTCAGGACCGTTCCGACCGCCTCGATGTGGTCGCCGACGGCGGGCGCCAGGAGATTGATCTTGTACTCGACCGTGAGTACGTCGGTGTTCTCCGGGAAGAGCGTGAATGCCGCGTAGCCGCCCGAGGTGTCCGCGATCGCGCTGGTGGCGCCGGCGTGGAAGTAGCCATGCTGCTGCGTCACTTCGGGCCGGCTCGGGAGGACGATGTGCACACGGCCCGGCGCGATCCGCGTGATCCGTGCACCGAGGAGGCCCATCAGCCCCTGCCGGTCGAAACTCGTCCGGACGCGCGCCTGTATCTCGGGGCTCGCCTGTTCCCGCTGCGCCTGCTCTTCCATGTGCTCTCCTTCGGCGGACATCACGGTGTTGATCGGGGTCGGTCGGGTCCGTCAGCCGGCCAGGCGTTCCACCAACAGGACTCCTCCGATGACGATCATCATGGCACCGGAGGCGCGGGTGACTGCCCGGGCCGCCGAAGGCCGGGTCTTCAGCACGGTGCGGGCCAGCACGCCGACGGCGAGGTAGACGACGGCGCAGGCGGTCATGTGGAGCGTGCCGAGCAGCCCGGTCTGCGCGGCGACCGGCCAGCCCGCCCCGGGGTCGATGAACTGGGGGAACAGCGAGAAGTACAGAAGCAGCGCCTTCGGGTTCAGGCCGCTGATCCCGGCTCCCTTGAGCATGATCTGCCGACGCGAGGAGGGCATGGCCTCCGTGGACGCGCCCGGTACCGCCGGGCGCGACAGGACACCCCAGCCCAGCCACATCAGGTAGGCGGCCCCCGCGACGGTCAGCGTGGTGAGAACGGTGGCCGAGTTCGCCACGATCACCACCAGGCCGGCCACGGCGAGCACCGTGTATCCCACGTATCCGGCTATCAGTCCGGCGACCGCCGGGACGACCGACCGGTCGCGCAGCCCCGCGGTGATCGCGTAGGCCCAGTCCGCGCCCGGCGTGAACACCAGCAGCAGATCCACCGCCAGAAAAGCCGCCACCGTCGTCGTGTCCATCGATCTTTCCCTCTCACGTTCCTTGCCCTGGGAGGGAAGATTAGGCGCATAATGCCCGCAAATGTTTCTGTCTTTGCTCCATGATCGCGTCCAGTGGGGGAGAATCTTTCTCATGGATGCCCTGGACCGGAAGATTCTTACCGAGCTGCAGCTGGATGGCCGTCTGACGGTGACCGAGTTGGCCGCCCGCGTGAAGCTGAGCATCTCGCCCTGCCATCGCCGCCTGCGTGACCTCGAACGCGAGGGCGCGATTCGCGGCTACCGCGCGGTCGTTGACCCGGCCGCCGTCGGTCTCGACTTCGAAGCCCTGGTCTTCGTCACCCTGGGCTGGGAGGACCGTGACACCGTCTCCGCGTTCGAGGAGGCCGTGGCCGCCGTCCCGCATGTGATCCAGGCCCAGCGCCTGTTCGGTGAGCCCGACTACCTTCTGCGGGTCGCCACCGCCGACCTGTCCGCCTTCCAGCAGCTGTACGACCAGCGGCTGGCCACCCTGCCGGGGGTGCAGCGCCTGACCTCCACCCTTGTCATGAAGCACGTCGTCGACGACCGCCCACTGCCCGAGTAGGCCTCCGAGAGCGCGGCCGTCAGGGCGCGGCTGGGGCGGTCGCCAGCCGGTCGAGGATGAAGCGGCCGGCCCGTTCCAGTGCCGCGTCCGTCTCGTCGAGTGAGTCGGTGAACGACTGGAAGGCGTGAGGCACGTCGGCGGTGATGTCGAGGATCACGTCGACACCGACTCCGGCCGCGCGGGTCGCCGGCCGGGTCGAGTCGTCGAGCAGCACCTCGTTCGACCCGGCCTGCAATAGCAGCGGCGGCAGCCCGGTGAGGTCGGCGTGCGCCGCGGGGCTCAGCAGCGGCTGCCGCGGGTCCTGGCCCGCCAGCTGGTGGACGCCCAGACGCACCAGCGACCGGCCCGTTACGGCGATGTCTGGCTAGCGGTGGGCGAGGCCGTCGATCATCAGCGCGAGGGTGAAGTCGAACCGGTCGTGGCCCCCGCCTGCGGTGAGCTCGGCCGCGTAGCGGGTGGTGTGCGGGAAGGCCTCGGCAGGCAGCGCGGTCAGTCGGCGCTGGAGCTCGTCGGTGTCGACGACCCAGTCTGCCTCGTTGTGGACCTTGCGCTGATTCAGGATGGAGATCTCCAGACAGTAGGCGGCTACGTACAACAAGAGGGCGTCGATGGCCCAGGCGGCGGTCTGCGGGGCGACGCCGCCGGCGATCAGGATCGCCAGCATGGCTTCGCTGACGCGCAGGGTCTCGAGGTCGGTGGGGGCGATGGCGAGCGCGGCGCGGGAGATTCCGGGGTATTTCAGGTACTGGTCGCGCATCTGGGTGCACACGCCGCGGATCTGCTCCCGCCAGGCTGCGGGGTCGGGCTCGGGTGGCACGAGCTCGGCGCACAGCCGCGCGATGAGCAGTTCGTCGAGGTCGGCCTTGTTGACCACATGGGCGTAGAGCGAGGCAGGTCCGGTGTCGAGGGCGCCCGCCAGTCGGCGCATGGTCAGTGCCTCGTAGCCCTCTGTGGCGATGACGCCCAGCGCGGTGTCGATGACCTGCTGCACGGTGATCGGGGCCTTGCGGCGCCGCTGCCTGGGGGCGGCTTCGAGCTCGGGATTCGGCAGTTGGTGGCGCGCCGCGCGTCGTTCTCTCGGGTTCACCCGACCACTATAACTTGACACGAACAGCGTTCGTATATAGAACACCGTTCGTGAATATCGATGTGAACCAGGATGTGGACGTAACCGTGGTCGGAGCCGGGCCGGTGGGCCTCGTGCTCGCCGCCGAACTGGCGCTCTCCGGGGCGACGGTGCAGGTGCTCGAGCGACTGGCCGAGCCGTCCGAGGCGATGAAGGCGGGGTCGATCAACGTGCCGACGGCCGAGGCGCTCGACCGCCGAGGCCTGCTGTCTGCCGCCGAAAGCGTGCAGCGAGAGACGCTCGAGCGGGTGGGGTCGTTCGCTCGCATGACCCACAACCAGCGGCCCGGGGGTGGCGGGCGGGCGCACGAGTCGCGGTTCACCGGGCATTTCGCGGGGATGGTCCTCGATGCCGGCCTCGTGGACTGGTCCGATGCCGACCTCGCCGCGCACGCCGCGGTCGACGGGGCGAGGATGGTGCCGCAGCGTGAGCTGGAGAAGCTGCTGGCCGACCATGTCGCGCGACTCGGCGTACCGGTGCGTCGCGGAGTGGAGGTCACCGCACTCGAACACACCGGCGACGGCGTGCTCGTCGGCACCACGGCCGGCATGGTGCGCACCGGGTGGCTGGTCGGGTGCGACGGCGGGCGCAGCACCGTACGCCGCCTCGCGGGCATCGACTTCCCCGGCACCGACCCCGAACTCACCGGACACCTGGCGGTCGTCGACATCGCCGACCCGGAGAAGCTCGCGAATGGATGGGTGTGGTCGACTCGGGGGGCGTACCGCTACGGGCCACAACCCGGGCGGGTGGTCACCGTGGAGTTCGGCGCTCCCGCCGACCTCCATGCTCGGCTTCGCTCGCGCGGGGGGACCCTCATGGCGCCGGTCACGCTTGAGGAGTTGCAGGCCGGCCTGCGCCGGGTCTCGGGCACCGACGTGACGCTGACCGCGCTGCGCGGCGCCGCGACCCGCTGGACGGACAACGCCCGCCAGGCCGCTACCTACCGGTCGGGACGGGTGTTTCTGGCCGGCGACGCCGCGCACGTGCACTCGCCGTTCGGCGGTCAGGGGCTCAATCTGGGGGTCGGCGACGCGATGAACCTCGGTTGGAAGCTCGGTGCCGTGGTTGCCGGGTGGGCACCTGAAGGGCTGCTCGACACCTACGACGCCGAGCGCCGTCCGCTGGGCGCCTGGGTGCTGGACTGGACTCGGGCCCAGATCGGTGTGCTGCGCGGCGACGCCAAGTCGGCGGCGCTCCGGGAGGTTGTTGCCGATCTGCTGGGCACGCGGGACGGTGCGACCTACGCGGTCAAGAAGATCTCCGGCGTCACACAGCGCATCGACCTGCCCGGCGACCATCCGCTGGTCGGTCGCCATGTCCCCGACCTGTGGCTGACGGACGGTTCCCGTCTGTCCGACCACGGTCACGGCGGCGGGTTCCTGCTGCTCGACCGCACTCCGGACGGCTCGCTCGCCCGCCTCGCCGCCGCCTGGGCCGGGCGAGTGAGGAGCGTGACCGACGACCATACGACGCCGACCGGGGTGTTGGTACGCCCGGACGGGGTGGTCGCCTGGGCCTCCGACGCCACCGACATCGCCGCCGTCACCGGCCTCGAAGCCGCCCTGCACGGATGGACCGGCGCGCCGTCCCCCTCACCCGAGCACGCGCCGAGGGGCTGAACCCGGGCTGGACGGGGGGGGTTACGGCGGTGTCGGGTCGGTCGGGTTCTGGTGTGTGGTGATTCCGGTGAGGATGAGGTCGAGACCGGCGAGGAACTCTGTTCGGTCGTCGTGGTCGCGTAGTTGGTCTGCGACGGTGCGGGTGAAGGGGTACTCGTCGGGGTCGAGGTCGGCCCATGCGGTCGCGGTGGTGCTGAGGAACTCGGTCCGGCTGGTGTGCCGGTGGTGTCCGCGGGCGTTGGCCGCGTTCTGTCCGCCGACTCCGAGGATGTAGTTCAGCAGGGCGGAGGCGGCGGTGAACTGGGTGGGGTGGGGCACGCCGAGCGTTTGGATGTGGCGTCCGAGGTGTTCGAAGACGCGCAGCATGGGTGACTGGGACGGGGCGTGGGCGAGTTGTGTGCCGACCCAGGGGTGGGCGTCGATCGCGTCGAACACGCCGAGTGCGAGGGTGCGGATCGCTTCCTGCGGCGTTGCGTCGGCGGTACCGGTGATGTTGGTGGTTTCGGTGGTCATGGTGGTGGCGATGACGGCGTCGGTGGCGGCGTTGAGGAGTTCGTCCTTGCCCGTGACGTGCCAGTAGATCGCGCCGGGTCCGGTAACGAGGCGTTCGGCCAGTGCGCGGAAGGTGAGTGCGCCCTCGCCGGCGGTGTCGAGAAGTTCGATCGCGGCCTCGACGATGCGCCGACGGGAGAGTGGTTCCTCGCGTCGTTCCGGGCGGCGTGTCCTGGTTGCCATGTGCACATCCTGGCACATGCCTGGAACGCCGTTCCAGGCTGCGTTGGAACAATGTTCCAGAGATGGTCTGCCGGGTGCCCGCCCGGGGGGCCGCGACAGGCAAGGAACCACCATGACCACTGACGTCACGATCATCGGCGCCGGGCTCGGAGGACTGACCCTCGCCCGCGTCCTCCACGTCCACGGCATTCCCGCGACGGTCTACGAGGCGGAGATCTCCCCGACCGCCCGCACACAGGGCGGCATGCTCGACATCCACGACTACAACGGGCAGCTCGCCCTCGAAGCGGCCGACCTCCTCGAGGAGTTCCGCGGCCTCATCCACAAGGGCGGTGAGGCGTCGCGGGTCCTCGACCGGGATGGAACCGTGCTCCTCGACGAACCCGACGACGGCACCGGCGGGCGTCCGGAGGTCCACCGCGGCGCCCTACGGCAGATGCTGCTCGACTCGCTGCCGGCCGACACGATCAAGTGGGGGCACAAGGTCACTGCGGTCCGGTCTCTCGGGGGCGGTCGGCACGAAGTGACGTTCGCGGACGGGGCGACCGTGGAGACCGGTCTCCTGGTCGGCGCGGACGGCGCGTGGTCGCGGATCCGGCCGCTGCTGTCCGACGCCACCCCCGAGTACGTCGGCATATCCTTCATCGAGACGTACCTGTTCGACGCCGACACCCGCCACCCGGCCGGCGCACAGGCGGTCGGCGGCGGCGCGCTCTTCGCACTCGCACCCGGGAAGGGAATCCTCGCCCACCGGGAGCCCGGCGGCGTCCTGCACACCTACGTGGCGCTCAACAAGCCGCAGGAGTGGATCGCCGCCATCGACTTCACCCACGCGGGCGCGGCTACGTCCCGGGTCGCCGAGGAGTTCGACGGCTGGGCCCCGGAACTCACCGCGTTGATCACCGACGGCGAGACCGCACCGGTTCCGCGGACCATCAACGCCCTGCCGATCGGGCACCGGTGGGACCGCGTGCCCGGCGTGACCCTGCTCGGCGACGCCGCCCACCTGATGTCACCGTTCGCCGGGGAGGGCGCGAACCTCGCCATGTACGACGGCGCCGAACTCGGCAAGGCCCTCGCCGCGCACCCGGACAACATCGAGACCGCGCTCACCGCGTACGAGGAAGCCCTCTTCCCACGGAGCGCCGCTGCCGCCACCGAGGCTGCCCAGAACCACGAACTGTGCTTCGACGACAACGCCCCACACAGCCTCATCGGCCTCTTCACCTACCACGAGCACGTCGGGTGAACTTCAGCCGCTCCAGCGGTCCTGCGGCAGGCGGGGCCTGCGGGCCGTCACGGTCGAGGAGCGCCGACCGACCCGAGCAGGACGAAGTCCCCACCCAGGGAGGCCACGGAGACATCTTCTCGGGATGCGGCGACCGTCGCTCGAGGGCGTCCCAAGCTGAAACCGATCCGCTCGAAGGCGTCCCAAGCCGAAACCGATCACCCTTGGTCAGGAACGGGTCCGTTCAGCCGGACGATCATCCGATGACGAGCGGGAGTTTCGCGGCCAAGTCGCCCAGTTCGGCCTTCTCCGCGTCCGTCGGGGTGCGCCGTCCGGTGCCGACGAGTAGCGCGTCCTTGTCGGACAACGACGCGGGGAACGTGGCCCGGGCGATCTTCTCCAGCATTTCGCGTGACCGGGCACGGCGGTGGCCGAGCTCCCGGACGAGGATTTCACCCAGTCCTGCGGCCGTATCGGCTGGCTCGTACGAGACCTGGTGTGCCACCTGATCATCGACGCACAGGACGTCCTGATCACCCTTGTGACCCCCGCGGAAACGGCACCCACGCGCGACGCGGTGACGTACTGGGACGTTAGTGGAACCGGAGCAGCCGCGGCTCCTCGTACGTGGCGGCCAGGCGGACGGTCAGTGCGTCGAGCGGGTCGTCACCGGCCGGAGGCGTTGCGGCGTCGACCTGGTCGCGTACCTCCCGGACATGACGGGACCGCCCGCGGACGGTGCGCAATGCTGCCCACGAGAGTGAGAAGAGATCCACACCGGCAAGGTAGTGCGCTGCCGGAATGGCGGACAAGCCCATGTGGGCTACCCGTAAACGGCTCGGTCGTCGGCCCTCGCGGGGCGGCCGCGAGCAGACGGTGGGTGTACGGGTGCTCCGGCGAGGTCAGGACGACACCGTCGCCGACCGTCTGGCGCGGGTCGAGGGAGGCGTACGGGTTCTGGAAGACGAGCTGGATGTGGCCGCGTCGGATACCGGCTGCGCCCCGGTCGTGCCGGCTTCCGCCCCGGCCTCGTGCCGACGCCTGCGCGGCGGTGGCTTGGCCGGGGAGCGGTGGCTCGTCGAAGCGGTGCTGTTGACGTTGTCCGCCGGGGCACCACAGGGGGCGTGGGTCAGCCCAGTTCCGTGTCCAGCCACGCCAGGACCTCGGGGGTCACGGGGTCGGTGATGTCGGCGAACTCGTCGTGCTTCTTCAGGAACTTCGCGACGTAGGGGCACACGGGCACGATCCGCATACCGACGTCGCGCACGTCGTTGAGCGCGTACTCGACCAACCGCGCGGCCAGGCCCTGCCCGGCGAAGGCGTCGTCGATTTCCGTGTGGAAGAAGACGCGCTGTTCACCGCGGTCGCGGTAGGCGGTGAGGCCGGCGCGCTTGCCGTCGACCAGGATTTCGTAGCGATGCCTGGCGTCGTTCCGCTCGACGGTCGGAGCGGCGGGAGACTCGGTCATGAGGTGCCTTTCGGATGCGGGTCGGCGACGCGGCGGGTTGCCGCGCGGCGAGATGGTGGCATGCGGAAGAACGGGAGCGGGAAGTCGGTCCCCCGGATATCCCTCGACGGCGCCGAAGCGATCGGAGGCGTTCGCCCAGTCCTCCCGGGCGCGGACGATGTCCTCGTGGCTACGGCCGATGAAGTTCCACCACATGACGATCTCCTCCTCGAACGGGGTTCCGCCGAGCAGTACGGTGCGAGCCGGGTCGTCCGACTCGTTCACCAACGTCAGAGCTGTGCTTCCGGCCTGGGCATAGCCCAGCTCCGCCGGACGCAGCAAGGTGCCGGCCATGCGGACGTCTCCGTGGTCGACGAGCAGCCCGTGCTCGAAGCCGGGGTCCACGGCGAACGTGATGGTCGCGCGCGGGTCGAGGACGACCTCGGCGCCGAGCAGGGGTGTGAAGGTGCGCACCGGGGACTCCTGACCGGCGAGGGAACCCAGGAAGACCCTGATCTCGGCCCCGTCGATCCGCAGGGGCTCGGGGACGTAGTGCTGGAAATCCCGCTCGGTGTGCCGGTGTTCCTCGGGCAGCGCCACCCACAGCTGGACGCCGTGCAGGACCGTGGTACCTGGGGTGGACACCTCCGAGTGGCTGATGCCGTGCCCGCCCGTCATGAGGTTCAGCTCGCCGGGCCGTACGTACGCGTGGCTGCCGAGGCTGTCGCGGTGCTCGATCTCCCCGCTGAACAGCCAGCTCACCGTCTGCAGTCCGGTGTGCGGATGCGGGGCGACGTCCATGCCACCCGTCTCGGCGATGTCGTCGGGACCGTAGTGGTCGGCGAAGCACCATGCTCCGATCAGGGTCCGCGCGCGCTGCGGCAGCGTGCGCCGCACGGTCATCGCGCGCGGTCCGCCCAGGGGTACGTCACGTGGGGAGAGGACTTCGACATCGCTCACCGGGGACCGCCTTCCGTCACCATGATAGTTTCAGATTCAACAATGATACTCGCAGCATAGTAGGACGGAGTCCGGGGTTGAGCATCCAGGCGACAGGAACCGCGACGCAGCGGATCTTCATCGACAAGCAGAGCCCGAAGGCCTACCACGCACTGGTCCAGACGTCGGAAGCGGTGCGCGCGACTGCCGCCGACGCCGGGCTCGACCGGACCGTGGTGGAGCTGATCAACCTCCGCGTGTCGCAGATCAACGGCTGCGCCTACTGCCTCAACGTGCACACCCGGGCCGCCCTGCGTGCGGGCGAGACGGTGCAGCGGCTCGGAGTGCTGGCCGCCTGGCGGGACACCGAGCTGTTCACTCCCGCGGAACGCGCGGCTCTCGCGCTGGCGGAGGCGACGACCGAGCCGACCGACGCCGACGCGCAGGAAACCGCCTGGGCGGGAGCCCGTGACGTCCTCACCGACGACCAGATCTCCGCGGTGATCTGGGTGGCGATCACCATCAACGCGTTCAACCGGGTCTCGATCATGAGCAAGCACCCGGTGCGTACGGAGCGCTGATCCCACGGGGGAGTCGGAGGCCGCCGCTCCGATGGCAACCAGGCGGCGTCGCTGTCGCCTTCTGTGTGGGCTCCGGGGCGGCGTCACCGGTCAGTCCGTCAGGTTGCCGTGCAGCAGCGGGTCGATGAGTTCCGCCGCGAGATCGGGCCGGCGCTCGGTGTCGACGATGAGGCTGAAGCCGCCGAGCGTCATCAGTACGTCGTGGGCGCCTACTTGCGCGCGGGTGACCCCTGCCCCGCACCGGCGGCGAGGAGGTGGTCGATGGTCTCGGCGACGCCGGCGCGGGTCCGCAGCCGCTCGCCGTCGTCGGTCAGAACCACACGGAGTACGTCGACCATGCCGTGCTTGGCGGCCATGAATTCCGTCCCTCTTCTTCGGAGGGAACTCCCGCCTGAGCCGGGGTCCTCGCCGTTGAACTCGATCAGGTCGGCCTCGAAGTCCTCGCAGACCTTCCGCATGATCTCTTCGCGGCGCGTCGGCATCTCGTCGTCGACGACGGGTCGCCGGTACCTGGTGACAAGCACCAAATGCGCAGAAGCGCGTCCGGGTGAGCGTGGCCGAGCCCGGCAGGTTCCTCCACGCCTCCAGCGCCCAGGAGTGACGCCGAGACGCGTCGAAGCGCCGTGGTTCCGAGGGCGTGGAGGGCCCCCGCAGGCGAGAGCCTGCGAGGGCCCCTTCGTTCGCTTCGTCAGGCGTTGGGGTCGAACGGGATGCCAGACGGCCTCGATTGGGTGAGGGCGTACTGGAAGTCGCCGTCATCGATCTTGATCGTGGCGGATCCGAAGTCGGCGCTCATGAGCTTGTCGCGGTAACCGGCCGGGTAGCCGTTCCAACCGACGAGGCGCGGGTAGAACCAGCCGCCCGTGGCGTTCTCCGGAGGCTCGTCATTGGTGTTGGCGAAGCGGAAGTCGTGGGTCGAGATGCCGTCCTTGTGATAGACGATCTTCGGGTGGGTGCCGTCGAAGCGGATGGCAGAGGCGGCTGCCACCTGGTAGCTGGAGTGCTGGGACACCGAGACGTACTGCACCTGGTTGTTGTTGATCCACACCACGACGTGTTCCCAGTCGTGCCTGTGGCCGATCGCAGCGGGCCCCAGGGTGGCCTGGTCCTTCTCGAAGTAGCTGGCGTACATCACGGCGCACCAGTCGTTGTTGCACTTCTCGCGCGAGTAGGTGTTGGAATTGGCGAGTTGGGCGTAGTCGTGGCAGTGACCGTTGACGTCGCCGCCGAGCGCCAGGCCGGGATTGAGGGTGCCGTCGGCTCCGATGGCGGCCGTGGCGTAGCAGCCGTCGCCGTCGTAGTCGTAGGCGGGGGAGAAGGTCTGCTCCAGGCCGTCGGCGTTCTGGGGCAGCAGGGTCAGGACGTTTGCGTGGGCACTCGCCGGGACCGCCACGACGAGCGTCATCGCGCCGAATGTGCCGAGGAGGACCTTGGTGAGGGATCTCAACTTGCGCATGGTGACTCCTTGTTGAGTGGCGGGCGTCAGCAATAGAGGTTGCTGCCGGGGCTGACGCCGAGGATCGAGGTGAACCGGTTGTAGGCGTCGACGCGGCTCTGTACCTGGGCCGGATTCTTGCCGTCGCACTCGAGGGAGCCGTTGATGGAGCGGATGGTCTGGCCGAAGCCGGCGCCGTTGACCATGGCGTTGTGCGGGGTCATGGTGCCGGGGCCGGACTGGGTGTTCCAGTACCACAGGCCGGTCTTCCAGGCCACGGCGGCATCGTTCTGCACCAGCCAGGGGTTGTTGAGGAGGTCGATGCCGAGCGCGTCGCCCGCGGCCTTGTAGTTGAAGTTCCAGCTGAGCTGGATCGGGCCGCGCCCGTAGTAGGCGGCCTGGCCCGCCGGGCAGCCGTAGGACTGGCTCCAGTCGCAGTACGTGGGGTAGTTGGCGGTGTTCTGCTCGACCACGTAGACCAGGCCGCCGGTCTCGTGGCTGACGTTGGCGAGGAAGGCGGCAGCCTCCTGCTTCTTCACCGTGTCGCTGCCGGTGTTCGCGAAGCCCGGGTAGGCGCTCAGCGCGGCGGTCAGGCCGCTGTAGGTGTAGAACGAATTCCGGTTCGGGAACATCTGGTTGAACTGCGCCTCGCTGACGACGAATCCGGACGGCGCGCCGCCACCTCCGCTCGCGGGCGCGTTCCACTTCTGGTTCGCCGCGCCGGTGCAGGTCCAGATCTGCAGCCGGGTGCCGTTGGCGGAGTTGTTGCCGGTGACGTCCAGGCACTTGTTCGCGGCCGGATTGACGATGTCGTGCGCCGCGGTGACCACCCATTGCTGGTTGGCGCCGCCCGAGCAGTCCCACAGTTGTACGGCGGCCCCGTCGCCGGTGCCGCGGTCGACGACGTCCAGACACTTGCCCAGCGCACGCAGCGTTCCGTCACCGGAGTTGGACCAGGTCTGGGCGTTGGTTCCGTTGCAGTCGTAGAGCTGTACGGCGGTGCCGTTGGCGCTGTTGGCACCCGCCACGTCGACGCACTTGCCGGCGAGCCCGGAGATCGAGCCGTCGGCGGCCTGGGCCGGCGCCACGGTGAACAGCGCGGTGAGGACCGCGGAGAGAACGGCGAAAACCGCGAACCGGCCGACGAGGCCGCGTCCGGTAGCGGACCGTCTGTGGTGGGAGAGGAGGGGCATGGCTGAGGACGCTCCTTGGTGTGTTGGGGTGGACGGGCGTCCCGTCACCCACCGCGAGGCGGCGTGGCGGGACGGCCGACGACGGAGCTTGCGTCTTCGGGGGAGGCGGACGCCCTACGGATAGGTCGTCAGATTGGGGACGCTGGTGAAGGAGTCGGAGGGGCCTCCGGTGTTGGCGATGACGGCGTCGGCGACCTTGTAGGCGGTGTAGCCCTGCGTGGAGCCGTTCATCCAGGCGGCCTGGTTCGGTGGGGCGTAGGGCATCTCGTTCTGGAAGAAGTACGTGCGGCCGCCGTTGCTGTTCCAGACGGTCTGGTACTTCTGGAAGTGCTCGACGAACAGGCCGTACATGGTGACGTTGTCGCTGTTGACGACGAGGCCCGTGGCCGCTTTGTCGACGTCGGCGCCGCCGACGGGGAAGTACAGGTCGTGCAGGGAGGTCGGGTCGGCCGTGTGCGAGGCGGACGCGTGGGGCGGCCCGACCTCCATCAGGCTCGGCGAGTTGGTGGTGCCCGCGCCGAACAGCAGGCCCGTGGCCTTCACGTCGTCGACGTCGGCCACCTGCATCGCGGTGATGCCGTTGTCCGGGACGAAGGGGGCGAGACCCAGACCGAGAACGATGGTGTCGGCGCGGTTGAATTGCGGGGTCTGATCCAGGTGGTAGACGCCCGGGGTGACCAGGAGGTTCGGCCGACGGCGAGCGGGGCATTGATCCGGGACGCGGTCTCGCCCGGCTTCACGACCTAGAAGGTGTCCAGCGACAGTGAGCTGCAGGAGGGGCCGCCCGCCCGGCTGGTCGCCGTGGAGTTGGACAGCCACTGCTGCTGGCTGTCGGAGTTGACCGGCCCGTCGACCTTTCTGTCGGCGAGGTAGCCGCCGCTGGGCCAGCCGCCGTCGTCCAGGGCGAGGTCGCCGCGTAGGTGCATCCGAGGGTAGGGCGCCGCCTGTGAGGCCGCTCAACGGTCGCTGCCGCTCCACGGATTGACCGAGAGGTTCTCGGCGCCGCGCCAGAAGTTCTGGGTGGCATCGCCCTGGAACCAGTCCGAGCTGGACGGCCGTACCGTCGTCGGAGTCGGAGTCGGAGTCGGAGTCGGAGTCGGAGTCGGAGTCGGAGTCGGAGTCGGAGTCGGAGTCGGAGTCGGAGTCGGAGTCGGAGCCGGCGACGTCGAGACACTTGCCGGCGAGGCCCGTGATGGTGTCGGTGGCGGCCTGCGCGGGCGAGGTGGTGGGCAGGCCGGTGGCGAGGGAGAGCGCGGGGAGGGAGGCAGCCGCGGGGAGAGTTCTGGGCATGAGCGCAGCGGGTCCTTCGTGGGGGGATGGACAACCGAGGCTGCGTTCACCTCATGAACGGTGAGTGCGTCCCACGGTGCGTGGCTGACCCGTGAACCTAAAGGTATGGACCACTTTCGTCAAGAGGTGAAGTAAGCGGTGAGGGAAGCCAGTTGTGGCTTCCGGTCAGGCCGCACTCCCGCGCGGGGATATGCATGCCCAGTTGCTGGCCGAACTGGTGACGGAGTCGCCGGTGGCGGCGTTGGGCCGGAAGTGGTGCAGGCGGGCGTGCGGGTGCTCTGCCGCCGTGGTCGGAAGTGGGTCCTGTCCAGCTCGGCATCACCGGCGCACTCGCCGGCCGGGGCGGCCGCCGGCGGCTCCAACAGCAGCCGCATCTCGAACAGTTCCTCCACGCCCTGGCGGGTAAGCAACTCGGTGGCGCGGTATCCCGAAAGTGAGCGCTTGACCACGAGTCCGTCCGATTCGAGCCGTGCCAGGGCCTCGCGGACCGGATTCGCCCGGCACCGCGAGGGATCGTGAGGCCGACTCGATGGAGACCTGGGCGGCGAGCGGGGTCGCACGGTCCATGGACATGACCTTGATGGCCTCGTGGGCACGGTCCGCCGGGACCTTCGGCCGGGCGGCCGAGGCATCGGACCCCCGGAACTCATCAGCGTCCACCGACATCGCATCGCTCTCCCCGTCCATACCGGCATCGACGCGGATCGGGGCAGCTTTATCTATAGGATTTTGAAGGGTTCACTGACGGGAGGCGCTCGGGTTCCGGATGGCCGAAGCTGATGATCCCGAGCCCGTGCACACTCCGTCAGCTCGCCACGCATTCCGGTAACGATCCTGCTTGTACCGGGTGTTGCTTGGCGCCTGACGTGGCGAAACCGACTCGCAGCACAAAATCCGGCCCGCTCAATCCCGGCGCAGACCTTGACGTGACGAGCACGGCTCCCTCAGGCTCGCGGCAGCGAAATCCTATCTGATTTTGAGTGGGGCACCTGCCATGAGTCGTCGCAGAACCGCCGCGTCAGCCGCCGTCACGCTGGTACTTCTGGCCACCGCCGCAACGGCCTGCACCATCAAGAACTCGGATGAGCCGGGCGCCGCGGGTGCCGCCACCGCGCGGGCCGGCAGCGGGACGGCCGAGCTGGCCGATGGATCCGGGACGAAGGTCGCGCTGGTCCCGGGCGGCGCCCACCCCTACTTCCAGCCCTGGAAGCAGGCCGGCGCGAACGCGAAGAAGACGCTCGGGCTGGGGGGCGTCACCTTCGACGAGACCGCCGAGTGGGACCAGCAGAAGCAGAACAACCTGCTCTCGACGCTCGCCGCCCGTGGCTACAACGCCTTCGGCATCTTCGGAGTCTCCCCGACCGACATCAACACCACCTTCGCCGACCTCAAGTCCCAGGGCTTCGCCGTCGCGTCGCTGGCCTCCTGTCCGGCAGGCGGCACGAACGAAGCGGACTTCTGCCTCTCCACCGACGTCGAACTCGCCGCATACAAGGCCGCGCAGGCCGCCATCAAGGCAATGGGCGGCAAGGGCACGCTCGTCCACCTGACAGGCAACAACGTCGACGCCAACACCCAGTTGCGCAAGAAGGGGGTGGAGAAGGCGGTGGCGGAGACCGGCGGCAAGGTCACGCTGCTGCAGACGATCACCGACATCGACACGGACCTCCAGACCGCGCAGAAGGCCGTCTCCGACCTGCTCGCCGCCAAGGGCGACCAGATCCAGGGCATCGTCTCCACCGCCTACAACCCGGCGGTCGCCGCCGCCGAGGCCGTGCAGGAGTCCGGCTCGAAGGCCAAGGTCGTTGCCATCGACGACGACGCCAAGATCCTCTCCTCGATCAAGAACGGCTCCGTGACCGCGACCGTCGTACAGAACCCGGTCGGCCAGGCGGAGATCGGCATCTGGGCGCTGTCCCTGCTGCAGACCGAGCAGTGCACGATGAAGCGCCCCGGCCAGATCATCGACTCGGGCTCTTTCGTGGTCACGAAGGAGAACGTCACCGACTACGACAGTGCACGCAAGGCCAAGACCGTCGAGCTGAAGAAGCAGTTCGCCGACGAGTTCCTCGCCTGCGGCTGACCGCCCCGCACGGACCACGGAAGGCGGCACACGCGCATGACCATCATCACCAACGCAACGGCCCTGCTCGCTGACATCGATGTGGAGACCGACCGCACCGACGCGGTGCAGTCGTTCGTCAAGCAGGAGACCGTTCTCGTCACGCTCACCACGGCCGACGGGCTCGTGGGAACCGGCTACGCCTACACGATCGGCACCGGCGGGAGTTCGGTACTGGCGTTGCTGCGGGACCACCTGCTCCCGCTCCTCACCGGCCAGGACGCGCGCAACGTGGAGGGGCTCTGGAAGTCCCTGTTCGCCCACACGCGCGCCACGACCACCGGAGCCATCACCTCGCTGGCGCTCGCCGCCGTCGACACGGCCCTGTGGGACCTGCGCTGCAGGCGCGCGGGCGAGCCGCTGTGGCGGCTGGCCGGCGGCCACCGCCAAGAGATCCCCGTCTACGACACCGAGGGCGGATGGCTCCACCTCGGCACCGAGGACCTGGTCACGTCCGCGCTCGCGGCGAAGAAGGCGCAGTTCTCCGGCGTCAAGATCAAGGTCGGCAAGCCGCACGTCGCCGAGGACGCGGAGCGCCTCGGTGCCGTCCGCGAGGCGGTCGGCACCGCGCTGCACATCATGACGGACGCGAACCAGTCGCAGTCGCTGTCCTCGGCCGTGCAACTCGCCGCGGCCCTCGAACCCCACGACCCGTACTGGCTCGAGGAACCCATGCCCGCGGACGACATCAGCGGCCATGCCCGGCTCGCCCGCTCGACCAGGGTCCCGATCGCCGTCGGCGAGTCGATGTACTCGCCCATGCAGTTCCGCTCCTACCTGGAGGCCGGCGGCGCCTCCGTGGTGCAGGCCGACGTCGCCCGCGTCGGCGGTATCACGCCGTGGCTGAAGGTCGCCCACCTCGCGGAGACCTTCAACGTCCAGGTCTGCCCGCACTTCCTGATGGAACTGCACGTCAGCCTCGTCGCCGCGGTGAGCAACGGCGCGTATGTGGAGTACATACCGCAGCTGCGTGCGGTGACACGGACCGAACTGGTGCTGCGCGACGGCCGTGCCGTGGCGCCGGACGAACCCGGCATCGGCATCGACTGGGACATGGACGCGATCGACGACCGGAGGGTCGCATGAAAGACGACCGGAGGGTCGCATGAAGGACCACCGGAGGGTCGCATGAAAACGGCCGTCACCGAGACCGACAGTGCGACGCGACGTCCCACCGACGGGGCCCGCCCGACCCACCGGCTGCCATTCTGGGTGAACCAGCGGCTGGGGCTGCTCGTGCTCGTCGTCGCGCTCGCCGCGTTGTTCGGCGCACTGCGCCCAGCCTTCTTCGACGCGCGGCTGGTGCTTTTCCCGCTGTTCAGGGATGTCTCGACGCTGACCGTGGTGGCACTTGCGCAGATGGTCGTGCTCTCCGTCGGGCACATGAACCTCGCCGTGGGACGCATGGCCGCGTTCGGCGCCTTCGCAGCCGGGTTCGGATACGACCGGCTCGGGCTGCCGCTGCCGCTGGGCCTGCTGCTGTGCCTGGTGGCCGGCTGCGCCGTCGGGGCACTGACCGGCTGGATCACCGCCCGCACCGGGGTGAACTCGTTCGTCGTGACGCTGGCCATGGACTTCGCCCTGCTGGGGCTGGTCTCCCTGCTCTACTCCGCCCTCACCGACAACGCCGCGTTCACCACGCGGCCCGGCGGACTGGCGCAGCTGCGCTCCTACTCGCTGGCGGACATCTGCGTCGGCCCCGTATGCGGCTCACCGGCCATCCCGCAGCTGGCCCAGTTCACCGTGCTGGCCCTCGCCGGCCTCGGCTTCCTCTACGCCCGTACCCGCATGGGCCGGGAGCTTCTGCTGACCGGAGCGAACCCGGCCGCCGCGGAACTGTCGGGCATTCCCACCGGGCGCAGGATCGTCCTGGCGCACGCGCTGTCCGGGCTGCTTGCCGCCCTGGCCGGCTTCATGGCGGCCGTCGGCACCGGTACGTTCCGCGCCTCGATCGGCGACGATTTCATGCTCCCGTCGTTCCTCGGCGCGGTGCTCGGCGGCACCTTGCTCACCGGCGGTGTCGTCTCCGTCATCGGCGCCCTGCTCGGCACATCTCTGGTCGGCGTGATCCGCAAGGGGCTCGACCTGCTCGGGGTGGGCCTGGAGAGTCTCAACATCTACCTCGGCTGCGTACTGCTGCTGGCTCTGTCCGCGGACCGGGTGCGCAGCGTCGTGTCCTATCGCAAGGTGGTCCGCTCCACATGACGATGCTCCGCGACACGTCGGCCGCGGCCGTGCCGGCGCTGCGACGCTTCTTCCGGTCCACGACGATGACCCTGCTGTGCGTGGTCGTCACCGGCTACGTGGCCCTCGGCATCACCTCGTCCGGCTCCTTCTTCGAAGGGTCCTCCCTCCGCACGTTCCTGCAGTACCTCGCCACACCCATCCTGATCGGCCTGGCCCAGATGGTGGCCCTGTGCGTCGGACAGCTCAATCTCGCCGTCGGCGCCCTGGGCGGGTTCACCGCCTGCCTGATGGGGGTGCTGATGGCCGACCGCGGGGTGCCCGCTCTCCCCGCCGTACTGATCGGTGTCCTCACCGCCACGCTGATCGGCCTGCTGACGGGCGTGTTCATCGTCGCCACCCGCATCAACGGCTTCATCGTCACCCTCGGCACGATGACCATCCTGCTCGGGGCGCAGTACCGGCTCTCCGGCACCCGCACCATCGACGGGTACTCCGCCACGCTGCGCGACCTCGGCCGCTCCGCGTCCCTGAACATCCCCCTCGTGTTCCTCACCGCGCTCGCCGCAGCGGGTCTGCTCGCCGCGTTCATGTATCGCACCGTCCCCGGGCGGCGGCTGCTCGCGGCCGGCGGCAACCCCCTCGCGGCACGGCTGTCGGGCATCTCCACCGACCGTCAGATCGTGGTCGCGCACTCCCTGTCCGCACTGCTCGTCGGTGTCGCCGCGGCCCTGGCCACCGCCTCGTTGCCCGGCGTCAACCGCAGTGTCGGCGGCGACTGGCTGCTGCCCAGCTTCGCCGCCCCGATCATCGGCGGCGTCGCGCTGAGCGGCGGTTCCGTGGCCGTGCTGGGAACCGTGCTCGCCGCCTTCGTCATGCGGCTCATCGACACCGCCCGTGCCCAGTTCTCCCTCGATCCGAGCTGGGTGAACTTCCTCATCGGCCTCGTCGTTCTCGTCACGGTCGTCGGCGGCCGCATCCGCCAGACGCACCTGGAGAAGAAGGTCAGGGCGCCCGGCCGGACACCACCGGAGGGTGAGGTTCAGCCGGCCGCCGCCCTGCCGACCACGGGAGGTGCCCGATGAGCGACGTCCTGCTGGAATGCGAGGACATCGTCAAGGTCTTCCCCGGGGTACGCGCCCTCGACGGCGTGGGCCTGAAGCTGACCGCCGGTTCCGTACACGCCCTGCTGGGGGAGAACGGGGCGGGCAAGTCCACGCTGATCAAGGTGATCACCGGCGTTCATCCGCCCGACGGCGGCCGACTGCTCCGGCGCGGCGAGGAGATCCACCCACGCTCCCCACTGGAGGCCAACCGGGCCGGCATCGGTGTGGTCCACCAGGAACGCAACCTGATCCCCGGCTTCTCGGTCGCGGAGAACATCACGCTGCAGAGCCCGCCCGCTCGCCGGGGCCTGCTCGACCGCGCGGCGATGACCGCTCCCGCCGAGCGCTGCCTGGCCGAGCTCGGCTTGGACCTCGACCCGCACCGGCCGGTGCGCGAACTGTCGGTGGCTCAGCAGCAGTTGGTGGAGATCGCCAAGGCCCTGTACACCGAGAGCGAGGTGCTCCTGCTCGACGAGCCCACCGCTTCCCTGTCCCCGCAGGAGGCGGAGCGCCTCTTCGACGTCGTCCGCCGGCTCACGGCACGGGGCACGTGCGTGGTCTTCGTCAGCCACAAACTGGAGGAGGTCTTCGCCCTCTGCGACACCGTGACCGTCCTGCGCGACGGGCGCTCGGTGCTCGAGTCGGCACCCCTCGCCGATTACGCGCAGGACGACGTGGTCACCCTGATGGTCGGCCGTGCCCACTCGGTGGCGGACATGCCCGAGCGCTCGGTCGACACCACGGTCCGGCCGGCGCTCTCCCTCTCCAGGCTGTCCACCGCGTCCGGCCACCGGGACATCAGTCTCGACGTCCGACCCGGAGAAATCGTCGGCCTGTACGGCCTGGTCGGCGCCGGCCGCAGCGAACTGGTCAAGGCGGTGCTCGGCTTGGACCGGGTGACGGGTGGCGAGATCAGCGTGTACGGCAGCAAGGTGCGGATCGGCTCTCCGCGCGAGGCCCTCCACACGTACGGGATCGGCTATCTGACGGAGAACCGGAAGGAGGAAGGCGTCTTCCTGGAGCAGCCCATCGTCCGGAACATCACCGTGACGGTGTGGAAGAAGCTCGGCCGGTTCCTGGGCGACATCTCGTCCCGCCAGGAGAAGGAAGTGGCCCAGGACCTCGTCGACCGCATCGGCATCCGCGTCTCCGGCATCGAGCAGAACGCCGGTGAACTCTCCGGCGGCAACCAGCAGAAGGTGAGCCTGGCCAAATGGCTTGCGGCCGACACGCGGCTGCTGATCGTCGACGAGCCGACCGTCGGGGTGGACGTACGCACCAAGCACGCCTTCCACGAGCTGATCTGGGAACTCGCCCGCGGCGGTCTGCCCATTCTGCTGATCAGCAGCGACCTGACGGAAATGATCACGCTGGCCGACCGGATCGTCGTCATGGCCGATCACCGTATCCGTGGCGAGCTGGACAACGACCACGACTACGGCCGCATGAGCGGCAAGATCATCCGGACCATCCACGACCGCGCGCACTCGGCCGTGACCTCGACCCGGAAGAGCGGCGCCGCATGAGGCGCGTCGCCCAGGTGATCCGCGTCCTGCCCGACAAGGCGGACGAGTACCGCGAGCTGCACCGTGACGTGCCCGAGCCGGTCCTCGACCGGCTGCGGGCCTGCCACATCACCAACTACTCGATCCATCTGCTCGGCGACCGGCTGTTCGGCTATTTCGAGTACCACGGCGACGACTTGGCGGCGGACCTCGCGCTGATGGCGGCCGACCCGGCCACCGGGGAATGGTGGCGGCGCACCGCTCCGTGCCAGACACCCGTGGATGAGGCGGCGCGTGGCGAGTGGTGGGCCTCCATGGAGCAGGTGTTCCTCATGGAGTAGGCCTCTTACGACCCCACCGGGCTGCTGCCCGGCGATGTGCTCGTGCCGGAAGGGAATGTGTCGTGACCATCGTGGACGCCCACCATCACCTGTGGGATCTCTCCGTACGAGACCAGAAGTGGATCTCCGGCCCGCGGCTCGCCCCGTTGCGGCGGTCCTTCCTCCTGGCGGACCTCGAGGCCGAGATCCGGGCGTCCGGGGTGACGGCCACAGTGCTGGTGGAAACCGTCAACGTCGCTGATGAGACGCCGGAGTTCCTGGCCCTGGCCGCGGAGAGCGACGTGATCGAAGCGGTCGTCGGGTGGACCGACCTGACGGCGCCGGACGTCTCCGAGGCACTGGACCGCCTGCGGTCCCTGCCCGGTGGTGGCTTCCTGCGCGGCATCCGTCACCAGGTCCAGTCAGAACCCGACCTCGACTGGCTGACCCGGCCGGAGGTACTGAGGGGCCTGCGTGCCGTCGGCGCGGCCGGACTCGTCTACGACCTGGTCGTGCTGCCGCACCAGTTGCCCTCGGCGGCGCGGGCGGCAGCCGCCGTG
This sequence comes from Streptomyces sp. NPDC111507, assembly GCF_055638955.1. Taxonomy (NCBI): domain Bacteria; kingdom Bacillati; phylum Actinomycetota; class Actinomycetes; order Kitasatosporales; family Streptomycetaceae; genus Streptomyces; species Streptomyces sp. NPDC111507. The sequence continues at coordinate 49,395 of NZ_JBVKBU010000010.1, read as the reverse complement.
CCGGGTCTCACCTTCGTCCTGGACCACCTCGGCAAGCCACCGATCGCGTCCGGGGAACGGAAGCCGTGGGAGGGCCACTTGCGGGAGCTGGCCGCGCTGCCCCACACGGTGTGCAAGCTCTCCGGGATGGTGACCGAGGCCGACTGGGCGTCGTGGACGGTCGCCGATCTCAGACCGTACGCCGAGACCGTGATCGACGCCTTCGGACCCCAGCGGCTGATGTTCGGCTCGGACTGGCCGGTGAGCACCCTCGCCGCGGGCTACGACGAGGTCATCCGCGGGGCCCGGGAGCTCACGGCGGGACTGGGGCCGGACGAGCGGGCCGAGGTGTGGGCCGGCACCGCCCGGCGCGTCTACCGGATGACGGGCTCAGACGCCGGATGACCACGCGGGGGCGCGGCCGCGCCGGTCACTTCTGATCGAAGCGGCTCAGCTGGCGCTCCAGGCTGCGAGTCAGATGCTCGGTCATCGCCTCGGCGGCATGTTCGGCCCTGCGGCGGAGGATCGCGCGCAGGATTCGGTCGTGCTCGTTCAGGGTCGGATCTCCGGCGTCCTGCACGCTGCTGAGCCGGAAGACGTGCAGGTGCGCGTGGAGCCGCTCCACCGCGTCCGCGAGCAGGGGCCGGTGGGCGGCTTCCGCGACGGCGTCGTGGAAACGCTGGTCGAGGGCGGCGAAGACGCGGTAGGAGGCGTACGGCCCGGTGGTGGGGCCGGAGTGGGCCTGCATGGCTTCCAACGTCGCTTCGATGGCGTCGAGTTGACCTTCGTCGGCGTTGTGGGCGGCCAGCGCCGCGGCGCGCGGCTCCAGGAGCAGCCGCATTTCGAACAGCTCCTCCACTCCCTGCCGGGTCAGCAACTTGGTCGCCCGGTACCCGGAGAGCGATCGTTTGACGACCAGTCCGTCGGCCTCCAGCCTGGCCAGCGCCTCGCGCACGGGTGTCGGTGAGACGTTGAGCGTACGGGCCAGGGCTTCGATACCGACGCGTGCGCCCGGGGCGATCTCGTGGTCCATGACCTTGGCCTTGATGTCCTCGTAGACACTGTCGGACAAGGCCTGTCGGACCGGCGGTGTGGACGGCTCACTCACCCCGGCCGCGTCGGCGGAGACGGACGGGTCGTGCGCCGGCATCCGGCTCTCCTCGTTGCTCAGTGTGCTGCGGCCACCAGCAGTTTAGCGGCGTGTGGCCGTACCGTTCGGGCCGCGTGACTCTACTCGGGCTCCTCGGCACACCGAGTGAGATGACGGTGCTGGAGCGGGTGACGCCGTCGATTGCGAGGATCGCCTTCGTGACGCGGTGCAGGTCGCTGGTGTCCTGCGCGACGACGTGCGCGAGCAGGTCCGCGTCGCCGGTCGTGTAGTGAACTTCGAGGACTTCCGGGGGTGAGTTCATAGCCGAGGGCTGCGAGGTCGAAGCGGCGACTGAAAGGCCCCAGCGTGCCGTCGGCGGACAGCCGCCGCAGCCGAGCGTGAACGGTGTTCCGGGCGATGCCCAAGGTTCGGGCGAGGGCGAGGATCGTTGCGTCTGGATCATCGTCCAGGGCGAGGACGATCCGGGCGACCAAGGCGTCGATGCGTGCCACGCTGAGCATTGCAGTTCTCAGGCGTTTTCGGCACCCGGATGCTCCCTGGGCCGCTGTTGTTCTCGCCGGTGTCGGCGCGGGACTTCAGGTGTGGAAACTGCCTGCCGCGATCCCGTACCTGCGGGAAGACCTGTCGATGAGCCCGTTCCAGGCCGGGACACTGCTCGGAATCATCCAGGTGGCCGGAATGCTCGGCGGCCTGGCTGTGTCGCTCCTGGCCGAACTGCTCGGCGCACGGCGCTGTCTGATCACGGGGCTGCTCCTGCTGAGCCTGGGATCGGCAGGCGGCGCCTTCTCCCCCTCGGTGGGGATACTGCTGGCGACACCGCTAGGTGGATGACCTGCACGTTCGCCGTGTTCGGCATCGCGTTCAGCCGCTGCCTCAGCGGACGCGGCCCCAGCCTGGCTGGGCGGCGGTGATGGCTTCAGCGGTGACGTCGGTGAGCACGATGGGTCGGAGGTCCTCATGGGTGCCGTCGGCCACGAGGCGGCCGCCGCCCGCGGCGCCGGCGGTGACGAGGCCGTGGATCCACTCCCGTCAGCCCGCGTCGATGATCGGGCCGAGCGCGACCTCCTCCTCGGCCGGGTTGCCGACCGCGGCACGGGAGCACCGGGCGGCGGGTCGGCGCTGAGGGTTTCCCGGCTTCCCGTATCCCGCCGACAGGCCCTGGACGCCGTCACGGAGATCGCGGCCGAGACGGTCCGGCGCCGGCGCGGGCTGCCCTCGCTCGGGTGCTGCTCGGCACCCGCACCGGATCACGATGGCTGAGCACCGATGACGTTTATGGGACGCCGAGTTCGAACAGGGCGTACCCCCCGTATGAGCCGGAGGCGAGCGCGGCAATTCCGAGGACGGTGCACAGCACCGGCGTGCTGAGCCGCCGCATGGCGACGGCGCACGGGATGAACAGGGGGAAGGCCGGGAGAAGGTAGCGGGAGATGTTGCCGAAGATCTGCTGACTTCCCAGGACGAGCGCGATGGTCAGGAGGGTGTGGACGACGAGGACCGCCGGCGGGCGGAGCCGGAGCAGCAGAGGCAGGACGATCAGGGCCAGCAGGACCGTGCCTACGCCGATGAGGTCTTCGAAGGGGTAGGCGAAGAGGTAGTCGAAGTGGCCCACCGGAAGGGACGTGAACACGTCGAGGGTGTGCTTGCCGTAGTCGAACGTGTGGGCCCAGGCGCCTTCCTGGAGCTTGAAGTACCCGCTGTAGTCGCCCATCCGGTATCCCACCCAGCCGAGGTAGCCGAACAGGCCGAGGGGGGCGATCACCACGGCGATCAGCGGGCGCAGAAACTTGACCCGACGCCTCTTCCCGTCCGGGCCGGGCGCGTCCTCCCAGCGGCGGACCTCCCGCCGTTGCCGGTGTACGGCCAGCAGCGCCGCGACGGTGAGCGCCGCGATCAGCGCGGTGGCCGTCGGACGGGTGAGACCCGTGGCGCAGGTCAGGATGCCGGCGGTGATCCAGTGGTGGCGCATGACGGCGTAGCAGGCCCAGGCCGCGAGGGCGACGTAGAGGGACTCCGAGTAGCCCGACCACTCCATGCCGGATCCGGGCCACACGGCCCAGAGGCCGGCTGCGGCGAGCCCGGCCCGCCGTCCGCCGATCCGTGCGGTGACGGCGTGGATCGCCAGGGCGGCGACGAAAGAGGCGGCGACCGAGATCAGCAGGCCGGCGCCGAACAGACCCAGGCCGGTGCAGGAGGAGACCAGCCGCATCAGGGCGGGGTACAGCGGGAAGAACGCCGCGGAGTTGCCCTCGATGGTGATCAGGCCGCCCGCCCCGGGTACCGGGACGAGCGCGGGGTGGTAGCCGTGCGCGGCGATCTGCTGGTACCACCAGCCGTCCCAGCTGGCCAGGACGTCCCAGGCGTGGGCGCCGCCACCGAATCGGGGGTCCTTCTTGCGGAAGTCCCCGGAGGAGTCCAGCAGGTACATGAAGACGCAGAAGCCGACGAGCTTCAGCGCACCGTACAGCGCGAGCACCGGACCGTGGTGCTCGGCCGCCCGGCACAGTCGCGGCCACCGCTGACGGGCGGTCGAGGTGAGGGAGGTGATGGAGGGGGACGGGACCGTGGGCACGCCGGTTTCGTACGGCGGTTCCGTGGCGGGCGAACGGCCGTCGGCGTGCGGCCTGTTGCCCTCGTACGACGGAGCGTTCGCGAGGCTCGGGTCGTTCATCGGGGCTCGGCTCCTGTTCCGTTGCCGCGGGGGGCGGCGGTGAACACCCAGGCCCGCAGGAGCAGGAAGCGCAGCAGTGTCGCGACCAGGTTGGCGATGACGAGCACCGCGACTTCCGTGGGCCGCGCGGGCCTCGGTGCCCAGCGGTGCAGCGCGGCGAGCGAGCCGCTGGTGAGCGCCAGCCCGAGGCCGAAGACCACCAGACCCTTGGCCTGCTGCTGCAGCGCTCCGCCCCGCCCGCGCTGTCCGAAGGTGAGCCGCCGGTTCGCGGCGGTGTTCGCGACGGCGCAGACGAGCAGCGCCCACGCGTTGGCGCTCTGGGGCCCTGTCATCGGGCGCAGGGCCGAGTAGAGGAGGACGTACCCGACCGTGCTCACCACGCCGACGGCGCCGAAGCGCAGCAACTGGGCGGCCAGCGGGCCGGGCGGATCACCTCCGGTGGCGCGCCGCAGCCCCGCCGTCGGGAGTGTGCCACGGGCGAGCGCCCTGCCGATCCTGACGATGCCGCGCAGGTCGGCCATGGCCGTCGAGACCAGATCGACGCGGCTGTCGGGGTCGTCCACCCAGTCGACGGGCACCTCGTGGATGCGTAGCCCGGCCCGCTCGGCGATCACGAGCAGTTCGGTGTCGAAGAACCACTCCGAGTCCTCCACCAGGGGCAGCAGCCGCTCGGCGACGTCGCGCCGGACCGCTTTGAAGCCGCACTGCGCGTCGGAGAAGCCGACGGCGAGGGTGGAACGCAGCAGGACGTTGTAGCAACGGGAGATGATCTCCCGTTTAGGGCCGCGTATCACCCTGGAGCCACGGGCCAGACGGGTGCCGATGGCTATGTCGGAGTGGCCGGAGATCAGCGGGGCGACCAGCGGGAGCAGCGCGTTCAGTTCGGTGGACAGGTCCACGTCCAGGTAGGCCAGTACCGGGGCCCGTGAGCGCGACCAGGCGACGCGCAGGGCACGGCCGCGCCCCTTCTCGGCGAGCCGTATCCACTCGGCCTCCGGCAGTTCGGCCGCCAGCCGGGCCGCGATCCGCGGGGTGTCGTCGGTGCTGGCGTTGTCGGCGACGGTGATGCGGAACGGGTACGGGAACGTCTCACGCAGATGCGCGTGCAGCCGCCGCACGCTCGGTTCCAGATCCGTCTCCTCGTTGAACACGGGGACGACGACGTCCAGTACGGGTTCCGGGTGGTCCGCCGGCAGCGGCAGGCGGAGCGGCAGTCGGTCCATGGGCAGTCCCGTCGCGAGGTTCATCGGGGCGGACCGTGCGGTCTTGGTCATGGTTCATCCAGGTTTCTGTGCTGTCGCAGGGCATACCGAAGGCGCTCACGGCGGAGCTGCGATCAGGTAGTGAGGCCGGGGCGGTGCGGAAATTCAGTGGGTGAGCGGCCGGGACGGCCGGCCGTGCGCTCGGTGGCTACCCGACGCCGGTCGCGCTGACGGACGACGAGGGCTCGCCTGTCGTCGTCGGCGGGGACGACGACATGATGCTTCCGCTCGGCGTGGCCGGAATAGTGGCCGGCGGACCGGCAGTCGCGGTCCCGGACGGACCGGTGCCGACCGAGCTCGAACTCCCCACCGCACTCTCCGTCGTGATCGGTGCCGTGGGCGTGGTGGGGGCCGACCCGGTGGAGCTGCTGCTGGGGGGCTGGGTCGGAGACAGCGTGCTGGTCGGGGAGGAGGAGCCGGTCGAGGGCCGCGGCACGGGAGCCTGGGGCTGGTCGCGGTCCGGCGCGTGTGGCAGCAGGACCAGGCCTACACCGAGCCCGGCGGCCACCAGTACGGAGCCCACGGCCTTCTGCGCCGCGCGGACCCGGCGACGGACGAGCACTCCCGTCCTGAGCCGGTCCTGCTGTGCGGGCTCAAAAGGGGTGTACTCCTGGGCGTCGCGCATCATCCGCGCCAACTCCCGTTCGAAGTGATCCATGCTTCCCTTCACCCCACCGGCTCGATGACATCGGCCAGGATCTGACGCAGTCGCGCCACACCGCGTGACGCATGGGACCGGGCGGTGCCCAGCGGGCATCCCAGCACTTCCGCGACCTGTTTCTCGGGCAGGTCCTGGTAGTAACGCAGCACCACGGCGGCCCGCTGCCGGGGTGGCAGCTGAGCGAGGGCCGCTTCCAGTCGCGTCCGCTCCACCACGGCGGCGGACTCGTCCCCGGTCTGCGCCAGGTCGGGCAACTGCTCCACGGGCCGCTCGCCCCACCACCGTCGGCGGGCGGAACGGGCGGCCGCGCGGGCCAGGACCTTGCGTACGTACGCCTCGGGCGCCTCGTCCGCGACCTTCGGCCAGACGAACCAGAGCTTGACCAGGGCTTCCTGGAGCAGGTCCTCGGCACGGTGCCGGTCACCTCCGCAGAGCAGCCGGGCGAGGTGGAACAACGCCGACCAACGGGCCGCAACGAACCCGTCGAAACTCTCGGCCTGAGCCTGTTCCATCCGCACCGTCCCCGCACTTGCCAGCTTCGTACACCTGGAGAAAGACGTTGGTGAGCACCTCGCTATGCACTTCCGGGGCGTGATGCGGGTCACGTCCGGCGAGGAGGCCGCGGTGCGGGCCCGCCCCGGCTCCTCGGTGCTCCGACCAACAGGGCACGGATGCGGCGCGGTTGCCCATCGCTCGGCTCGCGTGCGGCGCCAACCGGACGGGGAGTCAGAACAACCGCCTCAGCCAGGAGTCGATCGCCGCGTAGTCGTGATCAGTCAGACCACGGCGGGGGTCGACCCGGTGGAGCAGGGCGTTCGCTGGATGGTGAGCGGCGACCCAGGTCCGATCGGTGTCGGTGATCTCGTCGTCGACCCAGACGAACGGGCGTCCCGCCGCCCATTCGACAAGGGTGCGGGTCTTCCAGTGCAGTCCGTTCCGTTCGTCCTGATCATCGATGTCGGACGGTTCCGGCCAGGCCACCACGGGCAGTTGTGGCAGACCAATGCGTGGGGCGATGCATTCGTTTGCGTCAGCCATCCATGTCGTGGCCCAGACCACCTCGCACGGGAGCGCCGCCAGCCGAGGCCCGTGCTCGGGATCGAGCCGGGCCAGGAGCGGATTCGCATCGGCATCGAGCGGTTCGAGGGAGGTGGCATGGGCCGGATACTGCTCGGGCGCCGCACCGAACGGGATGAGCGGTCCGTCGACATCGAGAAACAGCAGCGGACGCTGCGGAGAGCCAGTCACGCCGGCACGATAGCGGCGGATCGCAACGGGGACCGGACCGTCTCCACACGTCAGCCCTGCGGCCGACCGTCGAACAGTCACGGCGATCCGCTCGAGTCCGCCGGTCGTCCGTCAGAGGGAAGCAGGCTCGCGATCAGGTGTCCCGGAGTTCCCGTACTCCGAACCGTGGATACGTTGCGTGCGCAGCCGGCAGGCGGGTCACGGTCATGCCGCGGCCCCATGGAGTACCGCACGAGAGCGGAAACGAAATGGCATTCCCACGCATCAGAACGGTCGAACAGCACCGTCAGCGGCAACGACTTGCCGGGAACCAGATCCTGACTGCGGCCTGGAATTCTCCGGCGAGATCCAGGACCCGGGCATCATGGCAAGCACATCGGGCACGGTCGTGCGGGACAACCGGCTCGTAGGCAACCACATCGGGATCTACACCGTTGCCACGGCGACCGTGCAGCCGTAGAACCGCGGTCGACCGGGTCTCGCGAGGCCGGGTGGTGCTGAGTTGTTCGCAAGATGTCGAATGGCTTGTCGGGATACGCGAGGGCGTGGCGGGATAGAGGCTCTGTGTCGTTCAAGCTTCGGAGGCTGTGATGATCGTCCCGTTCGGGGTCCATGACTTTCTGGACCGTGCCGTCACTGTGTATGCCGACCGGGTGGGTGTGGTGGACGAGCCGGACCAACCAGCTGAGGTCTGGGAGGGGCTGACGTACCGGCGAGTGGGGGAGTTGGCGCGGGCTCAGGCTGCCGGGCTGGACGCGCTGGGTGTGCCGCTGGGCGCTCGCGTGGCGGTGGTCTCGCCGAACAGCGCGCGGCTTCTGACGTCGTTCTTCGGTGTCAGTGGTTACGGGCGGGTGCTGGTCCCGGTCAACTTCCGCCTGACGGCGGACGAGGTGAGCTACATCGTCGGTCAGTCGGGGGCCGATGTGCTCCTTGTCGATCCGGAGTTGACGGAGCGTCTGGCCGATGTCGACTGCAGGCACCGTTTCACGCTCGGCGCCGCATCCGACGCCGAGCTGTACCGCTTCGGCACTGCCCCGCAGGCCTGGGAGCCGGACGAGAACGCCACCGCGACCATCAACTACACCAGTGGTACGACGGCCCGGCCCAAGGGGGTGCAGATCACCCATCGCAACATCTGGGTGAACGCGGTCACCTTCGCGTTGCACGCCGGGGTGACGGACCGGGACGTGTATCTGCACACGTTGCCGATGTTCCATGCCAACGGCTGGGGCATGCCGTTCGCGATGTCGGCCCTGGGCGTGCCACAGATCGTGCTGCGCAAGGTGGACGGGGCCGAGATCCTGCGCCGGGTGGCCGAGCACGGTGTGACGGTGATGTGCGCGGCGCCCGCGGTCGTGGGGGCGGTGCTGGCCGCCGCCGAGTGCTGGGAGGGGGAGATCCCCGGCCGTGATCGGGTGCGGATCATCGTCGCGGGCGCTCCGCCGCCGACCCGGACGGTCGCGCGTGTGGAGTCGGAGCTGGGGTGGGAGTTCATTCAGATCTACGGCCTGACCGAGACCTCGCCGCTGCTGACCGTCAACCGTGCCCGCGCCGAGTGGGACGGCCTCGGCGCTGCGGAGCGGGCGGAGAAGCTGGTGCGGGCCGGTGCTCCCGCGCTGGGCGTGACGCTCAGGACGGACGCCGAGGGTGAGGTTCTTGCGCGCTCGAACGTGGTTCTGGAGGGGTATTGGGAGCAGCCGCAGGAGAGTGCGCGGGCGTTGTCCGGGGGCTGGTTCCACACGGGGGACGGGGGATCGATCGGCGAGTACGGACATTTGACGATCAGTGACCGGAAGAAGGACGTGATCATCACGGGCGGGGAGAACGTGTCGTCGATCGAGGTGGAGGACGTCCTGTTCAGCCATCCGGCGGTTGCCGAGGTCGCGGTGATCGGGGTGCCTGACGAGAAGTGGGGCGAGACCGTGAAGGCGCTGGTGGTTCTTGCTCCCGGTGCGCGGGTGACGCAGGACGAGCTGATCCGGTTCTGCAAGGAGCGTCTTGCCGGATTCAAGGCGCCTACTTCGGTGGAGTTCCGCGAGGAGTTGGCGCGTACGACGACCGGCAAGCTCCAGAAGTACAAGCTGCGGGAGCCGTATTGGGAGGGCCACGAGCGGGGAGTCGGCTGAGCCGTCTCACCGGGGTGGGTGCCGATGCTGCTGGTGGTGAGGTGTTCGGTGACGTAGCCGGCTGGCGAGATCTGCCTGTGCGTTCCGGCAAGTGGAGAACTGTGTACGAGCGGCATCGGCGCTGGTCGGCGGACGGCACGTGGGACAAGCTCTCGCTGCCGTCCTCGCGGACGCTGACGCGGAAGGCCGTGTCCGACTGGTCGATGGTGATGGTGAGCGCGGACTCCACCTCCTGCCGGGCTCACCAGCATGCGGAGAACCGGTCGTTCGCTCCTGGAAGTGAGGCGCCCCGCCCGGCCGGTTGACATAGGGTCGGGTGAGCGAGAGAAGGACTCCACGCCGCGGAGCGGATCAGCACGTCTTCCCCCTCCCTCAGCCGACCGGCGTCCTTGAGCACACCAAAGGCTGTCGGGAAGGCGCACGGCAGCCCCGCATCCGGCCCGACAACACTCGGAACCGACCGCCCGTAGGCGACGCTGCCCTCATCGTCACGGCCCGAATCCAACGATGTCGGCCTGCGACACGTCCTGGTTGATGAGGCCCTGCGTCACGTCACGCCGCCCGGCCGCGAACTGCCGGGCCGGGGAGACACGTTGGGCAGGGCCTGAGGGTTGGTCGGCGCATCATGGTTCCGGTGATCGTCATACGTGTACGGGTGCCCGCTCGTCCAAGAGACCTTCGCTGCGCAGATCGTCCCAGACCTGAGCCGGGATCTTCGCGCCGAACGCCGCCATGTTGCGGCGTACTTCGTCGGCGGTACGCATGCCGACCACGATGCCCGAGACGGCGGGGTGACGGAGCGGAAAGGCCATGGCCAGCTCCGGGAGGGTCACGCCGTATGGTTCGCAGACATCGGCGATGCGATGCGCCCGCTCCAGCGTCCCCGGCGCGGCGGGCGCGTAGTCGAAGGTGGCACCCTCGACAGGTCGGGGCGTGGCGAGCAGCCCGGAGTTGAAGACCGACGCCGCGAGTACCGAAACCGCCCGGTCCGTGCAGGCGGGCAGCAGTTCGTCGAGGGCGCTCTGGTCCAGAAGCGTGTAGCGGCCGGAGAGCATGACTACATCGACGTCCGACTCCTTGACCAGCCTGGTCAGTTTGCCGGGGTGGTACATCCCCGCGCCGATCGCGCCCACCACTCCCTGGCGGCGTAGTTCGGCGAGCGCCGGACAGCCCTCGCGCAACGCATCCTCGAAATGCTGCTCCGCGTCGTGCAGGAACAGCACGTCGATACGGTCGACGCCTGTCCGCTTGAGCGAGTCCTCCACGCTGCGCAGAATGCCGTCCCGCGTGAAGTCCCACACCCGGCGATGTGTGGCGGGCACCATGAAGCTCTCGTCCATCCGGCCCGCCGGGTCCTGCGGGACCAGCAGCCTGCCGACCTTCGTCGACAGCGTCACCTCCTCACGCGGCTTGCCGCGCAACAGACCACCGGTGCGGCGCTCGGAGTGCCCGATGCCGTAGTGCGGAGAGGTGTCGAAGTAGCGGATCCCGCTGTCCCAGGCTGCCTCAAGGGCTGCCGCGGCGGTCTCGTCGTCCAGCGGAGCGAAGAGTCCCCCGAGTGGTCCGCCACCGAAGCCCAGTTCTGTGACCTGCACCTTGCTTTTCCCAAGCCGGTTGCGCCTCATTCACCGTTCCCCTCGCATGGCTGGTAACGCGACCATCCTGCCGTGGCCCGTGCGACGTTCCCAAGGGAAATTTCAGGCTTGTGGTCCGCTGGGGGGCAACCATGCTGGTCGCGGCCATCAACGGGTGGAACTGACTGGCCCCGCCACGCGCCCGGTCGCTAACTTTTGCGGTCATGAACCAGCGGCAGCACAAGAAGCTCACCCACCGCCTCCTCGAAGCGATTCTGGTGGGTGACACCGCCCGCGTGAAGGCGGTTCTGAGGGCGGGAGCCGACCCAGAACGAGCCGACATCGAGGGCACCACCCCTCTCTATGAGGCATGCGTGAACGGGGAAGTCGAGATCGCCCGCCTACTCCTGGCGGCCGGGGCCTCTCCTGACACCGAGAGCAGCGGACTCGGCGCGGACGGCACACCCCTGTGCGCGGCCGCATGCTGGGGGCACACCGAGACGGTGCGCGAACTGCTGGCGCACGGCGCCGATCCCAATCTCCGAGAAGATCACGGCACAGGCTGGTCCCCACTGGAGTGGGCACTCAAAGGCCCTTGTCCCGAAACTGCCGATCTCCTCACCACGGCGGGCGCGACGCCCCGCGGGAGAACGACCTAGCACCACCGGTCGCCATCACCGATCCCACCAGCACCATGGGCCTGAAGCGCCACCTCAGGCCAAGCTCAGGCACAGGACCTGAGGAATGCCATGAGCGCCGCGCTCACCTCGTCCGGGCGTTCCTGCTGAGTCCAGTGTCCACAGCCGGCCAGTTTGAGGGGCTTGCGCCAGAGGTTGGGCATGAGGTCGGGGAGGCGCTCGATGAGTTCGGGAGTGCCGGGGAACGCCGGAACCAAGTCGCGGTCGCCGTAGATGTACAGGGCGGGCGGGGTGACGACGGCGCCGTGCCAGGGAGCGGTCAGTTCCCAGTTGCGGTCGAGGTTGCGGTACCAGTTGAGGGCTCCGGTGAAGCCCTTGGAGAAACTCTCGGTGAGCGCGTCGAGGTCCTCCTCGGTGAACCAGTCCGGCAGCACCTCGGGGTCCGGCATGGCCGCGAGCCAGCCTCGCTCGGGGTCGACCAGCGGCTGCATGCCCTCGCCGGTGCCCGGAGCGTCGCCGGAGGCCGAATAGAAGAACTTCCGCAACGCGGTGCGGGTGTCCTTGGCGAACTCGGCGTCGGCGACACCCGGGCGGTTGAAGTAGTTCCAGTAGAAGCGGCCTTCGAACCTCTTCTCCATGGCCGGCAATGGAGGCTCCGTCCCCCGGAACGGGGGCGGCACGCTCAGGCCCGCCACCCCGAGCACCATGTCCGGTCGCAGCAGCGCGGTGTGCCAGGCGACCGGCGCGCCCCAGTCGTGCCCGACGACGTACGCCTTCTCCTCGCCCAGGGCATGGATCAGTCCGACGACGTCGCCGACCAAGTGGAGGATGGTGTACGCGTCGACGTCGTCGGGATGGTCGCTGCGTCCGTATCCACGCTGGTCCGGGGCAACCACTCGGAAGCCCGCATCGGCCAGTGGGCCGAACTGGCGGTGCCAGGAGTGCCATGACTCAGGGAAGCCGTGCAGGAGCACTACCAAGGGGCCGTCGCCTTGCTCGGCGATGTGCAGCCGAACGCCGTTCACGTCAACCATTCGATGCTCAACCATGTGCATAAGGGTACGTGTTGTGATCTTCGCGCTCGGCTCACCAACAGCCCGCCTCACTCGTGTCGCAGCGAGCCGGCGAAGCGACTGGCTCAACGGTGAACGGGGTCAGGTCGGCGCACAGGCCGGCCAGGGCGAGCAGGACACCGGCCGTGACGCGGGGAGTCGGACATGTCCTCACCGGGAACACCGTCGAAGTCGAGGATGGGCGCCCAGCAACGTGCCCGCCGTCTCGGCTCCGCAGGAGTGGCTGGCCACTGTATGGGGGGCCTCAACAGGAAGGCCGATCGATCTTCTCTGCGCTCGGGGTGTTCGTCCGGGCGAAGCCTGTCGGCGGCAGACGGCTTGGGAGCCCATCCCGTGGTCTGCCACAATGCAGGAAAATGGAACCTCGCTCCGAAGGCGATACGAGGCACCGTTCCGTTTCGCACGTCTCATGGAAGGATCGCCGCGGTGAACGACAGCGGTCAGGGCGCGGGAAGTGCACCGGGATCCCAGCGCAAGGATGCCCGGCGTAATCGACAGACCTTGCTGGATGCTGCCGCCGCAGTCTTCGTCACCTCGGGCGTAGAGGCGCCGGTACGCGACATCGCGGCCAAGGCCGGCGTGGGTATGGGCACGATCTACCGGCACTTCCCGACACGCGCGGACCTCATCGTCGCGGTCTACCGTCACCAGGTCGACGCCTGCGCCGACGCCGGTCCGGTTCTCCTGGCGAGCTGCGCCACTCCGTATGCCGCGCTGGGGCAGTGGATCGACCTCTTCGTCGACTTCCTCGTCACGAAGCACGGACTGGCTGCCGTGCTGCAGCCCGACAACGCCGGTTTCGACACGCTGCACGCCTACTTCCTCGACCGGCTCGTGCCCGTGTGCAACCAACTGCTCGACGCCGCGGCCGGTCGCGGCGAGATCCTCCCCGGCCTGGAAGGCCTTGAGCTGATGCGAGGCGTGGGCAACCTCTGCGTCGGTGCGGACAGCGATCCGCGCTACGACGCACGCCGACTCGTCGGCCTCCTCATCGCCGGACTGCGCCAGCCGCAGTGACGACCGGCAGGGCATCTGACGCAGGCGTTCCAGGGACGCGTTCCTGCTGGTGACTTTTCCGCTCGCCGGCGTTTGGTGAGGTCGGGAACGAATCCCGAGTGCCGGGATGGCTCACAAGTCGATAGCCAGCTCATGGCGGGGCTCGTACAGGCCCACCTCGCCGCCACCCGGTAGACGGAACTTGGTCAGCCGCCCCCAGCGCGCGTCGGTAACGGGCTGCGTGAACTCCACTCCCTTCGCGGTCAGGCTCTGCACGGTTGCGTCGACGTCATCGCACATCAGGTAGAGCTCCTGTGTCTCCGGGCCGTCCGTGGGATGCACGGCGATCTCGGTCGGCGGAAGCTTGAAGATCAGCCAGCCACCTCCCACGTCGACATGCGGATACTCCAGAACATCCCTGAAGAAGACCCGGTCCGCTTCCGCATCACGGCTGTATACGATGATGTGCCCACCAGTGATCATGCGTCCAGGGTAGGTCCTGACACGGACATCGCGGCGCTGCGTCGTGACACAGGGTGTTGCGGTTCAGGGCCGGTCGACCGTCTGAGCGGAGCCACTGGCGGGATCACCGGCAAGTGATCAACGGTGTGTCAAGGTGACTGCGGGCCGGTGCACCCCGGCCCCTCGACAGCCCCTGACCGACTGCGACCACCGGAGGCCTCTGGAACACCGGGGCCTCCGGCATCCCGCCGATCGGGTCAACAGCCGTCAGTTCACCTTCACATACCCGGTGCTGAGACGCCCGTACCGGTCTGACCACAAGGCACCTTCCACGTAACCCGGACCGATCCAAGTCGGCCAGATGTCCGTAGACCGGCGCCCCTCCTGTCTTCTCGTAGATCACCTGTATGGCCCCCTGGGCATTGACGGGCGTAATGGCCACGCACAGCCTCCCGTTGTCAAGGTTCACGCACTTGTCCGCCGCTTGTGCCGGACTGGCACCCAGGGCGTCTGCCGATCGTCGGAGTCGACACGCGGTCGACGTTACGGCCGCCGACGACAGGACCGCGCTCACCTTGTCCGACCGAGAACGCCGGACACGTCGCTCCGGGATGTGCCCCGGGGTGCCGCCCAAGGGCTGTCCTCCACTCCGCCCCGGACAACATGCGGGTTTGAGCCCTGGGGGTGATGGACCGATACCGGATGCGGCGTCCTGACAACCGTCGGGCCGTATACGCTGACATGATGATGCTCATGTCCATGTACCGAAAGGCCGATGCCGCGTAAGCGGCCCGGCGCGCTGCGCGCTGAACAGTCTCTCCGGGCCGCGTGGGGCTTGCCTCCGGACCGGATCCACGGCCTCTCTGCCCGAACCAGCGTCGCGATAGGGCGAGTAGAGAGGCTCTCGGACGACTATTACGTCTACCCCGGCGCCACCGACCGTGCGCTGCGACGGTATCGAGCGTTTCTGCAACCACCCGGCCGACGACCTCTGTATCCGCAGGATGCGGAGTGTTCATGCCGCGGCTGCTCCTTCGACGACGTGCGGCACGCACGCGACGTGCTCGGGGAGGTCCTGCGGCAGTTGCCCGCCCAGGCCCGCGTCGAACTGGAACACCGAGTGCGTGCCCTGGACACCAGGTACGTCGAGCGCACGCTGCCGGATCCGTTCGCCGCTCATCGGCAGTGGCGTCCTGACCTGTGGTGGCGACGCCGACTGGCCGGCGGTCGAGAATCTGGAGGAGGGGCCTGGCCCGAGCCACGGTGAAATGATCAATGCGTGGGCCGAACTCCCGGTCTGGAAAGAGGAGCACATCCCTGATGCTGACCGCGTCGAGTCAGTTGATCATTGCGGGGCAGCCTGAGGCGTCAGGAAGTGAGCACCTCGGATGAAATTGTTCACGGTCAGTGATGTCGTCGCGTCGTACGGCTCTGCCAAGACGGATTGAGCATCAGTATCAGCGGGTCCAGACCTGGCAGGGTGCCTTCAGGGCGCGGTTCACCACAGCGAGCGCGGACTCCGACTCCGACTTCGGCCAGTGGCCGGGCCGGCTCGCCGGGAGATGGTGTCGGTCGTGACCGGGACCGATGGGGGAGGGCGAGCTGGCGCTCAACCCGGAGTCACTTCTGGGGCGGCTGTCTTCTTGGTCTCGGCGCGGGTCGGTGCGCCAAGTGCCCAGAAGATCACGCCCGTGACGATGAAGACGGCCAGCGGCACCGCCTCCGTCAGCAGATAGGTCCAGCGCTCGCTGTAACTCCAGCCGTCCGGTCGGAAGTCCGAGCTGAACCAGTCGAAGGGCGCGCCCGGGACCAGCAGTTGCACCGAGGCGAACAGGATCAGCAGCGTCAGCACGATCGTGATCGGCCAGGCAGCGGGAGCCCGGTAGGCCCGCTCCACCTGTGGGTACTTGCGGCGGAGCACCGGCAGCGCCGGGAAGATGCCGAGATAGCTGATGAGCGTCGTGGAGACGGCGAGCCCGAGCACGGCGCCGAAGAGCTTGCCCGCGTCACCACCGGTGAGCTGGTGGGCGAGGACCAGCACGCCGGTGGAGAGCACTCCGCTGAGCAGGTTGACCCGCACCGGCGTGCCGAACCGTTCGGAGATCACACCCAGGCCGCGCGGCGCGGCACCGTCGTACCCGGAGACCGCCAGCGCACGGTCCGATCCCATGATCCAGGTGACGCCCGAGGAGAGCACAGTCAGGATGAACATCACCGCGGCCAGACCGCCCAGCACGGACCCGGCCCCACTGAGGGTGACCGTGCCGTCGGAGGCGACGTGGCCGCCGTAGACGGTGAAAACCTGGCGGATGGCGTCGAGGAAGCCGCCGAGACCGGTGATGGCCTTGACCGGGAGGACCAGCAGGATGCCGAGAATCGGCAGACCGTACAGCAGCACGCCGAGCCCGGCGGCGCGGAAGATGCCGTACGGGACGTCCTTCTGCGCGTCGGTCATCTCGTCGCCCGCGGTGTTGGGCAATTCGAAGCCGACGTAGTTGAACATCAGGACCGGGACCAGACCGACGAATCCGGCATACGTCGGGGAGAAGTCGCCGAAGCCGAAACCATGCAGGCCGTGCTTGAAGGCGTAGATGACCACGGTGAGCGTGAACAGGCCGAGCAGCACGAAACGGGACCACGCCCCGGCGGTGGGGATCCACTTGCCGACGTCGAAGGAGAGGATCGCCGCGAGCACGCCCACCCAGATGAATAGCAGGGTGAAGACGTAGAAGGCGGGCGTGCTCAGATCCTTGCCGTCATTGAAGAAGGTGGTGAACGCGGCGACCGCCGAGACGGAGAGAGTGCCGCCGAGCCAGACCGGATTGGTCACCCAGTAGAGGAAGTTGTTGACTGCTCCGGCCAGCCGCCCGAAGGCCCGGCTGGTCCAGATGTACGGGCCGCCCTCCTCGGCGAAGGCCGTGCCCAGTTCCGCGGTGAGCAGTGCTGACGGGACGAAAAAGATGACGGCCAGCACGATCAGCCAAGTGAACGCCTCCGCTCCGGAGGCGGCTACCGTACCGATGGTGTCGAGGCCGACGAGGGTGCAGACCAGGAAGAACAGGATGTCGAAGCGGCCGAAGTGTTTGCGGAGTTTGTTCCGCTCGGACTCCGCTGCGAGAGTGGTGGTATCCATCTCTATTTTGGACAGACCAGCGGACACCCGGGCCTCCTGCTGACAAGGTCGTTATGTTCGGCACATGGTGTGTCGGTGATCCGACGGGCGACAAGGCTTGAATCTCATTCTTGACCAAATCCCAAGTTCGGTACACCGCCGGAAACACCGTCGAAATGTACTCGCTACGTTGCGGGGAAAGTCAGTGACCGTGTGAAGCGACCGCCCGAGTCGTTCCAACGACGTCCGAGCCCGAACCCGGCCGCCGCCTTGGTTCCACGCGGATGCCGGAACGGGCGCGCAGCCGCATTGCGACGCGGGCGAGCCCACAGCGGACGGTCCCACTGTTCACTACGAGGGGGAGCCGGTAACGCACCGACTGAAGGGCAAGAGACTCGCGGTGTCCGACTGCGACCGTCAACGACCCCCGCGGGCGTTGAGCCGGGCGGCCTGGCGCGTCAGGTGGTTGCGTTCGGCGAGGTTGGGTGCCTTCTGGGCCGCCTTGGTGTACAGCCGTGCCGCCGTGCTCAGGTCGCCGTCGCGCTCGTGGAGGTAGGCTGCCACCGCGCTGTATCGGGGCAGTGCGTCGTCCAGTGCCGCGAGCGCGGCCAGGCCGGCGCGCGGTCCGTCAGCCTCGCCGACGGCCACCGCGCGGTTGAGCCGGACGACCGGGCTGTCGGTCAGGCGCGCGAGCTCGTCGTACCACTCGACGATCTGCACCCAGTCGGTCTCCTGGGCGGTGGGCGCGTCGGCGTGGAGTGCCGCGATGGCGGCCTGGGCCTGGAATTCGCCCAGCCGGTCGCGGACGAGGGCCGCCTGCAGGATCTCGACGCCCTCGGCGATCGATTCGGTGTCCCACCGGCCGCGGTCCTGCTCGGCGAGCGGCACCAGGCTGCCGTCGGGCGCGGTCCGGGCGGCGCGCCGGGCGTGGTGGAGCAGCATGAGGGCGAGCAGCCCCGCCACCTCCGGGTGGTCGATCGCGGCCGCGAGCTGCCGGGTGAGCCGGATGGCCTCGGCGGCGAGGTCGACGTCGCCGGAGTAGCCCTCGTTGAAGACCAGGTAGAGGACGCGCAGCACGGTGGCGACGTCACCTGGCTGGTCGAGCCGTACGCCGGAGACAGTGCGCTTGGCCCGGCTGATGCGCTGCGCCATGGTCGCCTCGGGTACCAGGTAGGCCTGGGCGATCTGGCGGGTGGTCAGCCCGCCGACGGCCCGCAGCGTGAGCGCGACCGCGGACGACGGCGTCAGCGACGGGTGGGCGCACAGGAAGTAGAGCTGGAGCGTGTCGTCCACCGCGGGCGCGGGCCCGGGCGCCGGCTCCTCGTCGACGAGGTCCTCGCGCCGGCGGCGGGCGGCATCCGCCCGGGTCGCGTCGAGGAACCGGCGCCAGGCTACGGTGATCAGCCAGCCCTTCGGGTCCCGTGGCGGATCGTCCGGCCAGACGCGGACCGCCTCGACCAGCGCGTCCTGCACGGCGTCCTCGGCCGCCGCGAAGTCGGCTCCGCGGCGGACGAGGATGCCGAGCACGCTCGGTGTGAGGCTCCGGAGGAGAACCTCGTTCACGTCGGCGATCATTCCGTGATGGTGTGCTGCACGCCGAGGAACGGACGCAGCTCCAGCCACTCGTGGATCGGCTTCCCGCCCGCCCCAGGGGCGGCCGACAGTTCTCCGGCCAGCTCCACGGCGCGCTCGTAGCTGTCGACGTCGATCACCATCCAGCCGGCGATCAGGTCCTTGGTCTCGGCGAACGGTCCGTCGGTGACCGGCGGGCGCCCCTCGCCGTCGTACCGCACCCACGTCCCCTCGGGCGCGAGCGCCTGACCGTCGATGAACTCGCCGGTCTTCTCGAGCCGGGCCGCGAAGTCGTTCATGTACTGCACGTGGGCCGAGATCTCCTCCGGCGCCCACTGGTCCATCGGCACGTCGTTGACCGCAGCCGGAGCGCCGCGGTAGTGCTTGAGCAGCAAGTACTTGGCCATCGTGTTTCTCCTCGGTGCTGGTCCGACCCATTGTGGTCGCGTTCACTACGGGGACGGAGCCAGCCACGGTTTCTCGACATCGCCGTCCGAATCTTTTTTGGCTCTCGTAGATGAGCCTGGGGCAGACGCGCCTGGGGGAGCCGCCGGACAGGCCCTGGTGTCCTGAGTCGGAGATTTGTCGTTGGTCTGGTGTGAGTCGTCCTGGGCCGAAGATCCCGCCGGCGGTGCTGTCTGCTGCCGAGCGGGCGATGGACGAGAAGTCGCAGATCCAGGCGCTGGACCGGTCCCAGCCAGTGCTGCCGATCATGCCGAGGTGCCTGAGCGCCGCAGCCACGACTACGTGCTCGCGGGCACCACGCTCGACACAGGTGTCGGCCGGCCTGGAAGTCCGCCTGATCCCGAACAACTACGTCACGCACAAGGTGCCCCGCGGTCAAGCAATGGCTGGCAGCGCGTCCGCGCTTTCACCTGCGCTTCACGCCGACCGGATCGTCCTGGCTCAACCCGGTGGAGCGGTGGTGCGCCGAACTCGCCCCGAAAAAGCTCCGCCGTGGCGTCCACTGCGCGGTCCAGGCCTTCGAGCGCGACATCCGGGCCTGGCTCGCCGACTGTCAGGAGATCACGGACGACACCGGTGGTACATCGGCCCTGGTCTCGGGCGTGCTGGTACGGGCCGAAGTGCTGGATCAGACAGAACTGCGCGAGAGCGTCGAGGAGGCTGCATTTGATGCAGCGCAGATTGCCGACGGACGGTCGCGTGCGCGCCCACTGATGAGGGCGAGCACGATTTCGCTCTCGCTGAGCTGAGCTGAGCTGAACTGAACTGAAGCTCGGAGATCGGAGCCCGGCGCGCAGAGCGCCGGTAGGCATGCCACCGGCCGCTGATTGGCCCTCGCTGCGGAACGGCGCGCTGGGGAGACTGGGGACCTGATGCCGTACTTGAAGGAGTTGTGATGCAGGTAGCGCCGTGGTCACCTTCGACGGGTTCAACGAGCTCGACAGCTTTATCGCTTCCGCGCTGATCAACCGGTGCCGTAAGGACGGCTTGGAAGCCTTCATCACGACTCCGACACCGGTGGTCACGTCGATGAACGGCGTCGAGGTGACCGGGCAGCGCCCGATGGAGTTCGTGAGCGAAGCCGACGTCGTGCTGATCGGCAGCGGAGTGAAGGCGCGAGACGTGGTCGCCGACGACCGGCTGATCTCCAGGCTGCCGCTCGACCCTTCGCGACAGCTGATCGGTTCACAGTGCTCCGGCGCACTGGTGCTCGCGCGCCTCGGGTTGCTGGGTGGCATGCCGGCTTGCACGGACATGACGAGCCGGCCCTTTGTCGAGGCCTGCAACGTCACCGTGCTGGACGCGCCGTTCCACGCCGAGGGAAACATCGCTACAGCGGGCGGCTGTCTGGCGTCCCAGTATCTCGCCACGTGGGTGATCACCCGGATGCTCGGGGAGGACGCCGCGCGCAACGTCATCGGGTACGTGGCTCCGGTCGGCGAAAACCAGGAGACTGTCACGCGCGCCATGCGTGCGGTCCACGCGGGCGAGGTCGTACTGGGCTGATGCCCCGCGATCAGTCCTGCGGGCCGCCCGCGGTCATGGCGACGACCGCTGAGCGCGTTGAGGGCGTGGCATTGTCAGGGGTACGCGCGACATGTCGCAGTACTCTCGTCTCGCGCCGCCCGTGTGACCGGGTACGTGCGCCTACTGCCGGACCCCGAACCACGATCTGGTGTGCGTCGACCAGGTAGTCGGGACACGCGTCGTGGCGCGCTTCCCGTTGCCGCATCAGGCGCTGGCGGAACCGTACGACACGAGCCGGTCTGCGGCCGCGTACCTGCGAGGACTGTGCGCGTACGCCGAGACCTATGACAGCAGCCGCCGCCGATCCCAGCGGTGGATCATGGTGGAACATGCCATTGCCGAGCCGAGGCAGCGGCGGTCGCTGCAAGGCTGGCTCGGCCGTCAGGAAATCCTGCCCGAGGTCGTGGCCGCGACGGGCGGCCTGGTCTCGGACCGGGCCGCTCGGCATGCCCTCCGCCGCGAGCGGACGGCAAGCGCAGGGTGGTGCTGGACGTTGCTGCCGGGCGGGTAGATGAGTACAGGAAGTCCACGGTGGAGACGGATTTCTTGGCCGAAACCCACCTACCAGGTGCTGCGCTGCCCTGTCAGCTCAACTGGCCAGCTCACGCTGGGGGTTACGCACCGCACGTCGGCGTAGGGCCTGAAACGCCATTCAACACCCTCGCGGCGCGCCCAGGCCTACCCGGGAGTGGCGAAGCGGGCCCGCCACAGGTCGCGGAGCAACGCGATCTCGGCCATGTGATGGATGAATTCGAGGTTGGCCCCCGACAGCACGGCAATGTATGGGTCGTCGGGGTCGGAGCCGTACGGGTACTGCGAGAAACCGACCATGTCGAGTTGCTCGTCGGTGAGGGCGGCGACGTCGTCGCGCCAGCGGTCGATCAGCGCCCAGAACCGCTCGAGTGCCACGGCGGCGGATGGAGTGAAGTCGACCAGCGTTTTCGGCTCCTGTCGGCGTTCACCGAAGGTCCACTCCCATCCCCCCGCGAAGTGGAAGTGTAGATGCGCCAGCCGCCACGCGATGGTCGTGATCGGCGTCGTGTCGGGCTCCGGCGTACCGGTCTGGGCGAGGATCTGCTCGACCCGCTCGGCACTCACACTCCAGTCATCGGCGATCTTGGCGACGGTCATGCCGCCGGCGGCCTGCCGGGCGACCTCGGCGTACTCGCTCGCCGGGATGTCCGCCTCGCCCAAGTCGAGGACCCACTCGCCCGGCCCGAACGCCCTGGGCGTCGCCGCCTCGCCCCGGCGCCGGATCGACCAGCAACCAGGCGCCGGCTCCCACAAGTACTCCTCGTCGCCGAGCCCTGTCAGCCGCACCTGCGCCGTCTCCCTGGCCTGGTCGAACTGGCTGAGCAGCAAGCCCAAACGGTCGGTCCGCACGCTTTCGGTCTCCATGCGTTGGTTCCCTTCGCCGTCGCGTCTCGTACCTCACCGCGCTCAGGCGGAAGCTAACGGCTCACCTCACGAGGCGCCACCGATTTCCTCGCCGGGTATCTCCGGTGAGCCGAGACGGCCGCCTGATGCTGTGACCACATAGGTTCGCAGGCCTTGGTGGTTCGAGTGGTCCGAGTGGTTCGAGCGGTTGGACCGGCGGTGACGTCCATTCGCCCCCGCCATGCCACGGCCCTGGGCGAGGAGGACCGCGTCGCCTTGCGGGACGTCCTGGCCCGCCGCCCCGAGCTGGACGCCGCAGCCGGGCATGTCCGCGACTTCGGCGAGATGCTCACCGGCCGCCGGGGATGCAACGTTCCCCGACTGGATCGACGCCGTCCAACTGCCCGGCCTCACCGGCTTCGCATGTGGCGCCATCGCGGCCTCATCCCACAGGGCATGGCATGCTCCGACCGCAAACCCCCAGGCGTGGCCTCCAAGGCCCCAGGCCGTTCACCGGCGAATGGTCCGAGAAGCCGGAATGGTTGCAGCGGTCCGGTGATGTGCCGTGCAGGGATGATCCAGCCATGGTGTGACGTGGATCACCGCAGCGCGGTCCGCGCAGAGGACAGGGAGGAGTGTGGAGACTTCACTGCGGGCCCGCGTGCGGGCCGGGGATCCGGATGCGTTCAGGCAACTCTTCGACGAGCACGCATCGGTGGTCCACCGGCATGCCGTCCGGATGACCGGCAACTGGGTCATGGCCGATGACATCGTCTCGCTGACGTTCCTGGAGGCGTGGCGGATGCGTGAGCGGGTGTTGCCGGGTGGCGACAGTCTGCGCCCGTGGCTGCTGGGGATCGCGACGAACGTCACGCGCAATACCGCGCGGGCGGCGCGAAGACACCAGACCGCGCTCACCAGAGTCCCACCCCCCGACCCCGTGCTGGACTTCGCCGACGAGGTGACACAGCGCCTGGCCGACAGAGAGGAACTGGCCGCCGCGCAGAAGGCGTTGAGCAAGATGCGCCGCGGGGAGCGCGAGGTGTTCACACTCTGTGTGTGGGAGGGCCTGGACGCCGCCACGGCGGCCGAGGCACTGGGCGTGGCCGTCGGCACCGTACGGGCCCGGCTCTCGCGCGCGAGAAAGCGCCTGCGCAAGCTCACCGAGCTCGAACTCGACGGCGGCACGGGCAGCACAGGTGGCACGGGTGGCACAGGCAGTACGGGCAACACAGGTGGCACGGGCGCCATGAACGGCAGGGATGGCAGCCGTGGCGCGGAAGGCGGCATCGGGCAGAGCGGAGGGCAACGCCCGGCCGTGGTCGGACAGTCACTGGGTAGCCGCCATCAGGCGGCTCGGTCCACGCAGGAGAAGAAGCGATGAACACCAACCCGCGACGACGCGATCACCCGGTCGACTACCAGGACATGGCCGAGTTGCTGCCCGCGCCGGGCTGTCCGGTGCTCGCGCGGGACCGCCACCGCGTACTGAGGGAACACCTGATGGAGCACATCACCCACGAGACCACCCGCGATCAGCCGGGTGCGACGAACACCTCACCGAACACCTCACCTGTGACCCCCGCGCGTCAGCGCCCCGGCCGGCGTCTCGTACTCGTCGCGGCGCCACTGGCATTGGCCACCGTCGTGGGTCTGGGCGTGGTGGCGGTCGACAGCGCACATGACGGCAAGCGCGACACCGCTGCCGCAGGTGTCACCGCGGACGACCACCGGAAGGCCACGCGGCTGCTGGACCGGATCGCCCTGGCGGCGGCCGACCACTCGGCGGTCACGGTACGCGACGACCAGTACATCTACACCAAGTCCCAAGGGTCGGCACGTGAGTTGGGCGTCGATTTCAGCAGTCCTGAACAGCTCGCGAAGCGCAAGGGGACCTTCAAGGTGGAGAGGTACAAGGGGGCCGTCCAGCAAGAGCAATGGGATTCGGTGGACGGCAAGCGGGAAGGTTTGCGGAAGGGCGTTGCGCTCACCGACCCTTCCAAGAAGATGGTCATGAGCATGATCGGCACCGGATATCTGGCCTTCCGGCAGCTTCGGGCTCTGCCCACCGATCCCGACGCGCTCCTGAAGAAGCTCTCCGGCGACGCCAAGAATGTGGAAGCGAGCCGCAGCACGGAAGTGATCGTCGAGAACCTCGGAGCCATACTCGACGACGCCACCCTGCTGCCCGACCTCAGCGCCGCGCTCTACCGTGCCACCGCCAAGCTCCCGGGTGTGCGCGTTGTGGACCACGTCAAGGATGCCGCAGGGCGGGAGGGTATCGGCCTTACGTTCGACGGCGTCCCGAAGGGCTACGCCTGGGTCTTCGACTCGTCGAGTCTCGTCTACCTCGGAACGACCAAGAGCGCGCTCCTGGGAATGGGCGTCGCGGACAAAACGGGTGAGGTGCCGGTCGGCTCTTCCTGAGTCGGCCTCGGCGCCGCCACGCGGCCAGAGGGCGTCCGCGCCGGCGGACGCCCTTTCCGCGTGGCACGGCTGAGCTTGTGCTTCATGTTCCTGAGCCGCTCGCGTTCGTTGATCGTCTCTGGGCGTTTGATGGTTTTGCCCACGTGATAGCGGGGTGCCGGTCGCCCGGTTCTTCGAGCCGGGTGGCCGCCCTGGCCCCGGACGGCTCGGTTTCGGAGCACGGGCCGGGCAAGGCAGCTGAGCGCGGAGGTTCCTGAACCCGCGGCGGACGCGGGCCGGGGTGAGCCGACCGGGTTGGGCGCGCCGCTCCCATGGGCGTCGGACATCTTCGGCGAGGGGCCTGATGAGCCGGAGTTGCGTGTGGGCAACGATGATCAGCCACGTCCAGCGGTCTGCCGCTTCCGGCGTGCGGATCTTCGGTCGGGTCCAGCCGAGCGTTTGCTCGGCCATCCGGAAAGTGTGTTCAAGATCGAATCGGTGGAGGACAGCCTGTCAACGGACATCGACGTCGGCGGAGGCCATGCCGGTCTTCGAAGACGACAGCCACGCTGGCATGGGTCGCCACCGCCTGGGCAGCCGGTCGACCTCCAGGCGGCTCAAGGTGCCCTCGATGAGGGGGAGTTCGCCGTCGTGGTCGATCCATGCTGATCGGGTGGTGAGGCGGGGATGGACACGGTCCCAGGCCATCGTCCGCGCAGTGCCGTACCGGTCGGTGACCTGAACGATCGCCGCATCCGGATCTCCCCAGGTGTCGGACTTGGCGAAGCGGAACTCCTTGCCGTGCTCGGGCGGCCGACCGCCCTGCGGCGGCGAAAGCCAGGGACGGGGTACCTGCTTGCGCATGGCCCGGTCCGAACGGCAGGCGGCCGAGCACCTCGACGGGCAGGCCACGCAGCAAGTGGGCCATGCGAGGGGCGTCGTACCCGGCATCGAAGATGACCAGGATGTCCGGGTCACTGTCGTGCCACTGCCTGCCGGTGATCAGGCCCTCGACCACCTGGCGGACCTGGACAGCGGTCACCTCGGCGGCGTCGTCCTCGGTTGCGAGGCGGACCGCGTCGAGCAAGTGGCACCAGGAGGTGCGGCCGGACTCCAGCGCGGCGACGAACGAGTACGGCCGGCCCGGGATCATCAGGTGATGGTCCCGGCCGCGGCCAAAGGTGTGACAGAACAGCCGTTCCGCGCTGTTCGGCGCGTCCGGCCGCAGCCAGTTGCTCACATCCACGGCCAGCACCAGCCGCCGATCGGCCGCCCGGGCTGGGGCAGCGCGGCCAGCGTCCGCTGCAGCCGCCCGGCATCGACACGACCCCGGTTGAGGGCGTCGTACAACGCCCGGTGCCCGCGACGGTGTTCGGCCAGCAGCGTCAGACCGACGGGGACGTCACCGGCTCGTCAGCACACAGCAGCGCATCCGCCAGCCGAACAATTCGTCACGCCGAGCGCCCAGACACGCATGGAAGTCGTCCCGGAAGGCTGACGCCACAGCGAACGGCTCTCGCTGGGCATCGTGATGCAGCAGACTCATTCCCCCACGGCCTCGACCACGTTCGGGACGTCGTTCGGAGCCACGCTTGAAAGATCGAGTCGGTGCCGCGTCACGCCTTCAGGGCGATGAGGCGGTACAACGGGTCCGGGCGCGGCGCGTCCTGGTCCGATAGCGCAGCGAGCCGCCGACTCACCTCCGCCACCTGATGCGGGGCGGCGTGCGTGCACCAGGGGATGTGGCCTGCCTCGATCACCTGCCGCCACCTGCGCGGGCTGCGGCCTTGACCGGTGCCGGGGAAAACGGTCTCGCCGACGAGCCCCAGACCGTGTTCGGCTGCCCAGCCGAGCACACGGGAGGCCCGATCAGGCATACGAGGCACGTACTGGTGTCGCAGCTCCGCTGTGACCTGGGCTATGTCGCTGTCGACGACGAAGTACGCGTCGTCCTTGTCGACGGTAGTGATCAGTACCCCGCCGGGCCGCAGCACCCGGGCCGCTTCGTTCAGCACCACAACAGGGTCCGGCAGTAGATGCAGCAGCCAGACGCTCACGACGGCGTCCACACTGACCGACGCAAGAGGAAGTCGCGTGGCATCGCCGTACACCACGCCTCCCGGCACCCGCTCGGCGGCCAGGCCAAGCATCCCGGGTGAACGGTCGACGCCCAGCACCGTGCGCTCTGCCCGCAGCAGTCTCCGGGTCACGATGCCCGTGCCGCACGCGACATCCAGGAGCGTGCAGCGGCCTTGCGGCAGCAACTGCTCCAAGGCGTCCGCCGCCGCCTGCGCTCGCGGTTCGCCGCCTCGGGAAGTGTCATAATCCCGGGCCTCGTCGTTGTAGTCGATCACCTGTCACCCCGTCCGTGTGCCACGCGGCGTACCCCCCAAGAACATGTCCAGGACATCGTTCGAGGCCAGACCTTAGAGCACAAGCTGAGCTTGACGTTCAACCACCTCGGCAGCCATCCGCGTGCGCGGTCCGTAGCGTTCCTCATGCGGAAGACTGTGCGAGTGACCTTCGCTTCGGTGTGCGCGGAGTTCGTGCATCGACGCGGCTGGCTCCGGCCTGACCACGTTCTCACGGGGAGGCGTACGAGACCCTCACGGGCCGTGTCCGGCGGTGGGCCGCTGTGGACCGCACGTGGGTGGACGTGACGGCGGAGTTCGGCTCTCCCTCTGTGCTGTTCGGAGGGAACAACCCTCTGTACGGGAAGACGCTTGGTTACCTCACTGAGGATCCGCGGCAGCCGATGGTGGTCTTCCACCTGTGGAACGGCAGCGATCCAGGGGCCGGATCGTGGCCGCCCGAGCATGAGCAACCGCTGCTTCTCGCAGTGCGCTTTGGCAGGAGGTCGTTCCGAGGATCGGATCGTTGGCCTTCACCCCCGAAGGCGAGCGGAGGAAGCCGACGATCGGTGATCCTTGCCTGGCGCAGTAGCAGGTCCGGCGGTGAACGCAGGCCACCCACACGGGGATTCCCCGGACAGCGAGTCCGCCTCCGCATGAACCTGGACCCTCCAAGAGGTACAGGACTTGACGCAAAGGCCGTGCCGGTGAGCGTGGTGCTGTGCACGGACGGGCCGGTGAGGACCCTGGTGGACCTGGACCTGGACCTGGACCTGGACCTGGACCTGGACCTGGACCTGGACCTGGACCTGGCGCCGGCGCCCGAGCACCGACCCCGACCGGTTCCGGTACACCGGCCCTGTCGCAGTGCTCACCGGCGGTGAGACCTACGGCGCCGGCGAGACCCTCACTCAGGCCCTCATACAGCGCCCGGCGAGGACCGTACGGATTGGACAGAACGCGCAGCATCCCCCCTGACATCCACACAGGCAACTTCGTTCAGGCCACAGCCAAGGGCACCCACGACTCCGCGTTCGCACGGGCTTTCGCAGTAATCCGGTGCCAAGCCGAGCAGTGCGGCCCTCGCCCCCCTGCCCGACAGCGGTGCCGGCGGCGGGTGGTGTCCGCTTCCAGTCCTCCTGGGCGACCCAATGTGAGGCCGGCCCCGCCTCGTCGTCGGCGATACGGGCGCGGGCTTCGTCAGCGAGCGCCCGAAGGCCAGTGGGAAGCACCGGCATGGGTGTTTCTGGGCCGAAGGGCGTGTCGACGGGTTGACCTTCGGAGCATTGCGCCGCGACCAGTGCGGCGACAGCCACCGCTTCTTCTGCTTCGGCGAGGTGGCCAGGGGCGTCGATTCCGTGCTGGGCCCGATTGCGCAGTCCCACCCGGCCCAGAAGCGCGTGCGTTGCCGCATCCCTGACCGCGAAGTCGCCGTAGCCGTGTCTGGTCCAGTGGGTGATGTGGTCGTCGCACATGGCCCTGGCCGCGACCGACTGTCCGCTCGACCGGTCGCCAGCCATCGCATGCCGCTGTCCGTCCAAGGACTGCAACCGGTGAACCCATCCCTCGGCAGTCCGAGATGCGTCCTGGCCTGGGCGTTGACGTCCAGGTGTCCCGCGTGCCGGGTGGTCTCCGCCGGCACGTGGATTGCGGCCCGGCGCCGACGGCCACCGCCGTTGAACCAGCGGGATGGTGTCATCGTCGAGGAAGGCGATCGCTGCGCCGACGTCGTCCTGGCCGCACGGCGGGCGGCGCCAGAGGTGGTTCGGGTCGTTTCGGCATGGCGAGCGGCGAGTCGCGCGCTGTCCGGACCTCATCGCTGTCGGCCGCTCGGTCGCTTCAGTCGCTGTTCTGAGTCTTGTGCCATGGCTATGCGGCGCGGGTTCCTGAAGCAGGAAGCCATCGCGCACCGTAGGGACCCCGCAAGCTCCGCGCATTGCCGTACGGGGCGACCCACTCGGACAGGGGCACTTTGAATGAGCGCCAGCGGTCGCCGGCCCTCCACGACCAGCATCCTCGCCCCCCATCGTTGAGCCCGGGACCAGGGCTCGTACAAGGGGTGGACGAGGATGCTACTGACACCTGTTCCTACCAGGTCACCGGCAGCTCCAGCGGAAAGCGCCGGATCGTCTCCGTGTCCCACCGTACTTCCTCAGGCGGTACCGCAAGCCGCAGCCCGGGGAAGCGCTTCAAGAGGCGCCCGATTGCCACTTCCATCTCCGCCATGGCCAAGGGCACCGCGATGCACCGGTGTCCGCCCCAGCCGAACGTCATGTGCGGCTGGTACGGCCGGTCGGGGTCGAGGACGTGTGAGTCCGGGAAGCGTTTCGGGTCACGGTTGGCCGTCAGGTACGACACGTGGACGAACTCGCCCGCCCGGATCTGTACGCCGTCCAGCTCCACGTCCTCAAGGGCCACCCGGGGGATACCGACCCCCTTGCGGAACGGGATGTGGCGGAGCATCTCCTGCAGGACGTCAGTCAGGGACTCCGGCCGACGCCTGAGGTGTTCCATCAGCTCGGGACGCGTCAGGAGCAGGTATGCGATGTCGCTGATCTGGCATGTTGCCGTGTCCTGGCCGCTGAGTGTCAGCGTCAGTGCCATGACCGCCAGTTCCCTGTCGTCAAGCTGATCCTCGCCGTCTCGCGCTGCGGCCATCGCGCTGATGAGGTCCTTGCCGGGGGAGCTCCGGCGTTGCTCGACGAGTTTGGCGAAGTAGGCCGTCAGATCGGCCTTGGCGCTGGCCGCGGCCTCCTTGTTGCCCTCGCCGACGACGAGCAACTGGCGCACGGACTCCTGCATCTGGGGCCAGTCCTCCTGTTCGACGCCGAGGAGGTCCAGGATGGTGTGCTGGGGAAGCGGGTCGGAGAGGTACTGAACCAGGTCCGCCGGCGAGCCGTCCTCCTCCATCCTGTCCAGCAGGACGTCCGCGAGCCAGATGATCCGGCTCCGCATTCCGTCGACCTGCTGCTGGGTGAAGGCCTGCGAGGCCAGCTGGCGGACACGGCTGCTGTGCGGCGGGTCCATCACGTTGATGGATTCGGGCGAGACGATGGGCTCCGGGGTGAGCCGGGGGTAGTCGTGGCCGATGATCGCGGCCCGGCTGAGCCGGTGATCGGTGGTCACCTGCTTGACGGCGTCGAAGCCGGTGATCAGCCAGGCGTCCGAATCGCCGTAGGGAAGCCGGATGCGAGTGGGGGATTCGCGGTCCATCAGGTCCGCGAGCACAGGGTCGAACTCCAGGGCTTCGCTGAAGTCGAACGGGCAGATGTTTGTCTTGTTGTCCGCGGTCATCAGGCGGCTCCTCCGGGCATGGGTACGACGTTGGTGGTGTCCACGGCCCGGCGAATGGCCTTGGCGAGGCTGACGGCATCGCCGACGGCCCAGTTGTGGACGAAGAACATGTGTGGATCGTCGGTGAGGTTGTGGTAGTACGCCTCGACGAGTTTGACGCCACCGCGCGGCTGGGCCACGAGGACGGGTTGGACTTCCTTGGCGATCACGACCAGGTCACCGCTTGGGGCAGCCTTTCCGCCGCCGAGCGGCTGGAAGTTGACGGAAGTGGTGGCGACCGGTCTCGGAGGCAGGATCGCACGGCCGTCGGCGACAGTCTCGCGGTGGACATCTGAAAATCTGCAGTTCGCGCTCGGTGACCACGGCGTCGCCCATCAAAAGCGTGCTGTCGTCCGGGTGACGGATGAAGGACACGCGCGTGCCCAGAACGAGCGAGCGGTTGATCCGAATGCCGCGAGAGAAGGCCGTGCGGTCCCGGCACGGCAAGCCCGTGTGGTGCATGAACCGCCTCAGGTCACCGGTCGGGCCGAGAGCGTCACCCACGCCCGCCCAGCCCGTCGGCTGGGTCATTACCGGCTCGGCCGGGGAGCGGTCCTCCGGTCCGGCGGACAGGGCGCGGGCCCTGGCAGGCACAGTGGTGAGTACGGACGCAACGGCGGCCGCGGCCAGCACACGGCGCCGGGACGGGGGGAGCCGGGAGTGGGTGTCCTGCTGTCGCTTTTCAGCCATGTCATATGCCTCCTGGCGCGATGGAAGCACAGGAGACCTCGTGGAACGCTGATCGGCACAGCCACATCCCGCCAGGTGGGTTAACTGGCTGCGGCCTATGGCCCCTGCCTGCGCAACAACTGGCCGCACGAGCCATCGCAACCATCCCCACCAGCGTCTGCCGGGCATGCCGTGGCGGCCGAAGGGTGACGCGGCGCCGAGTGCTCCCGCCACGACTTCTACGATGAGGTCGCCCCGGGCGGTTGTGCAGGTTTCGCGGGTCCCCTTCGGCGACGTGCGTCACCCGTATGGCCTATGCGTGCGGCCCTGTTGGGCTGTCGCGGTTCTGCGGGTGGCGGCGCGGCCGAGCCGTCCGACCCGCCTCAGCCGTACAGGCTCGCCGCTTGGTGAAGGTGCTTTAGGCCGTCCGACTGGAAGATGTCGTCCAGGCCCCGGAGCCCCGGATGGCCGACCAGGTAACGGGCAACCGTCAGCAGGTTCTGGTCGGCGCCCGAAGTCCTTCGGAGATTGACGTAAGTGTCCGGATTGCGCTGCGTCAGGAACATCCGATTCTCAGTCGGATGGTGCGCGCCTGACGGTCACGCCGACATGGCCTGCTCGCCGCTTTCGGCGCCTTCCGCGCAGGTGGCGGCCAGGTCGTCCAGGGACAGGTGCAGCGCGTGGGCCAGGGCTGCCACGGTGAAGAAAGCCGGGGTCGGGGCCCGGCCGGTCTCGATCTTGCGAAGCGTTTCAGCGGACACCCCGGCGGCTGCTGCCACGTCGACCATGCTGCGGTCACCGCGCGCCCGGCGGAGCAGGATCCCGAAGCGTTCTCCGCGTTGCCGCTCTTGCGGACTCAAAGGAACTCTCACCATGCCCGTGATACTAATACCGGTATAAGTATTGGATGGCGTCGCATCGCAGGGAGTCACGACACATGGTGGAGATCAAGACCGACACGGCACTGGAGGCGATGCGAGAAGCCGGACGCGTCGTGGCGCATGCACTCGCAGCCGCCCGCGCGGCGGCAGCTGTGGGGGTTCGCCTGCGTGAGCTCGACGAAGCCGCCCGCACCGTTCTGACCAAGGCCGGAGCGCGTTCTCCGTTCCTGGGCTACCAGCCCTCCTTCGCCCCGACCCCCTTCCCTGCAGTGATCTGCGCGTCCGTGAACGACGCCGTCTCGCACGGCATCCCCGACGACTACCGCTTGCGCGACGGCGACCTGGTCAGCATCGACTGTGGAGCCGAACTAGACGGCTGGACCGGCGACGCCGCGATCAGCTTCACCGTCGGCACCCCTCGCCCCGCCGACCTCGAACTCATCGCCGCCACCCAGCAGGCCCTGGACGCCGGCATCGCCGCCGCCACCGTCGGCCATCGGATCGGCGACATCTCCCATGCCATCAGCACGGTCGCCCGCAAGGCCGACTGCGGCATGCCCGCCGACTTCGGCGGCCACGGCATCGGTCGCCAGATGCACGAAGACCCCCACGTGCCCAACCACGGACGACCCGGCCGCGGCTTCCCCCTGCGTCATGGCCTCGCTCTCGCCATCGAACCCATGCTCATGGCCGGAGGGCGCAATGACTACCACACCGACCCCGACGGATGGACCCTGCGCACGATCGACGGCAGTCGAGCCGCCCACTTCGAACACACCATCGCCATCACCGAGGACGGCCCCCGCATCCTCACCCTTCTCTGACCTCGAATCCGCTCCCACCCGGCAGCCAGACACGTCGGCCGTGCTCGGCCACGCTCGGCCAAGCACCGACCACCGATCACGGCTCCTACCGGCGCCGAGTCCTGGTTGGCAGTACTGGCAACCCTTGAACGCGGAGCGTCCATGCCCGCGGCCCGAGCCGTCTCGCCCACCCTGACCGCCTCCGAGCACCACGGACTCAAGAACCTGGCCTACGGCCACAAGACCCCACATCAGGCCTGGCGGCCTGCTCGCCCTCGCCGACCGCAAGCGGTCCGGTCGGCCGGCCTCGTTCACCGCGTTGCAGGCCGCCGAAGTCAAGTCGCTGGCCCTCCAGTTACCCGCCGAGACCGGCACCCCGCTGTCGCGCTGGTCCTGCCTGGAGCTGGTCCGGGAGGCCGTCGGCTGGTTCATCGCCGGGTCGATCTCCCCTTCCGGCATCGCGCCATTCATGAACCTGGTCACCCAGGCCATGACCACCGAGCCCTACGCCAGTGCCAGACGCGTCTTCTGGGCCACCGCGCCCATGGCGTCCCCACCCCTGTTCCCCGCCGACCAAGCGGCCGGGGGTTAGCCCTACCCGGACCTGGGCGGGTACCAGGACTGTCCCGCGTGGTGACTTCCGAGATGCTGGGCCCATAAGCCGGTGGTTACCCAATGATTCCATGGGAGTTGGCTCGTGCGTGAGCAGGCATGGCTGAGGTTTTGTTCGTCCGGGCGGCGGAGTGGTCGGCGCAGAGCCGTCCCGGCCGCGGCCACGTTGGCCGTCGGCGTCATGACGATGGGCGCCCTGGCCCCGCCCGTGGCGTCTGCCGTCGCCAGGCCGCACACCGTCCAAATGGGCCTGAACGCGCTGGTGCACACCGACGGCGTGCCCGCCGCGCTGGCGAGCGTCAGAGACCGTGACGGCCGCACCCGCACCTACACCGCAGGGGTCGGTGACCTGGCCACCGGAGGGACGGTGCCCCGGGACGGTCAGGTGCGCATGGGCAGCAACACCAAGTCGTTCACGGCGGTGGTGATGCTGCAACTGGTCGGTGAAGGCAAGATCGGCCTTGACGCCCCGGTCGACACCTATCTGCGGGGTCTCGTCCGCGGGGACGGGATCGACGGACGCCACATCACCGTTCGCCAACTGCTCCAGCACACCAGCGGACTTCCCAACTACAGCAAGTACCTCAGCGACGACATCCGCTACTACGACCCCCGCGAACTCCTCGACCTCGCTCTCCGGCACCAGGCCGACTTCGCCCCTGGCGCGAACTGGGCCTACAGCAACACGAACTACCTGGTGGCCGGCCTGATCGTTCAGAAGGTCACCGGCCGTCCCCTCGCTGAGGAGATCGACCAGCGCGTCATCAACCGCATCGGACTGCGCCACACTTACTTCCCCGTCCCAGGAGAGGTGACGATCCGGGAGCGCCATCCCAAGGGCTACTACCAGGATTCGGCAGGCGCGCCTCTGGTCGATGCCACGGAATGGGCCCCTTCGTGGGCCTGGGCCGCGGGCCAGATGGTTTCCACCAACTCCGACCTGAACCGGTTCTTCACCGCGCTGTTGGCCGGCCGCCTCCTCCCGAAGGCTCAGCTCGACCAGATGCGCACCACCGTCCCCGCCAGTTATCCCTTTCCCGCCGGTGCCCGTTACGGGCTGGGACTCGTGAGCACGCCCCTGTCGTGCGGCGGTGTGTACTGGGGCCACGGCGGCAGCATGACGGGATACGAGACCCGAGGCGGCGTCACCGATGACGGCCGCGCGGCCAATGTCGCCGTGACCGTGCAGCCGAGCCAGGCAGTGAAGGAGCGCATGGACGGTGTCGTGGACACGGCCCTGTGCCGCTGAACCGCGCTACTTGGAGATCATCTCAATGGGTGATCTCGATGCGCTGTACGTGTGTTGATGGTTGATCGCCTGGTCCGCGACAGGCTGTGGGGACTGTTTCAGCGGGTGGTGCCGGAGGCGCCGACCAGGCCGCAAGGCGGTGGTCGGCGCCGGTACGGAGACCGCGAGGTGCTGGCGGCGATCTTCTTCGTGAGGACCGTGGCGACCACGGGGTGCACGTGGGGGCGGCTCCCGGCGGTGTGCTCAGAACAACTGGGGCGACGGTTCACCGGCGGCCCGGCTCAGCACTGCTGCTCGTACCGGAGGCCGACATACTGTCGGGCGGCGATGTCCTCCCGTGTGCCCACGATCAGGACTGTCCAGCGCGTCCTCTTCTCCGCCGCCGTCCAGGTACGCGCGGGTCTGCGGCCCCCCTGGCCAGTCGCTGTCGAGGGTCAGTCGGGGCACGGGATGCAGAGTGCGTGGTTCATAGACCCTGACCTCCATGGCCTCACCGTTGAATTCATACGTCGCGGCACGCTCCGTGGCGCGTGCTCCGGCAGGGATATGGAGCACCACGGACGACTCTGGCGGGTACTCGATCTCGGTGAAGAACAACAGGTGCCCATCGGCGGGCAGTTCGATCTCCAGTACGTCGTGGGGCAGGGCCGCGCAGTCGACGCTCAGCACGAGCGGCGCTCTCCCTTCAGGCCAGTCCACCGCGTCCGGCAGAGCGGGAAGCCGGCCCGTTCGTGCGGCGGAGCGGACGTTTTCCCGCCGGGGCGGAGGCACTTCCTCGTGCGGCACCAGATAGAGTCATGGCCGGAACCGGGACATAAACTCCTGCGTGACGGGTCCGGGAACGCCGTACTCGGCGGCTGTCTCGTGAACGAGCCGCTCGTCGATCGACGTCATGCCCGCGATCGTGGCATGGGTCACTGACATGTCGCGGGTCGTCGCACACGACGCACTCGACCACGGTCTTTGCGGTCGGCCAGCGCGGATTTGACAGCGCCGGCATCCTGCCCATCCGCTCGCGCCGCGGATCTCGTCGGCGAAGGCCGACAAAGCTCCACATCGACAAGGGCTACGACTGCGACCACCGGTGCCGATGTCTACGGCAGCCCGGCACCACATCGCCCGCAAAGGCGTGCGGGCAGATCCCGCCACGCAACGCCGGTCCGCACCCTGAAGGGAATGCCAAAGCAAGGCCCAGACAGCTCGGACAGCCAGAGAACACGCAACTGACCAGCGGGCTGGTTTCGGGCGCAGCCCGGACGGAGCAGGATTCCGCGGACAGGCCATGGCGCTCCGGGACGCCCCTCTGCTGTGGTGAAACGATGCCTGACCCGGCCACCGACCCTACGGTGATGGCATGACGGTGCTCAACGGTTGGAGGCGGCGAGGGCGAGCCCGGAGCCGCGCGCTCGACGCCTTGGGCGTGGCTGTGCTGTGCGTACTGTCGGTGGTGGCTGCCTCGGTCGACCCGCACGAGCACGAGTTCGTGTTGCGCTGGTCCGCCGTGGTGCTGGCTGCCGTCGGCTGCTCCGCGTTGCTCTGGCGGCGTCGTCACCCGTTCGGAGTACTGGCGATCACCATTGGCTGCGGGGTGATCTTTCAGATGCTTGGTTTTCGGGAGAGCCCGCTGGTGACAAGCCCGGTGCTGGCGTCCATCTACAACGTGGCGCTGCGGACCGACCGGCGTACCGCCTGGACCGCGGCAGCTGTCTCGGCTGCTGTCCTGGTGGGCGCCGACGCGGTGTGGACCTCGGATTCGTGGCTGGACCCGGACAAGGCCGCGATGGTGGCCTGGACGGCCCTGCCGGCCGCCGTCGGGGACGGGCTGCGCTCACGGCGCGCCTATGTGGCGGCCGTGGAGGAAAGGGCGGAGCACGCCGAGCGCACCCGCGAGCAAGAAGCACAGCAGCGAGTGGCGGCCGAACGCGTCCGGATCGCACGAGAGCTGCACGACATCGTCGCGCACCACATCGCCTTGATCAACGCTCAGGCAGGCGTCGCCGTCCACCTGGTGGACCAGCGCCCGGAACAAATCCTGACGGCTCTGGAAAACATCCGGGACACCAGCCGGTCCGCGCTGGACGAATTACGGGTGACTGTAGGCCTGCTGCGGCAGTCCGACGAGCCGGTGGCGCCCCGTGACCCGATGCCGGGCCTCGCACAAGTCCCAGCACTTCTGGCGTCGTTCGATCGCGCCGGGCTGGCCGTGAGCCACACGTGGCTGGGCACGGCCGAATCGTTGGAGCCGGCGGTCGACCTGGCCGCGTACCGCATCGTGCAGGAGTCTTTGACCAATGTGCGCAAGCACGCCGGGGCCGACCATGCCCGACTGTTCGTGAACTATCACTGCGAACGGCTGACGATCACCGTCGAGGACGACGGGTGCGCCGGACCGCACCATCCTCACCCGGGGGCCGGTCACGGGCTGATCGGGATGCGAGAGCGGGCTACCACGATAGGGGGCACGCTGGATGCGGGACCGCGCCCCGAAGGCGGTTTCACCGTGACCGCGGAGCTTCCGCTGCGCCCCAGCCCGGTAGGGAATCGGAGACATGAGCATGACGATTCGCGTGCTGCTTGCCGATGACCAGGCCCTGTTGCGGGGCACCTTCCGCATGCTGTTCGACGCCACGGACGACATGGAGACCGTGGCCGAGGCGTCCAACGGCCGCGAGGCGGTCGAGCTGGCCGGCTCACAGCGCCCTGACGTGGTCCTGATGGACATCCGCATGCCGGAGATGGACGGCCTCGAGGCGACACGGCTCATCACCGAGTCCGAGGGCCTCGCAAGTGTGAAGGTGCTCATCCTGACCACCTTCGAAGACGACGAGCACGTCGCCGACGCACTGCGTGCGGGTGCGAGCGGCTTTCTCGGCAAGGGCGCGCGACCCGAGGAACTCCTCGATGCCGTCCGAACGGTCGCAGACGGCGAGGCGCTGCTGTCCCCGTCAGCGACGCGGGCATTGATCACCCGGTTTCTGGCCCAACCGGATCCATGCCCGGCGGCCGTACACGAGCGGCTGGAGAGCTTGACACCGCGGGAACGCGACGTCACGAGCCTCGCCGCACTGGGCCTGTCCAACGACGAGATCGCCGAGCGCCTGTTCGTCAGCCCGCTGACCGCGAAGACCCACATCAACCGGGCCATGACCAAGTTGGCAGCTCGTGACCGCGCCCAGCTCGTCGTCATCGCCTACCAGTGCGGGCTGGTCAGTCCGGCTACGGAACCGGATCAATCCCAGCAACCCGCGTAGTCGCCAACACGGTGCGTCCGTCTTCTGCCCCGGCCGCAGACCGACGTACCGCCTACTGCAGCCGTGGTAGCCGGAAGTCGCTGCGTGGGGACGACGCGCTGAGGGCCGCTCCTGAGCCATGGTGAAACCCTGAACGGAGGTTTCACCATGACCGCGACCCAGTGCCTGACGAAGCCCGACGAGAAGACGGCCCTCGAGGAATGCCGCAGGATCCGTGAGCTTCTGGCCGTAGGTGAACGCAAGACCCTCGCCCCCGATGAGGCAGGCGCGGTGCGGGCTCACCTGGCGACCTGCCACACATGCCGGGACGGGTACGACCGCCTCG
This sequence comes from Streptomyces sp. NPDC111507, assembly GCF_055638955.1. Lineage (NCBI taxonomy): Bacteria > Bacillati > Actinomycetota > Actinomycetes > Kitasatosporales > Streptomycetaceae > Streptomyces > Streptomyces sp. NPDC111507. The sequence continues at coordinate 11,661 of NZ_JBVKBU010000010.1, read as the reverse complement.
CAGCCGTACCCGCACACCTGTCTCTGCTGCGCGACGCTCTGGCCTGCGGCAAAGGCCGAAACACGCGGACTCACGCGGGTACCCGGCCCGATCGCGGCCACCCGTCGCCCCGTCACCGCAGGCCACACCGAGCGAACCTGGCCATGCAGCTCACGCTGCCCCAATGGGTCAGCAGGACCACGTCGCCCATCCGGTGAGCAGATCTCGCGGATGCGACGAGGTGCCTGGGGCGGAACGGCGAGGGGACCCTTCTGCGGTGTCTCACTGGCGACCGGCGAAGAGCACTCGTACGGTTGATCTGGAGACGGACGGCGGAGGGGGCCACCGCCCCGCGATCGCCTCGGGAGAGTACGCAGGGGAAGCCTCAGCGGGGTACTCAGGGGACGTACAGTGACGCCTTTTCCAGGACGTGACGCGTGAACATCCCGCCCTACACGGCCTTGCCTCGGTACATGGCGACTCGGGTGGCACTGGAGACCGGCGTTTCTACCGTGACGGGTCGGCCGATCAGGGACGTCCCGAGGATCCATGCGTCTTTGGCGGCCCAATTCCTCGCGGACGGCTGGACGTTGCCGCTGGCCAGGGCGGGCAGGACCATCGCCGCGTTGCGGGCGCCGGGCAGACCGCTGCGGAGGCTCTTCACATAGTCCATGGCCCATCCGGTGAACTCGGCCATCGAGGCGTCGTCGACCTGGGGGACAGCGGCTGCGAGGACGAACACCTCCACCTTGGTGCCGAACCACCGCACCCTGCGGTCCGATCGACTGCCGATCACTACCCGGTAGTCGCGCCAGGTGGTCGCGGTCACCCCGCATCCGTCGGCCGCCAGCCGCTCACGGAGTGCCTCCAGGTAGGCGTTGGCCGCGTCGGCCGACAGCGCCCCATCGGTTCGCTGCTGAGTCATGAGCAGATCCTCCATCACCGGTGGGACCAGGGGAAGTTGGCACTTCCTGCCGGGCACGCCGAAGCACGTAGCAGGGCCGTGGCCCCGACGGACGAGACGGCGACCTGGCTGACCCCGGGCGGGGGCGATGTGCCGCACCACGGCCCAACATGGTGCGTCGACCCGCCCATGGATGCGTTGCCCACGAGCACGTCGAAGTCCGGGAGCCCGGAGTCCGCGAGGACGACGTGAGTCGACTCCCTGGGCCGGTGGCGGTGGCACGCAGCTTGCACGGAAGCCCACGTCAGGTTCACTCTGACCTGGATTTTCGTACGGCGTGGCCTGCCGCGCGGGTCAGTTTCGGGCGGCTCAGGACGTCGGTGCTGTCGAGGAACTGGTCCACGGAGCCGACGGGCAGCAGATCGCGAAGCGTCGGATCCGTGATGCGGGCCGTGAGGGCCTTGGAGAAACGGTCGGCGCGCAGGACCTGGAAAGGGCGGGAGTGGTAGGGGCGAGTGGCGGGGTCGACACGGTCGGTCAGGCCCAGTTGGTTGTGCAGGCCCGCGACCGTCTCGTAGGCGTACGCCAGATGCTGCTCGCGGTCGCGCCAGTTGCCGGCGGTGAGGGCGGCGGTGAGGTCGGGGGTGAGGCGAGGGCCCATGGGGGTGCGAGCGAAGGCGCTGCCGAGCCACTTGTTGTAGGGCGGATAGCGGCGGTCCATCAGGAGGCACAGGCGCATCAGGTCGCGCACGAGGCGGGCGGCGACCACGGAGGATCCGAGCTCGTCGCCGACCTCGCCGCAGCGGCCGACGAAGGCCTCCTCCTGGGATATGCGCTGCCACTGGCAGGACAGGACATGAAGCCAGAGGTCGTGCGGGTACCAGCGGAGGGCCGTCCGTAAGGGGGCGAGTTCACCGAGGCCGTCGTGGAAGACGGCACCGCCGGTGACTTCGGCGAGGAGCTGGGTGGGGGTGGCGAGCCAGTCCCGAGGGGCGATGCCGGAGGAGGGGTCGAAGCCGAGTGCGTCGATGAACCATGCTGAGAGGTGGGTGACTTCGACGCGGTGGTGGACGGGGCCGTCGGTGGCCCTCATGACGCGGATGTCGCGGTCGCCGGTGGGGGCGAAGTGGGTGGGGTAGCCGTGGAAGGTCTTCGGGAGGTGCTCGGCGAGTACGTGTCTGATGCGTCCCGCGTGCCGGGCGACGTCCTGGCGGCGGAGGAAGAGCTGGAGACGGGGGCCCCATTCGTGGTCGGCGGAGCGGGGGGTGTCGAACCCGAGCACCTCGGAGCCGCTGCCCAGGCGTGCTGCGGAGTGAGGGATTGCGGGGGAGGCTTCCTCCAGCAGGGGGCGTACTGCTTCGGTGTAGAAGCGGCGGGAGAGTTCCAGGCCGGGAAGGAAAGTTGGCATATTCGTGACGCTCATGCCAGCAAGCCGTGCCCACTTTATGGCGGGGCATGCGTGGTTTCTTCACGCCGTCTTCCATGCGTGAGGAAGCCGTGGGCTTGAGGAGCGGCGGGTCAACTCTTGCAAGGCGGCGTCGAGTTCAGCGACGTCACTTCGGGCCGTGCTTGCCCGGAGCGCGTACCGGACGAGCGCGTCGGGAACCTCGGTCGACGTGGCACCCGCGAGGGCGTCGCCGGGCACGGCCGCGTCCCGAATCGCACGCGCCGCACCCTGGGCCTGGCACGGCACCCTCGCGTGGGCGCTGTCGCCCAGCGAGGGTCACCCGCCCGATTTTCCCTCGCGCAAGCGGGCGAGGAAGCGGTTCCCGAGAAGACTGCCTGATCCGCACCGAGGAGCCAACTGGCGGGCCGCGGACCGCACCCCGTCCGCGGCCCGTTGCACCTGGGGGTCGAGCGCCCCGAACTCGTCCTCGGCTTGGCGTCCCAGCCTGTAGCGGCACATGTCAGCGAGCGTGCTCGTGGGTCACACCCAGGCGACGAGGTCGTGCTGCTCGTCGTTCGCCGTCTCGTCCCACAGGAGCGTCGTCTGATTCCGCACAGCGACAGCAGGCACGGGAACGGTACGACGGGTGCCGACTCCTCCAGGGATGACGGGCCCGGGTCGGACGTTCCAGTGGTCACCACGCAAGGTGAGGGAGACCGCGGACAGGGGTGGCACATCGAAATGCCAGAAGGCCGTTGTGGGTGTGGACAGAGCATGGACGAGCGCGGCCCGGATGATCGCCGGCTCGGTGATGACCAGCGCGTCGCCCGTGCCAGGCGGCACTCTGCTCAGCCAGCCGGCGGTTCGGCGACAGAGCCGGCGTACCGACTCGCCTCCGTGTGGCGCGGCATCCGGGTCGGTAAGCCAGGCACCGTACCCGTAGGGGTCGTGCGCGGTGACTTCGCCGACTGTGCGCCCACGCCACGTACCGTAGTCGAAATCGCGCAGCGCGGGTTCGAGCGTGGCGTTCAGGCCGAGAGCGTCGGCGACCTGCCCGCAGCGGGTCGACGGTGCCCGGATGGCCAGCGAGTACGGGGGGAGTGTGGCTCCGACGAGGCGTGCCTCGCGCAGGCCGCGCTCGCTGAGAAGACCGTCACCGAACACCGCGTTCCTGCTGGTGTCCCCGGCTGTCGCGCACATGAACGTCAGGCGGACCGACATCGGCTTACCTCTTTCCTGGCCCGGCGTGACGCCGGATGGTGTGAGACCTTCGGAAACCGTGGGCGCCTTGGAATCGGCGATGGAGTTTGTGTCCTAGAGGGGGCTTGGACCACAGTCAGCTAGTTGATCAGGCGTGCGGGTGTGGTGGTGGCGTGCAGCATGTACTCCAGTGGTCCTCGCCGGAACGCCCGCGTCCAGGCGACGGCCGGCAGCATGCTGGCCCGCGGCCAAGCAGGCCAGGGCATACAGTGCCGCGGAGGTCGGCACGTCGTCGATGCCCAGGGTCTTGATGGCGATGATGTGACCGACGTAAGCGGCCAGGGAGACCGAACCGACCGCGATGGGGGGCGCGGCAAGCCGCCGCAGGCGGGCCGACCGGTCCGTGGCGAAGAGACAGGCGGCGAGGATCACGTCGACCGAGGTTTCCAGGCAGGTCAGGGCGTATCCCAGGGCAACCAGGACGGCGGAGCGGATCAGTACCCTGCCCATGGCCTGCCGCCCGGCTCGCCCCGTCCGTGGCTGTGGCCGACCAGTGAGAAGGACCAGGGTGAACCCGGCAAGCAGGGCGAACAGGGCACTTGACGCCGTAAGGGAGGGGGGCGAGACCTGCCCCCACAGCGGATGCCGCCCCGGACGGTGCGACCTCTGATACGGCGTGCAACATGTGATCCAGGGTCCCGGACGGTGTGCGTCACAACCATCCGGCAGGTGTCCGGAACCGCCCCCGCCGACTGGCCGACGCAGCCCCCGCCGACTGGCTGGATTCGATGCTGTGAACCAGCCGGTAGTGTCATGACATGGTACGAATCGGACAGTGGTCCCATGGTGAGTGGAGCACCCGTGATCCGAGTATTGGTGGTCGACGACGAGGCCCTGATCCGCAAGGGTTTTCAGTACATCCTCGACGCGGCGCAGGACATCGAGGTCGCGGCGGCGGTTCCCGGCAGCCAGGCGCTTCAGGCGGCACAGGAGATATGTCCTGACGTCGTGCTTCTGGACGTCCGGATGCCGGACGTCGACGGCCTCACCGTCCTGGCCGGCCTCCGTCGGCTGTCCCACCCTCCGGTGGTAGCCATGCTCGCGACGATCGGCATGGACGAGCACGTGGCAACGGCACTCCGCTCGGGCGCCGCGGGCTACCTGCTCAAGGACACCGACCCCGAGCAGCTTCCATTCCTGGTACGGGCCCTGGCCGACGGCGGCACCGTACTGTCGTCCAAGGTCACCCGGACGGTCGTGGACGTCCGTCCGGACACCGGCCCCCAGGAACCCGCTGCCCACAGCCTCGCCCGACTCACTGACCGCGAGCGCGCCGTGCTCGTTCTCATCGGCGAGGGACTGTCCAACAGCGACATCGCCACACGGATGCAGCTGAGCACGAGCACGGTCAAGGACGACGTGAGCGCCATCCTCACGGAACTCACAGTGGACGGCCGCATCCAGGACTCCCGGCTCGCCGAAGGGGCCTGCCTGCTCAAACCGTCGCGGGACCAGGAGGGGGGATGACCCCTCGCCGCCCGCCCGCCCCGCTGCTGGACGCCATCCTCGTCGGAGCCTCGCTGCTCGATGTCTGGGTCAAGGTCCACATCGACGAGCCGCTGCGCCTGGGCTGCGCCCTGGTTGCCGCCTTCTCGCTTCTCTTGCGCCGTCGCCGGCCGCTGCTCACCTTCCTGCTCACGCTCCCCGCCGTCCTGGTCTCAGACGCGGTCATCGCCGCGCTGGCCGCGCTGTACACCCTCGCCTCATTCACCCGACACCGCGCTCTGCTGGCCGTCTGCGTAACGACATTCACGATCTGCGACATGACCTCATGGCCGTCACTGCACTGGAACCTCGCGGCCACCTCGACCCTCGTCACTCTGGGCTACACCGCGGCGACGGCGGCCGCTCCTGTCTTCCTCGGCCAACTCGTCCAGACCCGGCGCGATCTGTCGCAGCGGCTCGCCGAGATCTCCGAGGCGCGTGACCACAAGCGGCTGCTGACTGCCGAGGCCGTACTGGCCAGGGAACGTGCGCAGCTCGCCCGCGAGATGCATGACGTGGTCTCCCACCAGGTCAGTCTGATCGCGGTGCGGGCCGGAGCCCTTCAGGTCGGCGCCCGGGACGCCGAAGTCAAGGAAGCCGCCGCCACGATCCGGCGGCTGAGCGTACAGACCCTGGACGAACTGCGGCACATGGTCAGCGTCCTGCGCGCCTCCGGGGGCCGCCCCACGGAGCTGACACCGCAGCCGTCCCTGGCCGACCTTGAGCGGCTGGTCGACAACAGCGGCATCCAGGTCGAGCTGTACACCGACGTGTCCGACGACCTTCCGCCCACCGTTCAGCGCGCCATCTACCGCACCGTCCAAGAAGCGCTGACCAACGTACGCAAGCACGCCCCCGGGACCAGTGCGACGGTCCGCATCCGCAACGAGGGCGGCGCCATTCGTGCCACGATCACCAACACGGCACCGACCCGGCCTCCTCTCCCTCTGCCCAGTGCGCACCATGGTCTGGTCGGCCTGGGACAGCGCGCCGCACTCCTTGGAGGCACCGTCACCTCCGGCCCAACGGCCGACGGGGGCTACGAACTGCACCTCGAGCTGCCAGCCGAGGGCGAGTCGTGACGGACTGCTGGCCGCTGCCACGACCGAAGCGGCGGAGCGGGCTCCGAGGCGGAGCGGGCTCCGAGTCCGGAACCCTTCAGCTTCGTCGGACTCGCCGCTCATCTGTTCGGATACCGCCGGCTGGCGAGGGCGGTATCCGGGGGCGGATGCCTCGGCTTCGAAGCCATCAGCGCAGGTGGTCGCAGTCGTAGCCCTTGCCGGCGTGTAGTTGGCCCGGTCGCCTGCGGCGTGGTCCACCATCACGCGGTGAGGCCGTGCCCTGACCCGGTCACGGCTCCACTGGGCGAAGCGGCGGCAGTACACGGTCCACCGGCACGGCCCGAACAGTGGCGGCAACTGCTGTCAGATGCAGCCCGGCGTGGCCACGAACACGATCGCCGCGAACGTCTCCGAGTCGCCGGTACGACACCGGCCGCCTCCTTGTGGGCGCAGGATGGCCGTCTCCGGAATCACCTGCCTGAACAACTCCCACAGTTCATCACGCGTGCAGGGTGGGCGAGTGTGCGCTCAGAACCAGTGCAGGCAGTGCGGGGAGCGGTCGGCGCGGAAGAGGGCGTCAGCGAGGGTGGCCGCGCCCGGGCGGTGGGCCCGGATGTGTCCGGCACGCACGAGCGTGCTCGGGGCGGTGCCGCCGAGGTAGATCGAGCCCAGGTCGCTCACGTCCAGGGACAGGTCGGGCTCCCGGTCCGTCGGGACGCAGTCGGCCTTGCTGTCCCGGACGGTCAGCAGGTAGCGGCCGTGCTCGCCCAGGAACGGGTCATCGACGTCGAGGACGAGCTCGCCGTCCATGAACCAGCCGCGCGCGGTCAGCGCACGCGGGACATCCAGCAGCCGCACCCAGAGCCAGTCGGTGTCGCCGCTGACCTGGCCGGCGCGGAAGTCCGCAAACTGCCAGCGCAGCGGGTGCGAGGGCGGGAAATGCTTGAACACGACCTGAGTGACCAGGTCGTGTCCGAGCACGAACCGGGCCAGGGCCGTGAAGACGGCGTCGTCTGCGGCGATGGTCTCGTCCACCGTCAAGGTGCTGGGCTCGCCGACCGAGTAGCTGGCGTACCCGTCCGGGACTCCGTCGGCGTCCCGGTGGACGGCGACGTAACGCGGCGCCGAAGCGACCGGGGGCTGCCCCGCGCCCAAGGCCCACCAGCGGTGCGGCCGGGACAGCGCGCCGGGCTGTGCGCGACGATAGCGGTCGTAGACCTCTTCCAGGATCTCGCCGCATTCGGCACGCCGCAGCAGCTCGATCGTGCCGGTGCCCGAGCCGGTCGGCGGGGCGTCGGCCGTTCCTCGCGCCCGGGGGAGGGCGAGGGCGGCCTGGTGGCGTGGCACTGTCAGCCGCTGCGTGTAGGTCGCCGGTCCGTAGCCGAACCTGCGGTAGATCAGGGCCTCGGACGCCAGCAGCACGGAGAGGAACTCCCCGCGCGCCCGCAGCTCGGTGAGCTGATGCCGCATCATCGCGCTGAGCACGCCCTGGCGTCGGTGCGAGGGCAGAACGCCCACGGCGGTCACCCCGGCGGCCGGGACGAGGATCTCACCGGGCAGGGTGAGCTCGAAGGCATACGCACCGGCGGTGCCGACGGGCCGCCCGTCCGCCGTCAGGGCGAGCAGGCTGCGATCCATCTCGAGCGCAGACCACCAGACCCCGCCGCCCTCGGTCGGGGTTTCAGGGAAGCGTCCGAACGCGGCATGGAGTGTGTCGACGAAGACGTCGAGGTCCTGGTCGGTCGTGGGACGAATCTCCATCGCTGCCGCTGCCTCCCTGGGGTACCGGCACCACTGCTCGTGGTGTCCCGCCACAGTGCAGCGTTGACCCGTGGTCAGGTCAAGCGGATTAGGACCGGTCACTGCAAAGCCCGGTCCCAGCCCGGCTGCGGCCTCTTTCCGTCAGTTCGCTCGTGTCTGATCCCAAGGCGCCCCCGCTCGACCTCGTTCGCGCGTATCCCAGTGGCCACTCCGATGCACGCCGACGACTCATCGGGCTCACGCACACCACCTGGCGGGCCGAGCTGCAATAGTCATGAGTTAACGATCTCCATGTGATGATCTCCGGGTGGAGCGAGCTGAGGGTGGGGCCGCGGGGCGGCTGACGGATGACGTGTCGATCGGGCTCCTGGCAACGGTGTTCCCGGAGGATGCGGTGCAGGCCGCGGTGGACGAGGCCGGCGCGCGGGAGGAGCGGACGCGCTCGTTGCCGTCGAAACTGATGATGTATCTCGCGATGGCGTTGTGGCTGGAGCCGGGCAAGGGGTATGTGCGCACGCTTCGAGGCCTGCTGGAGGGGTTGCGGTGGTCGCGGGGCGGCTGGGATGGCTACCGGATGCCCAGCGACGGGGCGATCTCTTTGGCCCGCTACCGGCTGGGTGAGGCGCCGCTGCGCAATCTGTTCTACGAGGTCGCCGCCCCCGTGGCCGATGAGCGGACCCCGAACGCGTTCTGGCGGGGGCTGCGGCTGATGGCGGTGGACGGGACGGTCTTCGATGTGCCCTCGGGCCAACACAACGAAGTTGCTTTCGATGTGCCGGCCGGTGGCAGCCGCCCGCAAGCCCGCATGGTGATGCTGGCCGAGTGCGGCTCCCTGGCCCTGGCCGGGGCGGCCTTCGACTCCATCGCGGTCGGCGAACGGATCCTGTTCGAGCGCCTGCTGGACCGGCTGACCCCGGGCATGTTGCTGCTGGCGGACCGGGGCTTTCCTTCCTACGACCTGTACACAGCCGCCGCTCTCACCGGGGCCGAACTGCTGTGGCGGGTTTCGACCTCCTCCACCCTGCCCGTCAAGAAACAACTGCCCGATGGCACCTACCTGTCCGAGCTGCGCGGCACCAGGCGCTCGGAGCGTGTGACAGTGCGGGTCATCGAGTACAGCGTGGCTGACGACGACGGGATGAGTGAGGTGTTCTGCTTGATCACCACGCTGCTGGACCCCGATGCGGCCCCCGCCCTGGAACTGACCCGCAACTACGCGGAGCGCTGGTCCGTGGAAGTCCTGTTCAAGCTGGTCAAGGTCGACCTGCGGACCGACGGCGGCGTCCTGCGGTCAGGCAAACCCGAGGGCGTACGCCAGGAGTTGTGGGCCCTGCTCTGCCTCTACCAGGCCCTACGCACCCTGATCACGAAGGCCTCCGTGATCGCGGGCGTCGACCCGGCCCGCATCAGCTTCCCGCCCGTCCTGGAAGGCGATCAAAAGCTCCGGGCGGACGGCCCTTTCCCCCTGGACTCGTCGCGAAGGCCCTGAACCCGAGCTACCAGACCCGCAGTTCAACAGCCCCTGGCAGCCGCCGAGTCACCCGCACCATCGTGCCTCACCAACTTGGCACCCGACACGGCTTAACTCATGGTCAGTGAGGCGTGCCCGCTCAGTGGGAACGTCGTGGAATGCTGTTATCATAAAACTGGCTAAGGGGCTATATTACGCGCAAAACGGTCGCGATCTTGTCGGACGGACGGGGCCGCGGGGGATTCCGCAACTGTCGTACAGGTGCGGGGAATTCGGTCTCCCTGAAGGGGCGTGGTCTTGGGCGGCGGGCATCTGGAGTGATCGGCACATGTCCCGTCGGTGCGTCGGTGCGCACGCGATCCGGGTAAGGGGATGGTTTGCATGTCGTACCCGAAGCAGGTGTATTTCGGCGATGGAGGCGAGGTCAGCGCGCACTTCCTGCCGGCCGACACCGCGCCGGATGTCGGCGAATCCGGAGACAGCATGCGCATCCGCTACCTCGCGACGAACGACATGACGCGCGGTGAGTTCGGCCTCTACCGGGTCATGATGAAGGAGAAGTCGGGTGGCCCCAAGACGCACTTCCACCGGACCATTTCGGAGTCCTTCTTCATCCTCAACGGAACCGTTCGCCTGTTCAACGGTGAGCAGTGGGTCGACGGGCGGGAGGGCGACTTCCTGTACGTTCCGCGGGGCGGGCTGCATGCCTTCCGCAACGACTCCGACACCCTGGCCGAGATGCTGCTGCTCTTCACGCCAGGCGCACCGCGTGAGGAGTTCTTCGAGAAGATGTCGGAGCTGAGCAACGCCACGGAGGAGGAACGCGCCGAGTTCTTCGACAGGCACGACCAGTACTTCGTCGACTGAGCGGTCCCGCCGCGCCCGGTGCGTCGGGCTCCGGGCGTGCAGCGGCACAGTACCGGCGTCCGCACGCTCAGACGGCCATACCGGCGAGCTTCGACGGCAGCTCAACAGACCCCGGCCTCGCCGCTTGATGGCCTGGCTGTCGCGTCGGGTGGGCGCCGGATTTCACTTCTCCGGTGGGTGTTTCCAGCTGGTCGGGTTGGGTTTTTGCTGGTCAGCCAGGGTTGAGGAGGGCGTCCAGTCGCTGGATCGCGGCGGTGATGATGTCGGACGGTGCTGGTGGGCCGGTGGTCGCCGCAGTACGCGGCGTGCAGTCGGGCGACGGTATCGAAGTGGTCCCGCAGGTCCTTGACGAGAACGGTGGTCTCGACGATCGGGTCGCGGTCGGTGCTGAAGTGCTCCAGCACCCGGTCGAGGTTTTCGAGAGTCGTTCTCACCTGCAGCTCGAAGTCGCCCGCTCCGACGAAGGCCCCGGTGCTGTTGTGCGACAACTGCCCGGAGACGTAGAGCGTGTCGCCGGCCTGCACGGCCTGGTTGAACCCGTAAAGACTTTCCCACGGCATACCGAAGCTGAGTTCCCTGCACCGAACGGTCACGGTTTTCTCCTTCATCGGCCCAACCATCCCCGCGCGGGCGTGGACGACAGCTAGGACCAGCTTCGCGCCGATGCTGTGGTAGAGCCCTCCCGGCGTGAAGAGCACCCCAAACCAGGGTGTCCCCTGCCGGCCACCTCCGCGTCCGGAGGCCATGGCGGTCAGGACCAGGCAGGGCGCACCGTACGGCCGCAGTCTCGCCGAGAACGCTGCCACAACAACAGCACGGTCCTCGTCGCCGTAAGCCCGGATCCACCGGTGGCTGATGGTGTGGTCTGCTCTGCCTGGCTCGATGGCAGACGGGATGGGAGCTGCCTGCGCACGCCACTTGTTGACTCATGGCCGTTGGGCCGAGTTGAGAGGCAACGGCCCGGATATGGACGTCATCCTCTACGTCGCCCGTACCGGCCTCCCCCGGCGATACCTGCCACATGACTTTGCACCGTGAGAGAGCGGAAGGCCGAAGGCCGCGACGGCGAGCAGAGCGTCTGCGTGCTGGACGCGCAGAGCGTGAAGACCTCCGCGAACGTGCCCGCGGCCGACTGAGGCATCGATGCCGGCAAGAAAATCGCGGGCCGCTAGCGTCACAGCAAAAGTCATTCCCTCATAAGTCGAGGACTCACCCGCGCATGCACCCCGAACTGGCGCGACACCTGAACCTCGTACGAAACGACCTCACCAGGGTGAAGCGCTCTCTCAGGTGGTGTCGGTGGGGGTGTGGGTGGTGAGTTGTGCGGTGAAGACGGTGGTGTTGTTTTGGTGTGCGGTGATGTGGGTGGTGGGGGTTGGGGTGTGGTCGGTGTCGGTGTCGGTGTCGTTGTTGTTGGTGTGTGCGGTGATGTAGGTGGGGGTGTGGTGTTCGGTGTAGTGGTGGAAGGTGGCGTGGAGGGTGGTGG
>NZ_JBVKBU010000009.1:191028-371681 GCF_055638955.1 Streptomyces sp. NPDC111507 | reverse complement strand
CACGACGACCCAGCCACACACGAACCGGCCCACGTCTGACCACCCCCACACACCGGAAGGCCGCCCGCGCCGAACACGAGCGGCCCTCCAGGCCGTACCCCCGACAGGAACCGGTGATGATCGCCAACTGGCAGCGACACGTACGAAGCAGCCCCCGCGCCCAGGACACGACAACGGCCCTGCTGCTGTTCGCCGTCTCCTTCCCCGGCAGCCTGTACGTCGCCACCGGCTCCCCCGGCCCGGCCGCCCCGTGGTGGACGGCCGCGCTCCTGTCCTGTGTCTCCTGCACCGCCCTGCTCTTCCACCGCGACCACCCGCGCACCGCACTGGCCCTGACCACCGCCGCCGCCGTGACCTCGGCCGCGCAGGGCCGGCTGCTCACCATGCTGTCGCTGGGCCCGCTCATGGTGGCGCTCTACTCGTTCGCCCTCCGCACCGAGCACAACGCCCTGCGCAGGAGCTACGTCTTCGGTGTCGCCGCGCTCCTGATGACCACGGAGGTCATCGCCGGGCCCGCCGACCGCCCGTGGGACCTCAAAACGGTCGGCCCCGCCGCCTGGGTGCTGATGCCGACGGCTCTGGGCAGCGCGGTCCGGCTCCGGCGCGCCTACCTCGACGCCGTCCGGGCCCGCGCCGAGCACGCCGAGCGCACCCGCGAGGAGGAGGCCCGGCGCCGGGTCGCCGAGGAGCGGCTGCGCATCGCCCGCGAGTTGCACGACGTCACCGCCCAGCACCTCGCCCTGGCCAACGCCCAGGCCGGCACCCTCGCCCACCTTCTGCGCGACCAGCCCGACCAGGTCCACAAGATCCTCGCCGACCTCGCCACCACCACCTCCGCGGCGCTGCGCGAACTCAAGGCCACCGTCGGCCTGCTGCGGCACGAGGGCACCGAAGACACTGAAGACGCCGAGGACACCGAGGGCGCATCCTCGCCGACCGCTCCCGGACTCGCCCGCCTGGCCGGCCTGACCGCCTCCTTCAGGTCCGCCGGTCTCGACGTCACCGTCAGCACCGAGGGGGAGCCCCGGCAGCTCACCCCGGCGGCGGATCTCACCGCGTTCCGGATCGTGCAGGAAGCGCTCACCAACGTCACCAAACATGCGGCCGTCAAGACCGCCCGGGTCCGGCTCATCTACTCCCACGACCGGTTGACCCTCACGGTCGCCGACGACGGAGGCACCATCCGATCCGGCCCACCCACACCGCAGGCCCCCGGCGGCGGCTTCGGTCTCGTCGGCATGCGCGAACGCGCCCAGTCCGTGGGCGGCCGCCTCCGGGCCGGGGCCCAGCCCGGAGGCGGCTTCGAGGTCAGGGCCGAACTCCCGCTCAGCGAGACCGCCTTGACGAACCGCGAGACCGCCTTGACGATCCACGAGACCGCCTTGACGATCCGCCTCCGCCCGAGCGCCGAACCGCCATCCCCGGGCGCTAAACCGCCATCAGCGGTGCGTCCTTCTTCCACTTGAGGATCTTGTCGAAGCTGACCACCGCGCCGCCCCGCCCCGGCTCGTTGCCGATCTGGACGTGATCGGCGAGTTCCCGGATCAGGCAGAGCCCCCGGCCGTGCTCCGCGTCGCCGCGGACCGGGCGGAGCGCGGGACGCGCACGGCCCGGCGCGAAGCCCGGGCCGGAGTCGGAGACCTCGATGCGGCACTTCTCGCCGTCGAGGTAGGCGGTGACCCGATAGGCCTCGGACGCGGTACCGGGAGCGGCGTCGCCTCCGTGTTCCACGGCGTTGGCGCAGGCCTCGGTGAGGGCCACGGAGAGGTCGTACGAGACGTCCGGATCGACACCCGCCGTCTCCATCGTGCCGAGCAGCAGACGTCTGGCGAGCGGAACGCTCGCAGCCTCACGCCGCAAATGGAGTGACCACCAGATGCTCATGCTCCAGCCTCCCGGCCGCGGCTCGACATACCGTTACGTATTGCCGCAAGCACCTGTGCGCAATCGCCTGCATGACGTGATGCCGCCCATATGGCGGATGCGCACGCGACAACGATCGGTGTATGTGCGGGTGGTTCGGCCCAGATCGTGACCTTCCGGACCACTGCTCGCGGACCGTCATCTTGCGGACCTGCCGTGGGAAGCGGGTGGGTCGAGTGCGATGATGAGCCCGCCATGACTGCCCCCCAACAGCCCAGGGCGCGCTCCGGACACGAGCTCCGGATCCTGCGGGCCGCGGTGTTCGCCGCGGTCTGTGTCGTGCTGGCCGCGGCCGGTCATGGGCTCGCCTCGTGCGCCACCGTCCCGCTGTGGACGCTCGGCGCCGGATTCCTCGCGGTCTTCGCCGTCGCCGCCGCGCTGGCGGGGCGGGAGCGTTCGCTGCCGGGCATCGCCGCGCTGCTCGCGGGCGGTCAGACCGCCCTGCACGCGCTCTTCGGACTCGCCGGGACCGCTACGTCGGGCTCGGGCTCCATGTCGATGGCCGACACCTCACTCGTGGAACGTGCCGCGCGCATCGTGTGCGGCACGACCGCGGCGGCGATCAGCCCGGCTCAGGCCATGAAGATCCTCGCCGACGCACGGCTCGACACGGGCACGACCCCGTCGATGTCCATGCCCATGCCCCACTCCTCGGACGCGATGTCGGCCGCCACGGGGTCCTCGATGTCCGTGTGGCCGTCCCTGCCGATGCTGCTCGGCCACGTCCTCGCGGCCGTCGCCTCCGGCTGGGTGCTGCGCCACGGTGATCTGGCGCTGCTGCGGCTGATGCGGCTGTCCGCGCACGGAGTCGCGGAAGGGGCGCTCGTACGGTCCCTGCGCGGGGCGCTTGCGCTCGTACGCGCCCTGCGGGCCGGACTGCCGGGTACGCCCGACGCGACACCGCGCGCCCGGCGCACCGCGCTGCTGACGCCGTCCAAGCCCCGTACCGCCGAGCTCCAGCACAGCGTCGTCCGCCGTGGACCGCCCCGCTCCACCGCTCTCGTCCTCGCCGCCTGACACGACGCGCCACTCCGCGGACCGATCCGAAGGATCCGTCCGGAACGGATCCAAAGCATCCGAAGGATCCGAAGGGGATGCCGTCGTGCGGCACGCGCGCGTGCACGCGAAGGCACCCCCTGGGGCCTGTCGCACCCTTCGCACGCGCACCCCCTTCTCTTCTCATCGGACTGAAAGTGGAGTGCTCTCTTCCATGAAGGCTTCCCGTATCGCCGCCGCCGGTGCCGTCGCCGCCTCGGCCGTCCTCGCCGTCTCCGCCCCCGCCTTCGCGCACGTCAGCGTGCAGCCGGAGGGCGAGGCCGCCAAGGGCGGTTACGCCGTCGTCGACTTCAAGGTCCCCAACGAGCGCGACGACGCCTCGACCAACCAGGTCGAGGTGAACTTCCCGACCGACCACCCGCTCGCCTCCGTCATGCCGCAGCCCCTCGACGGCTGGTCCGTGAAGGTCACCAAGAGCAAACTGGCCAAGCCGCTCACGCTGCACGGCGAGAAGATCTCCGAGGCCGTCACCAAGGTCACCTGGACCGCCACCGGCAAGGGCATCGAGCCGGGCTTCTTCCAGAAGTTCCCGCTCTCCGTCGGCGCGCTCCCCGAGGACACCGACGAGCTCGTCTTCAAGGCGATCCAGACGTACGACAACAAGGAGGTCGTGCGCTGGATCGAGCCGCAGAAGGAGGGCCAGGAGGAGCCCGAGAACCCGGCTCCGGTGCTCACGCTCTCCGCCGCGTCCACGGACGGCCACCACGGGTCCTCCGGCACCGCCAAGGACGCCTCCACGGCGGCCCCCGCCTCGTCCACCTCCGCCTCCTCCTCTGGCAGCAGTGACACCACCGCGCGCGTCCTCGGTGTCGTCGGCATCGTCGTCGGCGCGGCGGGCGTGGCGTACGGCGTTCTGGCCGGCCGTCGGCGCACCGAGGCCTGAGGCCCACCGCACCCCTCCCTTGTGCACCGGTAGGTCGTACGCCCTCGTCACAGAGGTCGTACGACCCCGGTGCACACCGGAGCCCTCACATCTGGGACATTTTTCTATGCGCAAGAAGACGTATGCCGCGGCCGCCCTGTTCGCCGCCGCCGCACTGACCCTTTCCGCCTGCGGCAGCGGGGACGACAGCAACAAGCCGATCGCCGACGTGTCCGCCGAGGCCGGCACGGGCAAGGCAGCCACGGTCCTCGACAAGGCGTTCGAGAAGCCCGACCTGGTCCTCACCGACACGAACGGCAAGAAGTACGACCTCCGGGCCGAGACCAAGGGCGTCCCGACGCTGATCTACTTCGGCTACACCCACTGCCCCGACGTCTGCCCGACGACGATGAGCAACCTCGCCGTCGCCAAGAAGCAGCTGCCCAAGGCCGAACAGGACAAGGTCAAGGTCGTGTTCGTCACCACCGACCCGGCCCGCGACACCCCCGCCGCGCTCGGCAAGTGGCTCAAGGGGATCGACCCCGCCTTCGTCGGCCTCACCGGCGACTTCCCCACCATCCAGGCGGGCGCCCGCACCCTGGGCATCTCCATCGAGCCGACGGCGAAGGACAAGAACGGCAAGCTCGTCTCCGTGCACGGCACCCAGGTCATCGCGTTCTCGCCGAAGACCGACGGGGGCTATGTGATCTACGGCGAGGACGCCACGGTCGACGACTACACCAAGGACCTCCCCAAGCTCATCAAGGGAGAGAATCCGTGAGCCGACCCGGAGCCCCTTCGAGGCGTCTCGCGGGATGCGTGGCGCTGACGGCCACGGCGCTGGCGCTGGCGGGCTGCGGCTCCGACAACTCCTCCTCGGACAACGCGGGCAAGCCCGAACTGAAGATCACCGGCGCCTACATGCCCGCACCCGTCATGGACACCATGGCGGCGGGTTTCTTCACCGTCACCAACTCCGGCGGCGGCGACACCCTGACCTCCGTCACCAGCGACCTCGCCCCTGACGTCACGCTGCACTCCACCAAGGGGGGCGCGATGGAGGAGCAGAAGTCGTTCGCCGTGCCCGCCGACGGGTCACTCGACTTCGCGAGCGGCGGCAACCACCTCATGTTCGAAAAGCTCACCCACAAGCCTCTGGAGGGCGAGAAGGTGTCGGTGACGCTGCACTTCACCAAGGCGGGCGCGGTGAAGGTCTCCATGCCGGTGAAGTCCGCGACGTACAACCCCAAGACCGGGCACTGAGGGAGGGATCACCGTGACACAGGCCATCGCTCCCCGTGCGGCTGCCACCACCACTGGAGGGGTCGCTTTTCGGGTACGGGCACTGCTGTTGCTGCTCCTCGCCGTGATCGGCGCGGTCCTGGCCGGCGCGGCGCCCGCCTCCGCGCACGCCGCGCTGACCGGCAGCGACCCCCAGCAGGGAGCGGTGGTCAGCCGGGCACCCACCCAGGTCTCGCTGACGTTCTCCGAGAAGGTCGCGATGTCCGACGGCTCGGTGCGCGTGCTCGACCCCAAGGGCAAGCGCGTCGACACCGGCAAGGCGACCGACCTGGGCGGCACCACCTACGGCGTGAAGCTCCACTCGGGGCTGCCCGACGGCACGTTCACCGTCACCTACCAGGTGGTGTCGGCGGACAGCCATCCCGTCTCGGGCGCCTTCACCTTCTCCGTCGGCGCGCCCTCGCAGACCTCCGTCGCGCTCTCCGACCCTGCCGTGGGCGGCGGAGTCGTCGGCGCGCTCTATGGGGTCGGGCGGTATGTCTCGTACGCCGGATTCATCCTCTTGGTGGGTGGCGCGGCCTTCGTACTGGCCTGCTGGCAGCGCGGCGCCGGGGTCCGTCCGGTGCAACGGCTCGTGGTCTCCGGGTGGCTCGCGCTGACCGGCGCCACCCTCGCGCTGCTGCTCCTGCGCGGTTCCTACGTCGGCTCCGGCAAGGTCGGCGACATCTTCGACCTGACGCTGCTCGGGCAGGTGCTGCAGACCAAGGCGGGCGCGGCACTGGTCTCACGGCTGCTGCTGCTCGCCGCGGGCGCGCTGTTCATCGCGGTGCTCTTCGGGGCGTACGCGCGGCGGGACGAAGCCGGCGTGACCGACGTGACCGACGAGGGCGGCGCGTCCGGCAGGAGTGACGAGTCCGACGAGGGTGACGGGTCCGACAAGAGCGGTGTCGATGCCGATGCCGCGAGGAGGGACCTCACCTTCGGGCTCGCGATCGGCGGCACCGTCGTCGCGGCGGGCCTGGCGGCGAGCTGGGCGATGGCCGAGCACGCCTCCACCGGTATCCAGGCGGGCCTCGCGATGCCCGTCGACGTGCTGCACCTGCTGGCGGTCGCCGTCTGGCTGGGCGGCCTGTCGGCGCTGCTCGTGGCGCTGTTCCGGGCGCCCACCGAGACACAGATCGACGCGGTGGCCGTACGGCGCTTCTCGCGCCTCGCGTTCGGCAGCGTGACCGTGCTGGCCGCGACCGGGATCTACCAGTCCTGGCGCCAGGTCGGCTCCTGGTCGGCGCTGACCGGAACGTGGTACGGGCAGTTGTTGCTCATCAAGATCGGCCTGGTGGCGGTCCTCGTCGGCATCGCGTGGATCTCGCGGCGCTGGACGGCGCAGCTGTCCGAGGCGCCGCAGGTGAAGGCCCTGGCGACGGCCGGGGCCAAAGCCGGGGCGACGGCCGGAGCGACGGCTCTCGCCGAACTGCGGACGAAGCAGCCGACGAAGGTGCCCGCGCGTTCCCGGGACTCCAGCTCTGGGGGCTCGGATTCCAGGGACTCGGATTCCAGGGACGCGAACTCCGGCGGCTCGAACTCCGAGGACTCCCGGCGCGCCGCTCAACTCGCCCGGCAACAGGCCGCCGTGGACACCGCGCGTCAAAAGCGCCTCCGCGACGCCGACCCGGCCCGGGCCGGCCTGCGCCGTTCGGTGCTCGCCGAGGCCGGCGTCGCCGTCGTCCTGCTGGCCGTGACGACCGTGCTGACGTCCACCGAGCCGGGCCGCACGGAGGAGGCGGTCCAGCAGGCCACCTCGTCCTCCTCGCAGCGGTCCGGGCCGCTCTCCCTGAAGCTCCCCTTCGACACGGGCGGCCAGGACGGCAAGGGCACCGCGGAGGTCACCCTCGACCCGGCCCGCGTCGGCGGCAACGAGATGCACGTCTTCGTGGAACGACCGAACGGCAAGGCCTTCGACGTCCCCGAGGTGAAGGTCGCCTTCACCCTGAAGGCCAAGAAGATCGGGCCGCTGCCCGTGACCCCCGACCGCATCGCCACCGGCCACTGGTCGGCGATCGGGGTGCAGATCCCCATGGCGGGCGACTGGGAGATCGCGGTGACCGTGCGCACCTCCGACATCGACCAGACGACCGTCACCAAGAACGCGAAGATCGGCTGAACCTCACCATGGCTGACCAGCCCACTCCGGAAGCCACCACGGAAAAGACCCCTCCAGGAGAGGCCGTTTCCCAGAAGCCCTCTTCTGGCGGGGTCTTCTCCCGGCGCCGACTGCTCGGCACCGCCGGTGCCACAGGTCTCGCCCTGGGCGCGGCCGGAGGTGCCGCCGGGTACGCGGCAGCGCCCGCCGCCGACAAGGCCGCGCCCCTGACCTCGCTCGGCGCGGACGCGGTGATGTTTCACGGGAAACATCAGCCCGGCATCACCACCGCGCTCCAGTCCCGTGGCCACCTCGTCGCATTCGACCTGGCCGCGGGCGCGGGCCGCAAGGAGGCCGCCGCACTGCTGCGCCGCTGGTCGACGACGGCCCAACGGCTGATGGCGGGCGAGGCGGCCGCGCAGGACGACACGGACGTCGCCCGTGACGCCGGACCGTCGTCCCTGACGGTCACCTTCGGCTTCGGAAACAGCTTCTTCGCCCGGACGGGTCTGGAGAAGCAGCGCCCGGTCGCCCTCGACCCACTGCCCGACTTCTCCTCCGACCACCTCGACAAGACGCGCAGCAACGGTGACCTGTGGGTGCAGATCGGCGCCGACGACGCCCTGGTCGCCTTCCATGCCCTGCGCACGCTCCAGAAGGACGCGGGCAGCGCGGCCCGGCTGCGCTGGCAGATGAACGGCTTCAACCGCTCGCCCGGCGCCACGGCCCAGCCGATGACGGCCCGCAACCTGATGGGCCAGATAGACGGCACCCGCAATCCGAAGCCGTCCGAGTCCGACTTCGACCGGCGCATCTTCGTGCCGGCCGCCGGCAACCCGGCCTGGATGGCGAACGGCTCCTACGCCGTCGTACGCCGGATCCGAATGCTCCTGGACGACTGGGAGAAGCTGTCGGCCAAGGCCCAAGAGGACGTCGTGGGACGGAAGAAATCCACCGGGGCGCCGCTGACCGGTGGCACCGAGACGACCACGATGAACCTCGACAAGACCGACGCCGACGGCAACCTGGTCGTCCCTCTCAACGCGCATGCCCGGATCACCCGGCCCGACCAGAACGGCGGCGCCGCGATGCTGCGCCGCCCGTTCTCCTTCCACGACGGCTTCGACACGGATGGGGTGCCCGACGCGGGCCTGCTCTTCGTCTGCTGGCAGGCGGATCCGCTGCGCGGCTTCGTCCCGGTGCAGCGCAAGCTCGACCGCGGCGACGCCCTGTCGACCTTCATCCGCCACGAGGCGAGCGGGCTGTTCGCGGTGCCGGGCGGGGCGGCGGAGGGGGAGTACGTGGGGCAGCGGCTGCTGGAAGGGTGATCCGTGCGGGACGGGGCCCATTAGGGTGACGGGTATGTCGGCGACGCGCTACACCTATCTCGGCCCCGAGGGAACGTTCACCGAGGCCGCCCTCCGCACGCTCCCGGAAGCCGCGACACGGGAACTGGTGCCCATGGTGTCCGTGCCGGCCGCGCTCGACGCGGTGCGCGCGAGCGAGGCCGCGGGCGCCCTCGTCCCGATCGAGAACTCGGTCGAGGGCGGTGTCACCGCCACCCTCGACGAACTCGCCAAGGGCGAGCCGCTGATGATCTACCGCGAGGTCGTCCTGCCGATCGCCTTCGCCCTGCTGGTCAGGCCCGGCACGGCCCTGAAGGACATCAAGACGGTCACCGGCCACCCCGTTGCCCAGCCGCAGGTGCGCAACTGGCTCGGCACCCACCTGCCGAACACCGTGTGGGAGTCGGCGGCCTCGAACGCGGACGGTGCCCGGCTGGTCCAGGAGGGCCGGTACGACGCGGCCTTCGCGGGCGAGTTCGCGGCAGCGACCTACGGGCTCGAACCGCTGGTCACCGAGATCCACGACGCAGCGAACGCCGAGACCCGCTTCGTGCTGGTCGGCCGCCCGGCCCGGCCCGCGGCCCCGACCGGCGCCGACAAGACATCCGTGGTCATCTGGCTCGGCGACGACCACCCGGGTGCGCTGCTCGAACTGCTCCAGGAGTTCGCCGTGCGCGGCGTCAACCTGATGCGGATCGAATCACGGCCGACCGGCCGGGGCATCGGCAACTACTGCTTCTCCGTGGACGCCGAGGGCCACATCACCGACCGCCGTGTGGGCGAGGCGCTGATGGGGCTCAAGCGCATCAGCCCCCAGGTGCGCTTCCTCGGGTCCTATCCGCGGGCCGGGGTCGCCCTGGAGGACGTGCGGCCGCTGCGGCCCGGGACGTCGGACAGTGCGTTCTCGGCGGCGTCGGACTGGCTGGCGCACTGCCAGGACGGACGGTTCTAGGCCGGCGGGACGGACAGTTCCAGGCCGGTTCCAGGCCAGATTCAGAACCAGAGCCTGATCCAGGCCGAATCCAGGCCGGATCAGGCCCGTTCGGGTTCCCGCGTCGGCGGCTCATCGGCCTGGGCTTTTCCACTGCCCTTCTCCGCATTCCATCAGTCCTACCTGCCGATTTTCGTCATCCACAGATGTTATCCACAGGTGTGCTTCTCGACCTGGGGACAAGTCGACAAGGAAGCACTACATCGTCGACAAATCGGCCCACAGGGCCCAAGTTCGTCCACAGCCCCGCACGTCACCCCTCGTCCACTCTTTTCCCTTGATCAATCCTTTGGAGCGAAGCATTTCCACTCGAACGTGGGTGTACAGATGGTTTGACCCGGGAATTCTTCGCCCCACATGCGGCTTTCGGAACGATCACCTCCGAAGTCCACAGATCTTCCGCACAGCCTGTGGATAACTCTGCGGAGGGGTGGATCCCTGTGGACAACCCTTCTCAAGTACCGCTCTCCACAAGGGAATCCAGTCAACCACCTGATTACCGTCTGCCCCGTTTCAGGGAGTACCGTCCCTTTTATTGACGCGGACCGGCACGCATGGGTGATCATTGGCGATCAAGGAATATCGATACGGCATTTCACTCATAACGTCACAGAAGTGACGGAGCGGAATATCGAGTCGATGGCCGGAAGCGCGCACCGGTAGCCTTGAGGGGTGATTGACCTTCGCCTGCTCCGTGAGGACCCCGACCGTGTTCGCGCCTCCCAGCGCGCCCGTGGAGAGGACGTCGCCCTCGTCGACTCCCTCCTCTCCGCCGACGAGCGGCGCAGGTCGTCCGGCGTCCGCTTCGACGAGCTCCGATCCGAGCAGAAGTCGCTCGGAAAGCTGATCCCCAAGGCGTCCGGCGACGAGAAGGCCGAGCTGCTGAAGAAGGCCGGGGAGCTCGCCGCCGCCGTCAAGACCGCCGACGCCGAACAGCACGAGGCGGACGAGGAGACCAAGCGTCTGCTCCTCCAGCTCGGCAACCTGGTCCACCCGGACGTCCCGGTCGGCGGCGAGGAGGACTTCGTCGTCCTGGAGACGCACGGCACGATCCGCGACTTCGGCGCCGAGGGCTTCGAGCCCAAGGACCACCTGGAGCTCGGCGAGGCGCTCGGCGCCATCGACGTCGAGCGGGGCGCCAAGGTCTCCGGCTCGCGCTTCTACTACCTGACGGGTGTCGGCGCACTCCTGGAGCTCGCCCTCGTCAACGCGGCGATCGCGCAGGCCACCGAGGCCGGCTTCACGCCGATGCTGACCCCGGCCCTGGTCCGCCCGCGCGCCATGGAGGGCACCGGCTTCCTCGGCCAGGCCGCGGAGAACGTGTACCACCTGGAGAAGGACGACTACTACCTGGTCGGCACCTCCGAGGTCCCCCTCGCGGCGTACCACATGGACGAGATCCTCGACGCCGACCAGCTGCCGATGCGCTACGCAGGCTTCTCGCCGTGCTTCCGCCGCGAGGCCGGCACCTACGGCAAGGACACCCGCGGCATCTTCCGTGTGCACCAGTTCGACAAGGTCGAGATGTTCTCGTACGTCGACCCCGCGGACGCGGAGAACGAGCACAAGCGGCTCCTGGACTGGGAGAAGCAGTGGCTGACCGGGCTCGAGCTGCCCTTCCAGGTCATCGACGTGGCCTCGGGCGACCTCGGTTCCTCCGCGTCCCGCAAGTTCGACTGCGAGGCGTGGATCCCGACCCAGGGCAAGTACCGCGAGCTGACCTCGGCCTCGAACTGTGACGGCTTCCAGGCCCGCCGCCTGTCCGTGCGCATGCGCGACGGCAAGAAGGTCCAGCCGCTCGCCACGCTGAACGGCACGCTGTGCGCCGTCCCGCGCACGATCGTGGCGATCCTGGAGAACCACCAGCTGGCCGACGGCTCCGTGCGGGTGCCCGAGGTGCTGCGTCCGTACCTGGGCGGCCGTGAGGTTCTGGAGCCGATCTCCAAGTGAGCGCCGCCGCCGGGTCGACCGGTCCGACCGGATCCACGGGTCCGACCGAATCGTTCCCCTACAGGCTCGTCGCGACCGATCTCGACGGCACGCTGCTGCGTTCCGACGAGACGGTCTCGGAGCGCACGCGTGAGGCACTCGCCGCGGTGACCACGGCGGGCGCCGCGCACATCGTCGTCACCGGGCGCGCGGTGCCCTGGACCCGGCACATCCTCGACGACCTCGGCTACGAGGGCCTCGCGGTGTGCGGACAGGGCGCGCAGGTGTACGACGCGGGGGAGCACCGGCTGCTCACCTCGGTGACGCTGGACCGGCAGCTGGCCGGGCTCGCGCTCGCCAAGATCGAGGCGGAGGTCGGACCGCTGCTGCTGGCCGCGAGCCGCGACGGGCTCGACGGCGAGGTACTGGTCGGCCCCGGCTACCGCAGGCAGGACGGCTCGCTCCCGGTCGTCCCGATCAGGGACGCGACGGACCTCTGGTCGGCCCCTCTGAACAAGGTGTACGTGCAGCACCCCACGCTCTCCGACGACGAACTGGCCGCGGTGGCTGCCAAGGTCGCGGGCGGCCTGGTCGGCGTCACCATGGCGGGCGCGGGGATAGTGGAACTCCTCCCCCTCGGCCTCTCCAAGGCCACGGGGCTGTCCCTCGCCGCCCGTCGGCTCGGTGTGAAGGCCGCGGACACGATCGCCTTCGGTGACATGCCCAACGACATCCCGATGTTCGCCTGGGCGGCCCACAGCGTGGCCATGGCGAACGCCCACGACGAGCTCAAGGCTGTCGCGGACGAGGTGACGTCCTCGAACGAGGAGGACGGCATCGCGGTGGTGCTGGAGCGGTTGCTGGGTTAGCGGGTGAGCGCTCGCGGAGGATGCGCGGATCGAACGCGCGCGGGGTTGACCCCGACCACGGCTTAGCAAGCCGGTGCCTTGCCTCTCGGCCAATCCTCCGGGTGGGCGGCCCGCGCGACGTACGCGCGCTCGAAGCGGCCGCCCCGGGCAGCCCCCCGTGCGGGCGGGCTCCACGGAGGGGTAACTACTCCTGAGCCTGCCGCGGGCTGCCCTGTAGGGAGCTCGACGGACTGCTACTCATGGGCATCGTCGCGCTCCTCTCCCAGAACGTGGCGCCGACTCGATGCGGCGACGTGGACATAACTACTGTGCCCGTACGCCGACTTGGACGCCACTGAATAAAGCCGCCCCTCAAAGGGGGTTGTCGACGGCTCGAAGAGGGTTACCGGCGGCGCCACTTGCGCCGACGCGCCTTGCTGAAGAACCACCCCGCGGGCGGCTCCTCGGAGCGCCAGGGCTGCGGGTCCGGTCCCCCCTCGCGCCAGCGGGCGGCGAGCATACGGGCGCGGGCGGACGGCTCGGTCGTCTCCGCCGACCGTATGAAGCTCTCGTCAAGTACGAGGCCGTCCCAGACGTCCTCGCTCTCCCTCTGTCCCTCACCTTGCGCTTCCGCCATCCCCGTTCCTCCTAGCCGCGCGTCCCCTCTGCCCAGTCTGCCGGGACAGAGGTGAAGCCACTGTCAAGAAAAAAAGGGGGCGCCACGCGCGCGTGCATGGCGACAACCGGCACGCGCGCGTGGAACCCCCGGCTCACTCCTCGCCGGCCAGCGTCAGCGACCGCAGCCGCTGCCCGGCGTACCAGGTGGCGAGCACGGTGACCACGACCAGGAGCACCGTGGCGGTGGGCAGGCCCACGTCCGAAGTGACGAGGTCGCCGCCGGTGACCTTGTGGCCCACGGCGAGCGCCCACTGCTGGACGCTGAGCGTGCGCGCGCCGGACACCAGTGACCCGAACAGGGCCTCCCAGACCAGCGCGTAGACGAGCCCGAACACCACCGCGTGCCGGGTGACCGTCCCCAGCAGCAGGAACAGCGCGGCGTACGCGATCGAGGCGACCAGCGCCGCCACGGTGTAGGCGACGGCCACCTGCTGGCCGTTGCCGTTCAGGATCATGCCCGCGATGAACGTCGGCAGGGCGGAGAACGCCATGGTGACGGCGATCGCGACGATCAGCTTGGTGAAGATGATCGTCGGCCGCTTCAGGGGCTTGGCCAGCAGATACACCACCGAGCCGTCGTCGATCTCGGGGCCGATCGCGCCGGTGCCGGCGATGACGCCGATGATCGGCACCATCGTGGCGAGCGCGAAGCCGCCGAGCAGGTCCGATGCCACCTGGTCGTCGGCTCCGGCGAAGCTGCGTACGGCCGCGGAGATCACGATGAGCAGGACGGGCAGCGCACAGAGGATGAGGGCCCGGCGGCGGCCGAGCAGGGCTCGATAGGTGAGCCGGGCGACTGTGGGGTCGTACATCTTGGCCTCCTACGCCGCGACGAGATACGAGAAGACGGACTCGAGGGACTCGTCGGACGGCGAGACCGTGAGCAGCCTGATGCCGTGCTCGCGCGCGACGCGCGGCAGCAGCGCCGTGAACCGGCCGAAGTCGACCGCCTGGATGCGCAACGCGCCCTCGGCCAGGTCCACTTCGATGCCGGACGTCGACGGATCGGCGATCAGCGCGGCGGCCAGTACCCGGTCGTCGCTGGAGCGCACCAGGTAGCGATGCGGGCGGTCGGTCATCAGGCGCCGGATGCGGCGGAAGTCGCCGCTGGCCGCGTGCCGTCCGGCGACGATCACCTCGATGTGGGCGGCGAGCTGTTCGACCTCTTCGAGGATGTGGGACGAGAACAGCACCGTGCGGCCCTCGTCGCCCATGCGGCGCAGCAGGTCCATGAGCTGCATGCGCTGGCGCGGGTCCATGCCGTTGAAGGGCTCGTCGAGCAGCAGCAGGGACGGGTCGTGGACGAGGGCGGAGGCCATCTTCACGCGCTGCCGCATGCCCTTGGAGTACGTGGAGATCTTGCGGTCCTGCGCGTACTCCATCTCGACCGTGGCGAGCGCCCGCTGGGCGGCCTTCGCTCCGAGGCCGTGCAACTCGGCGTTGGCGACGACGAATTCCTGGCCCGTGAGGAAGTCGTACATCGCCTCGCGCTCCGGGACGATGCCAATGTGCTTGTAGATCTGTTCGTTGCGCCAGACCTGCCGGCCGTCGAGGGTGACGGTGCCGGTGGAGGGGGCGAGGAAGCCGCCCATCATGTTGATGAGGGTGGACTTCCCGGCGCCGTTCGGGCCGAGCAGGCCGGTGACTCCGGGGCCGATCGTCATCGTGATGTCGTTGACCGCCACCACGTTGCCGAACCAGCGCGAGACATGGTCGATGTTGAGCGTGGTCACAGCCCGACCTTTCGGTAGCGGCGCAGCAGGAGGCCGTAGGAGCCCGCGATGAGCCCCAGGACGACGACGAGGTAGACGACTCCCTGCCCGGACGAGGGGCCCTCCCCGCCGGGGAAGGCGGAGGTGGCGCCGAGGAAGGCCGTCTGCACCCCGTCGATGAGCGTGATGGGAGAGAAGAGGCCGAGCCAGGGCACGGCCGAGGAGCTGGACTGCTCGAAGGCGATGGCCTGGACGGTCGACACGGCTCCGTAGGAGATGGTCAGCGCTGCGATGACGGCCGCGATGCCGAAGCCGCGGCGCGGGGTCACCGACGAGATGACCAGGCCGATCCCGGCGAAGAGAAGCGACAGCAGCGCCACGGAGACCAGCCCCTGTCCGAAGCCCTTCGTCTGGTCGGAGAAGTCGAGCTTCGCCAAAAGCGCCCCTACGTAGAGCACGATCAGCGGCGCGGCCGTCAGGACGAACAGCGCCGAGGCCAGCGCCGCGTACTTGGCGCGTACGTAGTCGACGGTCTCGATGGGACGTGAGAAGTACAGCGGCACGGTCTTGAAGCGCAGGTCGCGGGAGACGGACTGCGGTCCCTGGGAGGCGACGTACAGGCCGATGACGGCCTGCATGATGACCGCGTAGCGCGTGTAGTCGACCGGCAGGGCCTTCGCCTTGGTGGCGACCGCGACGGCCACCATGATGAGTGCGGGGACGCACATCACCACGAAGAGCAGCATCGGCAGCACCTTGGACTTGACCGAGCGGCCCAGGCCGTAGGAGCCGCGCAGGGACTGCGAGTACAGCGAGCGGCGGGCGTAGGCGCGGCCCAGGCGCGGGCCGTCGTAGTGGCGGTAGCCGATGTCGTGGATCCGGGTCTGCTCACCGCGGGGGGTGAGGGACTGCTCAACTGCCATGGCCCACTGCCTCCTTCCGTACGCCCTGCACGTCCGTCCCGTCCGTCTGTTCCTCGCGGAAGACCTCCGCGATGTGGTGGCGGCGCTGTTCCATCCGGATCAGGCCGAGGCCGAGGTCGGCGACGACGTCGCGGACGAGGTCGTAGGTCTCCTCGCCGTCGGCGGTCAGCAGCAGGATGTGGCCGGCGCCCGGCAGCCCGCTGCCGTCGTGGGTCTCGACCCCGCGCGCGTGGAGCGCCTCGCGGACCGCGCCGGTGCCGTCCGGGTGCTCGTCGGTGTCGGTGACCTCGATGGCGAGGGTCGTCGTGGTCTGGGTGAAGTCCGTGGTGGAGCTGGACCGCAGCAGCTTGCCGCCGTCGACGACCACGACGTGGTCGCAGGTGCGCTCCAGCTCGCCCAGCAGGTGCGAGGTGACCAGGACCGAGATCCCGAACTCGGTGTGGATACGTCGGATCAGGCCGAGCATCTCGTCGCGGCCGACCGGGTCGAGGCCGTTGGTCGGCTCGTCGAGGAAGACCAGCTGGGGGTCGTGGACGAGGGCCTGCGCGAGCTTGACGCGCTGCTTCATGCCCGTCGAGTAGCCACCGATGGGGCGGTAGCGCTCCTCGTACAGTCCGACGTGGCGCAGGGTGTCCGCGGTGCGCTCGCGGGCCGCGGCGGGCGGGAGCCCGGACATGCGCGCCATGTGGACGACGAACTCGGTGGCCGAGACGTCGGGGGGCAGGCAGTCGTGCTCGGGCATGTACCCGACCCGCTCGCGGATGGCGCCGCCTTGGGTGGCGACATCGAGTCCGAGCACTTCGGCGCGGCCCTCGGTGGCGGGGGAGAGACCCAGCAGGATCTTGATCAGTGTGGACTTGCCGGCTCCGTTGGCTCCGACGAGTCCGGTCACACCGGGTCCGACGTCCACGGAGAGCCGGTCAAGAGCGGTCACCCGGGGGTACCGCTTGCTCAGGCTTTCGGTCGCGATCACAGTCACGTTGTCGAAGGTAGTGGCGCACGCCACAGCGGTCGTCAACCCACGGAGCTGTATCCGCGTCAGACTCCAGTCGTACGGGCCCGTAGGGGTCCCCCTGAAGTCGAACAACCGGCGGGGATTTATCCACATCGGACCGGTTGTCCACAGGTGCCGCGCAGGCCTATTGACGCAGCCTCTAACAACTGTCACATTCGCCAGTGTCAAGTTACGGACACGTACCGTGCGGCGCTGGGCGAAGGAGAAGTGACTCTCGTGACTCTCGAAGGCGCGCGCGAGCGCCGGGTGCGGACGGGCGGGATCGATCTGTGCGTCGCCGAGCTGGGCGATCCGGCAAGGCCCACGGTGATGCTCGTGCACGGCTATCCGGACTCCAAGGAGGTGTGGTCCGAGGTCGCGACCCGCCTGGCGGAGCATTTCCACGTGGTGCTGTACGACGTCCGTGGCCACGGCGGATCGACGGCCCCGCGGCCACTGCGGGGCGGGTTCACCCTGGAGAAGCTGACGGACGACTTCCTGGCCGTCGTCGACGCGGTGAGCCCCGACCGTCCGGTGCACCTGGTGGGGCACGACTGGGGTTCGGTGCAGTCATGGGAGTTCGTCACGGTCGCGCGGACCCAGGGCCGCATCGCCTCCTTCACCTCCATGTCCGGGCCGTCCCTCGACCACTTCGGCCACTGGATCAAGCGGCGTGTGCGGCGGCCCACCCCACGCCGGGTCGGCCAGCTCCTCGGCCAGGGCGCCAAGTCCTGGTACGTGTACCTGCTCCACACGCCCGTGCTGCCGGAGCTCGCCTGGCGTGGCCCCCTGGGCAAGCAGTGGCCGAAGATCCTGCGGCGGGTCGAGAAGGTGCCCGCGGGTGACTATCCGACCCCCTCGCTGCCGACGGACGCGGCGCACGGCGCTTGGCTGTACCGCGACAACGTACGGGCCCGGCTGAGCAGGCCACGCCCGGACGCCTACGCGCACGCGCCCGTGCAGCTCATCACACCCCTGGGGGACGGGTTCCTCTCCGAGCGGCTCTACGACGATCTGGAGGAGTGGGCCCCGCAGCTGGTGCGCCGCACCCTCCCGGACAAACACTGGATCCCGCGTACGCGGCCCGACCAGCTGGCGTCCTGGATCACGGACTTCGTGCACGCCAACGAGGACGGCGTGCCGGTGCGGGACACCATCGCCCCGGGCAGGTACGCCGACCGGTTCGGCGGGCAGCTCGTGCTGGTCACCGGCGCGGGCAGCGGCATCGGGCGGGCCACCGCGCTGGCGTTCGCCGAGGCCGGCGCGCGCGTGGTGGCCGTCGACCGGGACGCGGAGAGCGCGGCGCGCACGGCGGAGATGTCCCGGCTGATCGGCTCCCCCGAAGCGTGGGCCGAGACCGTCGACGTCTCCGACGAGCAGGCCATGGAGAAGCTCGCCGAAAGGGTCGCCGGCGAGTACGGCGTGGTGGACGTGCTGGTGAACAACGCCGGGATCGGACTGTCCGGGTCCTTCTTCGACACCACTCCGGAGGACTGGAAGAAGGTTCTCGACGTCAACCTGTGGGGCGTGATCCACGGCTGCCGGCTCTTCGGCAGGCAGATGGCCGAGCGCGGGCAGGGCGGCCACATCGTCAACACCGCGTCGGCGGCGGCGTACCTGCCCTCGAAGGCGCTGCCCGCCTACAGCACCTCGAAGGCGGCCGTGCTGATGCTCAGCGAGTGCCTGCGCGCGGAGTTGGCCGGGCAGGGCATCGGCGTCTCGGCGATCTGCCCGGGATTCGTGAACACGAACATCACCTCGACCGCGCACTTCGCCGGGGTGGACGCGAGCGAGGAGAAGCGCCGCCAGAAGAAGTCGGCGCGGCTGTACGGGCTGCGCAACTACCCGCCGGAAAAGGTGGCCGGCGCGATCCTGCGCGCGGTCGTCCGCAACCAGGCGGTCGTACCCGTCACCCCCGAGGCGCGCGGCGGACGCCTGATGTCCCGGCTGGCGCCGAGGGCGCTGCGCGCGATCGCGCGGATGGAGCCACCGCTGTGAGGTTCGTGGCCGCGCGCAACGGGGTCGTGGGCAAAGGCCTGTTGCCCACTCCGGAGGAGCACGGCACGGCCATGTCCCGCTGTCCTCGGCGGTCGTACCATCCCTCGCAGGAGGGCTCGCCGCGCGGGGCCGTCGCGTAGTACCCAGGGGGTCGGGAGGCAGACAGCGTGAACGACGAGCCGGTCCGGGTCGCGTACCGCATCGAGGATCTGTCGCATCACAGCGGCGCCACGGTCCGGACGATCCGCGCCTACCAGGACCGCGGGCTGCTCCCCCGCCCCGAGCGACGCGGTCGCGCCAACGTGTACGCGGACGCGCATCTGGCCCGGCTGCGGCAGATCGCCGACCTCCTGGACCGCGGCTACACCCTGGCCTCCATCAAGGAACTCCTGGAGGCCTGGGACGCGGGCCGGGGGCTGGGCGGGATCCTCGGGCTGGTCGCGGAGGTCGACGGACCGTGGACCGACGAGGAGGCCGTGCGCATGTCGCGGGCCGAGCTGGACGAGCGGTTCGGCGGCAGCCCGGACGACGCGGCGGTGGCGGAGGCGGTGGAGCTCGGGGTGCTGGAGCGCCTCCCCGGCGAGAGCGAGGTGTACCTGGTCCCGAGCCCCCAAGAGCTCGCTGTGGCCGTGGAGTTGTACGCGGCGGGCGTGCCGCTGTCCGCGATCTCGGGCCATCTGCGGGAGTTGAGGGGCAAGGTCGAGCACATCGCCGCGCGTTTCCTGGAGTTCACGACCGAGCACGTCTTCGCGCGTTATCTCGGGGAGCATCCGCCGAGCGACGCGGAAGCGGTCGAGGCGGCCTCCCTGGTACGCCGTCTGCGACCGCTCGCGCAGCAGACGGTGGACGCGGAACTGGCCCGCGCCATGCGGCTGTTCGCGACCCGACACCTGCGTGAACGTCTTGGGGCGGGGCCGCCCCGAGACACCATGGAACAGACGCGTTCCGTTCAGCTCCCGGTCTCCACAATGCGCGCCGTGGAGACCTTGGTTGGTTCCGGGCAGGTGGCCGCCTTCATCGCGGCGGCAGCCGAACGGGAGGTCCAGGCCAGGGCATTGGACCATCTCACCTCAAATTACAACAATCACCATACCGTTGGCGAAACACCCTAAACCGCCTGCGCGTTGTCCACAGATTCGTCAATTCACCTGTGGATAACCGGACTTGCTTGTGGATCAAACCTCCGCACCAAAATCAAATGCGTGATCCGCCTCTCGCCAGGCACGCTGGCAGGATGAACGAACCGATGGATGAAAGACGCACCGTGAAGGTGTCGAAGTACCTCTCGAAGCATCTGCGGCATCAGCCCGAGCGGATCGGGCTCACGCTCGGCGAGGGAGGCTGGGTCGAGATCGACACGCTGATCGCGGCAGCGGCGGAGCACGGCTTCCGGATCACCCGCGAGGAGCTCGACCATGTGGTGGCGACGAACGACAAGCGGCGCTTCGCCGTGGAGGGCACCCGCATCCGCGCCAGCCAGGGCCACTCCGTCGAGGTCGACCTCGGACTGCCCCCGGCGACTCCGCCGGCGTACCTCTACCACGGGACCGTGGCCCGCAATCTGGACGCGATCCGGGCCGAGGGCCTGCGGCCCATGAACCGGCACGACGTGCATCTCTCGCCCGACCGCGAGACCGCAACCCGCGCCGGTGCCCGGCGCGGCCGGCCCGTCGTGCTCGGCGTGGACGCCGCCGCCATGCACCGCGACGGCCATGTCTTCCGGGTCAGCGCGAACGGGGTGTGGCTCACCGAGGCCGTACCGTCGAAGTACCTGCGCTTCCCCGGCCCGCACTGATCGTCCGCCGACCGGCCGGCCAAGGGGCACCGGTGGAGCGATCACACGGTGGCCACGACCACCCCGCGGCTCCGCTTACGCTCGATGCATGAGTCTGCGTCTGAGCACTGTGATCCTGCCGTACCTCCGCTGGCACGAGGGCGGGCGTGCCGCCTGGCAGCGTGCGGAGCAGCTCGGCTTCCACACCGCGTTCACGTACGACCACCTGTCGTGGCGGACCTTCCGGGACGGCCCCTGGTTCGGTGCCGTGCCCACGCTCACCGCCGCGGCCGCCGCCACCGACCGGCTCCGCCTGGGCACGCTCGTGACCTCGCCGAACTTCCGGCACCCGGTGACCCTCGCCAAGGAACTGATCTCCCTCGACGACATCTCGAACGGCCGGATCACCCTGGGCATCGGCGCGGGCGGCAACGGATTCGACGCCACGACGCTTCTGAAGAGCGGCCAGGAGCCCTGGACCCCGCGTGAGCGCGCCGACCGCTTCGGCGAGTTCGTACCACTGCTCGACCGCCTCCTCACCGAGGACTCGGTCTCCTACGACGGCGACTTCTACTCGGCACACGAGGCACGCAACATCCCGGGCTGTGTCCAGCGGCCCCGACTGCCCTTCGCGGTGGCCGCCACCGGCCCGCGCGGCATGAAGCTCGCCGCCCGCCACGGACAGGCTTGGGTGACGACCGGCGACCCCAAGCTGTACGAAACGGGCACCCCTGAACAGTCGGTTCAGGCCATTCACGGACAGGTGGAGAAGCTGGCCGCCGCCTGCGCCGCGGTCGGCCGTGACGTGTCCGGACTCGACAAGATCCTGCTCACCGGTTTCACCCCGGACCGGGGCCGCCCGCTGGAGTCCCTCGACGCGTTCGTCGACTTCGCGGGCCGGCACGCGGAGCTGGGCTTCACCGACATCGTGATCCACTGGCCCATCCCCGACTCGGACTTCGCCGCGGACGAGAAGGTCTTCGAGCGCATCGCCATGGAGGCCCCGGCCCAGCTGGCCTGACGGCCAGAGCCACCACGGATGGCGGCAACGGGGGGTAACGGTACTGGTGAGAGCGGTATCCACTCACATGTGCGGGCTTCCGCACGGCCGTGCGGGCATATGCGCGAGAATGGCCCGGTGACCTCAGCGACCCGACAGCCAGAGACCCCGGCAGCCGCCCTTCCGCCGCGCCTGATCGCCACGGACCTCGACGGCACCCTCCTGCGCGACGACAAGTCCGTATCCGAGCGCACGGTCGCCGCCCTCGCCGCCGCCGAGGAGGCCGGCATCGAGGTCTTCTTCGTGACCGGCCGCCCGGCCCGCTGGATGGACGTCGTCAGCGACCACGTCCACGGCCATGGCCTGGCGATCTGCGGCAACGGCGCCGCCGTGGTCGACCTGCACGGCGGCCCCGGCGCCCACCGGTTCGTCAAGGTCCGGGAGCTGGCGCGGGAGAACGCGCTCGACGCCGTACGACTGCTGCGGGAGGCCGCACCGGGCACGGTGTTCGCCGTCGAGCAGACGTACGGCTTCTACCAGGAGCCCGCGTACCCCAAGCTGCACATGGAGATCCCCGACACCCTCGCGCCCGCCGAGCGGCTCCTGGCCCCGGACGCCCCCGGCGCCGGCGAACCGGTGCTCAAGATCCTCGCCTTCCACCACGAGCTCGACCCCGACGCCTTCCTCACCGTGGCCCGTCACGCCGTCGGCGACCGCGCCACCATCACCCGCTCCAGCCCCAGCGCCCTGCTGGAGATCAGCGGCCCCGGCGTCTCCAAGGCCAGCACGCTCGAACTGTGCTGCGCCGAGCGCGGTATCTCCCCCGAGGAGGTCGTCGCCTTCGGAGACATGCCGAACGACGTCGAGATGCTGACCTGGGCCGGCACGTCGTACGCGATGGGCAACGCGCACCCCGCCGTAGTCGCCGCGGCCTCCGGTCGCACGGTCGCCAACAACGAGGACGGGGTGGCGGTCGTCATCGAGAAGATCCTCGCCGAGCGGCTGTAGGAGCGGCCGGGCAGGACCGGCGGTTCCACAGCGGCCCGGGGTTCTAAAGCGGTTCCGCCTGCGGAACGTGCGGGGCCTGCCACACCAGCGTCGTACCGCCGCCGTCGGCTCCGGGCCCCGGTCCGTACCAACTGTCGCCGCCCAGCGACTCGGCGCGCCGCCCGAGGTTGCGCAGGCCGCTGCGCCGGCCGCCCTCGGGGATGCCGACGCCGTTGTCCCCGACGGTCAGCCGGACACCCTGCCGACCGTCCGGCAGGACGACGGACGCGTCGACGACGACGTCGATGCGGGAGGCCCCGGCATGCCGGAAGGCGTTGGAGAGCGCCTCCCGCAGGGCCGCGATGAGGTTCTTGCCCGTGAGTTCACCGACCGCCGTGTCGACGGGCCCGACAAAGCGGTGCGTGGGCTTGAAGCCGAGCGGCACGGCGGCCATGTTGATCTCCCGCAGCACCCGGGTGCGCAGGCCGGACGGCACTTCGGCGGGTCCCTGTTGGAGCGCGAAGACGGCGGTGCGGATCTCCTGGATGGTGACGTCGAGTTCGCCGACCGCCTTCTCGACGCCCTGCCGCACCTCGGGCACGGCCGAGTTCCGCTGTGCGCTCTCCAACATCATCCCGGTGGCGAACAGCCGCTGGATGACGAGGTCGTGCAGATCACGGGCGATCCGGTCACGGTCCTCGTAGACCGCGAGCCGCTCCCGGTCGCGCTGTGCCTCGGCCATCATCAACGCGAGCGCGGCCTGTGAGGCAAAGTGCGCGGCGAGGGTGCGCTCGGTCTCGGTGAAAGGACGCCCGCCCCGTTCCCGGGGAGTGACGAGGGCTCCCAGGAGACGGCCGTCGCTCTGCAGGGGAAGCATCATCGTCGGCCCGTACTCGCGGGCGAAGTCGGTGACCATGCGCGGGTCGGTGGCCGCGTCGTCGAGGAACACGGCCTCTCCGTCGAGGAGTTCGGCGACCAGTTCGCTCTCCGGCGGGACGACGGCTCCCAGCACCTTGGACGGGCGGTCCTTGGCGACCGCGCTGATCTCCAGACCGCCCTCCGCGGCGGGCAGCAGCACGATCCCGGCCACCGATCCGGAGAGCCTGCGGGCCTGCTCCGCCACGACCTGGAGTGCGTCCTCGGCGTCGTCGGCCGACAGGAGTGCCCGGGTCACGGCCACCGAGCCGTCGATCCACCGTTCGCGCTGCTGGGCGGCCTCGTACAGCCGGGCGTTGCCGATCGCGATACCCGCCT
This sequence comes from Streptomyces sp. NPDC111507, assembly GCF_055638955.1. Classification (NCBI taxonomy): domain Bacteria; kingdom Bacillati; phylum Actinomycetota; class Actinomycetes; order Kitasatosporales; family Streptomycetaceae; genus Streptomyces; species Streptomyces sp. NPDC111507. Next base: position 348,024 of record NZ_JBVKBU010000009.1, on the reverse strand, counting down.
CCGCGGCCAGCACACGGACCATGTTGAGGTTGTCGTCGGTGAACGGGCCACCGCCGCGTTTCTCGGCCAGGTACAGATTCCCGAAGATCTCCCCCTGCACCCGGATCGGCACCCCCAGGAAGCTGCGCATCGCCGGATGGTGCTCGGGAAATCCGCACGCGCGCGCGTCCTCGTCCAGCCGCGCGAGCCGGACCGGCGCCGGGTCGTGGATGAGCGTCCCGAGCAGCCCCTTGTGTCCGTCGGGCAGCCGCCCGATCCGCCGGGCGGTCTCGTCGTCGACGCCGTGGAAGACGAAGTCCGCGAGTCCCTCACCGTCTTCCCTCACGACCCCGATGGCGGCGTAGCGCGCGTTGGCCAGCTCGGCCGCCTTCTCGCAGATCCGGTCCAGCGTCGAGTGCAGCTCCAGCCCCGACCCGATCGACCGCACCGCCTCCAACAGCCGCGGCACGTCCGAGCCGCCGTCCGGACGAGGGGAGGCGGGGACCACTGACATGCCTCGAGAGTAGTGAGTCCCCTTTGGACCGGAAAGTCGAAGCGTGGCCCGGAGAGTCGCTAGCGCGCCGCCGCCCCGACCAGCAGATCCCCTGCCGCCTCCCGCTCCAGCATCTCCCGCAACGGCCCCTCCACCACCGACAGCTCCGCGTACGCACCCCGCTGCGCCACCCGTCCCGCCGCCAGCACGATCACCTCGTCCACCGCCGCGAGACCGGCCAGCCGATGCGTGATCAGCAACGTCGTACGGCCCTCCGTCGCGGTCAGGAGGTCCGCGGTGAGCGCGTCGGCCGTCGGCAGGTCGAGGTGTTCCGCGGGCTCGTCGAGGACGAGCACGGGGAAGTCGGCCAGCAGCGCGCGAGCAAGCGCCAGCCGCTGGCGCTGACCACCGGACAGCCGCGCCCCGTGCTCGCCGATGAGCGTGTCGAGCCCGTCGGGCAGTCCGTCCGCCCACTCCAGGAGCCGGGCCCGCGCGAGCGCGTCGCGCAGCTCGGCCTCCGTGGCGTTCTTCCTGGCCAGCAGGAGGTTCTCGCGCACCGTGCTGTCGAAGAGGTGCGCGTCCTGGGCGCAGAGCCCGACCAGTCGGCGCACGTCGTCCCCGTCCATCCCGTACGCGTCCGTGTCGCCCAGCGTGTACGTCCCCGCCTCCGCGTCCAGGAACCGCAGCAGCACCTGTGCGAGCGTGGTCTTGCCGGACCCGGAGGGGCCGACGACGGCGACTCTGCGGCCCTGTTCGAGGGTCAGGTCGAGGCCGGCGAGCGCGTCCCGGTCCTGTCCGGCATGACGCGCCCTGAGCCCCTGTACGCGCAACGGGAACGGTGCCGCGGGCGCCGGCTGCGGGAACTCCGGTTCGCGTACGGGATCGGGGGCGTCCAGCACCTCGTACACACGCTCCATGCTCCTGCGCACCCGCTGCCGGTACTGGACGGCGAGCGGCAGACCCAGGACGGACTCGAACGCCGCCAGCGGAGTGAGGACGACCACGGCCATCGCCACGCCGCTCAGGCGCCCGCCGGCGACCGCCTGGGCGCCCACGAGGGCGGTCGCCGCGACGGTCAGTCCGGTGGCCAGGGCGGTGAGCCCATCGCCGAGCGCGGTCGCGGTGGCAGCCCGCGAGGCGATGCGGGTCAACGCGGTGTCGGCCCACCGCGCCTCGGCTGTACGGGTGGGCAGCGCGCCCGCGACCGTCAGCTCGGCCGTCCCGGTGAGGAGGTCGGTCACCCGGGTCGCCAGGGCGCCGCGAGCGGGGGACAGCCGGTGCTCAGCGCGGCGCGCCACGGCGCCGGTCAGGAGCGGGACGCCGACCCCGGCCGCCAGCAACCCGGCGGCGAGGGCGGCCCCGGCCTCGGGGAGGAGCCAGGCGGTGAAGCCGACGGAGGCGGCGGACACGAGGAGCGCCGCCCCGGCCGGCAGCAGCCACCGCAGCCAGTAGTCCTGCAGGGCGTCCACATCGGCCACGAGCCGCGACAGCAGGTCGCCCCGCCGGGCCGTCCGCAGTCCGGCGGGGGCCAGGCGCTCGAGGCGTCGGTAGACGGCGACTCGGGTGTCGGCCAGCATCCGCAGCACCGCGTCGTGCGACACGAGCCGCTCGGCGTACCGGAAGACGGCCCGGCCGATCCCGAACGCCCGCGTGGCGGTCACGGCCAGCATCAGATACATCACCGGCGGCTGCTGCGACGCCCTCGAGATCAGCCACCCGGAGGTGGCCATCAGTCCGACGGCACTTCCGAGTGCGAGGCTCCCGAGGAGGAGGGCGAGTGCGAAACGGCCGTTCCGGGGGCCGGCCGTCGCGCGGACCCGGGCGAGCACGCCTCCGCGCCGCGGAGGGGCCGCGTGGGCCTCTTCCGCGGCGGCCGCGGGCACGCCCTCCGGCTCGACCGTCGGGAGCTCCTTCGCGCCCTCGCCGTGGACGGAACCGGTCGCGACGACCGACGCCGCGGCCTCGAGCCGCACCACCCGGTCGGCCACCTCCAGCAGCGCGGGCCGGTGCACCACCAGCAGCACCGTCCGGCCGACCGCGAGCCTGCGTACCGCCGCCACGACCTCCGCCTCCGTCGCCCCGTCCAGCGAGGCCGTCGGCTCGTCGAGCAGCAGGACGGGCCGGTCCGCGAGAAACGCCCGGGCCAGCGCGAGACGTTGACGCTGCCCGGCGGAGAGTCCGCTGCCGTCCTCGCCGAGGACCGTCCCGACCCCGTCGGGCAGGGCGTCCACGAACTCCAGCGCCCCCGCGTCAGCTAGCGCCCGCCGCACCGCCGCGTCGTCGGCGTCGAACCGGGCGAGCCGTACGTTCTCGGCGATCGAGCCGGCGTAGAGGTGCGGCCGCTGAGGCACCCACGCCACCCGGGACCGCCACTCCTCCACATCGGCCTCGGCGAGATCGACTCCTCCGATCCGCACTCGCCCCGCGACGGGCTCCACGAACCCCAGCAGCACGTTCAGCAGCGTGGACTTCCCCACACCGCTCGGTCCGACGAGAGCCACCGTCTCACCGGGCCCGACCACGAAGGAGACATCGGAGACCGCGTCCCCGGAGCGCCCCGGATACCGGACCGTCACTCCCTCGAAGCCGATCTCCTCCGCCGTCGGCGCGACGAGCGAACCGGTGGCCGGCACCGGGGTCTCCAGCACCGAGAAGATCTCCTCCGCCGCCGCGAGCCCCTCGGCGGCAGCGTGGTACTGCGCCCCCACCTGCCTCAGCGGCAGATACGCCTCGGGAGCGAGGACAAGGATGACGAGCCCGACGTACAGATCCATGTCGCCGTGGACGAGCCGCATCCCGATGGTCACCGCGACCAGGGCGACCGAGATCGTGGCGAGCAGCTCCAGCGCGAAGGACGAAAGGAAGGCGATCCGCAGTGTCCGCATGGTCGCCTGGCGGTACTCGCCGGTGATCCGCCGAATCGACTCGGCCTGCGCCTTGGCCCGTCCGAAGACCTTCAGCGTGGGCAGACCGGCGACCACATCCAGGAAGTGCCCCGAGAGCCGGGACAGCAGTCTCCACTGACGATCCATCTGGGACCGGGTCGCCCAGCCGATCAGCGCCATGAAGACGGGGATGAGCGGCAGGGTGACGACGATGATCGCCGCCGATACCCAGTCCTCGGTGACGATCCGCGCGAGCACCGCCACGGGCACCACAACCGCGAGTCCCAACTGGGGGAGATAGCGCGAGAAGTAGTCGTCGAGCGCGTCCACTCCCCGCGTGGCGAGGGCGACGAGCGACCCGGTTCGCTGCCCGCTCAGCCACCCGGGGCCGAGCGCGGCGGCCCGCTCCAGCAACCGTCCCCGCAACTCCGACTTGACCGCCGCGCTCGCCCGGTGCGCGGCGAGTTCGGTGAGCCAGGAGACAACCGCCCGCCCGATGGCGACCGCGACCAGCAGGATCAGGGGCGTCCGGAGTTCGGAAGCCGAGTGACCGTGCTGAAAAGCTCCGACGACCACGTCGGCGATGAGCATCGCTTGGGCAATGACCAGCGCCGCCCCGGCCGCGCCCAGCCCCACGACCGCCATGAGGAAGAAGCGAGTGGCGCGGGCGTACCGCAGCAGACGCGGGTCGATTGGTTTCACGTGAAACACACCCTTGGCTCATCCGGCATGTTTCACGTGAAACATGCCCTTGGGGCGGACTTGGTCCATGAGGTCGGATTCAGCCCATAAGGCCGGGCTCAGTGCGCACCATCCGCGGCGATGTGATGCGTACCGATCCTCTTGCGGAACACCCAGTACGTCCATGACTGGTACAGCAGGACCATCGGTGTGGCGATTCCCGCACACCAGGTCATGATCCTCAGGGTGTAGGGAGACGACGAGGCGTTGCTGACCGTCAGGCTCCAGTCCGCGTTGAGCGAGGACGGCATGACGTTCGGGAAGAGCGTCAGGAAGAGCATCGCGACGGCCGCCACGATGGTGAGCCCCGACAGCGCGAACGCCCAGCCCTCGCGCCCCGTCTGGGCCACCGCGATCGCGGCGACGAGGGCGACCACGGCCACGATCAACGCGACCAGGGACTTCGCGTCGCCGTTGTCGGCCTGGGTCCAGATCAGGAAGACGAGCGCCATCGCGGCGGCCACCAACCCGACCCCGAGCGAAAGCTTGCGCGCCCGCTCCCGTATGTCCCCGACGGTCTTGAGCCCCACGAACACGGTCCCGTGGAAGGTGAACAGCGTCAGCGTGACCAGACCGCCCAGGAGCGCGTACGGGTTGAGCAGGTCACCGAAGTTGCCCACGTACTCGAAGTTCTTGTCGATCTTCACTCCGTGCACGATGTTGCCGAAGGCCACGCCCCACATGAACGCGGGGACGAGCGAGGTCCAGAAGATCGCCGTCTCCCAGTTGCGCTGCCAGTTCTCTTCGGGCCGCTTCACCCGGTACTCGAAGGCGACTCCGCGCACGATCAGGCAGACCAGGATGAGCAGCAGTGGCAGATAGAAGCCGGAGAAGAGCGTGGCGTACCACTCCGGGAAGGCGGCGAAGGTGGCGCCGCCCGCCGAGAGCAGCCACACCTCGTTGCCGTCCCAGACGGGTCCGATGGTGTTGATGAGGACCCGCTTCTCGGTGCGGTCGCGGGCCAGCAGCTTGGTGAGGACGCCGACCCCGAAGTCGAAGCCCTCCAGGAAGAAGTAGCCGGTCCACAGGACCGCGATGATGACGAACCAGACGTCGTGGAGTTCCATGACTCAGCAGCTCCCTGGGCCTAGTAGGAGAAGGCCATCGGCTTGTCGGCGTCATGGGGGTCGCCGCCGATCTTGGTGGGCGGGTTGAGGTCGGCCTCGGTGAGCTCCGGCGGACCCTGCTTCACGTACTTGAGCATCAGCTTCACCTCGATGACGGCGAGGATTGCGTAGATGAGGGTGAACGCGATCAGCGAGGTCAGCACCTCCGCCTGGGAGACCCCGGGCGAGACCGCGTCCCTGGTCCTCAGCAGGCCGTACACCACCCAGGGCTGACGCCCTGTCTCGGTGAAGATCCAGCCCCAGGAGATGCCGATGAGCGGGAAGATCAACGTCCACTGGGACAGCCGCCACCACCAGATGCCGAGCTTCGGTGTCAGCTCCATGTTCTTGGTGAGCATGAGCTTCGGGACGTCCTCGTCCCCGGTGCGGTGTTCCGGCCCCAGCCAGAACTTCCGCCTGGTCAGCCAGAGGCCGGCGGTGCACAGGGCCATCGAAACCCCGCCGAAGCCGATCATCCAGCGGTACGCCCAGTAGGCGGTGGGGATGTTGGGCCGGTAGTCACCGGGCCCGAACTTCTCCTGTTCGGACTTGTTGATGTCGTTGATGCCGGGGATCTTGGCGTTGAAGTCGTTCTTGGCGAGGAAGGAGAGTATCCCCGGGATCTCGATGGCGACGGTGTTGTGGCCCTTGGCGACATCGCCGTATGCGAAGAGCGAGAAGGGCGCGGGCTGCTGCGAGTCCCACAGGGCCTCGGCAGCCGACATCTTCATCGGCTGCTGCTCGTACATCACCTTGCCGAGGGTGTCGGCGCTGACGACGGTGAGGAGCGTGCCCACCAGCGCGGTGATCAGGCCGAGCCGCAGCGACATCCTCATGGTGCGGACGTGGCGCTTCTTGCGCAGGTGGAAGACGGCGATGCCGGTCATGAAGGCGCCGCCGACCAGGATGGACGCGCTGATCACATGCCAGAAGTTGACGAGCGCCGTCTCCTGGAAGAGCACCTTGGGAAAGTCGGTCAGCTCGGCGCGCATCGTGCCGTCCGCCTTCTTCACCAGCCGGTAGCCGACCGGATGCTGCATGAAGGAGTTGGCCGCCATGATGAAGTAGGCCGACAGAATCGTGCCGATGGAGACCACCCAGATACAGGCGAGGTGCACCTTCTTCGGCAGCTTGTCCCAGCCGAAGATCCACAGCCCGATGAAGGTGGACTCGAAGAAGAAGGCGATCAGTGCCTCGAAGGCAAGCGGGGCACCGAACACGTCACCGACGAAGCGCGAGTAGTCGGACCAGTTCATGCCGAACTGGAACTCCTGCACGATGCCGGTCACGACACCCATGGCGATGTTGATCAGGAACAGCTTTCCCCAGAACTTGGTCGCCCTGAGGTAGTGCTCCTTGCCCGTCCGCACCCAGGCGGTCTCCAGAATCGCCGTGAGAGCGGCGAGCGAGATCGTCAGAGGGACGAAAAGGAAGTGGTAGACGGTGGTGATGCCGAACTGCCACCGAGCCAGAGTCTCCGGTGCCAAAGCCAGTTCCACGTCGTCAGTCTCCTTACGCCGCCGTGGTTACAGCGGCAGTTTGCCCCTTTTGCTACATACATCACGGGACAATCGGGACACGCTTGTGAACGCGTTCACATTCACAAGCAATTATGACGCACCGGCTTTCGACCCTCGAAGGGGGGTCCCCCTTTGCGTCAACCCCTCGGAAGGTCTCGAACACACCAAGGTGTCCTCCGGAGCACACCACGGTGTCCTCCGGACCGACGACAACAACCCCGCCGCTCCGGCGCCGCGAGGCACTGGAGCAGCGGGGTTGTCAGCGGGATGTGACGTCAGAGCTCCTTGCGGAACCCGTCGGTCGCCTTGAGGAAGATGTCGTTCGCCTCGGTCTCGCCGATCGTCACGCGCACCCCTTCGCCGGCGAAGGGCCGCACGACGACCCCGGCCTGCTCGCAGTGGGCGGCGAATTCGAGCGTGCGCTCCCCCAGCCTGAGCCATACGAAGTTGGCCTGCGTCTCGGGCACCGTCCAGCCCTGACCACGCAACGCCTCGACCACGCGGTTGCGCTCGCACACCAGAGCGCCGACCCGGCCGAGCAGCTCGTCCTCGGCACGCAGCGAGGCGACCGCCGCGTCCTGCGCGAGCTGGCTGACCCCGAAGGGCACCGCGGTCTTGCGCAGCGCCGCAGCCACCGGCTCGTGCGCGATCGCGAAACCGACCCTCAGGCCCGCGAGCCCGTACGCCTTGGAGAAGGTACGCAGCACAGCGACGTTGGGACGGTCACGGTAGATCGAAACGCCGTCCGGCACCTCGACGTCCCGGATGAACTCGCGGTACGCCTCGTCCAGAACCACCAGGACATCGCCAGGCACCCGGTCGAGGAATCGCTCCAGCTCGGCCCGGCGCACCACGGTGCCGGTCGGGTTGTTCGGGTTGCAGACGAAAATCAGCCGCGTTTTGTCGGTGATCGCGTCGGCCATGGCGTCCAGGTCGTGCACCTCGTCCGAGGTCAGCGGCACCCGTACCGAGGTCGCCCCGCTGATCTGCGTGATGATCGGGTACGCCTCGAAGGACCGCCAGGCGTAGATCACCTCGTCGCCCGGTCCGCTGGTCGCCTGCAGCAGCTGCTGGGCCACCCCGACCGAACCGGTGCCGGTCGCCAAGTGCGAGAGGGGGACCCCGAAGCGGTCCGACAGCTCGCTCATCAGCCCCGTGCACGCCATGTCCGGGTAGCGGTTGAACGTACCGGCCGCGGCGGTCACGCTCTCCATCACCCCGGGCAGCGGCGGGTAGGGGTTCTCATTGGAGGACAGCTTGTACGCCACCGCGCCGGCCGCGGCGGGCTTGCCCGGCTTGTAGCTGGGGACACCCTCCAGCTCGGCACGCAGCTTGGGGCTCGTCTCGCTCACCGCAGTCCTCCTCGCGACCACCGCTGGCTCATGACCACCAGCGGCTACCAATGCTTCTCACCTTATGAGGATTCGGCGCCGCTGCGAATGGGCCGGGGACAACCATGCGACACCCCTGGCCCTGGCCCACGACCCGCCGCGTACGCCTTGGTGATCATCGTCATACTCCCCGGTGACCCTCTCCGTGCGGACTCCGCGGTCATCCTCGTACGAAGGCGTACGAATCGGGGGCGCGTTTCCTTCAAGGCTGTGCGCTGGTGGCTCACGCCGTAGCGCGCATCACCCGTGCAGGTGAGTTGAGACCTCTTCGAAACATGACCCACTTGGCAGGCCCATGCGCGCCGACGCGTCACGTAATGCCATTGGATCGTTTAACTGACTTGGTTTCAAAGGGAGTAGGGCCTTATTGATCATGCAGAAACGTGCCTGTCAACGCGTGCATATGCGTCCGCACTACCCCACCGCATGAGCCCTACTATCGGCTCGCCATGACAGCAGCAGGGAAGCACCAGGTGAGCCGGGCGGAGACTACCCGCCGAGGCGGTCGACCGGGCCGGGCGGGAATCAGAGACGTCGCCGCGGCCGCAGGCGTCTCCATCACAACCGTCTCCGACGCCCTCAACGGCAAGGGCCGGCTCCCGGACGCCACCCGACGCCACGTCCGCGAAGTCGCCGACCGGCTGGGCTATCGCCCGTCGGCCGCCGCCCGCACCCTCCGTACCGGCAAGTCCGGCCTCATCGGCCTGACCGTGACCACCTACGGGGATGAACCTTTCACCTTCACCGAATTCGCCTACTTCGCCGAGATGGCCAGAGCCGCCACCTCCGCCGCACTCGCCCGCGGCTACGCCCTGGTCATCCTCCCCGCCACCTCACGCCACGACGTCTGGTCCAACGTCGCCCTCGACGGAACCGTCGTCATCGACCCCTCCGACCAGGACCCCGTGGTCAGCGAGCTCGTCCGGCAGGGCTTACCCGTCGTCTCCGACGGCCGCCCCGCCGGCACCCTGCCCGTCACCGCCTGGGTCGACAACGACCACGAAGCCGCCGTCCTGGACATCCTCGACCATCTCGCCGACGCCGGCGCCCGCCGCATCGGCCTCCTCACCGGCACCTCCACCGACACCTATACCCACCTGTCCACCACCGCGTATCTCCACTGGTGCGAGCGGGTCGGACAGGATCCGGTGTACGAGGCCTACCCGGCCCACGACCCGTGTGCGGGCGCCGTCGCTGCGGACCGGCTGCTGGCCCGGCCCGACCGCCCCGACGCGGTCTACGGCCTCTTCGACCCCAACGGCACCGATCTGCTGGCCGCCGCCCGGCGCTACGGACTGCGCGTCCCGGACGACCTGCTGCTGGTCTGCTGCAGCGAGTCCACCGTCTACGCCAGCACCGAGCCGCCCATCACCACCCTCTCGCTCAAACCCCGCCGCATCGGCACCGCCGTCGTCCAGCTCCTCATCGACGCCATCGAGGGAGCGGAAACCGACCAACCCGTCGAACAGGTCATACCGACGGAGCTGATCGTGCGGACCTCCTCCGAGCGACGTCCACCCCGTACGACGGTCAGCCCGCCCCGGTCACCCGAGCAGGGGTAGTCCGGGTCACCCGGGGAGGAGTGGTCCGGCGTACGCTGAGGTTGACGTCCGTCATGTCGGCGGCGGGGCATCCACCAGGGAAAGCCCCGCCCAATTCGGGCGAAAACCGTGGTGAACAGGGCTCCTGCTCCGATTCACCACCCCTGGGTCATCACATGGCGCGATCCGCATTCCTATGATGGGCCCACGACACCGCGGGCCGCTGCGACCAGGCAGTCCGAACCGGTGCAGATGCGGCGCGATGGTGGTGGAGGGGTCGATGACTCAGGGGGCCGGTCAGGGACCCGAGGGTGTGCGGACGGAGACGTTGCGCGACTTCCGGGTGCCCGCGTACATCCACGAGACCGGTCCGTACCCGCCGAGCGCAGCTCCCGGCGAGGCGGCCGGAGTCGGCGAGGAGCCCGAGGGCTACACGCCCACCCGGCGCGACCTGCCCGTCATCAACCGGGGCGACACGGTGCAGGTCGCCGTGGACCCCGCCGCCGTGGCGGCCCCCCAGCCCGCCGACGGGCCGGGTCCGCTGTACGTCGTGGGCGACGTGCACGGCTACCTCGACCAGCTGGTCGCCGCGCTCCAGGAGCAGGGCCTCCTCGACGCCGCGGGCAACTGGTCCGCCGGGACCGCGCGCCTGTGGTTCCTCGGCGACTTCACCGACCGCGGCCCCGACGGCATCGGCGTGATCGACCTCGTGATGCGGCTGTCCGCCGAGGCAGCCGCGGTCGGCGGCTACTGCAAGGCACTCATGGGCAACCACGAGCTGCTGCTGCTCGGCGCCAAGCGGTTCGGCGACACCCCCGTCAACTCCGGCGCGGGCACCGCCACCTTCCAGGCCGCATGGCTGCTCAACGGCGGCCAGAAGACCGACATGGACCGCCTCCAGGACCACCACCTGCAGTGGATGGCCCGCCTGGACGCCATGGAGCAGGTCGACGGGCACCTCCTCGTGCACTCCGACACCACCGCCTACCTCGACTACGGCGACTCGATCGAGGCGGTCAACGACACCATCCGAGAAACCCTCACGCGCAACGACGCGGACGAGTGCTGGGACCTCTTCCGGAAGTTCACCAGACGCTTCGCCTTCCGCGACGAGGGTGGCGCCGAGGCGGCGCAGTCGCTGCTGGACACCTACGGTGGCACCCGTGTCGTCCATGGCCACAGCCCCATCCCGTACCTCCTGGGCGAGGTCGGCTCGGAGGACAGCGAGGACGCCGCGAGCCCCGTGGTCGAGGGACCACATCTTTACGCCGACGGACTGGCCATCGCGATGGACGGCGGAGTGACCATGGCCGGAAAACTGCTGGTCCAGCAACTGCCCCTGGATAGCTGAGGGTTCTTCGGGCAGGCATCCCCCACGAAGGACAGCGCTGGCCAGGGGGCAATTTCTGGAAACCCCCTGTCACGGCGTGCCGTCACCGCTCTACCATCGGCTTATCCGTAGCAGGCTCCCCTCCGTTTCTGCCCGACGGCTCGTCAGCGTGCGAGCCACCAGCCCTACGGAGCATCGGGGGATGCACATGAACAGCGTTCCGCAGCACCTGCTGAGCGAGGACCGCCAGGAATACGAGCGGATCCTCGATGAGGCGCTGCGCTCCGCCCCACACCGCCCGGAACTCGCCGCTGTCGGCCAGCGGCTCAATGCCGAACAGCTGCGCACCATGGCGCTCAACGCCACCGCACTCATCACGGTGGCCGCGGCGACCGAGTACGCGCACTACGTGAAGGTCCGCGAGGAACTGCGCCGCCCGGCGCCGTCCACCCCAACCGTGAGCGAAGGAGCGGGCTCCGCGGAGCCCGGCTCGACCGCGATGGGGCTCGCCGCCACCATGGGCGAGGTCACCGAGCCCGCCGGAGCCGGCGCGATCGCCGTCGTCGCGGTGCTCGCGCCCGTCCTCGCCGGAACAGCCGCGGCGATCTTCCTGCTCGTGGGATTCATCCTGAAGGTCCTCACCCCCGAGCTGGCGTTCGCCCAGACCCTGCTGACCACCGGTTGGGTCTTCGGCGCGGTCACGGCGGCCGCAATCCTGGTCGCCGCGGTCGGGCTGCTGCTCACCGCTCTGCGCAACAGCTCGTCCTCGCTCCAGGCCGGAGCACCCGGCGAGCTCAACGCGGAGGTGGCCCGGGCCAGGGAAGCCTGGCGCGAGGCCCTGCTGGAGCGCGGCATCATGCCGTTCCTCCGGGAGGCCCTCACCGATCCGGGCACGGCGGCACTGACCCGTCCGTCACCGACACCGACCACCGGCCGCATGCCGCACCTCGGCTACAACCGGCCGGGGTTCAGCAGCCCCGACGGCGGCCCCGCGGCGGGTCCGCGCCCGAGCTTCACCAGCCCGGACTTCACCAGCCCGGACTTCGGGGGGCCCGAGCACCAGCCGGAGTGACACCCGGCGGGCCGACACCGGGGTGACGGGAACGAGGGGCCTGCGCCGATACGGCGCGGGCCCTTTTGCCGCTGCCCGCCCCTTCACCGGCGCCCGTCCCGCCCGTCCCGCTCGTACGGTCCCGGCGCGCCCCGTCAGATGATGCCGAGCCCCCGGGCGGCCCTCATCCAGGCTGGGAACTGGGAGAGCAGCCGGTCGTACAACTCCGGGTCCGGTACGCCGCTGATGTCGTCCACCGCGAAGAACCCCACGTTGTCGACGCGCCGACCGGGCAGCGTGTCGAACCGCTCCAGCACGCCGTAGTTCGACCGCCCCAGGCCCACGAACTGCCAGAAGATCGGCTCCTCCACCGCGTCCCTCAGCTCCTGCTCGATCTCCTTGTTCCGATAGACACCTCCGTCGGAGAAGAACAACACCAGCGTGGGATCGACAGCCGGGTGCTCTCGTACATACGTACGCACCTCGGCGATCGCCTTCTGCTCCTCGTTCTGGATACCGACCGCCCGCATGTCCACCTGCCCCGGCAGCAGGCCCTTCCGCGGCTTCTTGCTCCGCCGGAACAGGCTCAGCTCACCGACCCGGACATGGAGCTGCAGCCACTCGGGCAGCTCGCCCGGACTCAGGTCCGGCAGCCGGGCGGCATGGGAGGCGAACGTCCACGCCTGCATCACCCCGTCGTCGTCCAACTGCGCCGCCACCGCGGCCATCCGCTCCACCACATCGGCCACGACGCCCTTCGAGTACAGGAACGACATGGAACCGGAGGCGTCGAGGATCAACACGACGCGCGCCGTGACCCCCTCCGCACCATGCTTCCGCAGGCTGACCGCCACCTGCTCCTTGCGCAACGAGAGCCGCTTGCGCATGTCCACCGGCAACCGCTCCTCGCCCTTGCTGAGACGCGGAGAGGAAGCCGGGGACACTGGGGGTGCCGGAGATGCCGGGGGTGCCGGCGGGGTGCCCGCAACGCTGGAAGCGGCTGTCCGCGAGCCCGCCGGCGGGAGCGCGGTCGAAACCGCCGGTGTGCCCCCGGACGAAACCGCCGACTCCGGCCCGGACGCACCGGCCCCGTCGGACTCCACGCTGATACCGAAGTCGGTGGCGAGACCGGCCAGCCCGGACGCATAGCCCTGCCCGACCGCCCGGAACTTCCACTGACCTCCCCGCAGATACAGCTCGCCCCCGATGAACGCCGTCTCCGTCGTGGCCTCCATCTCAAAGCGCGCGATCTCCTGCTGAGTCCCGGCATCGAGCAGCCGCAGCGTCAGTCCGGACAGCCCGCCGAAGGTGCCACCATCGGCCGAGGCGCACAGGACGACCCGCTCGATCTCCGGTTCCAGGGCATGCAGGTCCACCTCGACGGTGTCCGTCGTGGCAGCGCCGTCCCGCTGCTTCCCGAGATGCCGTACGGCGCCGGAGGCGTGCTGCGGCTGGTTGTAGAAGACGAAGTCCCCGTCGTCCCGCACGCGTCCGCCCTGGCCAAGCAGCAGCGCCGAGGCATCCGCGTCCGGCGCACCGGCCCCTCCTCTCCAGCCGAGCACCGCCCGCACCGTCCCGGCGGCGACGGGAAGGTTGGCGCCCTTGCTCATGGATGTCGATGTCATGGGCCCAGTCTGCCGAGAGAACGCGGCCCGGGAGCCGTTCGTTGCGCCTGATGTACGCGGCGAACGGCTCCGGTCACGACTGCGCGTGCGTGCGAATCAGTCCACGAGCGGCAGATAGACCCGGTTGCCCGCGGCGGCGAACTCCCGAGACTTCTGCAGCATCCCCTCGGCGACCTCTTCAGCCGACGCCCCCGCGGCTGCCGTACCGCCGAACTGCTCGGTGATGCTCTGGCTGATCTTCATCGAGCAGAACTTCGGGCCGCACATGGAGCAGAAGTGCGCCGTCTTGGCGGGTTCGGCTGGCAGGGTCTCGTCGTGGAACTCCCGTGCCGTGTCCGGGTCGAGGGCCAGGTTGAACTGGTCCTCCCACCGGAACTCGAAGCGGGCGTCGGACAGCGCGTCGTCCCATTCCTGTGCACCTGGGTGCCCCTTGGCGAGGTCGGCTGCGTGGGCGGCGATCTTGTAGGTGATGACGCCGGTCTTGACGTCGTCACGATTGGGCAGGCCCAAGTGCTCCTTGGGCGTGACATAGCAGAGCATGGCCGTGCCCCACCAGGCGATCATCGCGGCACCGATGCCGGAGGTGATGTGGTCGTACGCCGGCGCGACGTCCGTCGTCAGCGGGCCGAGCGTATAGAACGGAGCTTCATCGCAGATCTCCTGCTGAAGGTCGATATTCTCCTTGATCTTGTGCATCGGGACATGTCCCGGGCCCTCGATCATCGTCTGTACATGAAAACGCTTCGCGATCGTGTTGAGTTCCCCAAGCGTCCTCAACTCCGCGAACTGAGCCGCGTCGTTGGCGTCCGCAATCGACCCGGGCCGCAGCCCGTCGCCGAGCGAGTACGTGACGTCGTACGCCGCGAGGATCTCGCAGAGTTCCTCGAAGTTCTCGTAGAGGAACGATTCCTTGTGGTGGGCGAGGCACCAGGCCGCCATGATCGAGCCGCCGCGCGAGACGATGCCGGTCTTGCGGTTCGCGGTGAGCGGCACGTACGGCAGCCGCACGCCCGCGTGGACCGTCATGTAGTCCACGCCCTGCTCGGCCTGCTCGATGACCGTGTCCTTGTAGATCTCCCAGGTCAGCTCCTCGGCGCGGCCGTCCACCTTCTCCAGAGCCTGGTAGAGCGGCACCGTGCCGATGGGGACAGGGGAGTTGCGCAGAACCCATTCCCGCGTGGTGTGGATATTGCGGCCGGTGGACAGGTCCATGACCGTGTCCGCGCCCCAGCGGGTCGCCCAGGTCATCTTCTCGACCTCCTCCTCGATGGAGGAGGTGACGGCGGAGTTGCCGATGTTGGCGTTGACCTTCACCAGGAACCGCTTGCCGATGATCATCGGCTCGATCTCCGGGTGGTTGACGTTCGCGGGCAGCACCGCGCGACCGGCGGCGATCTCCTCGCGTACGACCTCGGGGTCGACGTTCTCGCGGACCGCCACGAACTCCATCTCGGGCGTGATCTCGCCCCGCCGGGCGTACGCGAGCTGCGTGACCGCCTCTCCGGGACGGCCTCGACGCGGCTGACGCGGCCGCCCCGGGAAGACCGCGTCGAGGTTGCGCAGGCCCCCGCGCGGTGAGGTGTGCTTGATTCCGTCGTCCTCGGGACGGACGGGACGGCCCGCGTACTCCTCGGTGTCACCGCGGGCGATGATCCAGTTCTCGCGCAGTGGCGCGAGGCCCCTGCGCACGTCGGTGTCGACGATCGGATCGGTGTACGGGCCGGAGGTGTCGTACAGCGTGACGGACTGCCCGTTGGTGAGGTGCACTTGACGGACCGGCACCCGCAGATCGGGGCGCGAACCACCGACGTATCCCTTGTGCCAGCCGATGGACTTCCCGGCCTCCCGCGGCTGTTCGCCCTCGGGCGCGGCAGGCGCCTCGCCCATCTGGCTGGAGGCAGGCGTGCGTACGTCCTTGTTGGTCATGAGACCTACTCCCTACGCCGGCATTACCCGGTAACAGGTTCGGCGGTCGACGCAGCGGATTCCGTCTGCCGACGTCCCTTGTGAAACATCACTCGTTCCACGTGAAACATCGCTAAGACGGAGGTCAGCGCCCTCTCAGCCCGGTGCTCCGAGCTCCCGCGTGTGCAAAGGTGACTCCACGCTAGCGTCATATCTGGCGCGGTGAACAGAGGGCCCTCGCCGTTCTTGCGATGATCGGTCGGTGACCACAACGCAGCAGCCCCCGTTCCCGCCGTCCGAGCCGCCGCGCCGACGCGGTCCCGGAGACGGCTATGGACCTGGCTCCGGAGACGGCCGCGGGCACGGGCCGGGTGGTGGCCCCGGCCCCGGTCCCGGTCCAGGAGTCGGGCATGGGCACGGACCGGGTGAGGGACACGGGCACGGCCCCGGGGGCGGACACGGACATGGGTCCGGGTCTGGGGACGGGCCTGGGAAGGGACCTGGACCGGGGAACGGGCACGGCCCTGGAGACGGGCACAGCCCCGGGGAAGGGCACGGGTCTGGGCACTCGCACAGTCACAGCCATGGGCCCGCCACGCCCGTCTCCAAGCATCTGCGCAAGGTCATCGCGGCCATCCTGATCCCCTTCGCCGCCGCGGTCGTCGTAGGTCTCGCGGTGCTCTGGCCCGGTGGCGCCCCTTCCCACGAACGCACCGGCGTCGGCTTCGACCGGCAGACCCAGCAGGCCACGGTCACCAAGGTCGACAAGGTCAGCTGCAAGTCCGTGAACGCGTCGGGGGAGACCCCGACCGGCGACACGTCCACCGCCGAGGGCTCCTCCGCGCAACAAGAGGCGACGGGCGACTGCAAAAAGGCGACGATCCGGATCGATACCGGCAAGGACAAGAACCGTACGTTCACGGAGATCATCCAGCCTGACCAGTCACGGCAGTTGCACGAGGGCGAGAAGGTCGTGGCCGCCTACGAGCCCTCCGCGCCCAGGGACCTGCAGTACTCGGTCACCGATGTGAACCGGAAGTTCCCGATGGCGCTGCTCGCCGGGATCTTCGCGCTGGCCGTCGTGGTGGTGGGCCGGATGCGCGGTGTCATGGCGCTGGTAGCACTGGCCATCAGCTTCGTGATCCTGACCTTCTTCATCCTGCCCGCGATCCTTCAGGGCTCGAATCCGCTGGTCGTGGCCGTAGTCGGGGCGAGCGCGATCATGCTGATCGCGCTCTACATGTGCCATGGCCTCTCGGCCCGTACGTCGGTGGCGGTGCTGGGCACCCTGCTCTCCCTGGTGCTGATCGGCATCCTCGGCTCGGAGTTCATCGGCTGGGCGGCGCTGACCGGCAACACTGACGACAACACCGGTCTGATCCATGGCCTGTATCCGTCCATCGACATGAGCGGTCTGCTGCTCGCGGGCGTCATCATCGGTTCGCTCGGTGTGCTTGACGATGTGACGGTGACGCAGACCTCGGCGGTCTGGGAACTGCACGAGGCCAGCCCGACGATGGGCTGGCGCGATCTGTACCGTGCGGGCATCCGGATCGGCCGTGACCACATCGCATCGGTCGTCAACACGCTCGTCCTGGCGTACGCGGGCGCCGCGCTTCCCCTGCTGCTGCTCTTCTCGATCGCGCAGAGCAGTGTGGGCACGGTCGCGAACAGCGAACTGGTCGCCGAAGAGATCGTGCGCACCCTGGTCGGCTCGATCGGCCTGGTCGCCTCGGTGCCGGTGACCACGCTGCTGGCCGCCCTGGTGGTCTCCGCGGACCGTCCGGCCATCCCGGCCGCCGCCACCGAGCCTGTCGAGAGCCGGGCGCCGACACGCGGCGGGAAGGGCCGTCGCCGCAAGCACTGAAGCCTCCCCGCGCCCTCGTCCCCGGTGAGGAAGCGTTACTCCGCTTGGGGGGTGCCGGGGGCTCAGCCCGCGCTCTGCTCCTCCGCCAGGATGCGGTCCAGCGCCTCGTCGAGATGGGCGTCGAAGTCCGCGAGGGAACGCTCCTGCCCCAGCGGCACCAGCTTGTCCGTGCGGTCGAGGAAGGCCACGAGCGGCGCCGCCCCGGACCGGAACAGCGCGTGGTCGCCACCCACCTGGAGCCGGATCAGCACCTCACCGAACGCCTCCGGGTCGGCGGGCGCGATGTGCACATCCCCGTCACCGCACGGCCGTCCCACGCCGTCGATCAGCAACTCCCGCCCGAACGCCCAGGTCACGGGCGCGTCGCCGGGCAAGTGGAAGGTCAGCCGCACGGCGTAGGGATCACAGGTCTCGTATCGCAGCTCCACCGGAATGCGGAAAGAGAGCTCCTCCGAAACGAGGAAGCTCATCATGACCTCTGCCTGGACCGACTCGCGCATCGCCTACCCCGTCGTTTGCCGTCGACTGGCCAGGAATCATCCCCCTGACTCTGCTGAAATATTGCTCAACGTGCACAAGAGATCACAAGGAGTGAGTTTTCAGATGCTGATAGAGATCGAGAGTGTCCCCAGTAGTCTGCCGATCTCACCTTGCAATTGTCGTGCCGCAGGCAGCAGTCGATCGGCCTGGTGAAGAGGGAGAGAAATGGCCATTGCGGCGGCAGTTGTGCCGACCGTGATGGGAAGGGCCGCGCAGACCGTGCCCAGCGCGTACTCCTGGCGCTCGACGACGGGTTCCATCCGTCCCGTCCGCTCCAGTCGCCGCAGCAGACTGACGTTGTCACGCACCGTATAAGGAGTGATCGACTGCACGGGGTAGCGGTCGAGATGATCCCGACGGGCCTTCTCGTCGAGCTGGGACAGCAGACACTGGCCGATCGCGTGGGCGTGTCCGGTTTCCCGGAAGTCCGCCCACTCCTCCACCGCCGGATTCCCTGGGGTGTCGGCGACACACATGACCTCGATCTCGCCGTCACGGTAGACCGCGTAGTACACGGGTGCACCGATCGAATCGCGCCACTGGGCAAGCGTCGCGCTCACCGTGCTGCGACGTTTCTGCTGCGCTCCGCTACTGCCCAACCGCTCGGCGGCCTCACCGAGGAAGAACAGCCCCTTGTCACGGCGCAGATAGCCCTCGTGGACCAGGGTCCGCAGCAGGTGGTAGGCCGTCGGCAGCGCAAGCCCGGCCTCCCGGGCGAGCTGCTTCGCGGGCGCCCCGTGCTGGCGCGCGGCAACGGCCTCCAGCAGGCGCATCGCCCGCTGCACGGAGCCGATCAGAGTCGTGGGATGCGGCTCCGGCGACACGGCTTCCAGGGGAGGAGTACGCGCCTCCGGCAGAGGGGTACGCGCCT
The DNA here is from genome assembly GCF_055638955.1 of Streptomyces sp. NPDC111507. Classification (NCBI taxonomy): domain Bacteria; kingdom Bacillati; phylum Actinomycetota; class Actinomycetes; order Kitasatosporales; family Streptomycetaceae; genus Streptomyces; species Streptomyces sp. NPDC111507. The sequence goes on along the minus strand of NZ_JBVKBU010000009.1, from coordinate 329,179 downwards.
CGGCGGGCGAGGTGCGCGGTTGGGTGGGCGGGAGACATGTCCCCGCGGAAGCGCTGGACCGCTGGAGAGGCGGAACGGGTGATTGTGCGGGTGCGGTGTCAACCGTGGCCAAGGGGCACTCCCGAAGCGCGAGGGGAACCGCCCGTGCGGGGGGACACGGGAGGGGGCTGTGCGCTGCCCGCGGGGGGTCGGCCCCGCGTGGAATTCCGGACTGTAACCGCCCATCACCGCATGCAGACGGCCTCGCCGGAAAACTTCCCTCGGCCGAGGGAACCTTGAGTTCCCTTTCCCGACCCGCCCGTTACCCGTTACTCACCCGGTTGTGTCTCACCAGTCGCTGCGTGACGACGAACTCGACATGAACTTCCGTACTACGTAGATCAATCCGCCGACGAGAGCGACGAAGATCAGGACCTTGAAAAGCAGGCCGATCAGCACACTGAGCACGCTGACTATCACCGTGCCGAACACGACCAGAGCGATGACCGGCACCGCGATCCACTTCACCCACCACGGCATCCCGCCGAAGATCTCTCGCATCGCCCTTGTCCTTAGCCTCTCTACGCCCGTGGCCCCGAGTCCGGGACTCTGATTCCGGGTTCTGTGATGTCCTGCGTTCGATGCTAGAGCCGCGAAGGTGCCGACGGGGGCCCCGCACCCCTTGTCCTCCCCTGACCGTCCCCCTAGGGAACCCTGAGGTCCCCGTCAGCTCTCGGGCGGAGAGAACACCACCAGAACCCGCAGGTCCTCGGTGACGTGGTGGAACTTGTGGGCGACCCCCGCGGGCACGTAGACGACGCTGCCGCGTGCGACCTGGGTGGTCTCCAGGCCGACCGTGATCGAAGCGCGGCCGCTCACGACGAAGTACACCTCGTCCTGCTGGTGCGGCTTCTGCGGGTCGGGCGCACCCGCGTCGAGCGCGTACAGGCCGACCGACATGTTCCGTTCGCGTAGAAACTGCAGGTAAGCACCGTCGTTGGCGGCCCGTTCCGCCTCCAGTTCGTCCAGCCGGAATGCCTTCATCGCCCTCGTCCGCTCCCGTGCTCCGAAAGCTGTGTCCACAGCCTTGCTCGCCAGTCGATCTCTTCTGCCACGATCAGACACATGAAGAATTTCGTAGTCAAGACGATCGCCAACGCGGGGGCCCTGGCCGTCGCGGTGTGGCTGCTCGACAAGATCACCCTGACAGGGACCAGCACCGGCAAGAAGGTCGGCACGCTGCTGGTGGTCGCCCTGGTCTTCGGTCTGGTGAACTTCCTGGTCAAGCCGGTGGTGAAGGTGCTGACCTTCCCGCTCTTCATTCTGACGCTCGGCCTGATCACCCTCGTGGTCAACGCCCTGATGCTGCTCCTCACCTCGTGGGTGGCCGGCAAGCTCGACCTCAGTTTCCATGTGGAGGGCTTCTGGACCGCCGTGGTGGGCGGCCTGATCGTTTCGGTCGTGTCCTGGGCGCTCAATGTCGTGCTGCCCGACGGCGAGGACTGAGAGCGTCCGATGTCCTATCGCGTCTGTTTCGTCTGTACCGGCAACATCTGCCGCTCGCCGATGGCCGAGTCCGTCTTCCGTGCCCGCATAGAAGAGGCCGGACTCGATGGCCTGGTAGAGGTCGACAGCGCGGGCACGGGCGGCTGGCACGAGGGCGACGGTGCGGATTCGCGCACCGTCGCCGTCCTCGAGGCGGCCGGCTACGAGAGCGGGCATGCGGCCCGCCAGTTCCACGCCTCGTGGTTCTCCCGCCTCGACCTCGTGATCGCCCTCGACTCCGGCCACCTCAGGGCCCTGCGCCGGCTCGCGCCCACTCCCGAGGACGCGGCGAAGGTCCGGCTGCTGCGGTCGTACGACCCCGACGCGGGAGACGACCTGGAGGTTCCCGATCCGTATTACGGACCCATGGACGGCTTCGAGGAATGTCTTGAGATGGTGGAGGCGGCGAGCCCCGGACTGCTCGCCGCTGTACAGCAAGAACTGGAGGAACGGGCAGCATGACGTCAGGGGATTTCGTCACGGGAAGCGGCGACGGCACGCGAGCGGTACGGGCGGGGCTGCCCGACCCCGTCAAATACGAGCCGACGCTTCCTGGCCCGGTCTTCGCCGCGCATTTCCATCTGCCGGGCGATCCGACCGGCCCGTACACCTACGGTCGTGACCAGAACCCGACCTGGACGCTCCTGGAGCGTGCCATCGGCGAGCTGGAGGCACCCGGGCAGGACGGTGTCACGACGCTCGCTTTCCCCTCCGGGATGGCCGCCATCTCGGCGGTGCTCTTCTCCCAGTTGAAGGCCGGAGACGTGGTGGTCCTGCCCGCCGACGGCTACCAGGTGCTGCCACTGGTGCGCGAGCAGCTCACCTCGTACGGCATCGAGGTACGCACCGCCCCGACCGGCGGCGACGCCCAGCTCGAGGTGCTCGACGGAGCGAAGCTGCTGTGGATCGAGACCCCGTCGAACCCGGGGCTCGACGTCTGCGACGTACGACGCCTCGTCGCGGCGGCCCACGCGCAGGGCACACTCGTCGCGGTCGACAACACCCTGGCGACCCCGCTCGGGCAGCGCCCGCTGGAGCTGGGTGCCGACTTCTCGGTCGCCAGCGGCACCAAGATGCTCACCGGACACGGCGACATCCTCCTCGGATACGTCACCGCGCTGGACGCCGACCTGATGGCGCCCGTGCAGCGCTGGCGGAAGATCGTCGGAGCGATTCCCGGGCCCATGGAGGCCTGGCTGGCCCATCGCTCCCTGGCCACGCTCCAGCTGCGTGCCGACCGGCAGAACGCCAACGCCCTGGTGATCGCCGAGGCGCTGCGCGGTCGGCCCGAGGTGACCGGGCTGCGTTATCCGGGACTGCCCGACGATCCTTCGCACGAGATCGCCTCGCAGCAGATGCGGCGCTTCGGATGCGTGGTGTCCTTCACGCTGCCCACGCGCGCGCGTGCCGACCGTTTCCTCGACGCGCTGCGTCTGGTGGACGACGCGACGAGCTTCGGCGGGGTGCGGTCCACCGCCGAACGGCGCGGCCGGTGGGGCGGCGACGCGGTGCCGGAGGGCTTCATCCGTTTCTCGGCCGGCGCCGAGGACCCCGAGGACCTGGTGGCGGACGTACTGCGCGCGCTCGACGAATCCGCGCAGTGACCCCTGCCTGAACGACCGGTGAGTATCCTGCGGCATACATCCAGGCTGTCCGCTTAGTACCTCGCTACGTACAACGGACGGTCCGAGCCTCCCCCCTCGTGGCTCGGACCGTCCCGGTTCTTTGCGCGAAGAACCGCGCGAACAAGGCTAGTTGACTCTGTGTCAGTGTCCAATCACAGTAGCGACAGAGACCTATCGACTTATTTATAGTTGAGGCTCGGTCGGGGGTGCTGAGAGGGGAGGGGCACCATGGATTTGGCCCTGCTGCGCACTTTTGTGACCGTGCACCGGGCCGGTTCCTTCACTCGCGCCGCCGCGCTGCTCGGTCTCTCGCAGCCTGCCGTCACCTCACAGATCCGCACGTTGGAGCGGCAGTTGGGGCGGCCGCTCTTCCTTCGCCAGGCCCGTGGGGTGACCCCCACGACGATCGGTGACGAGCTCGCCCACAAGGCCGCGCCGCATCTCGACGCCCTGGTGGAGATCGCCGAGACCGGGCTCGACGAGGACTCGTCACTGCGCACCCTGCATCTGGCCGGGCCACCGGAGTTCACCGCCGAGCGGGCGCTGCCCGCGCTCACGGAGCTCACGGGCGAGGACGGCCAGGGTTTCGCGCTGCGCGCCTCCTTCGGCAACGCCGAGGAGACACTGGAAGGGCTCGCCGCCGGACACCATGATCTGGCCATCACCACGGCCCGCCCCCGTGGCACCCTGCTCACCGCGACTCCGCTCTGCGACGAGGAGCACGTGCTGGTCGCTGCCCCACGCTGGGCCGCCCGTATAGGTGCCGGAAAGCTCCGCCGAAAGGGCTCGCCGGCACTGGAGAACTTCCCCGTGGTCGAAGTGCACGAGTCGCTGCCACTCGTCGCTCGCTACTGGGCATCCGTCTTCGACTCCCACCCGGCCACTTCAGGCACCGTCGTCGTCCCCGATCTGCGCGCCGTGCTCGCCTGCGCCGCCACGGGCGCGGGCCTGGCGGTGCTGCCCCGGTATCTGTGCGCCGGAGCCCTGGAACGGGGTGACGTGGTCGCGCTTCTCGACCCGGCGGTGCCTCCGCTGCGTACGTACTTCCTAGTGGTCCGCACCGGCACACTGGCCATGCCGCACATCGCACGGGCGCACGACTGGCTGCTCCATGCCGCGGCCGACTGGTCCTGATGCCCTCCGAGCCTCCCCGGGCTCCCTGAGCCTCCCAGGGGGCTTTCTGAGCCCTTCCTGAGTTCCTTGGGGCTTCGCGATGTTTCACGTGGAACCAGCCGGGCCACATTTCTCCCATGACCGTCCGACCCGTGGTCAAGCGCACCGCCCGCGCCATCCTGCTCGATGGCAACGACTTGATCTTGATCAAGCGCACCAAACCCGGCGTCGATCCCTACTGGCTGACACCGGGTGGCGGGGTCGAACCGGAAGACACGACTGTCGTCGACGCACTCCATCGTGAGGTGCACGAGGAACTCGGCGCCAAGATCACCGATGTGGTGCCCTGCTTCGTCGACACCGTCGAGCACATCGGTGATGACGGCGGCGCGACCGGCGTGAAAGTGCAGCACTTCTTCGTCTGCCGTCTGGAGTCCATGGATCCGTCCCAACGGCACGGCCCCGAGGTGGACGAGCCCTGCGGCGAGTACGAGATCGTGCGGGTGCCGTTCACTCGGGTCGGCATCGCCTCCGTCCACCTCGTACCGCTGTCCCTGCGGCACTATCTCGACGGGAACATCGAAGGCGTACGGGCGATGCACGCACCGGACCTGGGCTGAGGCTCTTCGGGCCGGGGTCGTGGCCCCGTCTGCCGGATAGGCCCGGTCAGTCCCCGGCCGCGACGAGTTCCTCGACCGAGTCGTGGCGTATGCGGTCCGACGGGATGCCCGCTTCCCTCAGAGCGTCCACCCCGCTGCGGATCATGCCGGGTGGCCCCGAGAGATAGGCGTCGTACTCGTTCCACGGGCCGTACTCACGTACGGCGTCGGGCAGATGGAGATGCGCACGCTGGTCGACGACCGGGCGCACGGCAAGCCATGGGTGGCTCTGCTGCAGCCGGAGCATCGTGTCGATGTCGTACAGGTCGTGATCGGTGCGCGCACCGTAGAAGACCTCGACCGGCCGCCGCTCCCCGTGCTCGGCGACGTCCTCGACCAGCGCCTTGATGGGCGCGATGCCGGTGCCGCCGCCGAGGCAGAGCAGTCCGCTGTCGGTGGTGTGGTCGACGGTCATCGAGCCGGCCGGCGGGCCCAGCCGGATGATGTCACCGGGACGGGCACGGTGCACCAGCGCGTTGGAAACCCAGCCCGCCGGGACCGCCTTCACATGGAAAGACAGCAGTCCGTCGGACCGGGGCGCCGAGGCGAAGGAGTAGTGCCGCCATATACGCGGCCACCACGGTGTCTCCAGGCTCGTGTACTGCCCGGCGAGGAAAGGGTACGGCTGGTCGGGGCGGACCGTGATGACAGCGATGTCCGGCGTCCTGAGGTCGTGCGCGACGACTTCGGCGTACCACCAGGCCGGGGCGCGCAGCTCGTCCGCGGCCGCCGCGTCGATCATCACCTGAGAGATCGTTGTGTACGCGCGCACCCAGGCCGCCTCGGTCTCGGCGTCCCAGATCGCCGAGGCGAACCGGCTGAGCGAGCCGATGAGGCACTCACCGACGGCCGGGTAGTGCTCGGGCCGGGTGCCGTACTTACGGTGGCCACGGCCGAGGTTCTGCAGGTAGTCGACGAGAACCGGAGTGTTGTCGATGTGTTCCGCGGCGGTCAGCAGCGCCTTGAGCAGTCGGTCTCGCTGGGTGTCCATCGCCGCGGGGAACAGCGGCCGTAGATCCGGGTGGCGCACGAAGAGGAGTGCGTAGAAGTAAGAAGTGACCTTGTCGGCGACGGGGCCGACCTCGGCCATGGTCCGGCGGATGAGCACGGCGTCCGGAGACGGCTGCGGAGTGGGGGCGGACCTCTGGACGGACAACCGCGGCTCCGGGCCGGACCGTCCCGGCTCGGGCAGTGGGGGCACCTGAAGGGAGACGGGAGGCTCGGGCGACCTCGGTTTCTGAAAGGGCTCGGGCGGCTCCGGCAACCGCGACCTGTCAAAGGGAGCGGGAGGTTCAGGCAACCGAGGCCCGTCGAAGGGCGCAGGAGGCTCGCGGAACCGCTGCTCCTGGACCGGGCCCCGAGGCTCGGCAAGACGCTGCTCCTGGACAGGTACACGCGGCTGCGAGCCGGGGCCGGACTGCTCACGCCCGGGATCCGTCCGCTCCCGCCCGAACACGGACTGCTCCGGGCCGGCATCGGACGGCGCAGAGGGGCGGTGGTCGGGCCCGGCCGGACCTGACCACGGCCGAGCGGATGCGCGGGCGGGCTCCGGCTCGGGGCGTGGGGCCTCAGTGGGTGCGGCCTGCTGGGGAGCCGACTCTGTCTCCACGGCGGAGGATATTCGTTCCTGCTGTGTCGTTCCCCGATCCGCGGCGGGTCGGCCGACCGGGCGCATCGCTGCCAGACGGCGGCCGTCGGCGGGCTCCCTCTCCCCATCGGACGGCAGTGGTTCCTTGCGTGGCGTGAACCAGCCGCCCCCGCCATTGCCTCCGGAAGTGCCGTTGTCGGCCGACGTGGTGGTCGGAGCGTCCATGGTGTGCCTCGCCTCGAACATCTTTCGGTCGGTCTGCGCACTTCCGCGGTCGGAAGATGCCTACTTTCCCCCGTAGACGACTTGCTTTCCTGCCCCGTTCAGTCCCCACCGGCCAATGCGGCCACATTCAACCCGGATTCCCACTCTGTACGGACAAGTAAGCCAAGAATGTGACATTGGCCGCACTACCCTCACTGCAGCATCCCACTCCGAGTCAACACCCGGCCGCATAACGGAAAATACGGGTCTTCGATCTCTCCGTCCCGTTACGCTGCATTGGCCTGCGTTCGCGCCCCATGAGACGTGCGTACATCACGATGGACGCGAACCGGAGTCGACCATACCGGCAGCCGCCCCACAAACAAGTACCCCCCGCCTTCCGCCCGAAGAGGCGGTGCCCCACTCTCAACTGCCTTAATTACAAGGTGCGTCGGACCAATTCATAGGCATCCCACAGGTCCCGTCCCACGTAGGAGTGCGTGGCAAGGCCTGCCAGATGCCGATCCGCATTGACGGCGACGGAGACCGGCACCGTCTCGAACAGGTCCTTGTCGGACAGCGAGTCGCCGTAGGCAACACAATCGGCCCACATCACCCCGAATTCTTCACAGAGCCGGTCCGCGATCTGCACCTTCGCCGCGGCACTGAGAACGCCCGCGAGATCAACGGGCTCGCTGAACGGCAGAGCGGGAAAACGCGAACCGTATGCCGCATGCGCACCCCACGCCATCAATCGCTCGACGAAGAACGAGGGCGAGAGGGAGACGACAGCGCAGTAGTCGCCGTTGCCTCTGATCTCCGCCCAGACGTCCTCGATGCCGGACAGCGACGGCGCGCCCTCAAAGGCCGCCGCCACATGTTCCTCCCTGAGATCCGCCCACAAGGCGTGCACCTGTACGGCGTACTCCGGCGGACCGATCCGTCCTGCCGAGATCGCTTGGTCAAGCGCGACAGTCTCGGCCTCCAGACCGATCTGCCGCGAGATCTCCTGGGGCGCGGAACTCCCGTACAGCAACGTTCCGTCAAGGTCGAAGAGGTGAAGTCGTGGCATGGAGCCCGAGGCTAGCGGCCCGAGCACCTTTCGCTGTTTCACGTGAAACATCTGTCCGTGCGCTGTGGGAAGCGACGCTGCCTCCATGCCCTCACCCGGGACATGACATCGCCAAAAGCGCATAGATCCCTGGGCAAACAGGTGGACGTCAGGGGTGTATGTCAGACAGCCTGACCTGCGTGTCGACACCTTCCCCCGCCCTTCTGCCCATCCGCCGACTGACGCCTCGCGACCTCACCGCCTGCGCCGATTTGTCAGAGAACCGGGGGTGGCCCCGTGAGGAACACAAGTGGGGTCTGCTCCTCACCGCCGGGACGGGCTACGGCATCGACGACCCCGACGGCGGTCTCGTCACCGCCTGCGTCGTGACCAAGTACGGAACGCCGAAGAGGCTTGAACTGGGAGCGATCGGAATGGTGCTGGTCGCCGAGCGGCATGCCCGCCAGGGTGTCGGCCGACGCCTGATGCGGCATGTCGTGGCAGAGATGGGCACCACCCCGCTGACCCTGCACGCGACTCCTTATGGCCGACCGCTCTACGAGGAGTTGGGCTTCAAGGTCACAGGCCGCGCCGAGATGGTCCGTGGACACTTCGTTCCTGACGGGCCGGACCCGAAGGTGTCCACGCGCCCGGCCACCGCCGAGGACCTCGCCACGATTCTTCGGCTCGACGCCGAGGTCTTCGGCTCCGACCGCACCCATGTGATCACGCGGCTGCCCGCCTTCTCCGACCAATTGCGTGTCGCCGTGGAGAACGGCCGGATCATCGGCTACGCGGCGGCCTGGCCCAACATGGACACCCATGTGGTGGGTCCACTGATCGCCCGTGACACCGAAACGGCGAAGGCACTCATCGCCTCACTCGCCGCCCACACCGACCGCCCGCTGCGCACCGACATCGACGTACGGCACGAAAGGCTGCTGTCCTGGGCGAAGGAGCACGGCCTGGAACCCACGAGCTTCAACGCAGTCATGACGTACGGGATCAAGGAGCTGCCCGGGGACTGGACGCGACGCTTCGCTCCGCTCACGGTGGCGGCAGGGTGAGAGCCGCCGGGGTGCAGCCGCATCCACCGCCCGGAGAACCACTCACCGCGTAGAGAAGCGCCGGTCCCCGTCGTCTGTGGGGGACCGGCGCCTGTCTACGGGGGTGCGGTCAGACGAGCTTCTCCACCGCCGCGACGGCGAAGTCGTGGTCCTGGTCGGGCGCTCCGCCACCGACCCCGATCGCCCCGATCAGACGACCGTCGCGACGGACCGGAACACCGCCCGCGATGAACAGGAGCGGACGGTCGAGCGCGGTGGGCAGGGTGTGGAAGAGGCCGCCGGGCTGGACGGCGTCAACCAGTTCCCTGGTGGCGGAGTCCAGCTGGAGGGCCGTGTAGGCCTTACGTGTGCTGGTCTCGCCGGAAATCAGTACGGCGCGGTCGTCGCGCCGGAAGGCGAGCAGATGGCCGCCCGCGTCGAGGACGGTGACGCTGACCGTGACTCCGGCGGCCTCGGCGGCACGGCGGGCCGCAGAGACGAGAACCTCGGCGTCCTGGATGGTCAGCGGAGCAACGGCGACGGTGGTGGTCATGAGGGACTTTCTCCTTGAGATGCTGTCGGGCGTGGCCGATCAGGGTGGTGGGCTCAGCCGTGAGGGGCCGGCTGCTACTCGGTGGCTCAGTAGCTCAGAGGTGGACGGCGGTCCGCTGCTCGGTGGGCGCGCTCGCGGCGGCGACGGTGTCGGCCGCATCGGCTCGGCGCTCCAGGGCTGCCGAGACGACGGCGAGAACCAGAGCTCCCGCGGCGAGCGCCGCACCGACCCAGTTGGGGGCGGTGTAACCGAGGCCGGCTGCGATGACGAGGCCACCGAGCCAGGCCGAGAGGGCGTTGCCGAGGTTGAAGGCACCGATGTTCACCGCTGAGGCCAGGGTGGGGGCACCGTGCGCCTGGTCGAGGACGCGCTTCTGCAGCGGCGGCACGGTCGCGAACCCGAGGGCGCCGATCAGCGCGATCGTCAAGGCCGCCAGGATCTTGTTGTGCGCAGCCACCGTGAACAGGGCGAGCACGATGGCGAGGCCGCCCAGAGACACGTACAGCATCGGCATCAGGGCGCGGTCGGCGAACCTGCCGCCGATGAGGTTTCCGGCGACCATGCCGAGGCCGAAGAGGACCAGCAGCCAGGTGACGGACGTGTCGGCGAAGCCGGCGACGTGGGTCATCATCGGCGCGATGTAGGTGATGGCCGCAAAGACACCTCCGAAGCCGAGCACGGTCATCGCCATGGCCAGCAGGACCTGGACGTTCTTGAAGGCGGCGAGCTCGTGGCGGAGATGCACACCCTCGGGCTTCGGCATCTCGGGGACCAGCTTGGCGATACCGAGCAGACCGATCACTCCGAGCGCGGCGACTCCGGCGAAGGTGAACCGCCAGCCCGCGGACTGCCCGATCAACGTACCCAGGGGGACACCGACCACATTGGCGATGGTGAGACCGCTGAACATCATGGCGATCGCACCGGCCTTCTTCTCCGGCGCGACAAGCTCGGCGGCGACGACCGATCCGATACCGAAGAACGCGCCGTGGGCGAGAGAGGCGACAACTCGGCCCGCCAGCATCAGCCCGAAGGCCGGAGCGACGGCGGAGAGCAGGTTGCCGACGACGAACAACCCCATCAGCAGCATCAACATCCGTTTGCGGGACACCTTCGTTCCGAGCGCGGTCATGATCGGGGCGCCGATCACCACACCGAGGGCATAGCCGGTCACCAACAGTCCGGCCGTGGGGATGGAGACACCGAAGTCACCGGCGACCTCAGGCAGCACACCCATGATCACGAACTCGGTGGTTCCGATTCCGAAGGCCCCGATCGCGAGGGCCAGAAGCGCGAGAGGCATGGTGGGGACACCTTCCCAAACGATTGCAGGAGCGCTTTGCGTGCGTTCACAATAGTTGCATACGCGGGCTAAGTGCAAGCGCGGACTATTGCGCTCGTGCTCTACCCTGGTGTCAGCCGCTCCGGGACGGAGGAACACGCCATGACAGCCACGGACCCCGCGCTCACCGCCCTTGCTCAGGGGTGGTGCGCCCTCTCCCTGCTGCACGGGAGGATCGAGGCCCACATCGAGCGCGCCCTGCAGACCAAGCACGACCTCAGCGTGAGGGAGTACTCCCTGCTCGACGTGCTCAGTCGGCAGCACGACGGTGAGGGTGGTCACTTGCAGATGAAGCAGGTCGCGGACGCGGTCGTGCTCAGTCAGAGCGCCACCACACGGCTCGTCACCCGGCTCGAGGACCGTGGTCTGCTTGCCCGCTATCTGTGCCCGACCGACCGCCGTGGCATCTACACGAATGTCAGCGAGGCCGGGCTCAAGCTCCTCGAAGAGGCACGGCCCACCAACGACACCGCCCTGCGCGAGGCGCTCGACGAAGCGGCCAAGTCCCCCGAACTGGCCCCACTGGTCCGCGTCGTGGAATCGGCGAGCGTGTCCGCATAGGCAGGGACGGCCTCCCGCCCCTCCGCCGGGTGTCCACACAGCCCGAACGAGTGCCTGGATACGCTGTGACCATGGGAGATCTTGAGATTCGACCGGCCGTTTCGGACGATGTCCCCGCCATCGTCGCGATGCTCGCCGATGATCCGCTCGGCGCCCAGCGGGAGTCACCCGATGACCTGACCCCCTACCTGGCCGCGCTCGAGCGGCTGAGCGCCGACCCGAATCAGCACCTGGTGGTCGCGGTGCGCGAGGGACGCGTCGTCGGCACCCTGCAGCTCACGGTCCTTCCCGGGCTGTCCCGCAAGGGCTCGACCCGCTCCCTCATCGAGGGCGTGCGCATCCACTCCGACGAGCGCGGCAGCGGTCTCGGCACCCGGTTCATCGAGTGGGCGATCGAGGAATCCCGGCGCCAGGGATGCCAGTTGGTCGAGCTGACCTCCGACGCCACCCGCACCGACGCCCACCGCTTCTACGAACGGCTCGGCTTCACGGCCTCACACGTGGGCTTCAAGCTGGCGCTCTGAGCCACCTGTGTGCGCCGGGTGTCTGTTTCACGTGAAACAGACACCCGCATGACAGCGGCTACTTAATCCCTCGCCAGCCCTCGGGGTCCACTCCGCCCGGCACAGGAGCGCCCTCGTCGTACGGCTCACGCGTGAAGACGAACGAACCGAGGTCGAGGTGGCTCAGGGCCCCGTCCGGGCGCCGTACGGCCCGTAGCGGCTCCCCCGTGTAGTAGCCGTCGAGTCCCGTCCAGGTCCCGTCCTCGTTCGCCCGGAAGCGCGACCCGCGTCCACCCCCTGCCAGCGGGACCAGCTCGACCATGCCGTCGGCCCTCAGACGAAACGCGCACGCCTGGGTGCCCCAGTACCAGGGGCCGGCCAACTCCAGGACGGACTGATCGACGTCGGCGGCCGGACGCCATGGGTCGGGAATGCGCGGCTCGGCCTCGGCGACGATCCGTACGAGATCGGCGGCCACGGTCAGCGCCCGCGGACCGGAGGTGCAGTTGGACAGCACCACCGCCGCCACGTCGTCCTCCACACCGATCGCGAGCGCCGCAAGGAAGCCGGGCAGAGACCCCGAGTGACCCACCAGGATCCGGCCCGACCGATGCAGCACCTGCAGTCCCAACCCGTAGGAGTCTCCCGAGGCGAGCTGGTCGGCTTCCAAGGGGGCCGCGGGCGTACGCATCTCCCGTAGGGACTCCACGCTGAGCACCGCCGCGTGCCCCGTGGCCAGGAAGACGGCGAACCGCGCCAAGTCTCCTGTGGTGGACCACAGTTGCCCGGCGGGAGCCATCCGGCCGAGGTCCTCGGCGGGCTCCGGCATCATGACGTCCGCCCACGGATGCACGGCCCAGCCCCCCGCATGGGGTGCCTGCGGCTGCCCGCTCGTACGGTGCAGGCCCAGCGGGTCGAGCACCTCACGCCGCAGGACCTCTTCCCAGGGGACTCCCCGCAGTTCCTCGATCAGTGCGCCCAGCAGGGTGTAGCCGGGGTTCGAGTAGTGATGCAGCCGCCCGGCCGGATGCAGGAAGGGCTGCTCACCGAGCACGTCCGAGAGCTCGGGGCGCAGCGAACCGGGTGTCCGTTCCCACCAGGGGCCGGGCGTCTCGGCCGCCAGCCCGGCGGTGTGCGCGAGGAGTTGGGCGATGGTGGCCTCCCCCGCGCCGGTGCCCGGAAGATGCTTCTCCAGCGGGTCGCCCAAGTCGAGCAGCCCCTCGTCGCGCAGCCGCAGCACCAGCACGGCCGTGAAGGTCTTGGTGATCGAACCGATCCGGTACTGCACGTTCTCGTCCGGCCCGTGCCCGTCCACCGAGGTGCGCGACCCGTGCCACACCGGCTCCCCGCCCCGGACGACCGCCGCGACCAGTGACGGCGCCCGCCCCTCGGCCTGAGCGACGGCGATGCGGTGCAACAGAGCCCGGCGCGTGCCGGGAAGGAGCTTTTCCTGGGATGTCGTCATGCCCTCAGTCCACCCGGCCCGGCACCGCACGTCGAGTGCATTTCCCCGAAGACCGGGCGCATGTCTTCCGCACCGCGCCCAGGGGGGGGTGGATCAGGTCTGTGCCATGTCCACGAAACGCGAGTAGTGGCCCTGGAAGGCCACGGTGATCGTGGCCGTCGGGCCGTTACGGTGCTTGCCGACGATGATGTCCGCCTCGCCCGCGCGCGGTGACTCCTTCTCGTAGGCATCCTCGCGGTGCAGCAGGATCACCATGTCCGCGTCCTGCTCGATCGATCCGGATTCACGCAGGTCGGACACCATGGGCTTCTTGTCCGTGCGCTGTTCGGGACCACGGTTGAGCTGCGACAGCGCGATCACCGGCAGCTCCAGCTCCTTGGCCAGCAGCTTCAGGTTTCGCGACATGTCGGAGACCTCCTGCTGCCGACTCTCGGACCGTTTACCGCCCGACTGCATCAGTTGCAGATAGTCGATGACGACGAGCTTCAGATCGGCGCGCTGCTTGAGGCGCCGGCACTTGGCGCGGATCTCCATCATGGACAGGTTCGGGGAGTCGTCGATGTAGAGCGGCGCGGCCGAGACGTCGGGCATCCGGCGCGCGAGTCGCGTCCAGTCCTCGTCGGTCATCGTGCCGGATCGCATGTGGTGCAGGGCCACGCGTGCTTCGGCTGACAGCAGGCGCATCGCGATCTCGTTGCGCCCCATTTCGAGCGAGAAGATCACGCTGGGCATGTTGTGCTTGATCGAACAGGCCCGCGCGAAGTCCAGCGCCAGCGTCGACTTACCCATGGCGGGACGAGCCGCGATGATGATCATCTGGCCCGGGTGCAGACCGTTCGTGAGCGAGTCGAGGTCGGTGAAGCCGGTCGGCACACCGGTCATCTCCCCCGATCGTGAACCGATCGCCTCGATCTCGTCGAGCGCACCCTCCATGATGTCGCCCAGCGGCAGGTAGTCCTCGGTGGTGCGCTGCTCGGTGACCGCGTAGATCTCGGCCTGGGCGGTGTTGACGATCTCGTCCACGTCGCCGTCGGCCGCGTATCCCATCTGTGTGATGCGCGTGCCGGCCTCGACCAGGCGGCGCAGGACCGCGCGCTCATGGACGATCTCCGCGTAGTACTCGGCGTTCGCCGCCGTGGGGACCGTCTGGACGAGGGTGTGCAGATACGAGGCACCACCGACCTTGGTGATCTCACCCCGCTTGGTGAGCTCGGCCGCGACCGTGATCGGGTCGGCCGGCTCGCCCTTCGCGTACAGATCGAGGATCGCGGTGTAGATGGTCTCGTGCGCGGGCCGGTAGAAGTCGTGGCCCTTGATGACCTCGACGACGTCGGCGATGGCGTCCTTGGACAGGAGCATGCCACCGAGAACGGACTGCTCCGCGTCGAGGTCCTGGGGAGGCACGCGCTCGAAGGAAGATCCTCCGCCTTCCCACGGCCCGTTGTCCCGGTCGCGGTCGTGCTGTTCGTCGCGGCCCCGACCACCCTCGCGGCCTCGGCGGGAAGCGGGCAGACGATCACTGGGACCGCTGTCGGCCCACGGGTCGTCCAAGGGCTCGGAAATACTCACCGAGCCACCTCCTCCCGTCCGCCGAGCGGACCTAACCGTGCCCCTCATTTCTACGGCACGGCACTGACAAATAAGAGGCCCAACTCCGGTTCTGACGTGTCGGTTTTGCGAGGCTTCCGAGGGCAGAAAAGAGGGCGGGCGACGCACCACGTTAGGCCCGCGGGCACCGTCAGCCAATCTGGTTATCCACAGGCCATGTGGACGACGGCCCCGATGCTGTGGAGAACTCCACAAAACCTGTGCACGACCCGGTGGACAGGCCTGTGAACAAGCCCTCAACCACTCGAAAGAAACCGCTCTGACCTGCTCTTTAACCATCCACCGGCTGTGCAGAAGAAAAACTTTCCCGGTCAGACCAAGATCGCTGCAAACGGTACGCGGCGACACGCCCGACAAGCGCATAGGTAATGGGCACTATCACGTTGCATCTCTTACCTGTGGAAGATTAGATTGGCGCCCATGACACAGGCTCCCCCGGCACCCGAGGCCGCCCGACACCGGCACGACCGAGAGATCGTCGCGCTGGCCGTTCCGGCCTTCGGCGCACTTGTCGCAGAGCCTCTTTTCGTGATGGCCGACAGCGCCATCGTCGGACACCTCGGCACCGCGCAACTGGCCGGCCTCGGTGTCGCCTCTGCCCTCCTCACGACCGCCGTCAGTGTTTTCGTCTTCCTCGCGTACGCCACCACGGCCGCCGTCGCCCGACGGGTCGGCGCCGGTGATCTGCGGGCCGCTATACGTCAGGGCATGGACGGCATCTGGCTCGCGCTGCTGCTCGGCGCGGTCGTCATAGCCGCGGTCCTGCCCACGGCACCCGCCCTCGTGGAACTCTTCGGCGCCTCGCACACCGCGGCCCCGTACGCGACGACCTACCTGCGCATCTCCTCGCTCGGTATCCCCGCGATGCTCATCGTGCTCGCGTCCACCGGGGTCCTACGCGGACTGCAGGACACGAAGACCCCCCTCTATGTCGGCGTCGGGGGCTTCGTCGCCAACGCCGCGCTCAACGCGGGCCTCGTCTACGGCGCCGGACTGGGTATCGCCGGCTCCGCCTGGGGCACCGTCATCGCCCAGTTCGGTATGGCAGCGGTGTATCTCTTCGTCGTCGTCCGCGGAGCCCGGAAACACGGGGCCTCGCTGCGTCCGGACGGCGCCGGGATACGGGCCTGCGCTCAGGCCGGTGCGCCCCTGCTCGTGCGCACGCTGTCGCTGAGGACGATCCTCATGATCGCCACGGCTGTCGCCGCAGGCCTCGGGGACGCCGACATGGCCGCACACCAGATCATCCTGTCCCTGTGGAGTCTGCTCGCCTTCGCGCTCGACGCGATCGCCATCGCCGGACAGGCCATCATCGGCCGCTATCTCGGTGCGAACGACGCTCAGGGTGCTCGCGAGGCCTGCCGCCGCATGGTCCAGTGGGGCATCGCTTCCGGTGTCGTCCTCGGCCTGCTGGTGATCGCCGCCCGCCCGATCTTCCTCCCCTTGTTCACCAGCGACTCGGCCGTCCAGAACACGGCGCTTCCCGCCCTGGTTCTGGTGGCCGTCTCACAACCGATCAGCGGAGTCGTCTTCGTCCTGGACGGAGTTTTGATGGGCGCGGGAGACGGACCCTACCTGGCGTGGGCCATGCTGCTCACCCTGGCCCTCTTCACTCCCGTCGCGCTGTTGGTGCCCACGCTCGGGGGCGGGCTCACCGCGCTCTGGGGAGCGATGACGCTGATGATGACGGTGAGGATGCTGACCCTGTGGCTGCGCTCCCACTCGGGACGCTGGGTCGTCACGGGCGCGACGCGCTGAACCAGCACACTGGCCGTTTCACGTGAAACAGCCAGTGCGGCCGGCCATCCCGACCTGGCCCTGACCCTCGCCCAGGCCGTCGCCATCGCCATCGCTGTCGTCCTCGCCATCGCGGTCGTCCTCGCCGTCACCCTCAGGCCCGTTTCACGTGAAACACAGAGCAGCTCGCCCTGCTGGACGAACTCGCCTCGGCCGAACGAAGAAGGGCCGTACCCCAGCGGGTACGGCCCTTCTCTCAGCAGCTATGCCGAGCGCAGCGGTCAGGCCGCGACGACCTCGATGTTGACCTTGGCGGCAACCTCGGGGTGCAGACGCACGGACGTCTCGTGGGCGCCCAGAGTCTTGATCGGCGAGCCCAGCTCGATGCGGCGCTTGTCGACCTCGGGGCCACCGGAAGCCTTGATCGCCGAAGCGATGTCGGCCGGGGTGACGGAACCGAAGAGACGACCGGCGTCGCCGGAGCGGACGGCCAGACGGACCTTCACGCCTTCGAGGCGGGCCTTGATCTCGTTGGCCTGCTCGATGGTCGCGATCTCGTGGATCTTGCGAGCACGACGGATCTGCTCGACGTCCTTCTCGCCACCCTTGGTCCAGCGGATCGCAAAGTTCCGCGGGATCAGGTAGTTGCGAGCGTAACCGTCCTTGACGTCGACGACGTCGCCCGCGGCACCGAGGCCGGAGACCTCGTGGGTGAGGATGATCTTCATTAGTCGGTCACCCTTCCCTTATCGCGCGGTGGAGGTGTAGGGCAGCAGCGCCATCTCACGGCTGTTCTTCACGGCCGTGGCGACGTCACGCTGGTGCTGCGTGCAGTTGCCGGTCACGCGGCGGGCACGGATCTTGCCACGGTCGGAAATGAACTTCCGCAGCATGTTCGTGTCCTTGTAGTCCACGTACGTGACCTTGTCCTTGCAGAAAGCGCAGACCTTCTTCTTCGGCTTGCGCACAGGCGGCTTCGCCATGGTGTATCTCCTGTGTGATCAAGAAGTGGGGGTACGGCCCACCCTCGGCCCGAGGGCCTAGAAGGGGGGCTCGTCCGAGTAGCCGCCGCCAGAGCCGCCGGAGCCGCCGGAGTTTCCACCCCAGCCGCCACCGCCGCCGCCCTGGTTGCCACCGGCAGGAGCGCTGGTCGCCCAGGGGTCGTCCGCGGGAGCTCCGCCGCCGCCCTGCTGGCCGCCGCCGGAGCCTCCGCCCCAGCCGCCGCCCTGCTGGCCGCCGCCACCGCCGCCGCCGTAACCGCCCTGGCCACCTCGACCGGTGGTCTTGGTGACCTTGGCCGTGGCGTTCTTCAGGCTGGCGCCGACTTCCTCGACGTCCAGCTCGTAGACCGTGCGCTTGACGCCCTCACGGTCCTCGTAGGACCGCTGCTTCAGCCGGCCCTGCACGATGACGCGCATGCCTCGCTGGAGCGACTCGGCGACGTTCTCCGCCGCCTGACGCCAGACCGAGCAGGTCAGGAACAGGCTCTCGCCGTCCTTCCACTCATTGGTCTGACGGTCGAAGGTGCGGGGAGTGGACGCGACACGGAACTTCGCGACCGCCGCACCGGAAGGGGTGAAGCGCAGCTCGGGGTCGTCGACAAGATTGCCGACGACCGTGATGACGGTCTCGCCTGCCATGGGGGAACCTCTCGGCGGGTTTGCTGCTGGCTGCTAGTGCTGCTACTCGATGCCCGAGATCAGCTGAGCTACAGAGCTCAGTGGGTCTCGGGACGGAGGACCTTGGTCCGGAGGACCGACTCGTTCAGGTTCATCTGGCGGTCGAGCTCCTTGACGACCGCAGGCTCGGCCTGCAGGTCGATGACCGAGTAGATGCCCTCGGGCTTCTTCTTGATCTCGTACGCGAGACGACGACGGCCCCAGGTGTCGACCTTCTCGACCTTTCCGTTGCCCTCACGGACGACGGAGAGGAAGTTCTCGATCAGCGGGGAGACAGCGCGCTCCTCGAGATCGGGGTCGAGGATGACCATCACCTCGTAGTGACGCATGTGGAACCCACCTCCTTTGGACTCAACGGCCACGGCGGTTCCGTGGCAGGAGGGTTGTGATGCGTTCGCAACGGTATCCGCCGCCACTGACAACGCCACTGACAAGAGGACTCCGTCGATGAACCGAGTGATCGGTGAACCGAAGGGGAATCCTTGTCGTGACCTGGCCATGGCCTGGGCAGACACCGGTGCAGAGGGTACAGAGTACCTGCACACCCGCTTCCGGTTGAAATCCGGCCGGGGTCACCGTCAATCTGTACACATCGGGTGTGTATGGCGCTACGATGCGCCGCCTTCCGCAGGAGGTGCCCTATGGCACAGACGCGACCCACCGTTGCCGGCTCTCTGTTCGCGACGGACCACAAACCCCACCCCCTCCAAGACACGCTGCTCGCGGTGACTCTGGTGCTCGGAGTCACCGCTCTCATCACGGCAGCCTTCAACAGCCTGCACCTCATCAGCTCGTGGGCAGGCCTGATCGGGATCATCACCGGCGCCTCCGGGCAGTTCATCTCGGAGACGACCCGGGAACGCTTCGGCCTGATCCTGGGTCTCGGTGCCTCGGCCGTCGGCTTCTTCCTCGGCATGGCGCACGGCGGCCTCTTCGGCGGCATCATCGGCTGAGGCAACCGGACCCGTTCCGCGGGCCGGACAGCCGGACACAACCTGGTCCGGGCGGCCGGAGACACCACCGCCTGCCGATACAGCCGGACACATCACCTCAGAACGTCCTGACCACGCTTCGGTCGGGACGTAGGTTCAGTACGGCCCAGTCGGGGCGCTCCCGGGGCGCAGTAGGCTTCGGCGCGAGAGCCGGAGCCCCTGTACCCATGGGGACACACCAGCCCGAGGAGCGCCCCGAATGAGCCTGACCCTGAGGACCATCAGCCGAGAGCAGCATCTGGCCTACATCCAGAGCCTGCCCGCGGCCAGCCACATGCAGGTTCCGGCATGGGCCGATGTCAAGGCGGAGTGGCGCTCCGAGAGCCTGGGCTGGTTCGACGAGCGGACCGGCGAGATGGTGGGCGCCGGGCTGGTGCTGTACCGCCAGCTGCCCAAGATCAAGCGCTACCTCGCCTACCTCCCCGAGGG
The DNA here is from genome assembly GCF_055638955.1 of Streptomyces sp. NPDC111507. Taxonomy (NCBI): domain Bacteria; kingdom Bacillati; phylum Actinomycetota; class Actinomycetes; order Kitasatosporales; family Streptomycetaceae; genus Streptomyces; species Streptomyces sp. NPDC111507. The sequence continues at coordinate 309,500 of NZ_JBVKBU010000009.1, read as the reverse complement.
CCCGGTCATCAACTGGTACGCGCCGAACCTCGACGAGTGGCTGCAGCCGATGCTCGCGCACCTCAAGCAGCAGGGCGCCTTCTCCGTGAAGATGGGCCCGCCGGTGATCATCCGGCGCTGGGAGGCCACGTCCATCAAGGGCGGCATCCAGAACCCGGACGTGAAGCGCCTGCGCGACATCGAGGCGGACTTCATCGAACCGCGCGCGTTCGAGGTCGCCGACAAGCTGCGCCGCATGGGCTGGCAGCAGGGTGAGGACGGCGGCGCCGGCTTCGGCGACGTACAGCCCCGCTACGTCTTCCAGGTGCCGCTGGCCAACCGCTCCCTGGAAGAGGTCCACAAGAACTTCAACCAGCTGTGGCGGCGCAACATCAAGAAGGCCGAGAAGGAGGGGGTCGAGGTCGTCCAGGGCGGCTACCACGACCTCGAGGAGTGGCAGCGGCTGTACGAGATCACGGCGATCCGCGACCATTTCCGGCCGCGCCCGCTGTCGTACTTCCAGCGCATGTGGTCGGCCCTCAACACCGAGGACCCCAACCGGATGCGGCTCTACTTCGCCCGGCGCGACGGCGTGAACCTGTCCGCGGCCACGATGCTGGTCGTCGGCGGGCACGTCTGGTATTCGTACGGCGCATCGGACAACATCGGGCGTGAGTTCCGGCCCTCGAACGCGATGCAGTGGCGGATGCTGCGCGACTCGTACGCCCTGGGTGCGACCGTCTACGACCTGCGCGGCATCTCCGACTCGCTGGACGAGACGGACCACCTCTTCGGTCTGATCCAGTTCAAGGTGGGCACGGGCGGGCAGGCCGCCGAGTACCTCGGCGAGTGGGACTTCCCGCTCAACAAGCTGCTCCACAAGGCGCTCGACATCTACATGTCACGCCGCTGAGCCCGTACGCGTCGCGCCGCTGAGCCGACCCGGAGCGCATGCCGAGCCGCCCATCCGGCCCGGCGTGGCCCCGTCGGTCCGGCGGATCCGCCACAATTTCCCTACCTCTGATTCACCGCAGCCACGAGAAAGGTTCCGGGACCGGCCATGGCGCTCACGCTCTACGTCGACACCGCGCGCTGGCGGGCACACCACAAGCAGGTGTCCGAGCAGTTTCCGGGGCTCGTCCCCGTCTGCAAGGGCAACGGCTACGGCTTCGGCCACGAGCGGCTCGCCGACGAGGCCACCCGCCTCGGCTCGGACATCCTGGCCGTCGGCACCACGTACGAGGCCGCCCGGATCAAGGACTGGTTCGGCGGCGATCTGCTGGTCCTGACGCCGTTCAGGCGGGGCGAGGAGCCCGTACCGCTGCCCGACCGTGTCATCCGCTCGGTGTCGTCCATCGACGGCGTGTACGGCCTCGTGGGCGCCCGTGTCGTCATCGAGGTGATGTCCTCGATGAAGCGGCACGGTGTCAGCGAGCAGGATCTGCCGCATCTGCACTCCGCCATAGAGAACGTCCGGCTGGAGGGCTTCGCCATCCACCTGCCGCTGGACCGCACCGACGGCTCGGACGCCGTCGAGGAGGTCATCGGCTGGATGGACCGTCTGCGCGCGGCCCGGCTGCCGCTGCACACGATGTTCGTCAGCCACCTCAAGGCCGATGAGCTCGCACGGCTGCAGCAGCAGTTCCCGCAGACCCGTTTCCGCGCCCGTATCGGCACCCGGCTGTGGCTGGGGGACCACGACGCGACCGAGTACCGCGGAGCCGTCCTGGACGTCACCCGTGTCTCCAAGGGCGACCGCTTCGGCTACCGCCAGCAGAAGACGGCCTCCGACGGCTGGCTCGTCGTCGTGGCGGGCGGTACGTCACACGGAGTGGGCCTGGAGGCCCCGAAGGCTCTGCACGGCGTCATGCCGCGCGCCAAGGGCGTCGCCCGGGCCGGCCTGGCGACGGTCAACCGGAACCTTTCTCCGTTCGTGTGGGCCGGCAAGCAGCGCTGGTTCGCCGAGCCGCCGCACATGCAGGTGTCGATCCTCTTCGTGCCGTCGGACGCCACGGAGCCGCGGGTCGGCGACGAGCTGGTGGCCCATCTGCGGCACACCACCACGCAGTTCGACCGCATCGTGGAGCGCTGATCCCGGGACACGGACACCTGTCTCTGCCCTCCGGGGAGCAGCAAAAAGGCCGTACACACGTACCGTGTACGGCCTTTCGCGTTGCTCGTCAGAGCCGGGCCGAGCCCTGTTCGCTCAGAGCGAACTGTCCTCTCGGGCCGACCCCTCGCCGTTGCCGCCCCATTCCACCTGAGGCCCGTCGAAGTACGCCGCGTGCCGCGCTGGATGGGCCGCCGCGCCGAGCACGAAGACATCCTCCGCGCCGTCCAGGACGCCTCCCGAAGGATCGTCCTCGCCCGCCCTGCGCACGACGTCACGCTCCGGCATGAGGATGTCGCGTACGACCACGGCGCACAGGTACAGCGTGCCCAGAAGGTGGGCGGCGATCGCGAACTGGTACCCGTGGGAGGAGAGGCCCTTGTGGGCCTCCCCGCTGGTCGTGTACGCGAGGTACATCCAGATCCCCAGGAAGTACGCGACCTCGCACGCCTGCCAGATCAGGAAGTCCCGCCACTTCGGCCGGGCCAGCGCGGCCAGGGGGATCAGCCACAGCACGTACTGGGGCGAGTAGACCTTGTTGGTGAGGATGAAGGCCGCGACGATCAGGAAGGCCAGCTGGGCGAAGCGGGGGCGGCGCGGGGCGGTGAGCGCGAGCGCGGCCATGGCCACGCAGACGAGCACCATCAGGACCAGCGCCCACGCGTTCGCCGTCTGGTAGCTGATCGGGACCTTCCACCAGGTGGAGATGAACAGAAAGACCGAACCGAAGTCGATCCCCCTGGTCTGGCTGAAGCTGTAGAACTTCGCCCAGCCTTCCGGCGCGAGGTACATCACGGGAAGGTTCACCACGAGCCAGGCTCCGACCGCGCCCATGAGCGCGGTCCCGAACTCCCGCCACTTGCCCGCCCGCCAGCACAGCACGAGCAGCGGTCCCATGAGCAGGAACGGGTAGAACTTGGCGGCCGTGGCGAGCCCGAGCAGGACACCGAAGGCGAGGGAACGGCCACGCGACCACATGAGCATCGCGGCGGCCAGCAGGGCCACCGCGAGGAGGTCCCAGTTGATGGTGGCCGTGAGCGCGAAGGCGGGCGCGAGGGCGACCAGGAGGCCGTCCCAGGGGCGCAGGCGGTGGGTGCGCACGGTGCATACGGCGATGACCGCCGCGCACACCATGAGCATCCCGGCGTTGACCATCCAGTAGATCTGCTCCTGGTGCTGGATGCTGCCGCCGCCCGGCGTGAGCCAGGCCGCGACCTCCATGAACAGACCGGTCAGGACCGGGTACTCGAGGTAGTCCATGTCGCCGGGGAGCTTGTCGAAGTACGGCACGAGCCCGTCGGCGAAACCGCGTCCCTGGTAGAGGTGCGGGATGTCCGAGTAGCACGCGTGCGTGTACTGGGTGCTGGCCCCGAAGAACCAGCCGCTGTCGTAGCAGGGCAGTTTCTGCACCATCCCGAGGGCGAACATGCCGATCGCGACGAGCGCGATCACCCGTACCGGGGTCCACCAGGACGCCCCCAGCAGCGCTCTCCGTCCGATGGGGCCGCCGATCAGCTCGCTTCCGGCCGCGGCGATCTCGTCGTCCTTGGTCGGCCGCACCGGCTCCGGCTCGCGCACGCTCGTTCGCGTCGTCTCTGCACTGGGCATGGCGCACATCCTGCCGTACGCGTCTGAGAATGGCCGCAGGGGCGGTAAGAGAACAGGGGCCGTCAGCCACAGCTGACAGCCCCTGTTCCTCGGGTTACGCGTCTATCTATCCGCCATTTTGTCCGGCGAAGATACCGCCGTTGCCATTACCTCTGGTACTCCCGTTGGTATTGGTGTCCGTCGGCGTGGGTGAGGTGGTTCCGGTCGCACCGCCGGTACTCCCCGCGTCCGTCCCACCGTTGTTCCCACAGTTCCAGCTGAATCTGCCGCAGGTGTCGGTCGGCGAGGCCGTGGGAGAACTGCTGAGGGACGGGCTGGGCGAGTTGCTCAGCGTCGGGCTGGCCGAGGGCGACGGCGTGGTCGACGGGCTCGGACTCGGGCTGGGGCTGGCGTTGAGGATCTCGCCGAGCGGTTCGGCCTTCGGGAAGTCCTCGTGCTTGGAGTTCTTCAGGGCCACGGCCATGTAGTCCTTCCAGACCTGGGCCGGGATGTCACCACCGTGGACGGACGCCACACCGCCGGTGCCGTTCATCGATTCCAGCTTGCTCGTCTTCGGGTCGGACCTGAACAGGGTGACCGCCGTGGACAGCTCCCTGGTGTAGCCGACGAACCACGCCGACTTGTTCTTGTCGGTCGTACCCGTCTTGCCGGCCACGGGGAAGCCCATGTCGGCGACCTTCTTGCCGGTTCCGTTCTGGACCACGTTCTGCAGGACGTCGGTGACGTTGTTCGCCACGTTCTCGTCCATCGCCTCCTGCTTGGCAGGCGGCGTGAACTTCGGGAGCGCCGTGCCGTCCTTGAGCACCTTGGAGACCGAGTACGGCTCGTAGTGCGAGCCCGACGCGGCGAAGGTGCCGTACGCGTCGGCCATGCGAATGGCGCTCGGGGTCGAGGTACCGAGGGAGAAGGAGACGTTGTTGAGGTTTCCCTGGTCGAAGGAGTCCTGCAGGATGCCCATCGACTCCGCGACCTTCCGGGTCTTGGAAAGGCCGACGTCGACGCCCAGCTGCGCGAACGGGGAGTTGATGGACTGCTCCATGGCCTTCTTGAGCGTCACCATCCCCCACGCCTTGGTGCCCTCGTTCTTCTGTCGGAACGGCTTCCCGTCGTTACCCATGATCGGGTCGCCGTTCTGGTCCTTGATCACCAGGAGGTCGTCGCCGTTGTAGCGGGCCATCGGCGAGAGGGCCTGTGGAGTGGTCTTGTACGTTCCGTACTGCATCGCGGTGGCCAGCACGATCGGCTTCCAGGTCGAGCCGACCGGCACGCCCGTCGTGTTGGCGTTGTTGGAGTAGTGGCCCTTGTCGAAGCCGTCGCCCCCGTAGAGCGCGACGATGGCGCCAGTCTTCGGATCGACCGACGCCGCGCCGAACTGCACGTCCTTGTCGGTCGTGGGCCGCGCCTTGGTGTCGAGGAAGCTCTTCTTCGTCGCCTTGACGGCGCTCTCCAGCTCGCCGACCTTCTTCTTGTCGAAGGTCGTGTAGATCCGGTAGCCGCCCTTCTCCAACTGCTCCGGCGTGATGCCGGCCTTCTTCGCCACGTACTCCTTGGCGATGTCGACGAGGTAACCGGTCTGGCCGGACAAGGACGAGGTCTGCTTCTTGGGCATGGGGAATTTGGTGATCTTGCCGCGTTCGGCCTGGGTCATGTTCCCGACCGTGACCTCCCGGTCCAAGATCCATGTCCACCGGTCCTGGACGCGCTTGGTGTTGGCTTCGGGTGAGGCCAGCGCCCCGACACCCCCGTCGGGGTTGTACAGGTTCGGGCCCTTGAGGACGGACGCGAGGAAGACGCACTGCTCGGTGCTGAGCTTGCTGGCGTCCACACCGAAGTAGGCCTGGGCCGCCGCCTGGATCCCGTAGGCGTTGCGCCCGTAGTACGCGGTGTTCAGGTAGCCCGCGAGGATCTCGTCCTTGCTCAGCTTCGAGTTCACCTTGATGGAGATGAAGAGCTCTTTGAACTTGCGCGTGATGGTCTGGTCCTGGCTCAGGTACGTGTTCTTCACGTACTGCTGAGTGATGGTCGAGCCACCCTGCGTCTCGCCGCCCCGGGCCATGTTGACGAAGGCGCGCGCGATGCCCTTCGGGTCGACGCCCCGGTCCTTGTAGAAGGACGCGTTCTCGGCGGAGACCACCGCGTTCTTCATGGCCTTCGGGATCTCCTCCGGCCCCACGATCTGCCGGTTCGTCTGGCCGCCGGTGGCTGCCATCTGAGTGTTGTCGGACCAGTAGAAGACGTTGTTCTGGGCCAGGGCCGTGTCGTTCACGTTCGGGATACCCACCATGGCGTACCCGATGCCTGCCGCGACCAGCAGCCCTCCCATGAAGGTGAGGAACGTGCCCGTCACCAGCTTCCAGGAGGGCAGCCAGCGCCCGGCTCCCGACTTGCCCGCGCGCGGGTAGTCGATGAAACGCTTCTTTACAGGCCCAGAGGCCCGCGCGCGCCCCGGCCCGTCAGGACCGCCACGGCGGCCGCCGGGCCCTGTGGCGTCGGCGCCTCTGCGCCGGCCGCCACCGCTGCTTCTCTGGGCTGCACGCCTGGCTTCGGCGCGACCGTTGTACGGGCGCTCCTCTTCACCTCCCGACTCATAGGAGTCGGAAGGGGACCCGGTGGCTCCTCGCGGTGCCGCACGGCGGCCGGAGGACGGGCCGGTCTGGCCGCGTCGGGCCGCGGCACGTCCGCCGCCCTGTGGCTGCGACGGTTTGCGACGGTGCTCGCTCATCGAACGATTACTCCTCGGGCAGGCGCACCCGTGCGCGCCTGGAAACGGCAGCTGGTTTCCGGTCCCCCCGAAGTACGGATGCGGTCGTTTGCGCATTCACCCGTACTGCACCAGGGACGAGGACGCCCTCAGGCGTCACTCGGTTCCCGGTGGTTTTGCATGGCGCACAGACTACGCACCGTCAAAACACCGCTAATCCTGAAGTTCACCCCAAATCAGGCAACTTGCTTCGTATGAATCGGTGATGTGACGCCGTTCACCATGGTCCCCCTTGTCGCAGACGGGCGGCCGATCTATCGTGCTGATGTATCGAGTCGATACATCAGCTCGGCATAAAGAACGTGCCGAGGAGACCGCGGCAGGGAGGAGGCGATATGAGCCGGCGTTCCGGGATCCTCGAGTTCGCCGTCCTCGGCCTGCTTCGCGAGTCCCCGATGCACGGCTATGAGCTGCGCAAGCGACTCAATACGTCACTGGGTGTGTTCCGTGCGTTCAGCTACGGGACGCTCTACCCCTGCCTCAAGACGCTGGTCACGAGCGGCTGGTTGATCGAGGAATCGGGGAGCACCACCGAGGACGCCCTCGCCGCTCCGCTTGCTGGGCGTCGCGCCAAGATCGTCTATCGGTTGACGGCTGAAGGTAAAGAGCACTTCGAGGAGCTGCTCTCGCAGACGGGGCCCGACGCGTACGAGGACGAGCACTTCGCCGCTCGTTTCGCGTTCTTCGGGCAGACGTCACGCGACGTGCGCATGCGCGTACTGGAGGGCCGCCGCAGTCGGCTCGAGGAGCGACTGGAGAAGATGCGTGCCTCGCTGGCACGCACCAGGGAGCGCCTCGACGACTACACCCTTGAGCTCCAGCGCCACGGAATGGAGTCCGTGGAGCGCGAAGTGCGCTGGCTGAACGAGCTCATCGAGAGCGAGCGAGCAGGACGGGACGTCAAGGATTCCGCCTCCGAAGGCACCTCCCGAGGTGTCCCCGAAGGCAGCTCCCCGGGCGCCTTCGAAGGCTCCGCTCAGCAGAACAGCACATCTGGAGAGACGGGCGGCCTGCCCCGGCACCGGGACCAGTCCCGGCCGGATCCGTCCGACGACACCACCACGTGAGGTCCAGTCGGGGCTTCACCTCGTACACACAGGGAGCAACCGGAATGGGTTCGGTTCGCGTAGCCATCGTCGGCGTGGGCAACTGCGCCGCCTCGCTGGTGCAGGGCGTCGAGTACTACAAGGACGCCGACCCGGCGTCCAAGGTCCCGGGTCTGATGCACGTCCAGTTCGGCGACTACCACGTCGGTGACGTCGAGTTCGTCGCCGCCTTCGACGTCGACGCGAAGAAGGTCGGCCTCGACCTCTCCGACGCCATCGGTGCCAGCGAGAACAACACCATCAAGATCTGCGACGTCCCGAACAAGGGCGTCACGGTTCAGCGCGGCCACACCCTCGACGGTCTCGGCAAGTACTACCGCATGACCATCGAGGAGTCCGCCGAGGCGCCGGTCGACATCGTCCAGATCCTCAAGGACAAGCAGGTCGACGTCCTCGTCTGCTACCTGCCCGTCGGTTCCGAGGACGCGGCGAAGTTCTACGCCCAGTGCGCCATCGACGCCAAGGTCGCCTTCGTCAACGCCCTTCCGGTCTTCATCGCCGGCACCAAGGAGTGGGCGGACAAATTCACCGAGGCGGGCGTCCCGATCGTCGGCGACGACATCAAGTCGCAGGTCGGCGCCACCATCACGCACCGTGTGATGGCGAAGCTGTTCGAGGACCGCGGTGTCCGTCTTGAGCGCACCATGCAGCTCAACGTGGGCGGCAACATGGACTTCAAGAACATGCTGGAGCGCGACCGCCTCGAGTCGAAGAAGATCTCGAAGACGCAGGCCGTCACCTCGCAGATCCCCGACCGCGACATGGGCGAGAAGAACGTCCACATCGGTCCCTCGGACTACGTGGCCTGGCTCGACGACCGCAAGTGGGCGTACGTCCGTCTCGAGGGCCGCGCCTTCGGTGACGTCCCGCTGAACCTGGAGTACAAGCTCGAGGTCTGGGACTCCCCGAACTCCGCGGGTGTCATCATCGACGCCCTGCGCGCCGCGAAGATCGCCAAGGACCGCGGCATCGGCGGCCCGATCCTGTCGGCGTCCTCGTACTTCATGAAGTCCCCGCCGGTCCAGTACTTCGACGACGAGGCCTTCGCCAACGTCGAGAAGTTCATCAAGGGCGAGGTCGAGCGCTAGCAAGACAGGCCTCCGAGCGCCGTCGAGACACGGCGCGGAGCGCCGAGGGGCTTTTCGCTCCTGCCCGTCGAGGGTCCCTGGGTCTTTGACCCGGGGACCCTCCTCGTATGTGAGGCTGTGCCCCATGGCTGTCGTGCGTGACCTGCGCGTCCTCCTGCGCTTCCAGGGCTTCAGACGCCTGCTCGGCGTCCGGTTGCTGTCCCAGGGCGCCGACGGCGTCTACCAGGTCGCGCTCGCCACGTACGTCGTCTTCTCACCGGAGAAGCAGACCTCAGCGGCCTCCATCGCCTCCGCGATGGCGGTACTGCTGCTGCCGTACTCCCTGGTCGGCCCCTTCGCCGGCGTCCTGCTGGACCGCTGGCGGCGCCGCCAGGTCCTCCTGTACGGCAATCTGCTGCGGACCACGCTGGCCTGCGTGACGGCCGTACTGATGCTGAGCCATGTCCCCGACTGGCTCTTCTACGCCTCCGCGCTGTGCGTCACCGCGGTCAACCGGTTCGTCCTCGCGGGCCTCTCGGCCGCCCTGCCCCGAGTCGTCGACTCCCACCGGCTGGTCATGGCCAACGCCCTGTCGCCCACCGCCGGAACACTCGCCGCGACCGCGGGCGGCGGCCTCGCGTTCGTCGTACGACTGGTCGCCTCGGACTCGGACGCGGCGGTCGTCCTCCTCGGTGCGACCCTCTATCTGTGCGCCGCGCTCGCCTCGCTGCGCATCGCACCGGAACTGCTCGGCCCCGATCAGGAATTGGTGCAGCCGAGCTTGCGTACGGCGCTCACCGGCACCGCGCACGGTCTCGCGGCCGGTGTGCGCCATCTCGCCGAGCCCGCGCGGCGGGAGGCGGCCTGGGCGCTCCTGTCGATGACCCTGATGCGCTTTTGCTACGGCGCCCTGACCGTCATGGTGCTGATGCTGTGCCGGTACGCCTGGTCGTCCGACTCCGACGGCGGGCTCGCCCTGCTGGGCCTGGCCGTGGGCATCTCCGGGGCGGGCTTCTTCGTCGCGGCCGTGGTGACGCCCTGGGCGGTGGGACGACTGGGACCCGGCGGCTGGATCGCCGCGTGCGCGGCCGCGGCGGCAGTCCTGGAGCCGGCGCTCGGCCTCCCTTTCGAGGCGGCGCCCATGCTGGCCGCCGCCTTCGTTCTCGGCCTGACCACACAGGGCGCGAAGATCGCCACCGACACGATCGTGCAGTCCTCGGTCGACGACGGTTACCGCGGCCGGATCTTCTCCGTCTACGACGTCCTGTTCAACATCGCCTTTGTCGGCGCGGCCGCAGTAGCCGCCCTGATGCTGCCTCCTGACGGCCGCTCAGCTGTCCTCGTCGTCACGCTGGCCGCGGTCTACGCAGCAATTGCTGTTGCTATGGCCCGCTTTGAGATGCAGTAAGTGTCACATCAGGGCCACAGAGCCTCTCTGGGCTACTGCGTTGTCAGTCGGTCCCGATAACTTACGTGCGTCTTATTCGCGCCACGCGCTTACGTTCTAGGGGGACCCCTAAGTGACCACTCCGCCGCCCCAGGGCCAGAACCCGTTCGCCCAGGGCCAGCAGCCCTACGGACAGCCGCCCCAGGGTCAGGCTCCGTACGGACCGCCGCCGCAGGGGTACCCGCAGCAGCCCGGCCAGCCCGGCTTCCCGCAGCAGGGGCCGATTCCCTACGCTCCGGTCGCACCACAGCGCCCGAAGCGCGGCGTCAAGTGGTACCTGCGCATAGTCCTCGCTGTCGCGGGCCTTAGCGTCATCGTGGGCGGTTTCGTGCTCAACGACGGCGAGGATGCCAAGAAGCTGGCCGTGGGCGACTGCCTGTACAACAAGGGGACCGCGAACGACCCGGACGTCATCCAGGTCGACTGCACCGACGCCAAGGCCACGCACAAGGTCCTCAAGAAGGCGGACGGCGCCTCGCTTCCTTCGCTGACGTGTCAGAACGTCACGGGCACGACGGCGGCGCTGACGTGGAAGGAAACCGGCGAGTCCTTCACGCTGTGCCTCGGGTCCAACAAGTAGCCCCACGGATCTGGATGTACCAAGGGACGGTGTTTCACGTGAAACACCGACAGGCGTCAAATGGTGCCGCATCAGCTCCACGATGCGGCACCGTCATGCGTCCCGCCGCTGCGCGGGCAACAACGAACGCCGGCCGTCGCTCTGAAGAACCTCAAATTCCTTGTTCCAATGGGAAGTTGACTGCGATCGTGTCGTCTCGTGCCGGCGATGACCACGCTGAGCGCAACAGCCAAGAGACCCTTGGTCCAGGAAACGGGGAACCTTCATGAAGACTCGCACCGCCCGCGGAATAGCAGCGGCACTCAGTACCGTCGCCATCCTCACCGCCACCGCATCTCAAGTTTCGGCCGCCGAGGCCACGCAGACTGTGGCCAAGCAAAGCGATCCCGCCGCCACCCCGGCCGCGTACGTCAACTACCTGCGTCACTCTCACGAAGACGGTGCCGCTGATGCCCTCAAGAAGTTCCAGCACCTGACACGGGCCGAGCAGACCAAGTTCATCGGCTACCTTCACGACCCGGCCCTGCTCAAGTCATTCCTCGACAAAACCGCGGACCAGGGCACCCGAATTTCCGCATACTCCAGGAATGCCAGCAGCAAGACGTCGCTGCGCAACGGCGATGTCACCATTGGGCAAGAGAGCGTCATCAGCGGATCTTCCGTCGCCGCGGCGCATCCGCTGCCCAAGGGAAATCACACAGTGACGTACACCACCTATGTGAAGTACTTCGGCATCAAGGTCATAAAGCTCAGCCTGTGGGAGAACTTCCACAGCAATGGGCGGGACATCACCAAGGTGAACTACGCCGATGCTGGCAAGAAGAACCTCAGCGGAGTTATCAACCTTTCCAAGGGCACCCCAAAGAAGGTGCTGAGCGAGTGGGGCTGGTGCCCACGAGGTGGTCACTGCACCAGCGGCCACAACGCTGACGCCTCGGTCGTCTGGGAAGGCTCTGTGGTGTTCAGGGGGAGCGTCTTCCAGGTCGACAAGGAGCAGTGGATGAGGGCCGACGTCTACGGCAAGCTCATTAACTACTCCCTGCAGAACGTGTAGGCCAGGCGGATCAGCACGATGGCTCGCTGACCCCTCTGGCTCATGGGAAGGGCGCCATGTTTCACGTGAAACATGGCGCCCTTCCCATGAGCTTCACTCCTGCTCGGCCCACCAGTCCTTGAGTGCCGTCACCGCCGCGTCGTGCTCCATCGGGCCGTTCTCCAGCCTCAGCTCCAGCAGGAACTTGTACGCCTGACCGATCGCCGGGCCGGGGCCGATGTCAAGGATCTCCATGATCTGGTTGCCGTCGAGGTCGGGACGGATCGCGTCCAGTTCCTCCTGCTCCTGGAGCTCGGCGATGCGCTTCTCCAGGCCGTCATACGCCTGAGAGAGCGCCGTCGCCTTGCGCTTGTTGCGCGTAGTGCAGTCGGAACGGGTCAGCTTGTGAAGACGGTCGAGCAGCGGACCCGCGTCACGTACGTAGCGACGGACCGCGGAGTCCGTCCACTCGCCGGTGCCGTATCCGTGAAAGCGCAGATGAAGTTCGACCAGCCGCGAGACGTCCTTCACAAGGTCGTTGGAGTACTTCAGCGCCGTCATCCGCTTCTTGGTCATCTTCGCGCCCACCACCTCGTGGTGGTGGAAGGAGACCCGCCCGTCCTTCTCGAAGCGCCGCGTCCTCGGCTTGCCGATGTCGTGCAGCAGCGCGGCGATCCGGAGCGTCAGGTCCGGACCATTTTCCTCGAGCGCCATGGCCTGTTCCAGGACGATCAGCGTGTGGTCGTAGACATCCTTGTGCCGGTGGTGCTCATCACGCTCCAGTCGCAGCGCGGGAAGCTCCGGCATTACATGGTCGGCGAGGCCGGTGTCCACGAGCAGTGTCAGACCCTTGCGCGGGTGAGCGGAGAGGACCAGTTTGTTCAGCTCGTCCCGCACCCGCTCCGCCGAGACGATCTCGATGCGCCCGGCCATGTCCGTCATCGCGGCGACGACGTCGGAGGCCACCTCGAAGTCGAGCTGCGCGGCGAACCGTGCGGCCCGCATCATCCGCAGCGGATCGTCGGAGAAGGACTCCTCGGGCGTACCCGGAGTGCGCAGGACCCGCGCGGACAGGTCGTCCCGACCGCCGTACGGATCGATGAACTCCTTCTCCGGCAGCGCCACGGCCATCGCGTTCACGGTGAAGTCACGGCGCACGAGGTCTTCCTCGATCGAGTCGCCGTAGGACACCTCGGGCTTGCGCGAGGTCCGGTCGTACGCCTCGGAGCGGTACGTCGTGATCTCGATCTGGAAGGACTGCTGTACGTCGTCCACGCGGGCGTCCTTCTGCGCGCCGACGGTGCCGAAGGCGATCCCGACCTCCCAGACGGCGTCCGCCCAGGGCCGCACGATCTTCAATACGTCATCGGGGCGGGCGTCGGTCGTGAAGTCCAGATCATTGCCGAGCCGGCCAAGGAGCGCGTCCCGGACCGAGCCACCGACCAGGGCGAGTGAGAACCCCGCCTCCTGGAAACGGCGGGCGAGGTCGTCGGCGACAGGGGACACCCGCAGCAGTTCACTCACCGCGCGGCGCTGCACCTGACTCAGGGCACTGGGGTTGTCTTCGTTGGCGTTCGGCACAACAGAAAAGGGTACGTGGCCGAGGCACTCGCGGGCGCCTCCATAAAACGTGCACAGCCATCCCCTTCTCATGCGGGGATCAATACTTACGCATACAGGACACTCGGCCCTGTCTACTGATCTTGTGAAGCGGTCCGCGGCACTTACCCTCAGCGCACATCGTTACCATGCGTGGACGCACATTCCGACGACCACTGACGATGACGAGGGACGGGCGAGCGCGTGGCCGAGGCGGCAGACTTCCAGGGGATGAGTCCCTCACCTGCCCGCCGGTGGCTGCGGCGCACCGGCACACTGCTGGCCGGTGCGCCCCTGCTGGCCGGCGTGCTCCAGCTGCCCTCTTCCCCGGCCGCACACGCCGCTCAGACGGCCGCTGTGGCCGACGCCACCGGGTCAGGCACGGTGGACATCTCCCTCGACTCGCTGACCCCCAGCGCGCCCACGGAGGGCGACACGATCACCGTCTCCGGTTCGGTCACCAACAAGGGCAAGCAGACGGTCACAGGCGCCCACGTGGGCCTGCGGGTGGGCCCGACCCTCCCGGGCCGGGTCGCCATCGACGACGCGGAGAAGCGCACAGGGTTCCAGCTGGGCCCGGACCCCCTGGAGGTCGGCGGCAAGTACGTCGAGAAGTTCTCCAAGCTCGCCGCGGGCGTCTCGCAGCACTTCAGCATCTCGGTACCCGTCAAGGACCTGAACCTCGACTCCGACGGGGTGTACCAGCTCGGCGTCTCCCTCACCGGCCAGACCGCCGCGCAGCCGTGGGACCAGGTGCTCGGCATCGAGCGGACGTTCCTGCCCTGGCAGCCCGCCGGCGCCGACACGAAGACGAAGACGACGTATCTCTGGCCGCTGATCTCGACGGTCCACCTGCGGGCGGAGACCGGCTCGGACGCGCAGCAGACGCCCGTCTTCCAAAACGACGACCTGGCCAAGGAGATCTCCCCGGGCGGCCGCCTGGACCAGCTCCTGTCCCTGGGCAGCGACCTCGACGTCACCTGGGTCCTCGACCCGGACCTGCTGGCCTCCGTCGACGCCATGACGCGCAACTACCAGATCAAGAACGGCGACACCACGACGGCGGGCAAGAACCAGGCCGTCGCCAAGGCGTGGCTCGACAAGCTCGAGAAGAGCGTCGCGGACAAGGAAAAGGAAGTCGTCGCTCTCCCCTTCGCCGATCCCGACCTGGCGTCGCTGGCGCACAACGGCAAGGACGTCACGGGCTCCCTCAGCCACCTCAAGGACGCCACGGACGTGGCCTCCAGCACGGTGCAGACGATCCTCCATGTGAAGCCGAACACGGACTTCGCCTGGCCCGCCGAGGGCGCGGTCGATGCGTCGATCGTCAAGGTCGCCACCTCCGCAGGGGCCGACAAGGTGATCGCCCGCAGCGACAGCCTGCGCGAGACCGGCGGGCTCACCTACACGCCCACCGCCGCCCGCCCCATCGGGGGCGGCACGACGGCGGTGGTCGCGGACTCCAGGCTGTCGACCGCGTTCGAGGGCGACATGGCGAAGGCCGACAACTCGACGCTCGCCGTGCAGGAATTCCTGGCCCAGAGCCTGATGGTCGATCTGCAGGAGCCGAGCAAGCAGCGGAGCATCGTCGTCGCCCCGCAGCGGACGCCCTCCGTGAGCCAGGCCCAGACCATGGCGACGGCGGTGAGGACCCTCCAGGACGGGAACTGGTCCGACTCCCAGAACCTCTCCGCGGCCGCCAAGGCCAAGCCGGACCCGAGCGCCACGACGAAGGTGCCCTCGGCGTCCTCGTACCCCTCCTCGCTGCGCAAGCAGGAGATGCCGCGGTCGGCCTTCGAGCAGATCCAGCGCACACAGAGCGCGCTCGACAACTTCAAGGTCATCCTCACCGACAAGTCCCGCGTGGTCACTCCCTTCGGTCGGGCCATAGACCGAGGGATGTCCACGTCCTGGCGCGGTCGTGCCGACCAGGCGGAGACCTTCCGCAAGGGCGTCGAGTCGTACCTCGACGACCTCACCGGTCTCGTCAGGCTGATCGACAAGTCCGACGCGAAGCTCTCGGGCCGCAGTGCCACGATCCCCGTGACGGTGCAGAACAACCTCGTGCAGGGCGTCCACCACCTGGTGCTGCGTCTCACCTCCCAGCAGCCGACCCGACTCAAGATCGGCGACGACGCCTTCGACGAGCGGCCGATCCAGGTCGCGGGCGAGCACAGCCAGTCGGTGAAGTTCACCACCTCCGCCAAGGCCAACGGTCCGGTGACGGTCGTCGCGCAGTTGTTCACGGACGACGGCCAGGCGTACGGTCCCCCCGTCAAGTTCGAAGTGAAGGTCACCGAGATCACTCCCACGGTGATGCTGGTGATCGGCGGTGGCGTTCTGCTGCTCGTGCTCGCCGGATTCCGGATGTACACCCAGCGCAAGCGCGCGGCAGCCCGCCAGGCCGAGGAGGAGCAGGAGAACACCCCCGACACCGAGGGCGGGGCCGAGGCCCCGAACGGCGTGAACACGGACGCCGAGGGCACCGTAGACACTACTGAGGACACCGAGCGCTCCAAGGACGGTCCCGACGGGGAGTCCACGACGGAGTCCGGGGCAGACGACCCGGAGCACCCGAGTGACCCGACACCGGACACCGCACCGGAAAGCACCGACCCGTCCGGCACGGGTGAGAGAGTGGACCGTTGAGCGATGTCGTGGCCGGTGGGCCCGGGGACGATGAGGTGGGGTAACCATGAACGCGCCGTACGACGGTGACCGCGGCCAGGGCGCGGGCAACTCGGGCTACCCCGAGGGCTACCCGGACCACGCCGCGGGCGGCTCGGGCTACCCCGAGGGCTACCCGGACCAGGGCATGGCCAACGCCGGCTACCCCGAGGGGTACCCGGAGGGGCCACCGGCCGACCCCGCGCAGCAGCCGCAGGGGCAGTACCAGGACATGTACTTCCAGGACGCCTATACCCAGGACCCGTACCGGGCGCAGGACCTCGCCGCCCAGGATCCGGTGACCGAGGCGCTCTACGACCGTGCGGCGCACCCCCCGCCGCCCCCGGGCTCCTACTACCCGCAGCAGCCGCTCTACGCCCAGCCGCCTGCCTCGCAGTACACCCCCGACCCCCGTGTGTGGGCCCAGACGCCCCCGCCGGAGCCCGCGGGCCCGACACGGCATCTGCCCTACGGCGAGGACGCCCGCACGACCCAGTTCGTCGGTGTGGACGACCTCGTCACCCAGGCCGGCGAGCAGCAGCACGAGCCCGACGCCTTCGCCCACCTCTTCCGCGACCAGGGCCAGGCGGGCACCCGTACGTCCGTCGCCCCGCCCGGCGTACCGTCGCCGACCCACGAGCCGGCCCCGGCCGCCCCGCAGACCCCCGCGCCCGAGTCGGCGCCCACCGCGAAGAAGCCCGCCGGACGCGCGTCGGGTCTGCTGAAGTCGAGCGCCGTGATGGCGGCGGGCACGCTGGTGTCCCGGCTCACCGGCTTCATCCGCTCCGCGCTGATCGTCTCGGCCCTGGGTATCGGCTTCCTGGGCGACTCCTTCCAGGTCGCCTACCAACTGCCGACGATGATCTACATCCTCACTGTGGGCGGTGGCCTCAACTCGGTCTTCGTGCCACAGCTGGTACGCGCCATGAAGGACGACGAGGACGGCGGTGAGGCCTTCGCCAACCGGCTGCTGACCCTCGTCATGGTGGCGCTCGGCCTCCTCACCGCGGTCGCGGTCTTCGCCGCCCCCCTGCTCGTCCGGATGCTGTCGACGTCGGTCGCGAACAACCCCGCGGCCAATGAGGTCGCCGTCACCTTCACCCGCTACTTCCTGCCCACGATCTTCTTCATGGGCATCCACGTGGTGATGGGCCAGATCCTCAACGCCCGCGGGAAATTCGGCGCGATGATGTGGACCCCGGTCCTGAACAACATCGTCATCATCGTGACGCTCGGCATGTTCATCTGGGTGTACGGCACCGCGGCGAACTCCGGCATGGAGGTCACCAACATCCCGCCGGACGGGCAGCGGCTCCTCGGCGTCGGCGTCCTCCTCGGCCTCGTCGTGCAGGCCCTCGCGATGATTCCGTATCTGCGCGAGACCGGATTCCGGATGCGGCTGCGCTTCGACTGGAAGGGCCACGGCCTCGGCAAGGCCGCGATGCTCGCCAAGTGGACCGTGCTCTTCGTCCTCGCCAACCAGGCCGGCGCCCTCGTCGTCACCCAGCTGGCCACCGCCGCCACCAATGACAGCAAGGTCAAGGGTGTCGGCTTCTCCGCCTACGCCAACGCCCAGCTCGTGTGGGGCCTGCCGCAGGCCATCATCACGGTCTCGCTGATGGCGGCACTGCTGCCGCGCATCGCCCGTTCGGCCCATGAGGGAGACAGCGGAGCCGTCCGTGACGACATCTCTCAGGGACTGCGCACGACTGCCGTGGCCATCGTGCCGATCGCCTTCGGCTTCGTCGCCCTCGGTATCCCGATGTGCACCCTGATCTTCGGTTCCTCGGGCACCAGCGAAGCCACCAACATGGGCTTCATGCTCATGGCCTTCGGCCTCGGCCTGATCCCGTACTCCGTGCAGTACGTCGTCCTGCGTGCCTTCTACGCGTACGAGGACACACGCACCCCGTTCTACAACACGGTCATCGTCGCCGCCGTCAACGCCGTGGCCTCCGCCGCGTGCTACTTCGTGCTGCCGGCCCGCTGGGCCGTGGTCGGCATGGCCGCCTCCTACGGTCTCGCCTACGCGATCGGCGTCGGCGTCGCCTGGAGCCGGCTGCGCAAGCGGCTCGGCGGGGACCTGGACGGCAAACGCGTCCTGCGGACCTACGCCCGTCTCGGCATCGCCTCGGTGCCTGCGGCCCTGCTGAGCGGCGCGGCCTGCTACGGCATCGGCCACACCCTCGGACAGGGCGTCGGGGGCTCCCTGGCGGCCCTCCTCGCGGGCGGCATCGCCCTGCTCGGCGTCTTCTACGTCGCCGCGCGGAAGATGCGCATCGAAGAACTCAACTCAATGGTCGGAATGGTCCGCGGGCGCCTGGGGCGCTAAGGCGGGGGTAGGCGCACAACCATCGTCCGTCGCCGTGTGTCGTGCATAGCGCCGGACTGTGGGCACAATTGGTTTCTGCGTCGGACAGCGCGCAACGAATGGGGAGGCGGGAACGACGGTGGCGGAACGGAGCACAGCTGCCGTCGACGTGGCAGACAACAGCGGCGACGAGCCGCTGACCGCCAAGGCGGGCCAGTCCACGTCCGACGGGGTGGCCCAGAACCGGGAGCGGGAGACGGACAGCGAAGAGGCACAGGGGAGCGGCGGGACCGAGAGTCCCGGAAAGGCCTCACCGCCCGAATTGCACAGCGGACACAAACTCGCCAGGCGTTACCGCCTCGAGGAGTGTGTCACCCGTCTGGACGGTTTCAGCAGTTGGCGTGCGGTGGACGAGAAACTCCGCCGCGCCGTCGGCGTGCATCTCCTGCCCGCCGACCATCCACGGGCCCGCTCCGTACTGGCGGCGGCCCGTTCCTCGGCCCTGCTGGGCGATCCCCGGTTCGTCCAGGTCCTGGACGCGGTCGAGGAGAACGACCTCGTCTATGTGGTGCACGAGTGGCTGCCGGACGCCACGGAGCTGACCGCGCTGTTGGCCTCGGGCCCGCTGGAGGTGCACGAGGCCTACCAGATGGTCAGCCAGGTCTCCCAGGCCATGGCCGCCGCGCACCGTGAGGGCCTCGCACATCTGCGGTTGACGCCCAGTGCCGTGCTGCGTACCTCGTCCGGCCAGTGGCGCATCCGTGGGCTCGCCGTGAACGCCGCACTGCGCGGTATCAGCTCGGACACCCCTCAGCGCACCGACACGGAGGCGATCGGGGCGCTCCTGTACGCCGCGCTCACCCAGCGCTGGCCCTACGACAACGACGCCTACGGTCTGTCCGGGCTGCCCAGGGGGGTCGGCCTGATCGCCCCCGACCAGGTACGCGCCGGTGTCCACCGGGGCCTGTCGGAGCTCGCCATGCGTGCGCTCGCCAACGACGGCGCGACCGCCTCCCGCCATGAGACTCCGTGCACCACACCGGAGGAACTGGTGAAGGCGATCGCCGAGATGCCCCGCATCCGGCCGCCGGAGCCCACGTTCACGGCCCCGCCGGAGTACCAGCGCACCTCGTACCAGCAGGGCTACGGCCGCCCCGCGCCCCACATGGGCGCCACGCAGCCTGTGACGGCCCCGCCGCCCCCGCTGCAGAGCCGCACCGGCAAGGCCCTCAAGTGGGCCGTGTCGGCCCTCCTGATCGCCGCCCTGGGCCTCGGCAGCTGGCAGCTCGCGGATGCCCTGATGGACCGCGCAAAGTCCGACGACACGCAGAAGACCAAGACGACGGACGGCAACGGCAAGGACACCGACAAGACCAAGCCGGTCAAGCCGATCGCCATCAAGGGTGCGCAGGAGTACGTCGCGAAGGGTGACGCCCAGGCGCCCGGGGACGTGGGCAAGACCTACGACGGCGACAGCTCGACGTACTGGCGGAGCAAGAGTTTCGTGGACGGTCCGGAGATGAAGCCGGCCTTCAAGCCCGGCGTCGGCATCGTCTACGACCTCGGTTCGCAGCAAACCGTCACGGCGGCTTCGATAGGGCTCCGGTACCCCGGTGATCACACGACGATCACCCTCTATGGGACGGACTCGATGGGTTCCTCGACGTCGGTGGATTCGATGACGAAGATCGGGACCATCACGACGAGCGGCACCAGCGCGAAGATCACGGTCAGCCAGAAGGCGAAGACTCAGTACGTGTTGCTCTGGATCACGGCGATGCCCTACGCGTCCGGTGATCAGTACAGCGGCGCCGGCTACAAGCAAGCCATCACGGACGTGAAGTTCACCGGCTGACGTCCGTCGACGAAGGGGAGGGGGTCCGATGGCCGATGAAACCGGATACGGCGACGCAAGCGATCAGGACCTCCTCGCCCGTCACGTAGAGGGCGACCACGAGGCCTTCGGCGAGATCGTGCGGCGCCATCGCGACCGGCTCTGGGCAGTCGCCCTGAGGACGCTGGGAGACCGCGAGGAGGCCGCTGACGCCGTCCAGGACGCGCTGGTCTCCGCCTACCGGGCCGCTCACACCTTCCGCGGCCAGTCGGCCGTCACGACCTGGCTGCACCGCATCACGGTGAACGCCTGCCTGGACCGCGCCCGCAAGGCCGCATCCAGGAAGACGTCTCCCGTCGATGACACCGAACGCCTGGAACAGCTCCTCGAGCCGCACGAGTCCGCCTCCGCCCCGGCCGAGCGCAACGATCTGCACCGCGAGCTGCTGACGGCACTGAGTACGCTCCCGGCCGACCAGCGCGCCGCTCTCGTCCTCGTGGACATGCAGGGCTACCCCGTGGCAGAGGCGGCCCGCGTCCTCGATGTACCCGTCGGCACGGTGAAAAGCCGTTGCGCACGGGGCAGAGCCAGACTGCTGCCACTGCTCACCCATCTCCGTGCCGAGAACGGAAGCGGCGAGGGAGGCAACAAGTCGGGCGGCGGAAGGAACCGGACGCAGGGGACATCCGTCCCACCGGCAGCGGGACCGCACGATGCAGGTCCACGCGATGCAGGACCAAGCGATTCAGCTGCTGTGAAGGGCGGAGGTGGGCGAGCGTGACATCCACGACGGATACGGCCGGGCACCCGGATGTCGCGGAGATCTCCGACCTCTCCGAGGGGCTGCTCCCGCCTGCCCGCACCGCGGACGTACGGCGACACCTCGACGAGTGCGTGCTCTGCGCCGACGTGTACGACTCCCTGGAGGAGATCCGGGGGCTGCTCGGCACTCTGCCAGGCCCCACGCGCATGCCCGATGATGTGGCCGGCCGTATCGACGCCGCCCTTGCGGCGGAGGCTCTCCTGAGTGCCACGGCGCCCGACCGTGAAGCGGCCGAGGACGACAGCGCGAGCGTTTCACGTGAAACATCGCTCGCCGGGGTTTCACACACGTCCGGCGAACCGAGCCCCGCTTCCCTCACCGACCGTCCCTCGGGGCGTCCCCACGCCGCCACCGGCCCCGGTCGCTCACGTCGGGCCCGCCGTGGGCGCCACAGGGCGGTCGTTCTCGGCACGGTGTTCACGGCCGCCGCTCTCGGGCTGGGCACGATCCTCGTGCAGTCGCTGGGCGACGGCTCCGGCAAGAGCCCGCAGACGGTGACGCAGCAAGGAGCGAAGGACACTTTCTCCGAGGGGAAGCTGAAGACTCAGGTCGCGGATCTCCTCGCGAAGAACAAGAGCGCGAGGACCCCCTCCGCCAGCCCGAAGCGTCCTTGGGGAGTCCAGTCCAACGAGACGGGCAACGGGTCCGCCGGGGTCGACACCTTGATCACACCCACGGTGCAGGTCCCCGACTGCATTCAGAAGGGGACCGGAACCACCGCGACGATCCTCGCGGCGCAACAGGGCACATACAAGGGGACGACGGTGTATCTCGTCGTAGTGCCCGACGCCTCCGACAGCACGAAGGTCACGGCGTACATCGTCGAAGCCGCGTGCGTAAAGCAGGCTTCGGCGTCCCCTGGCAAGCTCCTGCTGACGCACTCGTACGCGCGCTCCTGAGCGGCTCCGCGTCGACCGGCCCCCTCCCCAATAACCCCATGGGATCTCTGTGCGGTGTCCCGTCTCCGTGTGCCCGGACACAGAGGGAATGCAAGCCCCTTAGGATCCGTTGGGTGGGGTGAGAGTTCTGAGAGAGGCTCCCACCGGTAGTACGCAGCAGTCTCCAGAGACGAGGAATCAAGCCGTGAGCGACGTCCGTAACGTGATCATCATCGGATCCGGGCCTGCCGGCTACACGGCAGCGCTCTACACCGCGCGCGCGTCGCTGAAGCCGCTGGTCTTCGAAGGCGCCGTCACCGCCGGTGGTGCGCTGATGAACACCACCGAGGTGGAGAACTTCCCCGGTTTCCAGGACGGCATCATGGGCCCCGAGCTCATGGACAACATGCGCGCCCAAGCCGAGCGTTTCGGTGCCGAGCTGATCCCGGACGATGTCGTCGCCGTCGACCTGACGGGCGAGATCAAGACCGTCACGGACACCGCGGGCACCGTGCACCGCGCCAAGGCCGTCATCGTCACGACGGGCTCGCAGCACCGAAAGCTCGGTCTGCCCAACGAGGACGCGCTCTCCGGGCGCGGCGTCTCGTGGTGCGCGACCTGTGACGGCTTCTTCTTCAAGGACCAGGACATCGCCGTGATCGGCGGTGGCGACACCGCGATGGAGGAGGCCACCTTCCTCTCCCGCTTCGCCAAGTCCGTGACGATCGTGCACCGCCGCGACACCCTGCGCGCCTCCAAGGCGATGCAGGAGCGTGCCTTCGCCGACCCGAAGATCAACTTCGTTTGGGACAGCGAGATCGCCACTATCGAGGGCGACCCCAAGCTTGCCGGCCTGAAGCTGCGCAATCTCAAGACCGGTGAGATCTCCGACCTGGCGGTGACCGGCCTGTTCATCGCGATCGGCCACGACCCGCGCACCGAACTCTTCAAGGGCCAGCTCGACCTGGACGAGGAGGGCTACCTCAAGGTCGAAGCGCCTTCGACCCGGACGAACCTGACCGGTGTCTTCGGCGCCGGTGATGTCGTCGACCACACGTACCGCCAGGCGATCACCGCGGCCGGCACCGGCTGCTCCGCCGCCCTCGACGCCGAGCGCTACCTCGCTGCCCTCGCGGACAGCGAGACCGCTGCGGCTGCCACCGTCTGACCCCCGTCCGCCCCACCGCACCAACCAGTTAAGGAGCCCGCCGTGGCCGGCACCCTGAAGAACGTGACCGACGATTCCTTCGAGCAGGACGTCCTCAAGAACGACAAGCCCGTCCTGGTGGACTTCTGGGCCGCCTGGTGCGGTCCGTGCCGTCAGATCGCGCCGTCCCTCGAGGCGATCGCCGCGGAGTACGGCGACCAGATCGAGGTCGTCAAGCTCAACATCGATGAGAACCCGGGTACGGCCGCCAAGTACGGCGTCATGTCCATCCCGACCCTGAACGTCTACCAGGGGGGCGAGGTCGCCAAGACCATCGTGGGTGCGAAGCCGAAGGCCGCGATCGTCCGCGACCTGGAGGACTTCATCACCGAGGGCGCCGAGAAGACCGTCTGACCGGAAGCGCCGTCCTTCAGCGACGGCGATGTTTCACGTGAAACACGAATGGGCCAGCCCGGAAGGGCTGGCCCATTCGCATGACGGAGGGGTGGTGCCGGCGGACGGCTACACGGCTACACGGCTACACGGCTACAGAGGACGAAGCGCCGGTTCCTTCTGTACCGCTCCCAGGAGGCGGTCCAGAGCCAACTCCACGTCTTCCTTCCAGGAGAGCGTCGTCCGCAGTTCCAGCCTCAGACGGGGGTACCGGGGGTGGGGGCGCACCGTCTTGAAGCCGACCGCGAGGAGATGGTCGGCGGGGAGCACACAGGCCGGTTCCTTCCACCGTGCGTCCCCAAAAGCCTCGATCGCCTTGAACCCTCGGCGCAACAGATCCTTGGCGACCGTCTGCACCATCACCCGGCCGAGCCCCTGCCCCTGATAGCCCGGCATGATGAAGGCGGTCATCAGCTGGACGGCGTCCGGTGAGACCGGGCTCGTGGGAAACGCGGTGGAGCGGGGTACGTAGGCAGGGGGCGCGTACAGCACGAAGCCCACCGGTACGTCGTCCACGTAGACCACGCGGCCGCAGGATCCCCACTCCAGAAGGACGGCAGAGATCCACGCCTCCTTCTCGAGTTCGGGCCTTCCCGTCTTTACCGCGGCTTCCCCACTGACGGGATCCAGTTCCCAGAAGACACACGCGCGACAGCGCTTGGGAAGGTCCGGAAGGTTGTCCAGCGTGAGCGGTACGAGCCGGCGCCCCATGAAGGATGTTCCTCGCTTCCGTCGCCCGCAGCGTCGCGAGCTGCTGTCAGAGCGCTTCGCTCCCTGAGCAGGCTGCCGATGAACCCACCGACCGCCCCCAGTCCCAGGCCCGCGGTCACCAGTCCGGTACGGCTCACGGTTTGCATGGCCCCCGCCTCCCCAATGAAGGTGCCGCCAGGTGGATGCGCCATACCCGATCGCATCGTATCCACGATGCGATTGCATCGATACTGCCTGAAAGCAAAGAGCAGGCCGTGTTCCGGTACACACCGGACACGGCCCGCTCTTGTGGTGGACCGACGGGAACGGCCCCGTCGCCGCCGACTCAGGCCTCCGTGTCCTCGGAGTCGTCGTCCAGGAGACTCCTCTGGAGAACGCCTCCCTCACCGGGGGCGAGAGAGCTGAGGATCCGCTCGAGGTCGTCCATCGAGGCGAACTCGACCGTGATCTTTCCCTTCTTCTGCCCTAGGTCGACCTTCACGCGGGTCTCGAAGCGGTCCGAGAGGCGGGTGGCAAGGTCGCTCAGTGCCGGGGAGAGCCGGGTGCCGGCCCGCGGTCCCTTGGACCGCGGAGCGGTCTGAGGGCGCGACCCCATGAGGGTGACGATCTCCTCGACGGCCCGCACCGACAGTCCCTCGGCCACGATGCGGTGGGCCAGCCGGTCCTGCTCCTCCGAGTCCGCGACGGAGAGCAGAGCGCGGGCGTGGCCCGCGGAGAGTACTCCAGCGGCGACACGACGCTGAACCGCCGGCGAGAGCTTCAGCAGCCGCAGGGTGTTGGAGACCTGCGGGCGCGAGCGGCCGATACGGTCCGCCAGCTGGTCGTGCGTGCAGTTGAAGTCCTGCAGCAGCTGGTCGTAGGCAGCCGCCTCTTCCAGCGGGTTCAGCTGGGCGCGGTGCAGGTTCTCCAGCAGCGCGTCCAGGAGAAGCTTCTCGTCCTCCGTGGCCCGCACGATCGCAGGAATGGCCTCAAGCCCCGCCTCACGGCAGGCACGGAAGCGCCGCTCACCCATGATGAGCTCGTAGCGCGCCGGACCCACCTGACGCACCACGACCGGCTGGAGAAGCCCGACCTCCTTGATGGAGGTAACCAGCTCGGCAAGAGCGTCCTCGTCGAACACCTCACGGGGCTGACGCGGGTTGGGGGTGATGTAGTCGAGAGGCAGTTCAGCGAAGTGAGCACCGACAGGCGCGGAGGGCACCTCCGCGGTCCCGATCGTCGGCGACTCCTCTGTTTCATGTGAAACAGGCGGCAGTGTGGTCACCTTCGCCGCGGCGACCCCGCGCTCTGCCGTGAGCACGGGTCCCGCCGCCGACGAGGCGGAGACTCCGCCTGTCGGCGAGGGAACCGTCTTCTCTGTCGGAGCCGCGGGGATCAGTGCGCCGAGGCCCCGCCCCAGCCCTCGTCGTCGCTCACTCACTGGATCCCCTCCACCATGTTCTGACTGTTCTGTACGCCCACATGGGCGTTCTGCGCGTCGTACGCCACTCCGACTCCACGGAGGGCGATTTCTCGTGCGGCCTCAAGATACGAGAGGGCGCCGCTCGACCCTGGATCGTAGGTCAGCACCGTCTGGCCGTAGCTCGGGGCCTCGGAGATGCGGACCGAGCGAGGAATGCTCGTCCGCAGCACCTCGTCACCGAAGTGGCTGCGTACCTCGTCCGCGACCTGGGACGCGAGGCGCGTCCGGCCGTCGTACATGGTGAGCAGGATCGTCGAGACATGGAGGTTGGGGTTGAGATGCCCCCGCACCAGGTCGACGTTACGCAAAAGCTGGCCCAGGCCTTCCAGCGCGTAGTACTCACACTGGATAGGAATGAGGACCTCCGCACCGGCGACCAGCGCGTTGACCGTGAGGAGGCCGAGCGACGGCGGGCAGTCGATGAGGATGTAGTCCAGCGGCTGCTCATACGCCTGGATCGCTCGCTCCAGACGGCTCTCCCGTGCCACCAGGGACACCAGCTCGATCTCCGCACCGGCGAGATCGATCGTGGCAGGCGCACAGAAGAGACCCTCGACATCGGGGACCGGCTGGACGACTTCGGAGAGCGGCTTGCTGTCAATCAGCACGTCGTAGATGGAAGGCACCTCGGCGTGATGATCGATGCCGAGTGCGGTGGAGGCGTTGCCCTGAGGGTCGAGGTCGATCACCAGGACACGGCCGCCATGCAGGGCAAGCGAGGCAGCAAGGTTGACCGTGGTCGTGGTCTTGCCCACCCCACCCTTCTGGTTGGCGACGACCATGACGCGGGTCTGTTCGGGCCGTGGCAGGCCCTCACCGGCGCGACCCAGCGCCTCCACCGCCAGTTGGGCAGCACGACCAATAGGAGTGTCGTCCATTGGGGGCGGTGTTTCACGTGAAACATCCTCCCCCATCGACTCGGTACGGGGACCGGGGACCGGATCGGTCATCGGTCCCGCGATGTTGGCGTCGGACCGCAAGGATTCACTCTCCTCGACTTCAGGCTCGCAATGAACAGAGCCTCCCATGTCTTCGGGGTCATGAACCAGCGAGGCCCGTTCTTCTGTGGAGAAATCCACCTCTGTGGACAACTCCGCACCCTCCGCGAGTGAACCGAGAGGCTTCCGGTCGCGGGGTTCGGCCGCGGCGCGGCCGCGACTGATGATGCCGTGCAGCAGTGAGCGACGTTTCACGTGAAACACGATGCCTAGCGGCCAGGGCCATCAAGGCGCGACACTCCGAGATGCGTAGGTTTGGCAGCTTGTGTGGAGTACGGCTCGTCGTCAGGACGGATCAGCCAGAGTGATAAAAAACTCCCGGCTCCGCCCTGCGGAACCGGGAGTCCACGATCCATTTCACGCTCAGGATCAGCGCCGTCGGCGCGTCCGCCCCGTCCGGGCCGCCTTCGCCCTCTTCGCGGCGAAGCGCACGCCACCCGGGCTCTCCCCGACCTCGACCCTCACTACAGTCGACAGCGGGTCCACGATGCCTTCACCGACGTGCAGGATCGACGTCTCCACGGCGCCGAGCTTGCTGAGGGCCGTCGCGGCGCTCTTCAGCTCCTCTTCAGCGGTGTCGCCCTTGAGAGCCAGCATCTCGCCGTACGGACGGAGAAGGGGGATGCCCCATGCCGCCAGCCGGTCCAGTGGAGCGACAGCCCTGGCCGTCACCACGTGGACGGCCGGCAGCTTTCCCATGACCTCCTCGGCCCGGCCACGCACGACGGTGACATGGTCGAGGCCGAGGAGCTCGACGACCTCGGTGAGGAAGTTGGTCCGCCGCAGCAGCGGTTCCAGCAGAGTGATCTTGATGTCGTCCCGGACCAGTGCCAGCGGAATGCCGGGCAGCCCGGCGCCGGAGCCGACGTCGCACACGGTCACGCCTTCGGGCACGACCTCGGAGAGCACCGCGCAGTTCAGCAGGTGCCGTTCCCACAGCCGGGGCACCTCGCGGGGGCCGATCAGCCCCCGCTGCACTCCCGCCTCGGCCAGCAGCTCCGCGTACCGGACCGCGTCCGCGAAGCGATCTCCGAATACTTCGCGCGCCTGCTCGGGCGCAGGGGGAAGCTCCGCTGCCTCCGTCACGGGGACCGTCCTTCCGTACCGCATAAGCGCGCTGAGCGCTGACCACCAGGGCTATCAGGGATTACCAGGAACTACGAGGGACTATCAGGCTGACAAAGTTCGGCCCCGCCTGCTCAACAGACGGGGCCGAAGAAACCTTCGTACCGATCAGGCGGGAAGCACGACGACGAAGCGCTGCGGCTCCTCGCCCTCGGACTCACTGCGCAGACCCGCGGCCTTGACCGCGTCGTGGACGACCTTGCGCTCGAAGGGCGTCATCGGCTTCATCTTCACCGGCTCGCCTGAGCTCTTCACCTCGGCCGCGGCCTTGGCGCCCAGCTCGGAGAGCTCCTCGCGCTTCTTGGCGCGGTAGCCCGCGATGTCCAGCATCAGCCGGCTGCGGTCCCCGGTCTCCCGGTGAACGGCCAGGCGCGTGAGCTCCTGGAGGGCCTCGAGCACCTCGCCGTCGCGACCGACCAGCTTCTGCAGTTCACGGCTGCTGGCGTCGCTGATGATCGAGACAGCGGCGCGGTCGGCCTCGACATCCATGTCGATGTCGCCGTCGAGATCGGCGATGTCCAGCAGACCCTCGAGGTAGTCCGCCGCGATCTCGCCTTCCTGCTCAAGGCGGGTCAGGGTGTCGCCCTCAGCGGCGGCGGAGGTGGTGCCTTCCGTCACGGGATGGACTCCTTCTTACTTCTTGGACGGGGACTTGGGCCGCTGCGGACCCTTGCGCTGTCCGGACTGGGCTTTGCTGCGAGTACCAGTGCCAGGCTTGTTGCCGCCACCTGCCGGCTTGGCGGCGGGCTTGGCGTCCTGCGGCTCGTCGGACTTGGTCAGCGAGGTCTTCGGCTCGGGCTCACCCGCCGCCTTCGCCCCGCCGGCCGCCGTACCCGACTGACGCTGGGACTTGGACTGGCGCTTCGGCTGCTGACGCTTGGGAGCGCCACCAATGGTGGTCGTGGTGCCGTCCTCGGCCTCGACAGTCGCCTCGGCCTGACCCTTCACCACAGTGCCGTCAGCCTGGGCCACCAGGCCCACCTTGGTCAGGCTGTTGACGAACTTGCGCTCGAACTCGTTACGGTCGCGGCCCTTGGCGACGATCGCCTTGACGATGGCCTTCTCGCCACGGCTGCGCGTCTTCTCGTGGTGCGTGACGTGCTTCTGCAGGCGCTCGAGGTACGCGGCCTGAGCCTTGGAACCCGGGGTCGGGTTGTTGCGGATGACGTACATCTGCTGGCCCATGGTCCACACGTTGGTGGTCAGCCAGTAGACGAGGACACCGACCGGGAAGTTGATGCCGAAGACGGCGAACATGACCGGGAAGACGTACATCAGCATCTTCTGCTGCTGCATGAAGGGCGTCTTCACCGTGGTGTCGACGTTCTTCGTCATCAGCTGGCGCTGTGTGTAGAACTGCGACGCCGACATCATCACGATCATGATCGCGGTGACGACCCGGACATCGGTCAGCGAGGCACCGAGGGCCTCGACCTTGGACTGTCCGTCCGTGAACTTCGCGGCCAACGGAGCGCCGAAGATGTGCGCCTTACGAGCGCTGGCCAGCAGCGATTCGTTGATGACGCCGATCGTCGAGCCGGTCGCGATGCCGTTGAGCACGTGGTACAGAGCAAAGAAGAACGGCGACTGCGCCAGGATGGGAAGGCACGAGGAGAGCGGGTTGGTACCCGACTCCTTGTACAGCTTCATCATCTCTTCGGACTGGCGCTGCTTGTCGTTCTTGTAGCGCTCCTGGATCTTCTTCATCTCGGGCTGCAGTGTCTGCATGGCCCGAGTCGCCTTGATCTGCTTCACGAAGAGCGGGATCAGGCAGATACGGATCAGGATCACCAGGGACACGATGGACAGGCCCCAGGCCCAGCCCGTATCGGGACCGAAGATCTTCCCGTACACAGAGTGGAACTGGACGATGACCCAGGAAACGGGTGTCGTGATGAAGCTGAAAAGACTGGCAATCGTGTCCACTAATCAGGCTCCTTGAGCATGGGACGGGGTCTCGGCGGCCGGGCTCGAGGGATGGTCGGACATTCCATGACCCTCAATGGCCGGTTCGGCGGCGGAGTTCCCGCCCTTGCGTGCGCGCCAGGCGTTACGCAGCATTTCGTGCCACCGCGGACGCTTGCGCGGCGGAACATGGTCCACGCCGCCCAGCGACCACGGATTGCACCGGAGGATGCGCCAGGCGGTGAGTGCCGTTCCCTTGATCGCACCGTGCCGGTCGATGGCTTGGTAGCCGTAGTGGGAGCACGACGGGTAGTACTTGCACACCGGCCCGAGCAGCGGGCTGATCGTCCACTGGTACAGCTTGATAAGAGCCAGCAGCGGGTACTTCATCGCGCGCCCCCTCCCAGTAGCCGCTGAAGGGCGGCATCCAGGTCTCGGGCCAGCTGTTCATGGTCGGCGTCGCCCGCACCGGGCAGCGCTCGTACGACTACCAGGCTACCGGGGGGCAACTGGGCGACTCGGTCACGCATCAAATGGCGAAGTCTGCGCTTCACCTTGTTGCGGACAACCGCTCCACCCACGGCCTTGCTCACGACGAAACCCGCACGCGTCGGGGGAGCGCTCTCCCCAGGCGCGTGCGGGTCCGTTGCACCGCTACGTAGATGGACGACGAGGAGCGGGCGTCCGGCCCGGCGTCCTCGGCGTACCGCGGTCGCGAAGTCCTCGCGCCGCCTCAGCCGATGCTCGGTAGGCAGCACGACATCATGACCTGTTGTTATCAGGCGGACAGGCTGGCGCGACCCTTGCCACGGCGGTTCGCGAGAATCGCGCGGCCGGCACGGGTGCGCATCCGCAGGCGGAAGCCGTGGGTCTTGGCGCGACGACGGTTGTTCGGCTGGAAGGTGCGCTTGCTCACTCGGGGGCTCCAGAAAGAATCGGTGGTGGCGGGGTGCCGCCTTGGCTGTCACCGTGCGCCCACGAGGTAGCTCGCATTACGCCCGAGTGCACCGCTTCCCGATCACTCTTCGCGATCTGTGCCCATCGGAGGCAGGCGGCAGCAGCCATCGACAACTCGACCTGGTTACGGTACGCGCGGCTACGCCATCCGGTCAAACCAGCTCCTGGCGGGAGACACTATCCACAGGCTGGGGACAACAACTTGAACCGCAGCGGTCGCCCTGACTACCGTGGCTGAACTCCGATTCGTTCCCTTCCCACCGCCCCAGCGGATTTGTTCCCACCGCACCACCCGACTGACTTCCCAACCTGTTCCCAGAACCACACGTTCGTGGGACCCGTGAGAGAGCGTGCCCTGTGGCTGACGTACCTGCCGATCTTGCCGCAGTGTGGCCACGAGTACTGGAACAGCTCCTCGGTGAGGGCCGCGGTCAGGGTGTGGAGGCGAAGGACGAGCACTGGATCAAGCGCTGCCAGCCGCTGGCACTGGTCGCGGACACCGCGCTGCTCGCGGTTCCGAACGAATTCGCGAAGGGCGTCCTCGAAGGACGTCTCGCGCCGATCGTCAGTGACACGCTGAGCCGCGAGTGCGGCCGGCCGATCCGCATCGCGATCACCGTCGACGACTCGGCCGGGGAACCCCAGTCTCCGACGCCGCCCGCCCCCCAGGCCCGCTACGACGAGCCCGAGCTCCCCTCGGGCTCCGGCCAGGGCCGTGACGCGTACGACGGTCAGGGCGGCGACGAGCGGAACCCGTACGGCGGCCAGGGTGGCGAGGACCGCAACAGCTACGGCGGCCAGGGGCGTGACGAGCGCCACGCTTACGACTCCCAGGGCCGCGAAGACCGGGGCGGCTACGACTCCCCGGGCCGTGACGAGCGCAACCCCTATGACGCACAGCGCCGCGACGGGTACGAGGGGTACGGCCGCCACCGCGCCGACGACCACCGGGGTGACCACCGCGGCGGTCGCTCCGACCAGCTTCCGGGCGCCCCCGGCGACCAGCTGCCGCCTGGCCGCTCCGACCAGTCCCGCGCGGACCACCTGCCGACCGCCCGCCCCGCCTACCCGGACTACCAGCGCCCCGAGCCCGGTGCCTGGCCGCGGCACACCCAGGACGACTACGGCTGGCAGCAGCAGCGTCTCGGCTTCCCCGACCGCGACCCGTACGCCTCGCCCTCGCAGGACTACCGGCCGCAGTCGATGGAGCGCCCGCCCTACGAGCAGCAGCGCCAGGACTACGACCAGCCGCGCTCCGAGTACGAGCGCCCCGACCGCCGCGACCTCCAGGAGCCGTCCTCGGGCGGTGCGCCGTCGCACCGCGGCGGCCCCTCGCTGCCGTCCTCCAGCGGCGCTCCCGGCCCGCTGGGCGCGAAGCCCGCGCCGGCGTCCGGTCCGGGCGAGCCCACCGCGCGCCTCAACCCGAAGTACCTCTTCGACACGTTCGTCATCGGCGCCTCGAACCGCTTCGCGCACGCGGCCGCGGTCGCCGTCGCCGAGGCGCCGGCGAAGGCGTACAACCCACTCTTCATCTATGGGGAGTCGGGTCTCGGCAAGACGCACCTGCTGCACGCGATCGGGCACTACGCGCGCAGCCTCTATCCGGGCACGCGGGTGCGGTACGTGAGCTCCGAGGAGTTCACCAACGAGTTCATCAACTCCATCCGCGACGGCAAGGGCGACAGCTTCCGCAAGCGGTACCGCGAGATGGACATCCTGTTGGTCGACGACATCCAGTTCCTGGCGGACAAGGAGTCGACGCAGGAGGAGTTCTTCCACACCTTCAACACGCTCCACAACGCGAACAAGCAGATCGTGCTCTCCAGCGACCGGCCGCCCAAGCAGCTGGTGACCCTGGAGGACCGGCTGCGGAACCGTTTCGAGTGGGGTCTGATCACGGACGTCCAGCCGCCGGAGCTGGAGACCCGTATCGCCATCCTTCGCAAGAAGGCGGTGCAGGAGCAGCTCAACGCTCCGCCGGAGGTGCTCGAGTTCATCGCGTCCCGGATCTCGCGCAACATCCGTGAGCTGGAGGGCGCGCTGATCCGGGTGACGGCGTTCGCGTCGCTCAACCGGCAGCCGGTGGATCTCGGGCTCACGGAGATCGTCCTGAAGGACCTGATCCCGGGCGGCGAGGACTCCGCCCCGGAGATCACCGCGACCGCGATCATGGCGGCCACCGCGGACTACTTCGGCCTCACGGTGGACGACCTGTGCGGGTCCTCACGCAGTCGCGTCCTGGTGACCGCGCGGCAGATCGCCATGTACCTGTGCCGCGAGCTCACCGATCTCTCGCTACCGAAGATCGGCGCGCAGTTCGGCGGCCGCGACCACACCACCGTCATGCACGCCGACCGCAAGATCCGCGCGCTGATGGCCGAGCGCCGCTCCATCTACAACCAGGTCACCGAGCTCACCAACCGCATCAAGAACGGCTGACAGGCGCGGCGGTACGCCGCCGAGGGCGCCCCGGGACACGGTCCCGAGGGCGCCTTTCGCTGTTCCCGGCGCGCGGCACCAGCCCGCGCTTCCAGCCCGCAGTTCCGGCCCGCGGCTCTCGTACGCGCGCCGCGCGGGATTCCGGCAGCCGTCCCAGAGCCTCCGACACCCGGCTCCGAGAGGACCGCGGAAGGTGCTGGACCTCGATCCGCGGGGCCCGCAAGGGGGCTGAGACCTGGTCCCAAGGGGGCTTCGAGGGCTTCTGGGGCCCGCTCCGAGGCGGTCGGCCCTCGTTTCACCGCTACCGGAACGACATCAACTGTTCGAATACGAGCCGGGTTACGGCCACTCTCCACAGATTCGGTGACTTTCTGGCGTCCACACCCTGGGGACCGCGAAGTTGTCCCGATCGTGTCCACAGGGGCCGCTGTTGAAAGGTCATCAGACCAGGTCATCCCCCTGTGGATTCGTGGACGAAGACTCTCCACAGACTGTGGACGAAGAAAAGATCCACAGGGTGTGCACGAAGTTGTCCACCGACGACCCACAGGCTGGAGCCGGTTGTCCCCAGCCATCCCCAGCTTCTCCACACCCCTGTCCACTGTTCGGCAACGTGACGCGCCCGATCACCGTGTCGAGTGAAAGGCGTCACATCAAGGTGCCGGATTGGCCTGTGGGGAACGCGGGTAAAGCTGGGGACGGATCTGGGGAGAAGTGGCCCGAGGCTGTGCATCGAGTGTGCAGAACTTTTCGTCATCCACAGAGACCCCCGGTTGTCCACCGCCTTCGCCCACAGGGTCAGTGGACAAAAAATCCCAGCTGACCTGCGAAAACGCGGTTATCCACGGTTTCCACAGCCCCTACTACTAAGACCAACTAGATAGAGGCTGGGAATCGTTTCGAAGACGGGGCTGTGCACAACTCGCTCTCGGAGGCTCTGGTGCCGCTCGGCACGACTTGCCCCCGAGAGGCACCGACTGTCAGTGCGGTGCGTCAGACTGGTCCCCGGTGTCCTTCCCGCCACACGGCTGAACGACACCGAGTCAGACGACGAAGGCCAGCAGGGCGAGAGCGCCGGCAACAGACGGAGGCGGCAACGGTGAAGATCCGGGTGGAACGCGACGTACTCGCGGAGGCAGTGGCCTGGGCGGCACGCAGCCTCCCGGCCCGTCCGCCGGCGCCTGTGCTCGCCGGCCTCCTTCTGAAGGCCGAGGAGGGCGCACTGAGCCTCTCCAGCTTCGACTACGAGGTCTCGGCACGCGTCTCCGTGGACGCGGAGATCGACGAGGAGGGCACGGTCCTCGTCTCCGGTCGTCTGCTCGCGGACATCTGCCGCGCTCTCCCCAACCGGCCGGTGGAGATTTCCACAGACGGTGTACGGGCGACCGTGGTCTGCGGATCCTCGCGATTCACACTCCACACCCTGCCTGTGGAGGAGTACCCCGCGCTGCCGCAGATGCCGTCGGCGACCGGCACCGTCCCCGGTGAGGTCTTCGCCTCGGCGGCCGCCCAGGTGGCCATCGCGGCGGGCCGTGACGACACGCTGCCGGTGCTCACCGGTGTGCGTATCGAGATCGAGGGCGACACGGTCACGCTGGCCTCCACCGACCGCTATCGCTTCGCGGTCCGCGAGTTCCTGTGGAAGCCGGAGAACCCCGAGGCGTCCGCGGTGGCCCTGGTGCCCGCCAAGACGCTCCTGGACACCGCCAAGGCCCTCACGAGCGGCGACAGCGTGATCCTGGCGCTGTCCGGCTCGGGCGCCGGCGAGGGCCTCATCGGCTTCGAGGGGGCGGGCCGACGCACGACCACCCGCCTGCTGGAGGGCGACCTGCCGAAGTACCGCTCGCTGTTCCCGACGGAGTTCAACTCCATCGCGGTGATCGAGACCGCCCCCTTCGTGGAGGCCGTCAAGCGTGTGGCCCTGGTCGCCGAGCGCAACACCCCGGTGCGTCTGAGCTTCGAGCAGGGCGTGCTGATCCTGGAGGCGGGCTCCAGCGACGACGCACAGGCTGTGGAAAGGGTCGACGCGCAGTTGGAGGGCGACGACGTCTCGATCGCCTTCAACCCGACGTTCCTGCTCGACGGCCTCAGCGCCATCGACTCGCCGGTGGCGCAGCTCTCCTTCACGACGTCCACGAAGCCCGCGCTGCTGAGCGGCAAGCCCGCGGTGGACGCCGAGGCGGACGAGGCCTACAAGTACCTGATCATGCCGGTGCG
Organism: Streptomyces sp. NPDC111507; assembly: GCF_055638955.1. NCBI lineage: Bacteria > Bacillati > Actinomycetota > Actinomycetes > Kitasatosporales > Streptomycetaceae > Streptomyces > Streptomyces sp. NPDC111507. The sequence goes on along the minus strand of NZ_JBVKBU010000009.1, from coordinate 274,283 downwards.
TCTGAGCGGCTGAGTGAGGTGAGCTCGCCGGACGGTCGCTCCGACCGGTCCGGCGGGCGCATCCGCAGGTGGGGCGAACACCTGAGCGGCTATGCCCACAGGTGTGCGTGAGCGTCCGGGTTTAGGCTCAGACACAGGTACGAAAGTGCCCTCACGCCACGTCGAAAACCTAAGGAACAACTGATGGAGCTCGGTCTCGTCGGCCTCGGCAAGATGGGCGGCAACATGCGCGAGCGGATCCGCCGCGCAGGCCACACCGTCATCGGATACGACCGCAACCCGGACCTCGCCGATGTCCACAGCCTGGAAGAGCTTGTGGGCAAGCTCAAGGGTCCGCGTGTGGTGTGGGTGATGGTCCCGGCCGGTGCCGCCACGCAGTCCACCGTCGACCAGCTCGGCGAGCTCCTGGAGCCCGGCGACGTCGTCGTGGACGGCGGCAACTCCCGCTGGACGGACGACGAGAAGCACGCGGAGGAACTGGCGGCCAAGGGCATCGGTTTCGTCGACTGCGGCGTCTCCGGCGGCGTCTGGGGCCTGGAGAACGGCTATGCGCTGATGTACGGCGGGGACGCCGAGAACATCGCCAAGGTGCAGCCGGTCTTCGAGGCGCTCAAGCCGGAGGGCGACTTCGGCGCGGTGCACGCCGGCAAGGTCGGCGCGGGCCACTTCTCCAAGATGGTCCACAACGGCATCGAGTACGCCATGATGCAGGCCTACGCCGAGGGCTGGGAGCTCCTGGAGAAGGTCCACTCCGTCACCGACGTGCGCGAGGTCTTCCGCTCCTGGCAGGAGGGCACGGTCATCCGTTCCTGGCTGCTGGACCTGGCGGTGAACGCCCTGGACGAGGACGAGCACCTGGAGAAGCTGCGCGGCTACGCACAGGACTCCGGCGAGGGCCGCTGGACGGTGGAAGCCGCCATCGACCACGCGGTGCCGCTGCCCGCGATCACCGCGTCGCTGTTCGCGCGGTTCGCCTCGCGGCAGGAGGACTCGCCGCAGATGAAGATGGTCGCGGCGCTGCGCAACCAGTTCGGCGGCCACGCGGTCGAGACGAAGTAATCCACAGATCCACAGGCCGTGCGGCGGTGGATCCACAACCCTGGGGGAGGTCGGCGAACGACCATGCACGTCACGCATCTGTCGCTGGCCGACTTCCGCTCGTACGCCCGGGTCGAGGTCCCGCTCGACCCGGGCGTCACCGCGTTCGTGGGCCCCAACGGACAGGGCAAGACGAATCTGGTCGAGGCGGTCGGCTATCTCGCGACCCTCGGCAGCCACCGCGTCTCCTCCGACGGGCCGCTGGTGCGCATGGGCGCCGACCGGGCGATCATCCGGGCCAATGTCCGCCAGGGCGAGCGCCAGCAGCTCGTCGAGCTCGAACTGAATCCCGGCCGGGCCAACCGTGCCCGCATCAACAGGTCCTCGCAGGTCAGACCCCGTGATGTGCTCGGCATCGTGCGGACCGTGCTGTTCGCGCCCGAGGATCTCGCGCTGATCAAGGGCGACCCCGGTGAGCGGCGCCGCTTCCTGGACGAGCTGATCACCGCCCGCTCCCCGCGGATGGCGGGCGTCCGCTCCGACTACGAGCGGGTCCTCAAGCAGCGCAACACCCTCCTGAAGTCGGCCGCGCTGGCCCGCCGTCACGGCGGCCGCACCATGGACCTCTCCACGCTCGACGTGTGGGACCAGCACCTCGCGCGCGTGGGCGCCGAGCTGCTGGCTCAGCGGCTCGACCTGGTCGCCGCGATCCAGCCGCTGGCCGACAAGGCGTACGAGCAGCTGGCCCCCGGTGGCGGACCCGTCGCCCTGGAGTACAAGCCGTCCGCGCCCGGTGAGGCGCACACCCGCGAGGACCTGTACGAGCAGGTGATGGCGGCGCTCGCCGAGGTCCGCAAGCAGGAGATCGAGCGGGGCGTGACCCTCGTAGGACCCCATCGGGACGATGTGGTTCTCAAACTCGGTCAGCTGCCCGCCAAGGGATACGCCTCCCACGGCGAGTCCTGGTCGTACGCGCTGGCGCTGCGCCTGGCCTCGTACGACCTCCTGCGGGCCGAGGGCAATGAACCGGTGCTGGTTCTCGACGACGTCTTCGCAGAGCTGGACAGCCGCAGAAGAGAACGCCTCGCCGAACTCGTCGCTCCCGGCGAGCAGGTCCTGGTGACGGCCGCGGTCGACGACGACGTACCGGACGTACTGACGGGGACGCGGTACGCCGTCTCCGAGGGCACGGTGGAGCGGGTATGACGGAGAACACACCCGGCGGTTCGGCCGCCTCCGAGGGAGCTCCGGAGAAGGGCCCGGAAGCGGCCTCCAAGAAGACCCCCGAGCACTCCGGTGTCGACCTCGCGCGCGTGGCGTTGCGCGCCGCGAAGGAGCAGGCACGCGCGCGGGGGGACGCGGCGCAGCAGAAGAAGCAGGCGCGGCGCGGCGGTCTGCGCTCCGGCGCGCGCGCCGACGGGCGTGATCCGATGGCGCTCGGCGCCGCGATCAACCGGCTGCTCACCGAGCGCGGCTGGGAGACCCCGGCCGCGGTGGGCGGTGTGATGGGCCGCTGGCCGCAGATCGTCGGCGAGGACCTGGCCAAGCACTGCGTCCCGCTGAAGTACGACGACGACCCTGCCGAGCGGGTGCTCACCGTGCAGTGCGACTCGACCGCGTGGGCCACCCAGTTGCGGCTGCTCGCCCCGCAGGTGGTCGCGCGGCTGAACCAGGACCTCGGGCACGGCACGGTGCGACTGATCAAGGTGCAGGGCCCCAATGGTCCCGCGCGCCGCTTCGGCCCCTTGCGCGCCCCTGGAAGCACGGGTCCCGGCGACACCTACGGGTGACACAGGCCACATCGACCGGCCGCCGCGCGGGAGTGCACGCGGTTGCGAACACCGACCTGACTCCGCGGTAGCCAAGGGTTGACACCCGGAAGCGCTGAGTGCCGCTGTAAGCCTCTTTGAGCCCGGGTGCACATATGGGGAGTCGGGAGAGACCGGTTCAGGGCGGCACATGCGGACTCAGGTACCGGCAAACCCCCATCACTGTCGGCGCTACCGGTAGACTGGAAGCTAATCCCGCCCCGCTTGCGGGGACCGTCCGGGAAAAGCTGAGCAACGCTGATCAAGGCTTACCAACGCAACGTGCCGCAGCCGCTCCGGCAACCCGCCGACGAGCTTGGCTTGTGCTGTGCCAGAAAGGGCGCTTCGTGGCCGATTCCGGCAACCCCAACGAGAACACCCCGTCCACCGACGCCGGCGACAACGCCGAGGCCACGACCTCGAACGGCGAGGTCACAGCCTCGTACGACGCCAGCGCCATCACCGTCCTCGAGGGTCTGGACGCGGTTCGCAAGCGACCCGGTATGTACATCGGCTCGACCGGTGAGCGCGGACTGCACCACCTCGTGTACGAGGTCGTCGACAACTCCGTCGACGAGGCGCTGGCCGGCCACGCGGACACGATCGACATCACGATCCTCGCCGACGGCGGCGTGCGTGTCGTGGACAACGGCCGCGGTATCCCCGTGGGCATCGTTCCCTCCGAAGGGAAGCCGGCCCTCGAGGTCGTGCTGACGGTCCTGCACGCGGGCGGTAAGTTCGGCGGCGGCGGCTATGCGGTCTCCGGTGGTCTGCACGGCGTCGGCGTCTCCGTCGTGAACGCCCTGTCGAGCAAGGTCTCCGTCGAGGTCAAGACCGACGGACGGCGCTGGACGCAGGACTACAAGATGGGCGTCCCGACCGCGCCTCTCGCCGAGCACGAGGCCATCGACGAGACCGGCACCTCGGTCACGTTCTGGGCCGACAGCGACATCTTCGAGACGACCGAGTACTCCTTCGAGACGCTCTCGCGGCGCTTCCAGGAGATGGCGTTCCTCAACAAGGGTTTGACGATCAAACTCACTGATGAGCGCGAGTCGGCGAAGGCCACGGCCGGTGCGGACGAGGCGGGTGCGGACGAGAAGGCCGAGGTCAAGACCGTCACGTACCACTACGAGGGCGGCATCGTCGACTTCGTGAAGTACCTCAACTCCCGCAAGGGAGACGTGGTGCACCCCACCGTCATCGATCTCGAGGCCGAGGACAAGGACAAGAGCCTGTCCCTCGAGGTCGCGATGCAGTGGAACAGCGGCTACAGCGAGGGCGTGTACTCCTTCGCCAACATCATCCACACCCACGAGGGCGGTACGCACGAGGAGGGCTTCCGTGCGGCGCTGACCTCGCTGATCAACAAGTACGCGCGCGACAAGAAGCTGCTGCGCGAGAAGGACGACAACCTCACCGGTGACGACATCCGCGAGGGTCTGACCGCGATCATCTCGGTCAAGCTGAGCGAGCCGCAGTTCGAGGGCCAGACGAAGACCAAGCTGGGCAACACGGAGGCGAAGACCTTCGTCCAGAAGGCCGTCTACGAGCACCTCAACGACTGGCTGGACCGCAACCCGAACGAGGCCGCGGACATCGTCCGCAAGTCCATCCAGGCGGCCACCGCGCGCGTGGCGGCCCGTAAGGCCCGCGACCTCACCCGCCGCAAGGGCCTCCTGGAGACGGCGTCCCTGCCGGGCAAGCTGTCCGACTGCCAGTCGAACGACCCCACCAAGTGCGAGATCTTCATCGTCGAGGGTGACTCCGCCGGTGGCTCGGCCAAGTCCGGCCGCAACCCGCAGTACCAGGCGATCCTCCCGATCCGAGGCAAGATCCTCAACGTCGAGAAGGCGCGGATCGACAAGATCCTGCAGAACCAGGAGATCCAGGCGCTGATCTCGGCCTTCGGTACCGGGGTCCACGAGGACTTCGACATCGAGAAGCTCCGCTATCACAAGATCATCCTGATGGCGGACGCCGACGTCGACGGCCAGCACATCAACACCCTGCTGCTGACCTTCCTGTTCCGCTTCATGCGGCCGCTGGTCGAGGCCGGGCACGTGTTCCTGTCGCGCCCCCCGCTGTACAAGATCAAGTGGGGCCGGGACGACTTCGAGTACGCCTACTCGGACCGTGAGCGCGACGCGCTGATCGAGCTGGGCAAGCAGGCCGGCAAGCGCATCCGCGACGACTCGGTCCAGCGCTTCAAGGGCCTCGGCGAGATGAACGCCGAGGAGCTGCGGATCACGACCATGGACCAGGAGCACCGGGTCCTCGGCCAGGTCACGCTCGACGACGCCGCCCAGGCCGACGACCTGTTCTCGGTCCTCATGGGCGAGGACGTCGAGGCCCGCCGCGCGTTCATCCAGCGCAATGCCAAGGACGTCCGCTTCCTCGACATCTGAGTCGGTCTCAGCTGACCGCAGCAGAAAGGATCTTCACCAGCAATGGCCGACGAGAACACTCCGAGCACGCCTGAAGAAGGCGGCGAGATCACCCTGCGCGTCGAGCCCGTCGGGCTCGAGACGGAGATGCAGCGCTCGTATCTCGACTACGCGATGTCCGTCATCGTGTCGCGTGCGCTGCCCGACGTCCGGGACGGCCTCAAGCCCGTCCACCGCCGCGTCCTGTACGCCATGTACGACGGCGGCTACCGGCCCGAGAAGGGCTTCTACAAGTGCGCCCGCGTCGTCGGCGACGTCATGGGCACCTACCACCCGCACGGCGACTCCTCGATCTACGACGCGCTGGTCCGCCTCGCGCAGCCGTGGTCGATGCGGATGCCGCTGGTGGACTCCAACGGCAACTTCGGCTCTCCGGGCAACGACCCCGCGGCCGCCATGCGCTACACCGAGTGCAAGATGGCGCCGCTGTCCATGGAGATGGTCCGTGACATCGACGAGGAGACCGTCGACTTCACGGACAACTACGACGGCCGCAACCAGGAGCCGACGGTTCTGCCGGCCCGGTTCCCGAACCTGCTGATCAACGGCTCGGCGGGCATCGCGGTCGGCATGGCCACCAACATCCCGCCGCACAACCTCCGTGAGGTCGCGGCCGGCGCCCAGTGGTACCTCGAGAACCCCGAGGCCAGCCACGAGGAGCTGCTCGACGCCCTGATCGAGCGCATCAAGGGTCCCGATTTCCCGACCGGCGCCCTTGTAGTGGGCCGCAAGGGCATCGAGGAGGCGTACCGCACGGGCCGTGGCTCCATCACGATGCGCGCGGTCGTCGAGGTCGAGGAGATCCAGAACCGCCAGTGCCTGGTGGTCACGGAGCTCCCCTACCAGACCAACCCCGACAACCTCGCGCAGAAGATCGCCGACCTGGTGAAGGACGGCAAGGTCGGCGGCATCGCGGACGTCCGCGACGAGACCTCGTCCCGTACGGGCCAGCGGCTGGTCATCGTCCTGAAGCGCGACGCGGTCGCCAAGGTCGTCCTGAACAACCTCTACAAGCACACCGATCTGCAGTCGAACTTCGGCGCCAACATGCTGGCGCTGGTGGACGGCGTTCCGCGCACGCTGTCGCTCGACGCGTTCATCCGCCACTGGGTGACGCACCAGATCGAGGTCATCGTCCGTCGTACGCGCTTCAGGCTGCGCAAGGCCGAGGAGCGCGCGCACATCCTGCGCGGCCTCCTGAAGGCTCTGGACGCCATCGACGAGGTCATCGCGCTGATCCGGCGCAGTGACACCGTCGAGATCGCGCGCGAGGGCCTGATGGGCCTCCTGGAGATCGACGAGATCCAGGCCAACGCCATCCTCGAGATGCAGCTGCGTCGACTGGCCGCCCTGGAGCGCCAGAAGATCATCCAGGAGCACGACGAGCTCCAGGCGAAGATCACCGAGTACAACGCGATCCTTGCCTCGCCGGAGCGCCAGCGTGCCATCATCAGCGAGGAACTCGCGGCGATCGTCGAGAAGTTCGGCGAGGACCGTCGCTCCAAGCTGGTGCCCTTCGACGGTGACATGTCCATCGAGGACCTGATCGCCGAAGAGGACATCGTCGTCACCATCACGCGTGGCGGCTACATCAAGCGGACCAAGACCGAGGACTACCGCTCGCAGAAGCGGGGCGGCAAGGGCGTACGCGGCGCGAAGCTGAAGCAGGACGACATCGTCGACCACTTCTTCGTGTCGACCACGCACCACTGGCTGCTGTTCTTCACCAACAAGGGCCGCGTCTACCGCGCGAAGGCGTATGAGCTCCCGGACGCCGGGCGTGACGCGCGTGGACAGCACGTCGCGAACCTGCTGGCCTTCCAGCCGGACGAGGCGATCGCCGAGATCCTCGCGATCCGTGACTACGAGGCGGTGCCTTATCTGGTGCTGGCCACCAAGGGCGGTCTCGTGAAGAAGACGCCTCTGAAGGATTACGATTCCCCGCGCTCCGGCGGTGTCATCGCGATCAATCTGCGCGAGACGGAGGACGGATCCGACGACGAACTGATCGGAGCCGAACTCGTATCGGCGGAGGATGATCTGCTGCTGATCAGTAAGAAGGCGCAGTCGATCAGGTTCACCGCGACGGACGACGCCCTGCGGCCCATGGGCCGTGCGACCTCGGGCGTCAAGGGGATGAGTTTCCGCGGGGGCGACGAGCTGCTCTCGATGAATGTTGTTCGACCCGGTACGTTCGTGTTCACTGCTACGGACGGCGGGTACGCGAAGCGGACCGCTGTTGACGAGTACCGCGTTCAGGGTCGTGGTGGCCTCGGTATCAAGGCCGCCAAGATCGTCGAGGACCGCGGGTCCCTCGTCGGCGCGCTGGTGGTCGAGGAGACGGACGAGATCCTCGCCATCACCCTGTCCGGCGGTGTGATTCGCACGCGAGTCAACGAGGTCAGGGAGACGGGCCGTGACACCATGGGTGTCCAACTGATCAACCTGGGCAAGCGCGATGCCGTGGTCGGCATCGCTCGTAACGCCGAGGCCGGTCGCGAGGCGGAGGAAGTCGACGGCGAGATCGCCGAGGACGAGACCGCCGAGGGCGTCGAGGCCGTCGGTACGGACGAGGGCGAGCAGTCCTCGCCCGAGTAGCGCGAGGAGTGAGTCATCGTGAGCGGAGCCACGGGCGCCGGATCGACCGGTACGGATACGGACGGCGGCCGTGGCTCCGCCACGGAGGCGACTGACTCCCATGACTCTCATGGATCCCAGGGGGGAACTGTGACGGACACCCGAGGCCCGCAGGCCCAGCAGTACGCGGCCGGAGCGGGCCCGGCGGCGGCCGGTCCGGCAAAGACCAAGGCCGCGCCCGGTGCGGCGCCCGCTTCGGCGCCCCCACCGGGGGCTCCTTCGGCCGGTTCGCCCGCTTCGGCGGCCCCTGCCGGGGCCGCACCCGAGGCTGGCTCCGCACTGCCGGGGGAGCGGCAGCCGCAGCAGCCCGCGCAGCCGTACCACCCGCCGCAGGCGTACCCGGCTCAGACGCCGTCCGGCGCCGTACGCCGGCCGCGGACCGGAGCGCGCACCGCGCCCCGTACCCGCAAGGCGCGGCTGCGGGTGGCCAAGACCGACCCCTGGTCGGTGATGAAGGTCAGTTTCCTGCTCTCCATCGCGCTCGGCATCTGCACGATCGTGGCGGCGGCGGTGCTGTGGATGGTTCTGGACGCGATGGGTGTCTTCTCGACGGTCGGCGGCACGATCTCCGAGGCGACGGGTTCGAACGAGTCGAACGGCTTCGACCTGCAGTCGTTCCTCTCCCTGCCGCACGTCCTGATGTTCACGTCGATCATCGCGGTCATCGACGTCGTGCTCGCCACGGCGCTCGCGACGCTCGGCTCGTTCATCTACAACCTCTCCGCGGGCTTCGTCGGCGGTATTGAACTGACCCTCGCCGAGGACGAGTAACAGCAGCTCGTCGGGCCCGGCCAGGAGGCCTGGGATACCGATTTTGGGACTGGCCGCGTCGTGCGCTAATCTTCAGAGGTCAGCGCGCGGGACACACACCGCAAAGCGCGGCGGGGCTATAGCTCAGTTGGTTAGAGCGCATCCCTGATAAGGATGAGGCCACAGGTTCAAATCCTGTTAGCCCCACTGACCAAAAACCCCCGGGTGATCACACCCGGGGGTTTTGGCGTATACGGCTGACATCAGTGTGGGCTGCGCGGAGTTCGGGGCGGCCGGTGGAGTTCGCCCGGTAGGTGAATCCGATCCCCGCAATGACAGGAGCCGGCGTCGACCCGCTCCAGGCGGGTGGTCTGCCCTGGGGCCAAGGACGGGTTCACGGCGAAGCGTGCCGGACCGTGAGCGTGCCGGGCTCGCCCAGCAGGCCCCGGTGTGGCCTGCCTGGTGGAGCCCGAACGTAGTCGGCCCGGCCAGGAGGCGATCCTGACGACTGTCGAGCGGCGCTGGTGTGCCGGACAGTGCGAAGTTCCGGACATGGCGAAGGCCCGGCAGCTCTTTCGAGGTGCCGGGCCTTCGGATCCGTGGGTGCGGTGTACGCAAGTTCGCCGCTACGTCGGGGGAGAGGGACTGGTGGATGAGGCGGAGCCGCGCCGCTCAGCGCTGCAGGCGGGTCTCGGGCTCGGTGTGGGCCTCAGGGGCGCAGAGCGACGCGAGGTCGGCCGGGTCGGCCTCGGTGGCCTCGGTCGGCGGACGGTGCCGGCAGCTCGGTGAGGAGCCGTGGGCCTCGGCGCGGATGCGTTGCTTCATCGTGGGGGGCAGGGCCCGGCTGTATGGACCGGACCAGGGAGAGATCGTCGGCACTGTCGCGGAGATCGTGCTGTTGCGCGTCGCTTCGGCCTGCGGTACGGCCGCGGCCGCGGTGGTCGTGATGAAACCGAGCGCCGTGCACAGCGCGACGAAGGCGGTGACGATGGCGGTCCACAGCTTCATGACCTTGTTCTGGGTCATGGCCCCTCACTTTCGGGTCAGGCGATTTGCGTACTTTCCTCATGATGTGTATGTGGGCCGCGAAGTGGTGGACCGACGCCCGTGGCGCGTCGATGTTCAGATCAACACCACTCGGATGGACGCAAGAGGCCAGAAAAGTGCACGAAAGGTACGAGAGGGCGCAGAAAGTCACTGTGTGCAAGGTGTGATCACCCTGCGATACGACCGCGGCCGGAGCGGCAGGATCCGCTCCTACTGCTCTCCGCCGGGCGGCAGTTGGGGGCCGATGCAGGTCACCGATCGATATCGGTCGGTGTGTATAGTCGGGCGCCAGAGGTCCCCTACGTCAACGAAAGACGAGGTCGCGCGGTGAAGAAGCTTCTCCTGGTCGCACTGGCCGCCATCGGCGGGCTCCTCGTGTACCGCCAGATCCAGGCGGATCGCGCCGAGCAGGATCTGTGGACGGAGGCGACTGACTCCGTGCCCACGGGTTCGTGAGAATCGACACCAGTCTCAGATCAGACCCCGGCCGCCCTCGCGGTCGGGGTTTTGTATTGCCCCGACTCGCCCCAAATTCGCTCCAGTGAACGAATCGATTGCGTAAGCGAAGGCATCGGCCTTTGGGCGAGTCGTTTCGGCCGCTTGTACGGATAGCGGGGATGGCTCCGTGACCGGCGGGGCAGGATGGGCCACGGTCCGGGGCGACGACGAGGGGTGGCGCGTGATGGGGCGGCGCGTGATGGGGCGACGCACGGCAGGGTGGCACGGCGGTCGGCCGCTCGCGATCGTGGCAACGGTCTTGTGCGCGACGGCGGCCCTGCCCGGGCGGGCCGCCGCGGCAGCCGAGACCGGTACTCCGAAGCCGTACGCCTTCGCCCAGGGCGCCACGACGGTCCAGGGCGCCACGGGCACCACGGACGCCGTACGGCTGGAGCCCGGTGGGACGTACCGCAGTTCCCTCGGCAAGGACGGCAAGCTCTACTACCGCCTGGAGCTCGACGCCACCTCCAACGCGTACATCGCCGCCACCGCCGTCCCCAGGCCGGGCGCCGAGGTCGCCTACTCCGACGGCGTCAAAGTCTCCGTACAGGACGGCAACAGTGGCAGTTGCTCCTCCTCCACGACCGCCCACTTCGGCGCCTCCCAGAGCCCCCACCCCATCGCCGCGTGGGCGTCGCGCGAGATCGGCCCCGGCAAGTACACCTGCCAGACGGCCGGAACGTACTACGTGGTCGTCGAGCGCACCGCGGCACCCGTCTCCTCGGCCTCCTCGCCCTCCTCCCCCGACGCCTGGGACCTCGAACTGAGCTATGTGTCGGAACCCCGCTTGAAGAAGGCGGGTTCGACCAGTGCCCCCGAGACCTGGAACTCCGCCTCGCCCGTACCCCTCCAGGGGGACGCACGGCCACGCCGGGGCGGCGCGGGGTTCACCACGGCCGGTGCCCTCGAACAGGGAGTCTGGAAGGACGGGATCAGCCCCGGGCAGACGCTCTTCTACAAGGTGCCGGTCGACTGGGGACAGCAGTTCTACGCCACCGCCGAACTCGGTAGTTCGAGCGGCGGCGAGGGATTCGTGGGCACGGCTCTCGTCCTGTCCCTCTACAACCCCGTGCGCGGACTCGTCACCGACGTGGGCGTGGGATACGACGGCAGCCAGCGGTCGGCCGCTCTGGATCCGCTGCCGCCCGTCGAGTACGACAACCGCTACGCCTTCAACGACCGGATCAGCGGCATGCGGTTCGCCGGTTCCTACTACCTCGTCGTACACCTCGCGGCGCAGGTCGCCGACAAGTTCGGCGACGGGCCGTTCGGACTGACCGTGCGCGTACGGGTGGACGGCGCCGCGCGGACCGGCCCGGCGTACGCGGGGCGCGCCGTACCGCAGGACGTGTTCGACTCCGCGACCGGTGACTCCGGGCCGGTCACGGGTGGGATGGCGCCTGCCGGAAGCGGCGGGAGCGACGACGGCACCACCATGAAGGTGGTCGCCGTGGGCGGAATCGGCACCGGGACCGTCCTGGTGCTGGCGCTCGGGGTGTGGACGGTCGCCGCACGACGGCGGGCGACGCCGCGCGGCTGGTAGGCCCCATCAAGGGGGACAGGGCCTACGGGCGCCGCAGCTCAGATCTGGGTCAGCGCCCAGAAGCCCACCGCGAAACAGGCCAGCGCGAGGAGCAGCACCGGGACGGCCACCTTCGCGGGCGGTCCGGGGCGGGGCTGCGCGTGATGACGCGTCGCGGCGCTCGGATCCGCGGGCCGCACCAGGGAGGGCGGCTGCACGGGCGTGTGGTCGAACGGCAGGGCATCGGTGGGGGTCGGCACCGGCAGCACGACCGAGGTGGGGGGAGTGGGGGGCTGATCGTGCTGCCACAAGGACGGGGGCCGTGGCTGCGGTGGCGGCAGGTGGAAGCTGCCGGTGTCCGACATCGTGGACGGCTGCGGGGGTGTGGCGTCGGGCGAGGGGTGCGGTGGTACGGAACCGGGAGCGGGCTGCGGGGGTGTGGCGTCGGGGGCGGGGCGCGGCGGTACGGCGCCGGGCGCGGGCTCGTGTCGTACGGAGCTGGGGGCGGCCTCGTGCAGTACGCCGCCCGAGTCGGACGCAGGCCATACGCCCCCGGAGGAACGATCCGCCCACGCGGCTCCGGAGACGGGCTCCCGGGACAGCGCCCCGGAAGCGTGACGCCACGGCCCCGAGTCGTGGGGGCCGGAACCGGTGCCGGCACCGGAGGCAGCGCCGGAAGCCGTGCCAGACGTGGTGCGGAAGCCGGTGGCGGAGTCGGGGCCGGTGTCGGAGGCAGAGGTGGACCATGAAGCCGCGTTCTCCGTGGTGCGTGGCGCGGTCGCCCTGAGCGGTCCTTCCGGGCCGAACCCCGGGGGAAGCGGACCGAGTTGGTCGAAGACCTCGACCAGCTCGTCGTCGGGGCCGGGCTCGGGCAGCAGCTCGGCGGCGGAGGCCAGCGCCTTGCGTGCCCCGGTCGCGGTGCGGAACCGTGCGCGCGGGTCCGGCTGCAGCAGCGTGGCCACGACCTGCCACAGCGGCTCGGGGATGCTCTGAGGAGCGGCTGGTGTGCCGTTCTCCGCGAAGTACTCGATCAGGGCCTTGGCATCGGGTCTGGCCCCTTCGAGCAGGTAGAGGGCGACCAGCCCGACGGCGAACAGATCGGCGGGGAAGTCCGGCTCGGCGCCCATCATCTGCTCGGGAGCGAAGTAACCGGGGGTTCCCACCACGTAGTTGGTCTCGGTCAGCCGTGGCTCACCCAGTCGCATCGCGATGCCGAAATCGGACAGCCGCAGCCGTGGACGGGTGGTACCGGTGGCTTCGAGCAGGATGTTGGCGGGCTTGATGTCGCGGTGTACGACGCCCTCCGCGTGGACCGCGGCGACTCCCGAGAGGAGCTGGTCGAGCAGGGTGCAGACGAACGACGGCGGCAGCGGGCCGTAGTCGTTGACCAGATGGACCAGGGAGCCCCCGGCCACCAGGTCCATGGTGAACAGGACCTTGTCGTCGTCGGCGGCCCAGCTGGCGGGCGCGAGCACATGGGGGTGATCGATCCGCAGCGCCTGCTCCCGCACGAAGCGCAGCAGCGCGTGTGCGTCGCTCTGCTGGAGCACCTTGGCGGCCACATAACGGCGCCGCCGCTGGTCCCAGGCGCGCCAGACCGCACCGACTCCCCCGTGGCCGATCGGATCGACCAGTTCGTAGCGTCCGGCGAAGACCTCACCCATGGTCGTGCGTCGCTCCCCTTCGGCGGTCGGTCCGGCGCAGGCCCCCCGTTGAGACGCCCGGCGGCCCGAGGTGCGGAGCCGGACGGCGTCCTGAGCCCCCGGCGCCGGGTGTGCGGCTGCCGGGCCGCCGGCTCAGCTCTGGTGCGACTGGTAGTGGGCTACCGCGTCGGAGGTGCGGCCGGCGCCGTACACCCGGAGGAACTCTGCCAGTTCCGGGTGGGTCGGGGCGAGGGTGTCGGCCGCGTCGATGATGTCCCCCGCGGCTGCCACGGAGCGCAGCAGCGACTGGATCTCGCGGACCACCCGCTTCACCGTGGGCGCACCTGAACTGCTCGTCGACTGCGTGGTGTTGCTGAGCACCGAGCCCCCTTGCGACTTCTTGATCTCGTCCATGCGCTCGGTCGCCTCGGCGGCGCTGACGCTGCCGTCCGCGACCTGCCCCGCCAGGTCCTGCAACAGCTGCACGCGCTGCACCACCGCGGGATTGCCGATCTTGGCACGCTGACCGCTCATCAACTGCGACAGCATGGGCGCGGAAAGTCCCAGCACCCCGGCAAGACGCGCCTGGTTGAGGCCCAGATCCTCGATGAGCCTACGGAAGAGCGCCCCCAACGGCTCTCCGTACCAGTTCCGCTGCAGCTCTTGAGCTCTTGCGGTTGCTTCCTGCTGTGCAGCGTCCATTGCGTCTCCCCATCGCTTCCCCAAATACGGCGGTTCGCTGTCGCGAACCACGTCGAGCATCTTACGGAGAGTGGTCGCCCACGGGGACCCCCAATCTTTTTGCGAGATCCCGGGGGTGACCCGGTACTCTGGTCTGCGGCGCCCTCCGGTACCCGATTCCACCGGCCGGACGCCTGTCTTCCGGGGCCTTAGCTCAGTTGGTAGAGCGCTGTCTTTGCATGGCAGATGTCAGGGGTTCGACTCCCCTAGGCTCCACATCCCGGACCGGTCAGACGCCCTTCACGGCGGCTGGCCGGTTCTTGTTTTCCGGTGACTTGAGTCACGCAGCGGACTTCGCAGTCGTTGCAGTTGTTTGCGCAAACGGTCGGCTTGCGTGCGGGCGTCGATGGCGCTCCACCGGTGGCCGGCGTGACACGGGGGAGGTCTGTGCCGCCGTCGAAGCATCCCGTGAGCTGCTATAAGCAGATATGCGTAATCATGGCAATGCGCAGGGTGAAGAGGATCTGTGCGGATGTTGTGAGCATCGGTCGTTGCAAACGTCATCGTGGCGGAAGGCGTAAATCGGCTTTTTACCGTGCCGCGCCCACGGGTCCGTCGTTCGGTTCCACTCAGCCGGTTCCGCCGGTTCCACGTGAAACATCGCCGTGGGGCAGGAGACTCTCAAGTCTCCTGCCCCACGGCGATGTTGTTGCCCTTGCTCAGGGCTCGTCTCCCTGGTCCGGGGTCAGCGACGGTCGTCGCGGTCCGCCTCCTCCTCGGCCTGCTTGGCCTGGACCTCGGGGTCCAGGTCGGACAGGCCGGTGCCGTCGACCGAGGACAGGCGGCCCGTCTCGGGCACTTCCGTCGCGGCGGGCGGCTCGACCAGCCAGTCGGGGTTGGCCTGCTTGTCCCACCACTTCCAGGCGGCGAAGGCGCCGCCCGCGAGAATCCCCAGAACGAGCAGCCCCTTGGCGATACGGCCGGCCTTCGCGCGTCGCTCGTGCTTGCGGACCAGTTTCTGGATCTCCCGGGGCGAGACCTGTCCGCGCAGTGCGGCGATCGCCGCCACACCACGTGACGCGGCCTCCTCACGTACAGGCTGGGCCGCGGCCACCGCCTGCTCGATCCTCGGCCTGGTGTACTCGGCGGCCTGCGCGGCCGCCAGCCGGGTACGGACGGCGGCCTGGTCGACCTTCGGCGGCACATGCGTACGGGCCTGTTCAAGGCGCGGCGCGAGATGGGCGCCGTACTGGACGCGGGCCTGCTCTGCGGCCAGCGACACCTTGGGCGCGAGCCGTACGAGTGCCTCGTTCGCGTAGTACGAGGCCCGGTCCTTGGCCGTGTCGGCGTAAGGCGCCACCACTTCCGCGGCGTGCAGCACGCTGTCCTTCGCCGAGCCGGTCGCGGCGCGCACGCTGTCAATGCGGGTCACGGGTTTTCCTCCTCCTCGGTGGCGTACGTGGGCGTTCGAGTACCCCAAAGGGGGCACGGTTCACCTTTCCGCCCTGTTCGAGATCATGCCCCCCGAGGGGTCGCGAGGCATGCGAGATAGGGCATACGGGGCAACAGGAGCTTGTCGCCGACAATGCCACGGATCGCCGCTTCGCGTCCCGTGCACGCAAGGACTCGACGGGATTTCCGCAAGGGCGACCCCGGATATTCGCTCGGAGGTGGCGGCCGAGCGACGCGAGGCCCGGTCCGTGCGAGGATCGGGGGGTCAAAAGAAGGCAACGGAAGGCAGATCGTGGCCGAGCAGCTTTACGCCACCCTGAAGACCAACCAAGGCGACATCGAAGTCCGGCTTCTGCCGAACCACGCGCCCAAGACGGTCCGGAACTTCGTCGAGCTTGCCACGGGCGAGCGTGAGTGGACCAACCCGGAGACGGGTGAGAAGTCCACCGCCAAGCTCTACGACGGCACGGTCTTCCACCGGGTGATCAGCGGATTCATGATCCAGGGCGGTGACCCGCTGGGTAACGGCACCGGCGGCCCCGGTTACCAGTTCGAGGACGAATTCCACCCGGAGCTCGCCTTCGACAAGCCGTACCTGCTGGCCATGGCCAACGCCGGCCCCAGTACCAACGGCTCGCAGTTCTTCATCACCGTCTCCCCGACCGCCTGGCTGACCCGCAAGCACACCATCTTCGGCGAGGTCACCAGCGCGGCCAGCCAGAAGGTCGTGGACGCCATCGCGGGCACCCAGACCAACCCGCGCACCGACCGCCCGGTCAACGACGTCGTCATCGAGTCGGTCGTCGTCGAGACCCGCAAGGGCTGAGACCCGCCCCGCGAAGGCTGAACCCCGCGAAGGCTGAGACCCGCGAAGGCTGAGACCCGAGGACCTGAAGGTCCCGAGGGCTCCCGCAGGGAACCAAACGCCCCGCTCATCCGTAAGGATGGGCGGGGCGGTGCATTGCGTACGACCGGATTGAGGGGACCCCATGGACCAGGCGCCAGGCAACCCGCAGGGCCCGCAGGACCAGGGACATCAGGACGCCCAGGCCCTGCCCACCTGCTACCGGCATCCGGATCGTGAAACCGGCGTGCGCTGCACCCGCTGCGAGCGTCCCATCTGCCCCGAGTGCATGATCAGTGCCTCCGTGGGCTTCCAGTGCCCCGAGTGCGTCCGCGCCGGCTCCGGTACGGGCCATGCGCCGTCGGCCTCGCAGCCCCGCACCCTCGCGGGCGGCACCGTCACCGCGGACCCCCGGCTCCTCACCAAGATCCTGATCGGGCTCAACCTCGCCGTCTTCCTGGTCCAGCTGTCGGTGGGCGACCGCTTCACCGACCGCTTCGACCTCATCGGCCGCGCGTACGTCCCGCTGCTCGGCTCGGTCGAGGGCGTGGCGGAGGGCCAGTGGTACCGCATGCTGACGGCGATGTTCCTGCACGGCAGCTATATCCACATCCTGTTCAACATGCTCAGCCTGTGGTGGATCGGCGGCCCCCTGGAAGCGGCCCTCGGCCGTGCCCGCTATCTCGCCCTCTACTTCGTCTCGGGTCTCGCGGGCAGCGCGCTCACCTACCTCGTCGCCGCGCCGAACCAGCCCTCGCTGGGCGCCTCCGGCGCGATCTTCGGCCTCTTCGGCGCGACCGCCGTTCTGATGCGCCGGCTCAACTACGACATGCGCCCCGTGATCGCCCTGCTGGTGATCAACCTGATCTTCACCTTCGGGTGGAGCAACATCGCCTGGCAGGCCCACATCGGCGGACTCGTCGGCGGTGTGGTCGTCGGCTACGCCATGGTCCACGCCCCGCGCGAGCGGCGGACCCTGATCCAGTACGGGGTGTGTGCCGTGGTCCTGGCCGCGGTGGTCGTCGCGACGCTGGTCAGGACGGCTCAGCTCACCTGAGGTACCGCTCGGCTCACTTGAGAAGCCATGGAGCGCGGTGTTGTCCACAGATCGTGGCGGATCTTGTGCACGCTGTGTGGGAACAGCTGTGCCCCCTGTCACTGACCCGAGTTTTCGCAGGTCGGACAGGGGGCGAACAGGTTTGCGGATCCCAGTAGGTCAGTCACACCGGCGTCAACCCCGGATGAGTTATCCACAGATCGTCGTTCTTTTTCCACCTGTGGAAAACTCTTGTGGATAACTCAGTGGATAACCCTGGGCAGAGCTACTTCCACTGTGTGGAGACGCCGAATCCCGCCGCGATGAAGCCGAAGCCGACCACGATGTTCCAGTTGCCGAGGGCGTCGATGGGCAGCGAGCCGTCCGTCACGTAGAAGATGACGATCCAGGCGAGGCCGATGAGGAACATGGCCAGCATGACCGGTGCGACCCAGCCGCGGCTGGTCAGCTTGATGTTGGTCGCCTGCTTCGCCGGGGGCGGCGTGTAGTCGGCCTTCTTGCGGATACGTGACTTCGGCACGAGGGTCTCTCCTGTCGATGCGCTGCGTGGCCGCGCAGGGAACTGGGGCGGCTCCGGGGCAGCGTACAAGGGGACACTGAGCGCTCCCCCGGGCGTCCGTTAGCGTAGTGCTTCCGCGGCGCCGAAGGAGATAAGGGTACGTTGAGCAATTCTGCCGACTCCCCCGGGACGGGTTCCAGTCCTGCCGTTACGCGCCGTTTCCGGCCCGTACGTGTACTCACCGTCGCCGTCTTCGCGCTCGCCGGGCTGATTTTCTTCACCAGCTTCAACACGGCCAAGGGCACCAATATCCGCACGGACGCGTCGTTGCTGAAACTCTCCGACCTCATCCAGGAGCGCAGCCACAAGAACGCGTCGCTGGACGAGTCCAACGGCGTCCTGCGTGACGACGTCGACACGCTCGCCGGGCGGGAGAACGGTGGCAGCAAGGCCGACACCGCCAAGCTCGCCGCGCTGGAGAAGAACACCGGCACCCAGAAGCTCAAGGGCAAGGCCGTCACGGTCACCCTCAACGACGCGCCGCCGAACGCCACGGCCAAGCTGCCCGGCTACCCCGAGCCGCAGCCCGATTACCTGGTCATCCACCAGCAGGACCTGCAAGCGGTGGTGAACGCCCTCTGGCTGGGTGGCGCCCAGGGCATCAAGGTGATGGACCAGCGGCTGATCTCCACCAGCGCCGTGCGCTGTGTCGGAAACACCCTGATCCTCCAGGGCCGGGTCTACTCACCCCCGTACAAGATCACCGCGATCGGTGACCCCCAGAAGCTCCAGAAGGCCCTCGCGGACTCTCCGGCGATCCAGAACTACATGGTGTACGTCAACGTCTACGGGCTCGGCTGGAAAGTCGAGGAGAACGGGACGGTGACTCTTCCCGGCTACTCGGGCACAGTGGATCTCCACTACGCAAAACCTGTGGAGTAGTGGCTGAAGCAGCTGCCGCTGGGGGTCCCGTGTCGGTGCGAGTGCTCGTCCGGACAGTGAGCGAACTGTGCATCACCATCGGCACGCTCATCGTGCTCTTCGTGGTCTACGTCCTGTTCTGGACGGGCGTGAAGGCCGACAGCGAGATGAACCACCAGATCGACCAGCTCCAGAAGCAGTGGTCGAAGGGATCGGTCTCCCAGCAGTCAAAGGCGCCTCCGACGACCCCGGCCACCGGGAACCCGAAGACGCCGACGGCGAGCACGACCGAGAGCCCGAAGGCCCCGGGCCCCTACGCCTACGGCAAGCCCTTCGCGGTGATGTACATCCCCCGTCTTGGTTTCACGTGGAACAAGCCCGTACTCGAAGGCACCGGTACGAGCGTCCTGCAGAAGGGGCTCGGGCATTACCGGGGAACGGCCCAGCTCGGGCAAGAGGGGAACTTCGCCGTCGCGGGGCACCGGCGCACGTACGGTGACCCGTTCAAGGACTTTCCCCAGCTACGCAGGGGGGACGCGGTGGTGCTGACCGACGGGACGACCTGGTTCACGTATCGGATCGACAAAGGCCCCTACAAAACAGTGCCCACGGACGTTGAGGTGATCGATCCTGTGCCACGTAAGTCCGGGTACACGGCTCCGGGCCGCTATCTCACGCTGACCACGTGCGATCCGGAGTGGGGACACAGTCATCGGCTGATCGTCTGGGCCCACCTGGATTCCACGCAGCCCGTGGAGGCCGGGAAACCTCAGGCGCTACGCCGTTAGTCTGGTCCCGTACGGCGTGGGTCCGATGGTGTATGGCGTGGCTCTGGTGCCGTGATGCGACGGAAGGGACAGCATGTACGGCTTCATCTGGCGGCATTTGCCGGGTAACGCATGGGTGAAGGCGCTGATCTCACTCGTGCTCGTCCTCGCGGTGGTCTACGTACTCTTCCAGTACGTCTTCCCGTGGGCCGAACCGCTGCTCCCCTTCAACGATGTGACGGTGAACAACCAGTGAGCGCGCGGATCCTCGTCGTCGACAACTACGACAGCTTCGTCTTCAACCTGGTCCAGTACCTGTACCAGCTCGGCGCCGAGTGCGAGGTGCTGCGCAACGACGAGGTCTCGACCGCGCACGCCCAGGACGGATTCGACGGCGTACTGCTGTCACCCGGCCCCGGCGCTCCCGAGCAGGCCGGCGTCTGCGTCGACATGGTCCGCCACTGCGCGGACACGGGTGTCCCCGTCTTCGGCGTCTGCCTCGGCATGCAGTCGATGCAGGTGGCGTACGGCGGTGTCGTGGACCGGGCGCCCGAGCTGCTGCACGGCAAGACGTCGTTGGTGGAGCACGAGGGCAGAGGTGTCTTCGCCGGACTGCCGTCCCCCTTCACCGCGACCCGCTACCACTCGCTGGCCGCCGAGCCGGAGACCGTGCCGGCCGAGCTGGAAGTCACCGCCCGTACCCACGACGGGATCATCATGGGGCTGCGCCACCGTGAACTCCCGGTCGAGGGTGTGCAGTTCCATCCCGAGTCGGTGCTGACCGAGCACGGTCACCGGATGCTCGCCAACTGGCTGGTGGAGTGCGGCGACCAGGGTGCCGTGGCGAGGTCGGTGGGGCTCGCCCCGGTGGTGGGCAGGGCCACGGCGTGACCGCCCTGCGCCCCGAGCGCGAGTCCGGCGCCGCCTACGGCGGCACCAGAGACGACGGGTCCTCGTACGGGCAGCAGCCGTACGGGGGACCCGGCGCGTTCGAGGCCGCGGTCGAGCAGCTCGCGGATCCGCTCACCGATCCGCTGCCGGGCTCAGGGGCCGCCGCGCGGCCCGGCGGGCGGCACGCCGCCCCGCCGCCAGCCGGCGTACCGGCCGCCGCCGTGTCGGAGGGCGCACTCGGCCAGGAGTGGGCCGGGCAGGGGCAGCACCAGTACGCCGTGGACGGCCCCGAGGGGTACGCGCGCGACTGGCAGGGGGCGCCGGGGGGTGCGCAGGAACCTACTCCCGCCTACGGCGAACCGCTCACCAGACCCATGCCCGGGTACGCCGAACCGGTCGTCGCGGCTCCGAAGCTGGACGACGAGACCGTGGCGCTGCGCGCCTCGGAGGTCTCCGAGGCGCGGCGCAGGGCCGAGGAGTTGGCGGGTCGGGCCAGGAACGCGGGGATGCCCGCTTCCGGGGGTCGTGCGGCGCGGCGCAAGGCGGCGCGGCGTCACGGGCGCCACGGAGGGGCTCAGGAGCCCCAGGAGGCCCTGGGTGCCCAGGAGTCGGTGGGGGCGGCGGAGAAGGCCGCTGAGGCGCCGCTGAGCCGTGTTCAGGCCCGACGGGCGGCGCGCGCGCAGAAGCCCGGTGCGGCCGTCCTCGTCAGCCGGCTGATCGGCGAGGTGTTCATCACCACCGGCGTCCTGATGCTGCTGTTCGTGACCTACCAGTTGTGGTGGTCGAACGTGCGGGCACACCAGCAGGCGGGAAGTGCCGCGCACCACCTCCAGGAGGACTGGGCGAGCGGCAAGCGGAGTCCCGGGACGTTCGAGCCGGGACAGGGATTCGCCATCCTGCACATCCCGAAGCTGGACGTGGTCGCTCCGATCGCCGAGGGCACCAGCAAGACGAAGGTCCTCGACCGCGGAATGGTGGGCCACTACGGCGAGGGAGCCCTGAAGACGGCGATGCCGGACGCCAAGACCGGCAACTTCGGTCTCGCCGGGCACCGCAACACGCACGGAGAACCGTTCCGGTACATCAACCGGCTCAAGCCCGGCGACTCCATCGTGGTCGAGACTCAGGACGACTACTTCGTGTACAAGATGACGTCGATCCTGCCGGTGACGTCCCCGTCGAACACGAAGGTGCTGGACCCGATCCCCCAGGGGTCCGGTTTCAAGGCGCCGGGCCGCTACATCACACTGACCACCTGCACGCCGGAATTCACCAGCACGTACCGCATGATCGTGTGGGGCAAGATGGTCGAGGAACGCCCGCGCAGCAAGGGCAAGCCGGACGCGCTCCTCGGGTAGGAGCCCCGTCGGGCACCAGCACGTGAGACAACCTGAGACAGACCAGACGGGGCAGATGCACAGTGGCAGCGAGGACCGACCACGACGAGCGTGCCGAGGCCGAGGCCGGCGCCGAAACGGCCGCTTCGAAGCGTCGTGGAGTGAGCCGGATCGCGATGGCGGTCAGCATCCTGGGTGAACTTCTCATCACCGCGGGCCTGGTGCTCGCCCTGTTCGTCGTCTACTCGCTGTGGTGGACGAACGTCGTCGCGGACCGCAAGGCAGACAAGCAGGGCGACAAGGTCCGCGACACCTGGGCGCAGGGCAAGAGCGGCCCCGGTGCCCTGGACACCAACGGCGGCATCGGCTTCCTGCACGTTCCGTCCATGAAGAACGGCGAGGTGCTGGTCGAGAAGGGCACCTCCACGAAGGTCCTCAACGACGGCGTCGCCGGCTACTACGTCGACCCCGTCAAGGCGGCGCTGCCGATGACCGACAAGACGGGCAACTTCACGCTCGCCGCCCACCGCGACGGCCACGGCGCCAAGTTCCACAACATCGACAAGATAAAGAAGGGCGACCCGATCGTCTTCGAGACCAAGGACGACTGGTACGTCTATAAGGTCTTCTCGATCCTCCCGGAGACCTCGAAGTACAACGTCAAGGTCCTCCAGCCGGTCCCGAAGCAGTCGGGCAAGGCGAAGCCGGGCCACTACATCACCCTGACGACCTGCACGCCGGTGTACACGTCGGAGTACCGCTACATCGTGTGGGGTGAGCTGGAGCGCGTGCAGAAGGTGGACAGCGCGCGCACGCCGCCGAAGGAACTGGGCTGAGGCGGGCCGGTCGAACGACTCGACCGGGCTCGACACCGAACTCGAACGAACTGTGCCCCGCCCGGGAGGATTCCCGGGCGGGGCACAGTTCGTTCGACCGCTGTGTCAACCGCTGCGTCAGCCTCCGGTGAGGCCGCCGAAGAAGTTGGTGCCGCCGTTGTTGTTACCGCCGTTGTTGTTGCCGCTCTGGACGGCGACCAGGTTGACGGCGGTGCCCTGGGCGACCGAGGTGTTGGGCTGCGGATCCTGGTTGAAAACGATCGCGTTGTCGTCCGTGGAACCGGTGATGTTGCCCACCGTCAGCCCCGCGTTCTGGATTGCCTTCTTGGCGTCCTTGAGCGACATCTGGGTCAGAGTCGGCACCGTGACCTGCTGGTTCTGCGCCTTGCCGATCTGGATGTTGACGTTGGAGTTCTTGTCGGCCTGGCTGCCGATCGGCGGAACGGTCGAGACGACCTTGCCGGCCTGGTTCGGGTCGGCCACGTCGACCTCGTTGCAGTTGCCGACCAGGTTGCTGGCCGTCATCAGAGCCTTGGCCTCTTCACAGGACTTGCCGGTCACGTCCGGGACCGTGGCCTTCGCGACGGCCTTGGCCACTTCCAGTGTGACGGTATTGCCCTTCTCCAACTCGGTGCCAGGATCAGGATTCTGGCTGAGGACAGTGCCGGGGTTCTGCGTGGACTCGGTTGGCTTCGTTTTGACCTCGAAGCCCTTCTGCTGCAGCTGCGCCGTTGCCGCGTCGATGTCCTTGTCGATGACGTTCGGCACCGCGACCTTCGGCGCCCCCGTGGACACCACCAGGTTGATGGTGTCGCCCTTGGTGGCCTTCACGCCCGCCTTCGGGTCCTGGGAGCAGACGTTGCCCTTTTTCTCGTCCTCGCAGGGCTTATTGGTGATCGAAACCTTCAGCTCGGCGTTGGTGGCCAGCTGGGTGGCGTCCTTCTGCGACTGGCTGACGAGGTTGGGGACGGAGACGGTGTCGTTGCTCACCCCGTTGTCGCTGAAGATCCACTTTCCGATGAGGATCGCGCCGACCAGGACCAGCACACCGGCCACGACCAGCAAAATCGTCGAGGTGTTCGACTTCTTCTGCTGGCGGCGACGGTCCGGGCGGTCGTCGTAGTTGTTGTAGCCGTAGCCGCCGTCGTCCGGGTTCATCGGCGGCAGCATGGACGTGGCCTGGGCGTCCGTGGAGCGCAGCGCCGTGGTGGCCTGGTCGTCCGGGTAGCCGCCGTAGCCCACGGAGCCCATGGCGGCCGTGGCGGCGACGGGCTGGCCGTCGAGGCAGGCCTCGATGTCCTGGCGCATCTCGTCGGCGGACTGATAGCGGTAGTCCGGGTCCTTGACCAGTGCCTTCAGGACGATCGCGTCCATCTCGGGCGTGATCTCGGGGTCGAAGACCGACGGCGGCTGCGGCTCCTCGCGTACGTGTTGGTACGCGACCGCGACCGGGGAGTCGCCCACGAAGGGCGGACGCACGGTCAGCAGCTCGTAGAGGAGGCAGCCGGTCGAGTAGAGGTCCGAGCGCGCGTCGACCTGCTCGCCCTTCGCCTGCTCCGGGGAGAGGTACTGGGCGGTGCCGATGACCGCGGCGGTCTGCGTCATCGTCATGCCGGAGTCGCCCATGGCGCGGGCGATGCCGAAGTCCATGACCTTGACCTGGCCGTTGCGCGTCAGCATGACGTTGGCCGGCTTGATGTCGCGGTGGACGATTCCGGCGCGGTGGGAGTACTCGAGGGCCTGGAGGATGCCGATGGTCATCTCCATGGACCGCTCGGGGAGCAGTCTGCGGCCCGAGTGCAGCAGCTCGCGCAGCGTGGACCCGTCGACGTACTCCATCACGATGTACGGGATGGAGATGCCCTCGATGTAGTCCTCACCCGTGTCGTACACGGCGACGATCGCGGGATGGTTGAGCGAGGCGGCCGACTGGGCCTCCCGGCGGAACCGGGCCTGGAACGACGGATCGCGTGCGAGGTCGGCTCGCAGCGTCTTCACCGCCACGGTGCGGCCGAGCCGGGTGTCATGGGCGAGATGTACCTCCGCCATGCCACCACGGCCGAGCACCTGGCCCAGCTCGTACCGGCCGCCGAGGCGACGCGGCTCTTCCATAGCTACCTACCAGCCCTCTCCGTCGGTCCCGACCGCACGCATGTGTGGTCCGGCGGTGTGCCGTCCGGGCATACCGTACCCGGCTCGGCTTCTGTGACCTGGCCAAGCCCGTCACCCGATACAGGACCGGTATCGCAACGTGCACCGATGTGAAGGGGACGTGACAGGGGTCACTTCTTGCTGTCGATCACTGCCTTCATCACGCTCCTCGCGATGGGGGCGGCGAGACCACCACCCGTGATGTCGTCACGGTTGGCGCTGCCGTCCTCGACGACCACGGCCACGGCGACCGGCGAGCTGCCGTCGGGGAGCTTGGCGTACGAGATGAACCACGCGTATGGCTTCTCGCTGTTCGCGACACCGTGCTGGGCGGTACCGGTCTTGCCGCCCACGGTGACACCGGAGATCTGCGCCTTGGTGCCCGTGCCCTCCTTGACGACCGTCTCCATCATCGACTGCAGGATCTGGGCGTTCGACTGGGAGAGCGGCTGGCTCATCTTCTGCGGATCGGTCTGCGAGATGACGTCCAGGTTCGGGGCCTGCAGCTTGTCGACCATGTACGGCTTCATGAGCGTGCCGTTGTTGGCGACGGCGGAGGCGACCATGGCCATCTGCAGCGGGGTCGCGGCGGTCTCGAACTGGCCGATGGAGCTGAGCGCGGTCTGCGGCCTGTCCATCGTCTTGGGGAAGTTGGAGGCGTTCGAGCGCACCGGCGTGAGCTGCTCGGAGTTGAAGCCGAACTTCTCGGCCTCCGCGAGCATCTTGTCCTTGCCGAGGTCGGCGCCGATCTTGCCGAAGACCGTGTTGCAGGAGACACGGAGCGCCACGCGCATGGTGGCGTTCTTGCAGGGGATATTCCCCTCGTTCTTGAGCTCGGTCGTGGTGGTCGGCAGCGTGTACGGCAGCGGCGAGTCCGTGTTCTCGTCCGCGGACTTGTACAGACCGTTCTCCAGCGCCGCCGCCGCGGTGACCACCTTGAAGGTGGAGCCCGGCGGGTAGGTCTCACGCAGCGCCCGGTTGAGCATCGGCTCGTCGGGGTTGTTCTTCTTCTGGAGCTTGTTCCAGGCCTTCTCGTCGGTCCCGGAGGTGCCGGCGAAGGTCGAGGGGTCGTACGACGGCGTGGAGGCCAGCGCCAGGATCGCGCCGGTCTGCGGGTTGATCGCGGCGACGGCGCCCTTGCCTCGGCTCAGCAGGCCCTCGTACGCGGCCTTCTGCGCGGCGGCGTTGAGGGTGGTGACGACGTTGCCGCCCTGCTTCTTCTTGCCCGTGATCATGTCGAGGGTGTTGCGGAAGAAGAGCCGGTCGTCGTTGCCGGTGAGGATGCCGTCGTCCAGCTTCTCCAGCTGGGAGGCGTCGAAGGCCTGCGAGGCGTACCCGGTGACCGGCGCCCACATGGGGCCGTTCTTGTAGGTGCGCTTGTACTCGAAGTCGTTGATGCCGTTCTTCGTCGACTTGGTGGCCCCGGTGATCGGGTTCCCGTCGACGATGATGTCGCCGCGCGGAGTGGCGTACCGCTCGATGGCGACGCGGCGGTTGTTCGAGTCGGTCCGCAGGCTGTCCGCCTGGACGTACTGGACGTAGTTGTCGCGGATGAGCAGGGCGAGGACGAGGAGTCCGCAGAAGAGCGCGATCCGGCGCAGGGGCTTGTTCACGGGCGGACCACCTGGGTCATCTCGGCGTCGGGGCTGGGGGCGGGCGCGGGGGCCGGACGGCGGGCGGTGTCGCTGATTCTGATCAGGATGCCCATCAGCGCCCAGTTGGCGATGACGGAGGAGCCTCCGTAGGCCACGAACGGCATCGTCATACCGGTGAGCGGGATCAGGCCCATGACGCCACCCGCGACGACGAAGACCTGGAGCGCGAAGCCGCCGGAGAGGCCCACGGCGAGGAGCTTGCCGAACGGGTCGCGGGCCGCGAGCGCCGTACGGATGCCGCGCTCCACGATCAGGCCGTAGACGACCAGGATCGCCATGATCCCCGCCAGGCCCAGTTCCTCGCCGAAGCTGGCGAGGATGAAGTCGGAGTTGGCGGCGAACCGGATGAGTTCGGAGTGGCCCTGTCCCCATCCGGTGCCGAGCGTGCCGCCGGAGCCGAAGGCCCACAGGGCCTGCATGGACTGCTCGGTGTGGCCGGGGACGCCCTGCCTGCTCAGCATGAACTCGTGCATGGGGTCGAGCCAGGCCTGGACGCGCTGCTGGACGTGCGGCTCGAAGGAGGCGACGCCGACCGCGCCGGCCGCCGACATCAGCAGACCGAAGACGATCCAGCTGGTCCGCTCCGTGGCGACGTACAGCATGATCACGAACATGCCGAAGAACAGCAGCGAGGTACCGAGGTCGGTCTCGAAGACCAGGATCAGGATGGAGACGAACCAGACCACCAGGATCGGACCGAGGTCGCGGCCGCGCGGCAGGTAGAGGCCCATGAAACGGCGGCTGGCGAGGGCCAGCGCGTCGCGCTTCACCATGAGGTAGCCGGCGAAGAAGACCGCGAGGATGATCTTCGCGAACTCGCCGGGCTGGAGGGTGCCGAGACCTGGGATCGAGATCCAGATCTTGGCGCCGTAGATGTTGGCGCCGAGACCGGGGACCAGCGGCAGCAGGAGCAGGATCAGCGCGCCGAACATGGAGATGTAGGTGTAGCGCTGCAGGACGCGGTGGTCCTTCAGGAAGATCAGCACGGCGACGAACAGACCGATGCCCAGCGCGGTGTACATCAGCTGGCGGGGCGCCGCCTGGACGAAGTTGGGCAGCGACTGGAGCAGCTTCGACTGGTCGAGGCGCCAGATCATCACCAGGCCGAGGCCGTTGAGCAGCGTCGCCAGCGGCAGCAGCAGCGGGTCGGCGTACGGCGCGAACTTGCGGACGCCGAGATGGGCGACGCCCGCGATCAGGCCGAGGCCGAAGCCGTAGCTCAGCAGGCCGGCCGGCACCTTCTCATCGATGGCCAGGCCCACGTTGGCGTACGCGAAGACCGGGATGAGGACGGCGAACACCAGCAGCGCCAACTCGGTGTTGCGGCGGCTCGGTGTGCCGATCGAACCGATGGTCGATGTGTGGTGCGTCGGCGTGTTCGTACTACTGCTCATGGTGTGACAGGGCCCCTCACGGCTTCTTACTGCTTACCGCACAGCGAGACCAGCTTCTGCTCCTCGTCGGAGAGGCTGGGGCCGGGTGTGGGAGTGGGTGCGGCGGAGGTGGACGGTTTCGAAGACGGTGCCGAGCTCGATGGGTTCGGCGTCGCGGACGGGCTGGACGTGGCCTTGGACGTCAGCGAGGTGGTTGTGGTTCCCGTGGTTCCACCTGCCTGGCCCGTGCCGGTCTTCGCGCTGTTCTTGCTGTCGACGGCGCGGCGCTCGGCGTCCTTCTTGCACGCGGAGGCCTGTGTGGCGAGCTCGCTGATCTTCTTCTGGGCGTTCTGGAGGCCGCCCTCCGCGATCGTCGCCTTGACCTGCTTCTGCTGGTACGGCGGCAGGTACTTGAGTTCGATCTCGGGGTGATCCTTCTCCACCTTCGAGAGCGAGACCCAGGCCAGGTCCTGGCTGATCCCGCGGTACAGCGCGACGTGCTCGTCCTGGGTGCCGACGTAGTACTGCGTCTGCGTCCACCGGTAGCCGCCGTACAGACCGCCGCCGACGACGGCGAGGGCCAGCGCGGTGTAGAGGGATCTCTTCAGCCACTTGCGTCCGGCGCTCGGCTTGACGAAGTCCTCGTCGGAGTAGTCGCCGTAGCCGCCCGTGGAGACGTAACCGGTGGTGTCGCCGCTGCCGGGCGGGCCGAACTCGCCGCCACCGCCCTGTCCGGGCACCGGACGGCCGAGGCTGGAGGCGCGGCCCGCGGGGGTCTGCATGGCGCCGTTGTCGTGCAGCTGGTGCTGGTTCTCGGCGACCGCGCCGACCACGACCGGGGTGTCGGAGAGCTGGGCGGCGAGGGTGTCGCCGGAGTCGATGTCGAGGACGTCGGCGACGATGACGGTGATGTTGTCGGGGCCGCCGCCCCGCAGCGCGAGCTCGATGAGGTTCTGGACGGTTTCCTGCGGGCCCTGGTAGCTGGCGAGCGTGTCCTCCATCGTCTGATGGGAGACGACGCCGGACAGGCCGTCGGAGCAGATCAAGTAGCGGTCGCCGGCGCGGACTTCGCGGATGGAGAGGTCCGGCTCGACGTGGTCGCCGCTGCCCAGCGCGCGCATCAGGAGGGAGCGCTGCGGGTGGGTGGTGGCTTCCTCTTCGGTGATGCGGCCCTCGTCGACGAGGCGCTGCACCCACGTGTGGTCCTGGGTGATCTGCGTGAGGACGCCGTCACGCAGGAGGTACGCGCGCGAGTCGCCGACGTGCACGAGGCCGAGGCGCTGACCGGTCCACAGGAGTGCGGTGAGGGTGGTCCCCATGCCCTCCAGCTGGGGGTCCTCCTCGACCATCATCCGCAGCTGGTCGTTGGCACGCTGTACGGCGGTGCCCAGCGAGGTCAGGATGTCGGAGCCCGGGACGTCGTCGTCGAGCGCGACGATGGTGGAGATCACCTCGGAGGAGGCGACCTCACCGGCGGCCTGGCCGCCCATACCGTCGGCGATCGCGAGCAGCCGGGGACCGGCGTAACCGGAGTCCTCGTTGCCCTCGCGGATCATGCCTTTGTGCGATCCGGCGGCGAAGCGCAGTGACAGACTCATGCGCACCTCGCCCGTCGGCTCCGGGTACATCCGCACGGTGCCCACCCTCCGGTCGGGAGCGCGTCGGGGTCCGTCGTGTGGACCACTGCTGCGTGCTCGCTCCGCTCGCGCTCATTCATGACGTAGCACTACTTCCGCAGCTCGATGACGGTCTTGCCGATGCGGATCGGCGCGCCCAGCGGAACAGGCGTGGGAGTCGTCAGTCGGCTCCGGTCGAGATACGTGCCATTGGTGGAGCCGAGGTCCTCGACGATCCACTGGCCGTCCCGGTCCGGGTAGATCCTGGCATGGCGGCTGGACGCGTAGTCGTCGTCCAGCACGATGGTGCTGTCGTGCGCGCGGCCCAGGGTAATGGTCTGCCCCTGCAGCGCGACGGTCGTGCCCGTGAGAGTTCCTTCGGAAACGACCAGCTTGGTGGGGGCGCCGCGGCGCTGTCGGCCACCGCCGCCGCTCGGCGCCGCCTGCTGCTGGCGCTGCGGAGGTGGTGTGGTTTGGCGCGCGGCTTGCTGCGGCCTGGAGGCGTCCCTGCGCGAGCCGCGCTGTGTGACGCGCGTTCCGAACAGGTCGCTGCGGATGACCTGCACGGCCACGATCACGAACAGCCACAGTACGGCCAGGAAACCCAGCCGCATGACCGTGAGGGTCAGCTCTGACATTGCCCCCGCTTCACCCTTCGGCTTGCCGGTAAATGATGGTGGTGCTGCCCACGACGATCCGCGAGCCGTCGCGGAGCGTAGCGCGGGTGGTGTGCTGCCCGTCCACCACGATGCCGTTGGTGGACCCGAGATCCTGGATCGTCGAGGGCGTTCCGGTCCGGATCTCACAGTGCCGGCGGGATACGCCGGGGTCGTCGATCCGCACGTCGGCTTCGGTGCTGCGACCGAGCACCAGCGTCGGGCGGGAGATCTGATGGCGGGCGCCGTTGATCTCGATCCAGTGCCGCATGCGGCCGCCGGCCGCCGGGCCCGGAGCCGCGCCGGGCCGGGAGCCCATCGGCGTGGGGCCGGGGCGCACGCCGGGTGGCGGCGCGGACGGCATCGGGGGAGCGCCCGCGGGACCCGCGCCCGGGGCGGCAGCCGGATAGCCGTAGCCACCGGGCCGGCCGGGAGGCGGGCCCGCCGGGGCACGCTCGGGGGCCTGCTGGTCGGTGGAGGAGGCGAGCGTACGGCTGCGCACCCGGTAGAGACCGGTGTCGAGGTCGTCCGCCTTCTCCAGGTGGACCTTGATGGGGCCCATGAAGGTGTAGCGCTGCTGCTTGGCGTAGTCGCGCACCATCCCGGCGAGCTCGTCGCCGAGCTGGCCGGAGTAGGGGCTGAGGCGCTCGAAGTCCGGCGTGCTCAGCTCCACGATGAAGTCGTTGGGTACGACGGTCCGGTCGCGGTTCCAGATCGTGGCGTTGTTGTCGCACTCGCGCTGCAGTGCTCCGGCGATCTCCACGGGCTGGACCTCGGACTTGAACACCTTGGCGAAGGTGCCGTTGACCAGACCTTCGAGACGCTGCTCGAACTTCTTCAGGACTCCCATGGGGCACCTCCTCCTTCGTGACCGTCCTGGTTCTGCCTGCTGTCCATGTCGTACTGCGTACGGCCCGCCGTGTCGTACGGCCTGCCGTAGTCGTCCTGGTCCTGCTGGTACTGCTTACTGATCGTATCCACGCGTCGGGAAATCGGCTGGTTCCCCCTGTCGGCCCTGTCGACGGGTGTCGACGCCTTCCGAAGTCCCTTCCCGGAGTTCCCTCCGGGGCTCCTCTTCGAACACTTCCCGGCACTACTCCTGCCATGGATCGTAGAGGCGGCCCGAGACCAGTGTCCCGCACCTGACTGTGCACCCTGTCCTGCTCCTGGGGAGATGGCCTGGACCGGTACGAGGTTGATACGTGAACCGGTTAGGCCTGAGACGTGCGGTGCCGGCGGGGCCCGTGGCCGTGGAAAGGGATGTGATTCCACCCCGGACAGCGTGCTAATCTTCTGCATGTCGACAGGGGCTCGCACCACTCGGTGAGAGACCAAAGACACACCCAATGCGCGGGTGGCGGAATAGGCAGACGCGCTGGATTCAGGTTCCAGTGCCCGCAAGGGCGTGGGGGTTCAACTCCCCCCTCGCGCACCAACGAAAAGGGCTCATCGTCAAGACGATGGGCCCTTTTCCATGTCTCCGGTACGGGTCCGGGGGCGAGGCCGGGGTGGGGTCGGCCGGGGCGCTGGTCGGAGTGTGTTCTGTCTCTCAGTTTTCCTCGGGCGGGGCTCAGGGGTGTCCGCGCAGGGGCAGATGGATCTCCAGCAGGGTGCCGGTGGGGGTGCCCGCAGTGATGCCGATCCGGCCGCCGAGGTCCTCGACGCGGTCGGTGAGGGAGCGCAGGGCCCGCGCGGAATCGGCGGAGCCGGTGGAACCCGCCGCGGGGCCGTGGCCGTCGTCGGTCACCTTCGCGTACAGCCAGCGCCTGGTGACGCGTACTACGGTGTCCACGCGATGCGCGCCCGAGCGGGCCAGGCGGTCGCGCAGGGCCTCGCGCAGGGCGAGGAAGGTCTCCTCCCGGTGCCGCTCGGAGAGGGTCCACTCGTCGCCGATGACCTCGACGGAGGCCTGGATACGGCGGCCGTCGACGGGACGAGGGCCCGCGAGGAAGGCCTCCAGGGCCTCGCGCAGGGGCGGCAGGTCGGCGCGGTGGCGCACGCCGTCGATGAGCGCCTGGTTCTCCCTGGCCGCCGCGGCCAGTGCCCCTTGGGCGGTGGCGAGGTGGGCCGCGACGGCGCCGTGAGAGCCAGGGGTGGATGAGCCGGTCCTGACGGGGGCGCAGGTCGCGGCGGCGTCGAGGCTGAGTCGGGCGAGGGACAGGGCGCCGCCCAGTTCGTCGTGCAGCTGCCGGGCCAGCCGGCGGCGCTCGCCGCGGCCGTCGTCGCCGGACCACATGCCCTCCCCTGCCTCCCGGACGACCTCGCCGAGGCGTCGGACGACCGCGACCGCGCGGGGCAGCGCGCTCTCGTGGTGCGCGATGCCGTTCTCCAGGACGTGCAGGAGGGCGCACTCGAGGAGCAGGGCGACCGCGGCGGCCACCTGGTGCGGGGAGGCGGCGGGCGGGGCGATGGGGGTGGGTGCGGGGGTGGTGTCCGCGGCACGGGTCAGGGCGGTGCGGGCGAACTCCGTCAGCGTGGTGCGCAGGGTGGGCACTTCCGCCTCGGCGGGGGCGAGCGCGGTGGGGAGGCGGGCGGTGAAGCGGTCCAGGACGGCGCCGGTCTCCCAGGACCCCAGGGTGGTGGCGGACGCCATGAGAGGGGAGCGGCCCGGGCGGGACGACATCCGGGCCGCCGCGCGGACCAGGCCCTCGTGCAGGGCTTCGCCGAATCCACTGCCGACCAGGGGGATCGCCGCGGTGACAGGGGGGATCGGGCCGGTCGGTGAGGTCGGCGCTGTCGTGGAGGTGGGCGCGGTGGGGGCGGTCGTGCTGCTCATCGGACTCCTCGACGCTCGGGTGACGCTTGGGTGCCGGGGCAACGTGGCCATCGCCAACGTAACAAACAGACTTGTCTGATTGTCAAGGGTGGACGGGCGTTCCGGATGGGGTGTGGTCACGGGATCGCCCGGTCGTCAAGAGTCCGTCCATGGGCAAGAGCAGCAGGATTTATGGGGATTGCATGAAGGTCTGGGTTCACAGGGCTGTCGACTAAAACAGGCATGGTTGTATGATTCCGGTTGCTGCTGGCGCCTTCGGGGCACCCGCGCGCTCCTTCATGCCAAGAGCAGGAATAGGCAGGTGCAGCCTGATGCAGACCCGGTCCGAACAGACCCGTCAGGCTCTCGTCCGTGCCGCGGCGGAACTGATAGCGAACGGCCGGCTCTCCGATGCGGGACTGGTCAACATCTGCCGCCGGGCCGGGGTGAGCCGAGGGGCTCTCTACCACCACTTCACCTCCACCGCGGAGTTGACGGCCGCGGTGTACGAGCAGGCGCACGAGCGGGTCGTCGCGCTGATGGACGAGGCCTTCGAGGGGCCCGTGGAGGATGCCCCGGAGCGCCTCCTGGTCGCCCTGTGCGAGGCGTTGCGTACGGAGGAACTGGTCCGGGCCGGCATACAGCTGGCGGTGGACGGGTCCGCGGGGCCGCCTCGGTTGCGTGACGACGTACTGGCGTTGGTGCGCAGGCGGGTGGTCGACGCGCACCGGGACGTCGTGCCGGCGCCGGAGGATCTGGCCGAGCTGGCGGTGGTGGTGGCCGCGGGGCTGGAGTCGCTCGGGCACACGGACGCGGAGTGGTGGGACCCCAAGACGTCCAAGCGGTTGTGGGTGTTGTTGCGTCCGTTGTTCTCGTTGGCCGGGGAGGGACTGGCGCAGGAGGAACGGCGGGTGGGGAGCGGGTCCGACGGGGTCTGAGCTTTGAAGCGGGGGGTGAGGGCGGGCCTCCGCGGT
This sequence comes from Streptomyces sp. NPDC111507, assembly GCF_055638955.1. Classification (NCBI taxonomy): domain Bacteria; kingdom Bacillati; phylum Actinomycetota; class Actinomycetes; order Kitasatosporales; family Streptomycetaceae; genus Streptomyces; species Streptomyces sp. NPDC111507. The sequence goes on along the minus strand of NZ_JBVKBU010000009.1, from coordinate 240,428 downwards.
CTCCTCAAGGTCGCGCGACCTGGGCGGAGTTGACCTGAAGGCCGGCGCGCGGACTCGGCAGGGCTTGGGTGCGCGGCCCAGGACGCGGGGGACGCCGGCCCCGTCCGGGAGGCGGGAGGGCTGGAGCCCGGGTGTGGGCGGAGCCCTCGGTGTCCAGAGGCCGGTTGCGGGGCGGTGCCCGTGAACGGGACGGCATGCGAAAGGGACCCGCGGTCGGAGGATCGGCCCGGGTGAGGTGTCGGGCTCGGGTCCGTCACGGGTGGGCGGCCCCGCCCGGGAGTTCGCGTTCGGGGCGCCGTGTGCTGTTCGGCTGGCGGTGCAGGGCGTGGGGCAGGGCGTGGGGCTTGGTTGTGCGGGTCCTGGCGGGGGTCAGGCCGTCTCGCGGGCCGGCGGCGGGATGGTGCGGAGGCGGCCGAGCATGCCGGGCGTGGCCAGGCCGGGCAGCATGAAGCGCCAGAACGCACCGATGCGTTCCGGCAGATCCTCGCGGTTGCTGTAGACCTGGGACATCAACTGCAGTCCGGTGAAGGCGCCGACGATGGTCGACGTGGCCTCCTGGATGTCCACGCCGGGCAGGATCTCGCCCTGCTCCTCGGCCTGCCGCAGCAGGGCGAGTATGGCGGCGCCCGACTGCTCGTACGCCGTCTGCGGCGGCCGCGAGAACGACGTCTGCTCGACGGCGAGCCGCACGCTGGCCCGTAGCACCGGATCGCGCTGGAGGCGCTGGGCGAACTCCAGGGTGAGGTCGATGACGGCCTGGAGCTTCACCGCCTGGTCCGGCACCACCAGCGCCTCGCTGTGCGCGGTCACGAGGGCCACGGCGATCGCTTCCTTGGAGGGGAAGTGGTGGTACAGCGCGCCTCGAGTGAGGCCCGTCCGGGCCAGGATGTCGTTGGTGCTCGCCGCGTCGTAGCCGCGCTCGTCGAACACGCGGGCCGCGGACTCCAGGATCGAGTGCCTCGACCTCGTCCCGCGCTCTTGTGTGGCCATACCAGGTCCTTGCTCTCGCCCACTGGAATTTTACCGACTGGTCTGTATTGTATCGGCAAGGCGGCACGCCGCCAGTAGGCGGGAGTATTTGCTTCCGGTTTGGCTCGATTTTCGGTCGGTCCTCGGCCGTTCATCGAGTGCTTCTCAAGTGGACCTCGAGTGGTCTCCAAGCGGCCCTCAAGCGGCCTTTACGTGGTCCTCGTACGGCCCGCGGGTGCCGCTCACGGGTGGCCGAGCCGAAAGCCGACACCGCGTACGGTGATGATCCAACTGCTCGAACCGAGCTTGCCGCGCAGGCTGCTGACGTGGGTGTCGATGGTGCGTCCGCGGTGGGACCAGGTGTCGTCCCAGACCTGCGCCATGAGCTGGCGCCGCGGCATGACGGTGCCGGGCTGCGAGGCCAGCAGGTGCAGCAGGTCGAACTCCTTGCGGGTCAGGTCCACCTGCTTCCCGTTCAGCGTGGCCACCCGGGTGCCGACGTCGATGCGCAGCGGCCCGTGGGTGATGACCTGGGCGGCGGCGGGCTGTTGACGCACCCGGCGCATCACCGCCTCCATCCGGGCCAGTAACTCGCGGAAGCCGTACGGCTTGACCAGGTAGTCGTCCGAGCCGGCCTGCAGTCCGAGTACGCGATCGAGCTCGGAGCCGCGCGCGGTGACGGCGATGACCGGGGTGTCGCAGACCGCCCGGATGCCCCGGCACACCTCGAGCCCGTCAAGGTCGGGCAGGTCCAGGTCGAGCAGTAGGAGATCGGCATCGCGGTGCGCCTGGAGCGCCTTGGTGCCGGTGGCCACGCTCTGCGCGGCGTACCCCTGCCGCAACAGGCCCTGGACGAGGGAGTCGGCGGCCCTGACATCGTTCTCTACGACCAGGACGCGCAGGGCTCCGGCCGGGGGGCTGGGGTGGTCGGCGGCCGTCTGTGGGGCAACGGCCCGCCCGGGCTGGGGAATCGTGGGGCGGTGCGGAAGATTGCGCTGCGATCGGGCGTCGAGTAGATCCACGGCTTGCCGATTCATCTGCTCCTCCTGAGGCACAGTCTCGTCATCACGGAACGGACTGCTGAACTCTCACAATGAGGACGATAGCAAACAGACTTGTCTGATTGTCAACGCGTTCGAAATCCCCCGCGCGTCGGTCCGTACCTTTTCCAATCTACCCACGTTGACCTGCGAATATGCAGAGAGATTCGATGCTTCAAGGTCATGTTTCCGGCAGGTTGCCGTCGGGGTGGACCCCCTTGTCCTGCGCGTGTCCTTGGCGCTAACCATGCAGGTCTGCACGGTTTGGAAGATCGCGCGTTCCTGGTGGCGCAATCGTGCTGTACCGGCGCGTAGCGGCGGCTCATCGCTCGAAGGATGCTAAAGCTTTACTTGAAAAACCGAACAGACATGTCTGTATCTTGTGTGAGCGAGAGAACGTCGGCCACGGGGGGTGGCTGCCGGCGGTACGGATTGCTGCCCCCTGCTCGGAAACAGACAGGAGTGCCGTACATGTCGTACACCACCTCCACCCGTGTGTCCGTCGAAGACGACGTCGCGACGGTGGGCACCAGCGCCTCACGAACCGCTGCCCGAAGCGCCGTTCAACCCGCCGTTCAGACCTCTGCCCAGGTCTCTGCCCAGGTCCCTGCCCAGGCCTCCGTCCAGACCGCCGCGCGAACTCTGACGCCGCGGCTGACCACGACGGTTCCGCGCGAGTACGTCCATCGCGCCGCCGTCTCGGAGGTGTTGCTGACCGGCTGGGAAGCCGCCGCCGAACCAGCCGGACCCGACCCGGACGAATTCGCGGTCAGCGCCCAATGGCCGCGCAGCCACTCCTTCTTCACCCAGTCCGGCGGCTACCAGGACCCGATGCTCCTGATCGAGTCCGTCCGCCAGATCGGTTCCCTGCTCGCACACGCGGAGTTCGGCGTCCCCTTCGGGCACCAGTTCCTGATGTGGGACATGTTCTTCAGTACCTCCCCCGAACTCCTCGTCGCGGACGCCGTCCCCACGGAGGTCGAACTGCGCACGGTCTGCCGCGACATCGTCCGCAAGGGCCGGGTGCTCGGCGGTATGCGCTACGACGTCACCGTGCTGCGTGACGGAAAGGCGCTGGCCACCGCGGGCGCCGCGTTCAGCTGTACCAGTCCCGCCGTCCACCGCAGGCTGCGCGCCGGCCGGCCCACCACCACCGACCGCGTCGTGCCGCCCGCGATCGACCCGGCCGCGGTGGGCCACTCCGACGACCGGCACGTGCTGCTCGCCGAGCCCGGATCGGCCTCCGGCAGCGGCGACCGCTGGGAACTGCGCGTCGACACCGCCCACCCCACCTTCTTCGACCACCCCGTCGATCACATACCAGGCATGGTCCTGCTGGAAGCCGCCCGGCAGGCCGCCCTCGTGTCGACCGGGATGCCGGACGCCCTCCTGCTGGGTCTCAAGAGCAACTTCGCGCGCTACGCCGAGTTCGACGCGCCCTGCTGGATCGAGCCGCAGGCCGAACCGCACGGTACGGAGGGCGGCGTACTGGTGCGGGTGCGCGGTACGCAGCACGCTGAGACCGTCTTCACCGCCGAGCTCGTCCTGAGCCCGCGCGGCCGCTGAGCGCGCGCATCCTCCGTACGCCTGGGAGAGCGTCCCCATTCCGAGGAGACAGACCCGTGCCCACCATCCTGATCACCGGCGCCGCCGGATTCGTCGGCGGACACGTCACCCGTGAAGCGGCCCGGTACCGGGCCGACTTGAGGCTCATGTCCCATCGCAGTCCCCTGCTCGGCTCCGGTCCTCCGACCCAGGAGGGTCCTGCGAGCCATGACGGTGCTCGCGTCGTACGGGCCGATCTGACCGACCCCGCGTCCCTGCGCGGGGTGTGCGACGGCGTCGACGTCCTGATCCACTGCGCCTCGCAGATCGGCGGCGGCGTCGAGGCCAACGAGGCCGTCAACGCCCGTGGCACGGCGGCGCTCATCGAGGAAGCGCGCCGCGCGGGGGTTGCGCGCATCGTCCAGCTGAGCACCGCGTCCGTCTACGGCCGTGGCACCTTCCGCGGCGACCGGACCGAAGAACTGCGCCGCAACCCGGGCTCGCCCACGTCCCGCACCAGGGCCGCGGCCGAGGACACCGTTCTCGCGGCCGGCGGCGTCGTCCTGCGCCCGCACCTGGTGTACGGGGAGGGCGACAGGTGGGTGGTGCCCGGCCTGACCCGGATGCTGCGCGTGCTGCCCGGCACGGTGGAGGGCTGGCCCGCCCGGAGCTCCGCTGTCGCCGTACCCGAACTGGCCGCGCTGCTGGTGGCCACCGCGCTCGCCCCCGCCGCCGACCTGACTGCCTCCGTCTATCACGCCGCCCACCCGGAGCCCCTCCCCGTGGACACCCTTCTGCGCGCGGTCGCCGAGTGCACCGGGGTCGACTGGCCGGACCGGGAACTGACCGTGGACGGAGCCCGGGCGGTCCTGGCCGAGAACGGTGTACCGCCGTCCGGACTCGACATGTTCACCACCGACCACGTCTTCGACAGCACCCCGCTCTGGTCCGACCTGCGTCGCGCACCCGGCGCCGGTTTCGACGCCGATTTCTCCCTCGCGGCGCCTTGGTACCGCAAGGCACTGCGGGACGGTTGACCGGGGACGAGCCCGGGAGCTCGACCGGCCAAGTGATCAACAGGCCAGGTAATCAGCAGGCCAGGTGATCGACTGGCCAAGTGGTCGACCGGCCCGCGAAACCCCGCGGGACTGCGGGAAGCGGCTCCCGGACCCCTCCCGGACCCCTCCCGGATCCCTTCCGAATGCCTACCGGACCCCTTCCGAACGCCGCTGCGGAACGCCTCCGAACGCCCCTCGAAATTCTCCGTGGAATGGCGCATTCCTTTTCTTTCCGGACCCGGCGGATCCGTCCGCCGGGTCCGGCTATTTGACGGAGGTCTGACCTTCCCCTTTCCTCTTCCGGTAAGTGCTGCCCCGGGTCTGCGGATTCTGACCCAGTCCTGCAACGGACCGTATTGAAGGAGAAGTACGCACTCGAACAGTCTTGTGGCTCCGAGCGGAGTCTGGGGAGGTTCATCGTGCGCAAGGTGCTCATCGCCAACCGTGGCGAAATCGCTGTCCGCGTGGCCCGGGCGTGCCGGGATGCCGGGATCGCGAGCGTTGCCGTGTATGCGGAACCAGACAGGGACGCTCTGCATGTCCGGGCGGCGGACGAGGCGTTCGCCCTGGGCGGTGACACCCCCGCCACCAGCTACCTGGACATCGCCAAGGTCCTCCAGGCCGCCAAGGACTCCGGCGCGGACGCCATCCACCCGGGCTACGGCTTCCTGTCGGAGAACGCCGAGTTCGCCCAGGCGGTCCTGGACGCCGGTCTGACCTGGATCGGCCCGCCCCCGCAGGCCATCCGCGACCTCGGCGACAAGGTCGCCGCCCGCCACATCGCCCAGCGCGCCGGGGCCCCCCTCGTCGCGGGGACACCGGACCCGGTGAACGGCGCCGACGAGGTCGTCGCCTTCGCCCGCGAGCACGGACTGCCGATCGCGATCAAGGCGGCCTTCGGCGGCGGCGGACGCGGCCTGAAGGTCGCCCGCACCCTCGAAGAGGTCCCCGAGCTGTACGAGTCCGCCGTGCGTGAGGCGGTGGCCGCGTTCGGCCGCGGCGAGTGCTTCGTCGAGCGCTACCTCGACAAGCCCCGCCACGTCGAGACCCAGTGCCTGGCCGACACCCACGGCAACGTCGTCGTCGTCTCCACCCGCGACTGCTCCCTCCAGCGCCGCCACCAGAAACTGGTGGAAGAGGCCCCCGCGCCGTTCCTGTCGGACGCCCAGGTGGCGGAGCTGTACTCCTCCTCCAAGGCGATCCTCAAGGAAGCCGGCTACGTCGGCGCCGGCACCGTGGAGTTCCTCGTCGGCATGGACGGCACGATCTCCTTCCTCGAGGTCAACACCCGCCTCCAGGTCGAGCACCCCGTCACCGAGGAAGTCGCCGGCATCGACCTCGTCCGCGAGATGTTCCGCATCGCCGACGGCGAGGAACTCGGCTACGGCGACCCCGCCCTGCGCGGCCACTCCTTCGAGTTCCGCATCAACGGCGAAGACCCCGGCCGGGGTTTCCTCCCGGCCCCCGGCACAGTCTCCACCTTCGCGCCGCCCTCCGGCCCCGGCGTCCGCCTGGACGCGGGTGTGCAGTGCGGCAGCGTGATCGGCCCGGCCTGGGACTCCCTGCTCGCGAAGCTGATCGTCACCGGCGCCACCCGCGAGCAGGCGCTCCAGCGTGCCGCCCGCGCCCTCGAGGAGTTCGAGATCGGCGGGATGGCCACCGCGCTGCCCTTCCACCGCGCGGTCGTCAAGGACCCGGCCTTCGCCCCCGAACTGACCGGCTCCGCCGACCCGTTCACGGTCCACACCCGCTGGATCGAGACCGAGTTCGTCAATGGCATCCCGGCCTTCACCAACCCCGCCGAGACGGCGGAGGAGACGGAGGCCGAGCCGGGCCGCGAGTCCGTCGTGGTCGAGGTCGGCGGCAAGCGCCTGGAGGTCTCGCTGCCCTCCTCGCTGGGCATGTCCCTGGCCCGCACCGGCCTCGCCGCGGGCGCCAAGCCCAAGCGCCGCGCGGCCAAGAAGTCCGGCCCGGTCGCCTCCGGTGACACGCTCGCCTCGCCGATGCAGGGCACGATCGTCAAGGTCGCGGTCGAGGAGGGCCAGGAGGTCAAGGAGGGCGACCTCGTCGTCGTCCTGGAGGCCATGAAGATGGAACAGCCCCTCAACGCCCACCGCTCGGGGATCGTCAAGAGCCTCAGCGCCGAAGTGGGCGCGTCCGTCGCCTCGGGCGCCGCCATGTGCGAAATCACCAGCTGAATTACCCGGCATTACCCGGCATTCTCCAGCGCAATTCTGAACCGGTCTGACAATTCCCTGACACGGGGAATATTGAAACCGCTCGTACCGCCCAAGATACTGAATACGAGCTTTCGTCAACTGTTGTGTGGTGGGCCCCGAGGAGAGGGAAACGTATGTACAGCACGCTGATTGTGGCTCGGATGGACCCCGGGTCGAGCGTCGACGTCGCGAAGATTTTCGGTGATTTCGACGACACGGAAATGCCGCACCGCATGGGCACGCGCCGGCGCCAGCTCTTCCAGTACCGGGGTCTGTACTTCCACCTCCAGGACTTCGACGCGGACAACGGCGGCGAGCTGATCCAGCACGCCCGGCACGACCCCCGCTTCATACAGATCAGCGAGGACCTGAAGCCGTTCATCGAGGCGTACGACCCGGCCACCTGGCGCTCCCCGGCCGACGCGATGGCCACGCGCTTCTACAACTGGGAGGCGTCCGCGTGACCGGCCGACGAGTTGTCATCACCGGTATCGAGGTGCTCGCCCCCGGTGGTGTCGGGGCGAAGAACTTCTGGAACCTGCTGAGCGAGGGCCGTACGGCCACCCGCCGCATCACGTTCTTCGACCCCAGCCCGTTCCGTTCCCGGGTCGCCGCCGAGATCGACTTCGATCCCGCGGAGCACGGACTGCGCCCGCAGGAGATACGCCGGATGGACCGCGCCGCGCAGTTCGCGGTGGTCGCGGCCCGTGGCGCGGTCGCCGACAGCGGTATCGACATCGACGCCTACGACCCGTACCGCGTCGGTGTCACCATCGGCAGCGCGGTCGGCGCGACCATGGGTCTGGACGAGGAGTACAACGTCGTCAGCGACGGCGGCCGGCTTCACCTGGTCGACCACGCCTACACGGCCCCGCACCTGTACAACTACCTGGTCCCCAGCTCCTTCGCGGCCGAGGTCGCGTGGGCCGTGGGCGCGCAGGGTCCCAACACGGTGGTCTCCACGGGCTGTACGTCCGGCATCGACTCGGTCGGACACGCCGTGGAGCTGCTCCGCGAGGGCTCGGCGGACGTCATGATCACGGGTTCGTCCGACGCCCCGATCTCGCCGATCACGATGGCGTGCTTCGACGCGATCAAGGCGACGACGCCCCGGGACGACGTACCCGAGCGCGCCTCGCGCCCCTTCGACGGGACCCGCAACGGGTTCGTCCTCGGGGAGGGTGCCGCCGTGTTCGTCCTGGAGGAGCTGGAGAGCGCCAAGCGGCGCGGCGCGCACATCTACGCCGAGATCGCGGGCTATGCGACGCGCTCGAACGCGTACCACATGACGGGTCTGCGTCCGGACGGCGCGGAGATGGCCGAGGCCATCACGGTCGCGCTCGACGAGGCCAGGATGAACGCGACCGAGATCGACTACATCAACGCGCACGGCTCGGGCACCAAGCAGAACGACCGCCACGAGACCGAGGCGTTCAAGCGGAGCCTGGGCGACCACGCCTACCGGACCCCGGTCAGCTCGATCAAGTCGATGGTCGGGCACTCGCTCGGCGCGATCGGCTCCATCGAGATCGCCGCGTCCGCGCTGGCGATGGAGAACCACGTCGTGCCGCCCACGGCCAATCTCACCACCCCCGATCCCAAGTGCGACCTCGACTACGTGCCGCTGGTCGCCCGTGAGCAGCTCACCGACGCGGTGCTCACGGTCGGCAGCGGTTTCGGGGGATTCCAGAGCGCCATGGTGCTGGCGCGTCCCGAGAGGAGCGTGGCATGACCACCACGGTGGTAGTGACCGGTCTGGGCATCGCCGCCCCCAACGGACTGGGCACACAGGACTACTGGGCCGCCACCCGGACCGGCAAGAACGGCATCGGGCGGGTCACCCGCTTCGACCCGTCCTCCTACCCGTCGACCCTGGCGGGCGAGGTGCCCGGGTTCGTCGCCGCGGACGTGCTGCCGAGCCGGCTGCTGCCGCAGACCGACCACATGACCCGGATGGCGCTGGTCGCCGCCGAGTGGGCGCTCGAGGACGCGGGCATCGACCCCAAGGAACTGCCCGAGTACGACATGGGCGTCGTCACGGCCAGTTCCTCGGGCGGCTTCGAGTTCGGACAGGGCGAGCTGGAGAAGCTGTGGAGCCAGGGAAGCCAGTACGTGTCCGCGTACCAGTCCTTCGCCTGGTTCTACGCCGTCAACAGCGGCCAGATATCCATCCGCAACGGGCTCAAGGGCCCCAGCGGCGTCATCGTCAGTGACGAGGCCGGCGGTCTCGACGCCGTGGCGCACGGCCGGCGGCTCATCCGCAAGGGCACCCCGATGATCGTCTCCGGGGGCGTCGACGCGTCGATCTGCCCCTGGGGCTGGGTGGCGCAGATGGCCGGCGACCGGCTGAGCACCAGCGACGAGCCGACCCGTGCCTACCTTCCCTTCGACGCCGACGCGGCCGGTTACGTACCGGGCGAGGGCGGCGCCATCCTGATCATGGAGTCGGCCGAGTCGGCGTGCGAGCGCGGCGCCAAGATCTACGGCGAGATCGCGGGCTACGGCTCGACGTTCGACCCGCGGCCCGGCAGCGATCGCGAGCCCGCCCTGCGCAAGGCGATCGAACTCGCCCTTGCCGACGCGGGCACCGTGCCCGAGGACATCGACGTGGTCTTCGCGGACGCGGCGGGCGTGCCGGAGCTGGACCGTATCGAGGCCGACGCGATCTCGGCGGTCTTCGGGGTCCGGGGTGTCCCGGTCACCGCGCCCAAGACGATGACGGGCCGGCTGTACTCCGGCGCGGCCCCGCTCGATGTCGCCACCGCGCTGCTGGCCATCGAGGAGGGCCTCATCCCTCCGACGGTCCACATCAACCCCGACGAGGAGTACGGCCTCGACCTGGTCCTCAACCAGTCGCGCACCGCCCAGGTGCGCACGGCCCTGGTCCTGGCCCGCGGTTACGGCGGCTTCAACTCGGCCGTCGTGGTCCGCGCCGTCGACTGACGGGCACCCCCTGTCCCCGACGCTCCCAAGACCCCCGACTGAACGATCCATTTCGACCTGGGAAGGAACCCACGTGTCCACTTCGGAATTCACCCTGGACGACCTGCGCCGCATCCTTCAGGAGGGCGCCGGTGTCGACGAGGGCGTCGACCTCGACGGCGACATCCTCGACGAGCCGTTCGAAGTCCTCGGCTACGAGTCGCTGGCGCTCCTGGAGACGGGCAGCCGTATCGAGCGCGAGTACGGGATCGTCCTCGACGAGGACCTGCTGACCGACGCCGACACCCCGCGCGCCCTCATCGAGGCCGTGAACCAGCAGTTCGGCGCCGACGAGCCTGCCGCCGCCTGACGCCCGACGGCGTTCCCGGACCGGGCGAAACCTTTCACCTGACCTCGTGACCTCGTGACCTGGTGACCTGGTGACCTCGTCCGGTCCGGTTCCGCCGCAGCCCCGCAGAAGCAAGCGCAGTCCCGCAGAACAAGAGGGAGAGGAAGCACATGTCAACGCTGGAAAAGCGGGTCGCTCTCATATCGGGGGCCACCAGCGGCATCGGCCTCGCGTCCGCGCGGGCGCTGGCCGCGGCCGGCCACCGTGTGTTCATCGGCGCCCGCAGCGCGGACAACGTCGCCGAGACCGTCAAGATCCTCCAGGAGGAGGGCATCGACGCCGACGGCACGGTCCTCGACGTCCGTGACCCCGCTTCGGTCGGCGCCTTCGTGCAGGCCGCGGTCGACCGCTTCGGCACCGTCGACGTCCTGGTCAACAACGCAGGCCGGTCCGGTGGCGGCGTCACCGCCGACATCGAGGACGAGCTGTGGACCGATGTCATCGACACCAACCTCAACAGCGTGTTCCGGCTGACGCGGGAGGTGCTCAACACCGGCGGCATGCGCCACAAGAGCCGTGGCCGCATCATCAACATCGCCTCCACGGCCGGCAAGCAGGGCGTGGTCCTGGGTGCCCCCTACTCCGCCTCGAAGCACGGCGTGGTCGGTTTCACCAAGGCCCTCGGCAATGAGCTGGCCCCCACCGGCATCACCGTGAACGCCGTCTGCCCCGGCTATGTCGAGACGCCGATGGCCCAGCGCGTGCGCGCCGGATACGCGGCCGCCTACGACACCTCCGAGGACGCCATCCTCGAGAAGTTCCAGTCCAAGATCCCGCTCGGCCGCTACTCCACCCCCGAGGAGGTCGCCGGCATGGTCGCCTACCTCGCATCCGACACGGCCGCCTCGGTCACCGCGCAGGCCATCAACGTCTGCGGCGGACTCGGCAACTTCTGAGCACCCCATCGACCGGCAGCCCGTACCCAGCCATGGAGAAGAAAGCGTCATGACGACCCGTGAGGTAGAGCACGAGATCACGATCGCCGCGCCCGCACCGGCCGTGTACCGGCTGCTGGCGGAGGTCACCAACTGGCCCCGGATCTTCCCGCCCACCATCCACGTGGACCGTGTGGAGCACGACGGCTCCCAGGAGCGGATACGGATCTGGGCCACCGCCAACGGCGAGGCCAAGAACTGGACCTCGCGCCGCGAACTGGACCCCGAGGCCCTGCGCATCACCTTCCGCCAGGAGGTGACCGCCCCGCCGGTCGCCGCGATGGGCGGGACCTGGATCATCGAGCCGCTCGGTGAGAACGAGTCCCGGGTACGGCTGCTGCACGACTACCGCGCCGTCGACGACGACCCGCACGACCTCCTGTGGATCGACGAGGCCGTCGACAAGAACAGCCGCTCCGAGCTGGCCGCGCTGAAGAAGAACGTCGAGTTCGCGCACGCGGCGGAGGAGGTGACCTTCTCCTTCGAGGACACCGTCTACGTCGACGGTTCGGCGAAGGACGTGTACGCCTTCATCAACGAGGCGCACCTGTGGTCGGAGCGTCTGCCGCACGTGGCGACGGTCCGTCTGGAAGAGGACACCGTGGGTCTCCAGACGCTGGAGATGGACACCCGGGCCAAGGACGGTTCCGTCCACACCACCAAGTCCTACCGGGTGACCTTCCCCCACCAGCGCATCGCGTACAAGCAGGTCACGCTCCCCGCGCTGATGACCCTGCACACCGGTCACTGGACCTTCGAGGACACCGACCAGGGCGTCGCGGCGACCTCCCAGCACACGGTCACCCTCAACACGGACAACATCGAGAGCATCCTCGGCTGCGGGGCCACCGTCGCCGACGCCCGCGAGTACGTCCACACGGCCCTGTCCACCAACAGCCGGGCCACCCTCACCCACGCCAAGGCCTTCGCAGAGAACAGGCGTTGACGATGACGACGGACCATCAGGACACCGACACGACCATCCTGGACACCGACGTCCTCGTGGTCGGAGCGGGCCCCGCCGGGCTGATGCTCGCCACCGAGCTGAGGCTGGGCGGCGCCGAGGTGGTCGTCGTCGACCAGCGCCCCGGCCCGACCACCGAATCCCGGGCCTCCACCCTGCACGCCCGCACGATGGAGATCCTCGACTCTCGCGGGCTGCTGGACGAGCTCGGTACGCCGCCGTGCGAGCCGCGCGGTCACTTCGGCGGCGTACCGCTGGACCTGACGCTGCCCAGCTCGCACCCCGGGCAGTGGAAGGTCGCGCAGACCCGCACCGAGGAGCTGTTGCAGCGGCGGGCCGCCGAGCTGGGCGCCGATCTCCGGCGCCGCCACCAGCTGCTGTCCCTGGAAGCGAAGAGCGAGGGGGCCGGGGTGGAGGCCGAGGCCATCGGTCCCTACGGTCCCGTCCGCATCCAGGCCCGCTACCTGGTCGGCTGCGACGGCGAGGACAGCACTGTACGGCGCCTGGTCCGGGCCCCCTTCCCGGGCCGGGACGCCGCACGCGAACTGCTGCGCGCCGACGTCTCCGGGGTCGAGGTCGCCGACCGGCGCTTCCAGCGCCTGGAGCACGGGCTCGCCATCGCCGCCACCCGCGAGGGGGTGACCCGGGTGATGGTCCACGAGTTCGGGCGCCCCGCCGCCGAACGCGGCGGCGCCGAACCGGACTTCGCCGAGGTCACCGACGTCTGGAAGCGCGTCACCGGCGAGGACATCAGCCAGGGCACGCCCCTGTGGGTCAACGCCTTCGGCGACGCCAACCGGCAGCTCGCCCACTACCGGCACGGTCGCGTCCTGTTCGCCGGGGACGCGGCGCACCGGCAGATGCCGAGCGGCGGACAGGCCCTCAACCTGGGCGTCCAGGACGCCTTCAACCTCGGCTGGAAACTCGCCGCCGTCGTCCGCGGCAGCGCGGGCGAGGACCTCCTCGACACCTACCACTCCGAGCGCCACACCGTGGGCCGCCAAGTCCTCGCCAACATCCGGGCCCAGGTCGAGCTGCTGCTCGGCGGCCCGGAGGTCGAACCCGCCCGCGCCCTGCTCACCGAACTCGTCGCCCTGGACGGCGTACGGCAGCATCTCGCCGGGATGATCAGCGGCCTCGGCATCCGGTACGACGTCGAGGGCCCCGAGATCCACTCCGACGCGCACCCGCTGCGCGGGCGGCGGTTGCCGGACGCGTGGCTGGAGCCCGCGGAGGGAGGCGCGCGGCGCCGTACGACCGAACTTCTGCGCACCGGTCGCGGGTTGCTGCTGTCCCTGGACGGGGACGGCGCCCCGGCGCTGCGCGCGACGGCGGCCCCCTGGTCGGACCGGGTCGCCTTCGTCGCCGACCGCCCCGCGGCCGGCGGCCCGCTGCCGGCCGGGCAGGCCCTGCTGGTCCGCCCCGACGGCCATGTGGCCTGGGCCGGTTCCGGTCCGGCCGGTCTGGCGCGGGCGCTGACCCGCTGGTTCGGCACCTTGGCCGCCGACGACTGAGCACGACCGCACGGGCCCGTCATGGACAAGCACACGCACAGGCAAAGACACGGCAGGGCACGGCAGGGCACGGACAAGCTCACGCACACGCACGGACAAGCTCACGCACACGCACGGACAAGCACACGCACAGCTGAGGCACCGCACGTCACCCACCGATGCGACGCGCGCCCGGGCGCGCGAGGAGAGGACACCCATGGACGCGCAGATGGACGCGGACGTCATCGTCGTCGGCGCCGGCCCGGCCGGGCTGATGCTGGCCGGGGAACTGCGGCTCGGCGGGGTGAGCGTCATCGTCGCCGAGCGGCTGGCGCGGCCCACCGGACAGTCGCGCGGGCTCGGGTTCACCGCCCGCGCCATGGAGTCCTTCGACCAGCGCGGCCTTGTCCCGCGCTTCGGCGGGCTGGAGAAGAGCCCGATGGGCCACTTCGGCGGGGTGCAGTTCGACTACACCGTGCTGGAGGACGCCCACTTCGGGGCCCGTGGCGTCCCCCAGTCCCAGACGGAGGCGGTTCTGGAGGAGTGGGCGGGTGAGCTCGGCGCCGACATCCGGCGGGGCTGGGAGTTCCTGGCGCTGGAGCAGGACGGGACCGGGGTCACCGTCACCGTGGCCGCGCCCGACGGCGAGCGCACGCTGCGCGCCGCGTACCTGGTGGGCGCCGACGGCGGGCACAGCCCGGTGCGCAGGGCCGCGGGCTTCGACTTCCCCGGTACGCCCGCCACCCGTGGCATGTACCTCGCGGATGTCGTCGGCTGCGAGATCCCGCCGCGCTTCCTGGGCGAGCGGCTGCCCGGCGGCATGGTGATGGCCGCGCCGCTGAAGGAGGGCGTGGACCGGATCATCGTGTGCGAGCACGGCACCCCGCCGGCCGACCGCAGTGAGACCCCGGAGTTCGCCGAAGTGGCGGCGGCCTGGGAGCGGTTGACGGGTGAGGACATCTCCGGCGGCGGCGCGGACTGGGTCAGCTCCTTCACGGATGCCACCCGCCAGGTCACCGAGTACCGGCGCGGACGGGTGCTCCTCGTCGGCGACGCCGCGCACATCCACCTGCCGGCCGGCGGTCAGGGACTGAGCACCGGTGTCCAGGACGCGGTCAACCTCGGCTGGAAGCTCGCGGCGACCGTCCAGGGCCGGGCCCCCGAGGGACTGCTCGACACCTACCACGACGAGCGTCACGCGGTCGGCGCGCGGCTGCTGATGAACACCAAGGCACAGGGCACGGTCTTCCTCGGCGGCCCCGAGTCCCAGCCGCTGCGCGATCTGTTCGCCGAGCTCATCGGCCTCGATTCGGTCAAGCGGCACCTCGCCGGGGTGGTCAGCCACCTCGACGTCCGCTACGACCTCGGGGACACCGGGGACTCGCTGGTCGGGCGCAGGTTGCCGCCGCGGGCGCTGAACACCGCCGCCGGCGTGGTCCGTACGCCCGAACTCCTCCACGCCGCCCAGGGCGTGCTGCTCGACCTCGCCGACGACTCCGTACTGCGCGAGGCGGCTGCCCGCTGGAAGGACCGCGTCACCGTGGTCACCGGCACCCCGCAGGATCCGGCCGCGTTCGGCGGCGCCGCCGCGGTGCTGGTCCGCCCCGACGGCTATGTGGCCTGGGCGGACGCCGGTTCGGCGGAGTTGTGCGCGACGCTGCACCGCTGGTTCGGCGCACCCGAGGCCCGCTGAGAACCACCACCGGCAACCGATCCGCACGAGAGCACCGAGAGCACCCACACGAAAGCACGAACACGCAAGCACGAACACGAGAGGAAGTACCCCAGTGAGCGTTCCCACGGTCGAGACCATCCCCTCGTCCGTACCCGGTTCGGCCATGCCCTCGATGTCCCCGGGTGTGCGCCCCGTCGCCCTGGCGGCCGGTGACGTCACGCTCTCCGCGCTGATCGCCCAACCCTCCGGGCCACCGCGGGCCACGGTCGTCGCGGTGCACGGGGGAGGAATGAGCGCCGGGTACTTCGACGGGCAGGCCCACCCCGACGTCTCCCTGCTCGCCCTCGGCGCCCGGCTCGGCTACACCATGGTCGCCGTCGACCGGCCTGGCTACGGGCTGTCCGCCGCGGACGCCCCGAGCGGTCAGACCCTGGCCGAGCAGTCCGCGGCGCTGCACGCGGCGCTGCGGCACCTGGCCGGCCGCGCCGAGACGGGCGCCGGGGTGTTCCTGCTCGCGCACTCCTTCGGCGGCAAGCTCGCCCTGACGTATGCCGCCTGCCAGGCCGGCGATCCGGATCCGGCCGTACCGCCGCTGCTCGGGCTCGACATCTCCGGGCTCGGCCGGGACTACGCGGTCGACCACTCGGAGGGCGGCCCCGACCCGCACCAGCACCGGCACTGGAAGCGGAACTGGGGTGCCCTGCGCTTCTACCCGCCGAACACCTTCCGCGAGGCCGAGGGACTGGTCGCCCCGATGCCCCCGCGCGAGCAGGCCGAGGCGCTTCAGTGGCCGCGGCGGTTCCCGGTCGCTGCGGCGGCCGTGCAGGTCCCGGTGCGGCTGACGTTCGCCGAGCAGGAACTGTGGTGGCACCACGACGAGGACACCGTCGCCGACCTCGCCGCGCACTTCGCCTCGGCGCCCTCCGCCGCCGTCGACCGTCAGCCCGGTGCCGGGCACAACATCAGCCTCGGCTGGGCCGCCCGCACCTACCACCTGCGCGCGTTCGCGTTCTTCGAGGAATGCCTCGCGCGCCGGTCCGCGGGCGCGTCCGTGACGCCCTGATGCCATGACGACCACACGGCCCGACGCCAGGGACACGACGACGAGGGCGAGGCGGGGAAGGAGGGGCAGGCGGGCCGCGGGTGTCGGCAGCCGTCGTCCGCCCTTCCGGTCCCTGGCCGTACGCAACTTCCGGCTCTTCGCGGCCGGCCAGGTCGTCTCGGTCGCGGGCACCTGGATGATGGTCACCGCCCAGGACTGGCTGGTGCTCTCCCTGACGGGGGACTCCGGCACGGCCCTGGGCACCGTGACCGCGCTTCAGTTCACCCCCCTGCTGCTGTTCACGCTGTACGGTGGCCGGCTCGCCGACCGCCACGACAAGCGGCTGCTGCTCACCGTCGTCAACCTGGTCTCCGGCGCCCTCGCGCTGGCACTCGCCGTACTCGTCCTGGCCGGCTCCGCCCAGCTGTGGCAGCTGTATCTGTTCGCGCTGGGCCTCGGAACGGTCAACGCGGTCGAGGTGCCCACCCGGATGGCGTTCGTCGGCGAGATGGTCGGCCCCGAGCTGCTGCCCAACGCCTCGGCGCTCAGCGCCGCCTACTTCAACACCGCCCGCGTGGTGGGCCCGGCCCTCGCCGGACTGCTGATCAGCGCGGTCGGCGCGGGGACGGCCATGCTGCTCAACGCGGCCAGCTATCTCGCCACCGTGACCGGGCTGCGGCTGATGCGCCCGGGGGAACTCCTGCGCACGGCCCCGCCGGAGCGCGGGGTCAAGGTGGTCGACGGGCTGCGGTACGTGCGCGGGCACCCCGACCTGTTCGTGCCGATGGCGCTGGTCGCCGTGGTCGGCCTGTTCGGCTTCAACTTCCAGCTCACCCTGCCACTGCTCGCCAAGACCGTCTTCCACTCGGGCGCGACCGCGTTCGGGCTGCTGACCACGGCGTTCGCCGCCGGTTCGCTGCTCGCCGCGCTCGCCACCACCGTGCGCAGCGCCCGCCCGGCCGCCCTGACCGTCACCGCCTCCGCACTCGCCTTCGGACTCCTCGAGACGGCGGCAGGCTGGTCGCCCACCTACACGTGGGCGGCCGTGCTGCTGTTCCTGACCGGCTTCGCCACCCTCTACTTCGCCCAGGCTGCCAACCACCGCATCCAGTTGGGCAGCGACGCCGCCTACCGCGGCCGGGTGCTGGCGCTCTACACGCTCATCCTGCAAGGACTCACCCCACTCGGCGCCCTCCTCGTGGGCTGGCTCACCGTCCGTCACGGTGCGCGCTCCGGCCTGTACGTGGGAGGGCTCGCCTCGTCGGCGGCAGCGCTCGCGGTGCTGCTCGCGGGGCGGACACGTCGATTCCTCCCCAGCCACCGGCCGGAACCGGCACTCCTCGGGCCCGGCCCTCTCCCTGAAAGGCAGCCCCATGAGTCTCCTGAGTGACGACACCCCGTGCAGTTGGCTCGACCGGCTCCCGGACCCGGTCCAGCTGCGCGCCATGACCCCCGACGCACGTGCCCGCACCATCGGCCACTGCCTGCGCCTCGAACTGCATGACCTGCTCGCGGTCCCGCCGGGGCACCGGCTCTCGCCCGGTCTGCCGTTGCGCGGCCAGGGCCTGGACACGCTCGACGCCCTGCACCTGGGGCGCCGGATCCGGCGCGCCCTCGACGCCGAGGTACCCGCCGAGGTGCTGCGGGAGAGCACCGTCGGCGAACTGACCGCGTTGCTCGCCCGCTGACCGAACCGTCTTTCCTCCTGAGCCACTGAATTGATCCACTTGAATGGGAGATCCGTACATGGAGCCCGCGATACCCATCGAACTGGGCGGCCGGCTGATGGAGCTGGCCGAACGCAAGGACATCGCCCGTGCCGGGCAGGACCCGAAGGCGACCGAACGACAGCACGCCAAGGGCAAACTGACCGCTCACGAGCGCATCGAACTACTGCTGGACAAGGGCAGCTTCCAGGAGGTCGAACCGCTGCGCCGGCACCGGGCGACCGGCTTCGGCCTGGAGGCGAAGAAGCCCTACGGCGACGGAGTGATCACCGGCTGGGGCACGGTCGAGGGCCGTACGGTCTTCGTCTACGCCCATGACTTCCGTGTCTTCGGCGGCGCGTTGGGCGAGGCCCACGCCTGCAAGATCCACAAAATCATGGACATGGCCATCGCCGCCGGGGCGCCGCTGGTGTCGCTCAACGACGGTGCGGGCGCCCGCATCCAGGAGGGTGTCTCCGCGCTCGCCGGGTACGGCGGCATCTTCCAGCGCAACACCCGGGCCTCCGGTGTCATCCCGCAGATCAGCGTGATGCTCGGCCCGTGCGCGGGCGGCGCGGCGTACTCGCCCGCCCTGACCGACTTCATCTTCTCCGTCCGGGACATCTCGCAGATGTTCATCACCGGGCCCGACGTGGTCCGCGCGGTCACCGGCGAGGAGATCAGCCAGAACGGGCTCGGCGGCGCCGATGTGCACGGCGCTGTCTCCGGAGTGGCGCACTTCGTCCACGACGACGAGGAGAGCTGCCTCGCCGAGGTGCGCTATCTGCTGTCGCTGCTGCCGTCCAACAACCGCGAGCTGCCGCCCCGGCACGTCAGCGGCGACCCGGGCGACCGGTCCGGGGACGTGCTGCTCGACCTGGTGCCGCACGACGGCAACCGCTCGTACGACATACGCGGGGTCGTCGAGGAACTCGTCGACGACGGCGACTACGTGGAGGTGCACGCGGGCTGGGCGCCGAACATCGTCTGCGCCCTGGCCCGGATCGACGGTCACACCGTCGGCATCGTCGCCAACCAGCCGGCCGCCATGGCGGGTGTCCTGGACATCAAGGCGAGCGAGAAGGCCGCACGGTTCGTGCAGTTCTGCGACTCCTTCAACATCCCGCTGGTCACGCTGGTCGACGTGCCCGGCTTCCTGCCGGGCGTGGACCAGGAGCACGAGGGCATCATCCGGCGCGGCGCCAAGCTGCTGTACGCGTACTGCAACGCGACCGTGCCGCGGGTCTCGGTGGTGCTGCGCAAGGCGTACGGCGGCGCGTACATCGTGATGGACTCCCGATCCATCGGCGCCGACATCGCGCTGGCCTGGCCGACCAACGAGATCGCGGTCATGGGTGCCGAGGGGGCCGCCAACGTGGTCTTCCGGCGGGAGATCGCGGCCGCGGACGACCCCGACGCGATGCGTCAAGAGAAAATCGACCAGTACAAGGAGGAGCTGGTCCACCCTTACTACGCCGCCGAACGCGGGCTGGTCGACGACGTCATCGACCCGCGCGAGACGCGGGCGGTCCTGGCCCGTTCGCTCGCCATGCTCGCGGCCAAGCACGCCGAGCTGCCGCGCCGCAAGCACGGCAACCCGCCCCAGTGAGCAGGGAGGAAACCATGAGCATCCAGCGTCCCGCCCTTGTCCCCGTTCCCGATCCCGCCCCCGAGCCCGAACCCGTCTGTGAACCCGCGGCCGGTCCGCTTTTCCGGATCGAGCGCGGCTGCCCCTCCCCGGAGGAGCTGGCCGCGCTGACCGCGGTACTGATGGCCGTCACCGCGGGCCCCGGCGTCGCACCCGACGACACGGCCCGCAAGCACCAGGTCGTCGCCCTGTGGCGCCGCCCCGAACGCGTCACCGGCTTCGACGGCCCCCGCACCTGGCGAGCGGCGGCCTGACCCCCCGGGGGTGGAACAGGGCGAAGGGGCCGGAGAGTTCACAGGAACTCTCCGGCCCCTTGGGTTTGTCGGGTGTCGGGGAATCTGCGGACCGGTTGTGGCCGGTCGCGCAGTTCCCCGAGCCCCTGGTGGGGTCCGACCTCAGCGTTCGAGATCCCCATGCTGGGCCGGATCCCGGAGCATCGATCGCAGCCCCGGTTCCATCTCCACAAGACGCTCCACCGCGTCCGGGGCGTACAGATAGGCGGTAGGCACGGCGCGAAGGGCGACGGGCCGATCCCCCGCCCCGGCCAGCGCCACCGCCGCGATGTGGGTGGAACACAGGGGCAGGTTGCCCACCACCCAGCCTGTCGGCCGCTCGGCCAGCCCCGCCTCACCGAGGTAGTCGAGGTCGGCCCCCCGGGTCAGCCCGGTGCCCAGTCCCTTCAGATACGCCTCCTTCCGTGTCCACAGGCGGCCGAAGGCCATGGTCCGTTCGTTCTCGGGAATCTTCTCGAGCTCCTCCCGCTCGGCCGGATGCAGCGCCGGCAGACACGCCTCGGCGGTCTGGGGCGACGGCAGCCGCTGGACGTCGGCGCCCACCCGTGACTCCGCCACCACCACGATCGCCAGGCCGTGGCTGTGCGAGAGCGAGAACTGGGGGGCGCCGCCGGGCACGCCGAGCACCACGGGGCGGCCATGGCGTTCACCGTTGCCGTTGTACCGCTCGCCGGCGAGGTTGAGCCGGCTCGGTTCGATGCCGGTGTAACCGGCGAGGACCCGGCGCAGTCCCACGTGCGCCGCGGCGTACATCTGGCGGTCGTCGGGGCGACGGTAGGAGTCGGCCCGACCTCTCTCGTACGCGTCGAGCTCGTCGTACGGGACGTCACGCGGCGAGTCGGGCGGCGGCAGCAGCCACACGTCCAACTCCCCACGCGCTACGGCGAGCCGGCGCACCGTCGGGGTCAACGGCGGCCCTCCGCGTGAGCCTTGGCATGGTTCAGGGTGGCCAGGCTGTTGGTGGACAGGGCGGTGTGGACGTACTCGCGGGCGTCGGCGACGGTGGCGGTGTCACCGAGGACGCGGGCGATGTTGTCCGTGCGGAGACTGACGGTGTGCTGGGAGGTGGCCGCGACGCCCTGGTCGGTGTCGGTGAACGTCCAGTGCCCCGTGTGCAGGGTCATCAGCGCGGGCAGGGTGACCTGCTTGTACGCGATGTGCTGGTGGGGGAAGGTCACCCGGTAGGACTTGGTGGTGTGGACGGAGCCGTCCTTGGCCCGGGTGTCCATCTCCAGGGTCTGGAGACCCGCGGTGTCCTCTTCCAGACGGACCGTCGCCACGTGCGGCAGACGCTCCGACCACAGGTGCGCCTCGTTGATGAAGGCGAACAGGTCCTTGGCGGAGCCGTCGACGTAGACGGTGTCCTCGAACGAGAACGTCAGCTCGGCGTCGGCGTATTCGCGTTCCGCGTTCTCCTTCAGCGCCGCGAGTTCCGCGACGGCGCTCCGGTCGAGCTCGGCGCCGATCCGGTCCAGGGCCCCGGGGTCGTCGTCGGCGGCCCGGAACTCGTGCAGCAGCCGTACCCGGGACGCGTTCTCCCCGAGCGGTTCGACGAGCCAGGCGCCGCCGAGGCCGGCGACGGGGGACGCGGTGACCAGGTGCTGGAAGTTGACCCGCAGCTTGGCGGGTTCGACGATCCTGCGCAGCGGACGGCAACGCGGTTCGCCCGCCGCGGTCGGTGCGGTCTCCCAGATCGTCAGCCGCTCCTCGCCCTCGGGAGCCTCCTCGTGCTCGACGTGGATGACTGAGGGGAAGATCCGTGGCCAGTTCCCCACCTCGGCGATCAGCCGGTGGACGGTGTCCGCCGGGACCGCGATGTTGATCTCGTGCGCGACTTGGCGCATGCCCGGGTGTTCCATGCGTGCTGTCTCCTCGTCCTGGTGTGGCGCGCAGGGGCGGGACGGGAACGGGAACGTGACGGACAGAAAAGCCGCTGCCGGGTGGGGGATTCCCGGCAGCGGCCAGCCAGTGGGGATGGGAACGCGCCCGTGCGTCCGCGTCCGTGCGCGATCTGTCATACGTGTTTGCGTGGTGTGTGCTTCCGCTGCGGGTGTTTCACGTGAAACACCGTGCAGACCCGGTGGCGGGCCGGCCGCCGCCCGACCGGCCGGCCCGCCACCGGGTGGCTCACTCGCCCGCGGCGCGGGTGTGGACGACCTGGTAGGTGTTCTCGTCCTGCCAGGTCTGGAGCGCGGCGACGCGGGCGTCGACCTTCTGACGCTCCGGGGAGCGCTCACCCTGCGGCACGGAGCGGAAGGCGTCGTACGCCTCCTTGCTGTCCCACTGGGAGTAGACGACGACGAACTTGCCCTCGATGCCGCGGGCACGCAGGCCGCGCAGCACCGTGTGGGTGCGGTAGCCGGGGACGTCGACCAGCCACGTCTGGGACTCGCCCAGGGCGTCGATCAGGTCTTCCTGGTTCTCCGGCAGCACGCCGAACAGCTCGATGGCCGTGTAGTCGTCGCGGGACGGGGAGATCTCGGTGACGCCGCCCAGCTCCGGCTTCTGCTGCGTGAAGGCGATCTCGTTCTGGAGCAGACGGATCGAGGTGGTGATCTCACCGAAGAGCGGGAGGGTGCGGTGCTTGAACTCCTCACCGGCGTAACGGCTCTCCAGGTCCTCGGTGCTGCGCCACTGGATGAAGTTGGCCGTTCCCGGCTTGTCCTGCCCGGCGTGGACCGTGCTGGATATCCAGCCCTCGTAGGCCGCCGTGTCGACGATCTCGCGCATCGCGGCGAGCAGCTTGACCTGCTTCTCGGCGGCGTCGGTCGAGAACAGGTTGAGAACGGTCAGGTGCTGACCATCGGCTGCGATCTTCGGCATTCTCTCGTCTCTTCCGTTCGAGGAAATGGGAGTGCGAATGGAGGTGCGAATGAAGGTGCTGGTGGAGCTACGAATGCAGCATGGCAAGAAGATCTGCCCATGTGAAAGGGTCGGCACTTCAGGATTGGCGGCGCTTTTGTCAATTGTTCGAGGGCGGTGTCAGATCTTTCTCAACTTCGTCAGGGCTGTGAAAAACGGCCTTGGTTGCCGATTGGCGTGGGCGCCATGCTCGGGTAATGCAGTCAGGCCCGGAAGTATTAGAGATATCCACTCTCCTTGACCGGTACCTCATCGGTCTCGACGACGACGAACTCGACGACGCGTGGGCGCGGAAGCTCTTCACGAAGGACGCCCTGGTCGAGTTCCCCATGAGCCGGCACGAGGGCCTCGACGGACTCGCCGGCTACCACCGTGACGCGCTGGCGGCCTTCGCCGCCACCCAGCACCTCGGTTCGCCCGCGGTCGTCGACCTCGACGACGCCGGTGAGCGGGCCGTGCTGCGCGCCAACCTCGTCTCGACGCATGTGCACCACCCCGGTGCGGCGGACGAGCCCCTGTTCCAGGTCGGCACCCTCGCGACCGGCGAAGCCTGCCGCATCGCCGAGGGCTGGCGGCTCTCCTCCCTGACCTTCCGCGTGCTGTGGACCCGCGGTACCCCGCCCCGACCCCGGGAGCCCCAATGACGACTCTGGCGGCGACCAGCCCCCAGGACATGAAACTCGGGATCATGCTCGCCGACATCGGCGTGGTACTCGTGGCCGGCGCCGCACTCGGCCGGCTCGCGCGGAAGCTGCGGCAGCCCGTGGTGGTCGGCGAGATCGTCGCGGGCATCCTGCTCGGCCCGAGCGTCCTCGGCCTGCTGCCGGGGAACCTCACCGAGCGCCTCTTCCCCGCCGACGTGAGGCCTTTGCTGTCCGCGGTCTCCCAGGTCGGTCTGATCCTGTTCATGTTCGTGGTCGGCTGGGAGTTCGAGAAGCGCCTGATCAGGCCGCACGCCCGGCTCGCCGCGGGCGTCTCCATCTCGTCGATCGCGATGGCCTTCGGCCTGGGTGTGGCGCTGGCCCCGTTCCTGTACGACGAGCACTCCACGGTGGCCGGACACCACATCTCCTTCGTCGCGTTCGCCACCTTCATCGGCACCGCGATGTCGGTGACCGCCTTCCCCGTGCTCGCGCGGATCCTCACCGAGAACAAGCTCCTGGACACCCGGGCCGGTTCGCTCTCGCTGGCCAGCGCCGCCATCGACGACCTG
Source organism: Streptomyces sp. NPDC111507 (assembly GCF_055638955.1). NCBI lineage: Bacteria > Bacillati > Actinomycetota > Actinomycetes > Kitasatosporales > Streptomycetaceae > Streptomyces > Streptomyces sp. NPDC111507. Next base: position 216,435 of record NZ_JBVKBU010000009.1, on the reverse strand, counting down.
CTCGCCTGGTGCCTGCTGGCCTATGTCTCGGCCCTGGTCACGGCGAACGGGAACTACTCCGACCTCGCCCGCATCGGTCTCTACAGCGTGCTCTACGTGGCCGGGATGCTGCTGGTCGTACGCCCGCTGGTGGCGCGGCTGGTGTGGCGCTGGGCGGCCACCGAGCGCTGGTCGGCGCTGCTCGCGGTGCTGTGCGCGGGCGCCCTGACCTCGGCCTGGCTGACCACCTGGATCGGCATCCACGCCATCTTCGGGGCGTTCCTGTTCGGGTTCGTGATGCCTCGTGAGCCCGCCATGGTCCTCGCGGAGCATCTGCGCAAGCCCATGGATCACGTCAGCGTCGTGCTGCTTCCCGTCTTCTTCATCGTCACCGGGCTCGGCGTGGACCTCGGTGCGCTCACCGCGGGTGACTGCGTCGCGCTCGTCGCGATCATCGTCGTGGCCTGCACGGGCAAGCTGGTCGGCGCCATCCTTCCGGCGCGGCTGGCCGGGTTCTCCTGGCGTGAGTCGAAGGACCTGGGGCTGCTGATGAACACCCGGGGTCTGACCGAACTCATCATCCTCAACGCGGCCGTCAGCCTGGGTGTGCTCGACACCCGCATGTTCACGATGCTCGTGATCATGGCGCTCGTCACGACGGCGATGGCGGGTCCGCTGCTGTCCAGGCGTCGTCCGGTGCCGACTGTCGTACCCGAGCCTTCCGAGCCGTCCGAGGCCCCGGCTTCACGCGCGGCCTGATCAGAAACGCCCCCGGAACCCCCGTAACTCCGTAACCGCGTAACTCCGTAACCCCGTATCCGAGAACGAGAGGGCTGTCGTGATCCCCGTTTCGCAAGCCATCCCCGAGCAGCTCGGTCCGGTCGACGGCCGCGCACTGCGCACCGTGTGCGGACACTTCGCCACCGGTGTCACGGTCATCACCTCGGGCAGCGGCGACAACGCCACGGGCGCCACGGTGAACTCCTTCACCTCGGTCTCCCTAAACCCGGCGCTGGTGCTCATCTGCCTGCACGACGACTCCCGGCTGTTGCCCGTGGTCCAGGAGTCCGGCGGCTTCGTCGTGAACTTCCTGACGCAGCGACAGGAGCCCGTGGCCTGGGCGTTCGCCGGTCGGCGGACCGCCCGGATCGAGGAGGTGCCGCACCACAGGTCCGTCCTCGACCTGCCGGTGCTCAGCGAGGCGCTCGCGCATCTGGAGTGCCGGCTGGTCACCGAGTACGACGGCGGCGACCACACCATCCTGCTGGGCGAGGTCGTCGGTCTGCGCGCGCCCTCCGAAGCGGAACAGGAGGACCCGCTGATCTTCTTCCAGGGCTCCATGCGGACACCGGCATGGAGCTGAGGGACCTACCCGGTTCAGTGGCGGGCCGCGGCCTGCTGCTCCGCCTCGTCGAACGCCTGTCGCGCCTGCTCCACCAGCGGCAGGTGGCCGGCCGACCAGTCGAAGAGCGAGGCGAACAGGGGGGCCAGGGTCCGTCCCAGATCGCTGATCTCGTACTCCACCCGGGGCGGCACCTCCGGGTAGTACGTGCGGATCACCAGCCCGTCCCGCTCCAGCTGGCGCAGCCGCTGCGTCAGCACCTTCGGCGTGATGGTGCCGATGTTGCGGTGCAGTTCCACGAAGCGCTGGGTGCCGAAGGCGTTCAGCGTCCACAGGATCGGCGTGGTCCAGCGGCTGAACACGATGTCGAGGACCGGGGCGATCGGGCACCTCTGCGGGGTGCCGGCGGCGGCCGCGTGCGCGGCTTCGGGGCTGGTCATGACCGGCATGCCGGTCGCGTCGGCGGCGCCGCTCGCGGCCGTACGGCCCTGCGTGGCTGTGTCCTTCATTTTGACCATCACCTTCCGGGAAGTCACTTTCCTCTAGGTACCTACTATACCCAGGATGCTAGCTTCCAAGAAGCCAGCAAAGCCAGTACCTCCCTGTACGTCCCCGTCCGAGAATCCTCATGCTCCTAGGGAGTGACATGTCCATCCAAGAGTCCACCCACAGCCCCGCCAAGGCGGGGGGCGAGTCCGGACCGGCCCGCCGCCCCGGCCTCATCCTGGCCTTCCTCTGCCTGGCCGGCTTCATGACCTTCCTCGACGTGTCGATCGTGAACGTCGCCCTGCCGACCATCGAGGACGAGCTCAACATCTCCACCACCGCTCTCCAGTACGTGGTCACCACCTACGGCATGCTCCTCGGCGGCTTCCTGCTGCTGACCGGCCGGCTCGCCGACACCCTCGGCCGCCGCCGGATGCTGCAGACCGGCCTGCTCCTGTTCGCCGGTTCCTCGCTGCTCGCCGGGGTCTCGCAGAACGCCGCGATGCTGATCGGCGCCCGCGGTGCCCAGGGCCTGGGGGCCGCGTTCATCGCCACCGCCGCGCTGAGCCTGCTGACCAACAACTTCGAAGAGGGCCCGGCCCGCAACAAGGCGCTCGGTGCCTGGGGCGCGCTCAGCGGTCTCGCCGCCGTCGCCGGCGTCACCCTCGGCGGTCTGCTCACCGATGGGCCCGGCTGGCGCTGGATCTTCTTCATCAACGTCCCGATCGGCGTCATCGGCGCCCTGGTCGCCCCGATGGTCGTCGGTGAGAGCCGCTCCGCCCAGCGCAGCAAGTCCTTCGACGTCGCCGGTGCGGTCACCCTCACCGCCGGCCTGGTCCTGCTGATCTTCACCCTCGGTCAGACCGTCTCCGACTCCAACGTCCCGACCGGCCGCGTCGTCGGCGGGTTCATCCTCTCCGCGATCCTGCTCGCCTCCTTCATCGTCATCGAGCGCCGCGCCAAGGAGCCGCTGATGCCGCTCGGCATCTTCCGCCGCCCCTCGCTGCGCGCCGCCAACGGCATCGCCATCCTGCTGCTCGGCACCTGCGTCACCCTGTTCTTCTTCGCCAGCCTCTTCATGCAGCAGGTCCTGGACTACTCCGCCGTCAGGACCGGCTTCGCGTACGTGCCGCTCGCGGTGCTCACCGCCGTCGGCGCCGGCGTCGCCTCCCAGGTCGTCACCAAGGTCGCCGCCAAGCCCGTGCTGCTGGTCGGCCTCGCGCTCGCCGCGACCGGCATGATGCTGCTGTGGCGTGCCCCGTCCGACGCCTCCTACCTGACGGACATCCTGCCCGCCTTCGTCCTGATGGGCCTCGGCCTCGGAATGTCCTTCGTCCCGCTGCAGGTCTCCGCGTTCGCGGGGATCGAGGAGCGCGAGTCGGGTCTGGCCGCCGGTCTCATCAACACCGCCCAGGAAGTCGGCGGCGCGCTGGGCCTCGCGGTCGCGGCGACCTACGCCTTCCGCCGGGTCGACGAGCTGACGGCCAAGGCCCACGGTGTTCCCGCCCTGGTCCAGGAGGCCCGTACGACCGTCTTCCACGACGCGTTCCTCGTGGGCGCCTGCTTCGCCGCGGCCGCCTTCGTGGTGACCCTGGTGCTGCTCCCGTTCACCAAGTCCTCCGAGCAGTCCGCGGCCGTCCCCGCGCACGCCTGACGGCAGACCAGAGACCAAAGTCGGACGACGAAGAACGGACCCGGCCATGTCCCAACCCCTGCCCCTGTCCGCCGCGGCGGAGGAGTTCCTCGCCGAGAACGCCCTGTGCACCCTCACCACCCTTCGCCCGGACGGCACGCCGCACGTCGCGCCCGTACGGTTCACCTGGGACGGTGAGGCGGGCCTGGCCCGGGTGATGACCACGGTGCACCGCCGCAAGTCCCGCAACCTGTTAGCCAGGGCCGGTGGCCGGGCCGCCGTGTGCCAGCTGGTCGGCCCCCGCTGGATCACCCTGGAGGGCCCGGCCACCGTCTCCACCGACCCGCCCCGGGTGGTGGAGGGGATGCGCCGCTACGCCAAGCGGTACTGGTCCCAGCCGCCGCAGCCCCCGGGCCTCGCGGTCATCGAGATCGCGGTCGACCGCGTGATGGGCCTGTACTGAACGGCCCGTACCGAACTCCCGGAGCACATACGGGGCGAGAGGGTGCCGGAAGACACTTCCGGCACCCTCTCGCATGCTCCGCCTGTACCTGCCCCGTACTCGCCACCCCGTACCGCCCAGTAGCTGCAAGGCCTCTGACGAACTTGTCAGAGTCCTGTATCGGCGCCCATTCAGCTTCCCGAGAGCCCTCGGAATACTGGAGAAAACGCCAGCGGGAGAGGGAATATGGACGCCTTCAATGCCGATGTGATCGTTGCCGGAGCGGGACCCTCGGGTCTCATGCTCGCGGGAGAACTGCGCCTCTCGGGTCTCTCGGTCATCGTGCTCGACCGGCTGGAACAGCCGATGCAGCAGTCCCGTGCGCTGGGATTCTCCGCCCGTACGATCGAGGAATTCGGCCAGCGCGGCCTTCTCGAGGATTTCGGTGCGCTGGAGACCATACCCGGCGGCCATTTCGGTGGACTCCCCATCGACTACCGCATTGTCGAGGGCGGCAATTTCGGTGTCCGCGGTGTTCCGCAGTCGCGCACCGAGGCCATCATCAACAAGTGGGCCGTGGGTCTGGGCGCCGACGTCCGCCGGGGCCATGAGGTCATCGGCCTGACGCAGGACGAGAACGGGGTCCAGGTCGAGGTCGCGGGCCCGGAGGGCGTCGAGACACTGCGCGCCGCGTACGTCGTCGGCTGTGACGGCGCCCGCTCCACCGTGCGCCACCTGGCCGGGATCGACTTCCCCGGCGTCAGCGCCACCATCGAGATGAAGATGGCGGACGTCGCCGGAGTCCAGCTGCGGCTGCGACCCACCGGTGAGGTCGGCGAGGCCGGCATGGTCGTGGTCCTGCCGCTCGGCCCGGGCGCCACCCGCGTCGTGGTCTTCGAGCGCGGCGCCGGTGTCCGCCCCACCCAGGAGCCGCCCACCTTCGAGGAGGTGGCCGCCGCCTTCCAGCGGGTGACCGGCGAGGACATCAGCGGTGCCAAGCAGCTGTGGACCAGCTACTTCACCGACGCCAGCCGGCACGCCGCCGAGTACCGCAAGGGCCGGGTCTTCCTCGCGGGCGACGCCGCCCACATCCACCTGCCGATCGGCGCCCAGGGCATCAGCGCGGGCGTCGGCGACGTGGTCAACCTCGGCTGGAAGCTCGCCGCCGCGGTCAAGGGGCACGCCCCGGAGGGCCTGCTCGACACCTACCACTCCGAGCGCCACCCGGTCGGCGCCCGCATCGTCTACAACACCCTGGTCCAGCGCACCCTCTACCTCGGCGGTCCCGAGGCCCAGCCGCTGCGCGACCTGTTCGCCGAACTGGTCCAGATCGAGGACGTACGGCGTCACCTCGTCGGCCTGGTCACCGGCCTGGACATCACCTACGGCGCCGTCGAGGGCGGTCACCCGCTGCTCGGCCGCCGGCTGCCCGACCAGGAACTGCTGGCCGGCGACGACAAGACCACCACGTACGAGCTGCTGCACCAGGGCCGCCCGGTCCTCCTCGACCTGCATGACAACGCGGCGCTGCGCGAGGCCGCGGCCGCCTGGTCCGACCGTGTCGACGTCGTCACCGCCACCCGGCCCGACGCCGCCGCCCCGGCCGCCGACCTCCTCGTACGCCCCGACGGCTACATCGCCTGGGTCGGCGCCGACGGTTCCACGGACGGCCTGACCGACGCACTCGCCCAGTGGTTCGGCGAGCCCGGCACCGCCGCCTGAATCGCCCGGTCGCCCGGACCTGTTGATCCGACCTGTTGATCCGAATCCCTTCAGTAGGACGCGCGCCACCCATCCGACCCGTCCGTGAAACGAGAAAGAGGAGTGCGGTCTTGCCCACCAAGGCTGAGGAAGCGAAGAAGGCCGACAAGGCCGCCGAGTGGACCGAATGCGACGTAGCCATCCTGGGGTCGGGCCTCGCGGGCTCGATCATGGGAGCGATCCTGGCCCGTCAGGGCGCGAACGTGGTGCTCATCGACGCAGGTCAGCACCCCAGGTTCGCCGTCGGCGAGTCCCAGAACCCGCAGCTCGTCGAATGGCTGCACATTCTCGCCGTGCGCTACGACGTGCCCGAGATCAAGCACATGCTGGACGTGAAGGCGGTCACCGAGCACATCGGTCCGACGCACGGCCGCAAGCAGAGCTTCGGATTCGTCACGCACCGGCCGAACCGCGAGCCGGACCCGCACGAGGCGACGATGTTCGTCATCCCGAAGATGCTCACCGAGGCGGTGCACCTCTTCCGGCAGGACACGGACTCGCACTACCTGAACGTCGCCGCCAAGTACGGCTGCACGCTCCGCCAGAACTGGTTCGCCACCGACCTCGACGTCGACGACGACGGTGTCACCATCACCGGCAGGAACGGCGAGGTCTTCCGGGCCAAGTACCTGATCGACGCGAGCGGTTTCCGCTCCCCGCTCGCGCAGAAGTTCGACCTGCGCGAGAACCCGCCCCGGCACAAGCACCACGCGCGCTCACTGTTCACGCACTACGTCGGCATCAAGCCGTACGACGACGTGTGCAACTACCCGGAGGCGCTGCGCCCGCCCGCCGAGTCGCCCTTCCACGGCGGCACCCTGCACCACCTCATCGAGCGGGGCTGGTTCTGGATCATCCCGTTCGACAACTACAAGGACTCCAAGAACCCGGCCTGCAGTGTCGGCCTGACCTTCGACGAGCGGCTGTACCCCAAGCCGAAGGACATGACGCCGGACCAGGAGTTCAACCACTACCTCGACATGTACCCGGCGGTGAAGCGGCAGTTCGAGGGCGCCAAGCGGATCCGTGAGTGGGTCTCCACCGACCGCCTCCAGTACTCCTCCAAGCGCACCATCGGCGCCCGCTGGTGCCTGATGTCGCATGCGGCCGGTTTCATCGACCCGCTGTACTCGCGCGGTCTGTCCAACACCTTCGAGGTCGTCGACGCCCTCGCCTACCGGATCCTGGACGCCCTGCGCGAGAACGATTTCACCGAGGAGCGCTTCGAGTACGTGGAGCGCCTGGAGCAGGGGCTCCTGGAGTACAACGACAAGATCGTCAACAGCTCCTACATCGCCTTCAGCCACTTCCGGCTGTGGAACGCGGTGTTCCGGGTGTGGGCGTGCTTCACCACGCCGGCCACCATGCGCCAGATCATGGCGCGCCAGAACTTCCAGCTCGACGGTGACGACCGGCACTTCAAGGAGATGGAGAAGGCGCCCTACACGGGTCTGTGGTGGCCGGACAGCCACGCTTTCAAGGTCCTCTTCGACACCACCGCCGAGACCTGCGAGCGGTACGAGGCGGGCGAGATCGACGGTGACAAGGCCGCGGACATCGTCTTCGAGGCGATCCGCGACTGCGAGTCCGTCAACACGCCCTTCGGCTGGAAGGGCCCCGAGGACCTCCGGTTCTTCCGGGCCACCACCCCCACGATGATGAAGTTCATGTGGTGGGCCAGCACCTCCGGCCCCAAGGAGATGCGCGACCTCGGCCGCTCGATGCTGGCCGGCGTCGTCAAGCAGGGGGTGCGCGGCCGCAAGGTGTCCTGACCCCGGCCCCCTCACGAAGGCCCTGACTCGAAGCCCCGCCTGCCGGGTCCGCCTTCACAGAGCCACTTCCCCCCCGGATCCGGCGCCGGGCCCACCTTCCCCCCGTGGGCCCGGCGCCGGCCCCCTTGCTCCTTCTTCCCTCACGTCTCCCCCCACCGCATTCCACCTACATCCACCGCTTCCTAGAACCTTGGGACCTCCGTGATCACTCGTAGAGCACTGATCGGTGCGGGAACCGCCGCCGTCGGCCTGGCCGTCCTGCCCAACAGCCCCGTCTCCGCCGGCTCCTCCGCCCCTTGGAGCACCCTCGCCGGCAAGCTCCAGGGACAGCTGGTGCTGCCCACCGACTCCGGCTACGGCGTGGCCAAGCAGCTGGAACTCGGCCAGTTCGACTCGGTCAACCCGCAGGCCGTCGCGTACTGCGTCAGCTCCTCCGACGTCTCCGTCGCGCTGCGCTTCGCCCAGGACAACGGCCTCCCGTCCGCGGTCCGCAGCGGCGGCCACAGCTTCGCCGGCTACTCGACCACGCCCGGCCTGATCATCGACGTGTCGCGGCTCAACGCGATCACCGTCGGCAACGGGACCGTCGACGTCGGCCCCGGCGCCAAGAACGTCGAGATACTCAACGCGCTCGCCCCGCACGCCCTGGTGGTCAGCGAGGGCGGCTGCCCCACCGTGTCGGCCGGCGGCTTCCTCCAGGGCGGCGGATTCGGCTTCCTGACCCGCCCGACCGGCATGGCCTGCGACGCGATCACCTCGGCCGAGGTGGTCCTCGCCGACGGCTGCGTGGTGACCGCATCGCCGACCAGCCACCCCGACCTCTTCTGGGCGATCCGCGGTGGCGGTGGCGGCAACTTCGGTGTCGTCACCCGCTTCACGGTCACCCCGCACGAGGGCGACCAGATGGCCATCAGCAACCTGATCTTCCCGTACGACCGCGCGGCCGACGTGCTGCACGGCGTGGGCCAGTGGCTGGTGGACGCCCCCCGCACCATCGGCGGCGGCGCCTATCTCGTCCAGGCCGACGCGGCGCCCGGCACCGTACCGGCGCTCAACGTCTTCCTCGCTTCCCGCGGCACCCCGGCCGAACTGGCCTCGGAGGCGGCGCGGCTGCTGTCGCTGACCGGCGCGGTGACGGCCCGCCAGGACGCGGTCATGACGTACCAGCAGGTCATGATGATGATCTTCGGTTGCAGCACCCTGACCCAGGACCAGTGCCAGCGCGCCGGGAAGTCGCCGAGCGGGGTGCTCACCCGGCCGGCCTTCGGTCTGGAGCGGACCCGGCTGGGCAGCGCGCCCTACGCGCAGAGCGACTGGGCGAACGTGATGACGGCCTTCGACGCCGACCGCAAGGCGGGGCAGGCCCGGTACCTCGACTTCCACTTCTTCGGGGGCGCGGCCAACGACCCGGCCCGCACCGACACGGCGTACGTGCACCGTGACTCGCTCTTCTCCGTCAACTACCGGGTCCTGATCAACGACCCGGCCCAGGTCACCGCCGAGGCCACGGCCGTCGCCACGAGCTGGGTGGACCACGGGTTCGACACCATCGACCCGCTGTCCAACGGCGAGACGTACCAGAACTGGATGGACGCGGAGCTGCCGAACTGGCGGCAGTCGTACTACGCCGAGAACTACGCGCGGCTGAAGGTCGTGAAGGCGAAGTACGACCCGTACCGCTACTTCAAGTTCGCCCAGGGCATCGGAGCCTGACGCTTCGTGACCTCGGACATCTCATGAACCCGGACATGGGGAAGGGCCGCCGGATCGATCTCCGGCGGCCCGCCCGCTCGATCGTCTGCCGCGTCGCCCCGTCAGGGACGACGTCCGTACCAGCCCACCAGCTTGTCGATGTCGGGAGCGTCCTCGTGCACCTCCACCACCGGACCGAACGGCACCTGGCCGCCGCGGGGCTCCGCGGGCACGGCCCGGTGCATGTTGGCCAGCGGCGCGGCGAGCATCTCCGGGTCCCACTCGGGGCTCTGACCGGTCGCCTTCGCCAGGTCCCAGGCGTGCAGCACGAACTCGTTGGTGTAGATCACCGAGGCGACCACCCCGGGAACCGGGCCCCAGGGCAGGCCGATCTGGCGGCCCAGTACGGCCGGGTCCGACCACACCGCGTCGAACTCCTTCGTCGACTCCGACCAGGCCTTGGCCCAGTCGCCGTCGGGGACGTCCTGCGCGAAGTGCGGAACGCTCATGAAGGAGCCGCCCGCGCCCATGACGGCGACCCGGCGCAGCACGGACACCACGTGGTTGGCCATGTCACGGACCGAGTAGTCGGGACACGGGGTGACGGTGTCGTACTGCTCGGGGCGCAGCGCGGCGAGCGTACGTCCGGTGAGCTCGACGGCCTTGAACAGGCCGCCGCGGGGGTCGGTGGGCGGGTTGGCGGGGGAATTGGTGCTGCCGGCCATGTCTTGAGTCATGTCTTCATCGTCGAGGTCAAACAGGTCATCTTGTGGCCTCTTTCTGAAGCCTCATCAGATCTTGCTGAAAATAGATGTATTGGCTCAAAGCATCCCGAAATCCATGAGCGGGGGCGGTCGTTGTGAAGGCTGACCGTCTGGTGGCGACCCTGCTGCTGCTCCAGGCGCGCGGGCGGGTGACCGTGCGCGAGGTGGCCCAGGAACTGGAGGTGTCGGAGCGCACCGCGCGCCGCGACCTGGAGGCCCTCACCACCGCCGGTGTCCCCGTCTACTCGCAGCGCGGCCGGGGCGGCGGCTGGAGCCTGGTCGGCGGCGCCCGCACCGATCTGACCGGTTTCACCTCGCGGGAGATCGGGGCGTTGTTCCTGGCCGCGGGCCCCTTGTCGGCCTCGCCCGAACTGCGGGCCGCGTTGCGGAAGTTGATGCGGGCGGTGCCCGCGCCCATGCGGCCGCACGCCGAGGCAGCCGCCAAGGCCATCCTCATCGACGGTGTCGACTGGTCGCGCACGGCGGGCGGCGGCGGCCCCCACCAGCACACTCTGGAGCGGGCAGTGCTCGACGGCGAACAGGTCCGGCTCGGCTACGCCCATCCCGACCGGGCTCCCGGCGAGCGCACGGTGCACCCGCTCGGCCTGGTCTCGAAGGCCGGCCGTTGGTACCTCGTCGCCGGTACCGAGGAGGGGCTGCGCACCTTCCGGCTCAGCCGGGTCACCTCCGCGACCGGGACCGGTGAGCCGGTGCGGCGCCCGGAGGGTTTCGACCTCGCCGCCGCCTGGCGGGAGTTGGCCGCCGAGGTGGAACAGCGGCTGACCGCGGCGACCGTACGGGCGCGGGCCGACCGCGACGCCCTGCCGGTGCTGCGGCAACTGCTGGGCGGTCGGCTGCGGACGGGCGAGGCCCAGATCGACGGCCGGGTCGAGTTCACGGCCGACGGACCTTCGGTGGAGGTGCTCGCCGCCCAACTGGCCGGTCTCGGCAGCCGCGTCGAGGTGCTCGATCCTCCGGAGGCGCGGGAGTCGCTCGTACGGCTGGGCCGTTCGCTCACCGCGGTGTACGGCGGGCACGAGGAAGAGTCCCGCTTGGATAGCCACTTTCCTCTAGGTACCTACTATACGGAGGATGTTAGCGTCCCTGTCATGGCCGCCCACCACGGATGACCGGCGGATTTCCCCACACCGACCCCCACACCGACCCCCCTCTCTCTCCACCTCAATCCCCACACCGATGCAACCGATGACTGCTGATTACTGGTTCGGATTAACGCACTAGGGAGTTTTTTCTGATGATCGTCGTCACTGGAGCCACTGGAAATGTCGGACGTCCGCTGATCGAGGCGCTCGCCGAGGCGGGGGAGCAGGTCGTGGCGGTCTCGCGCCGCCCGCTGCCCTCCCCGGCGGCCGGTGTCCGCCACGCCCAGGCCGACCTCGGCAGCGCCGAGAGCATGCGGCCGGTACTCGAAGGCGCCGACGCCTTCTTCATCCTGCTCGCCGGCGAACTGCTCGGTTACGGCGAGGCCGCGACCGACCTGCTGGCCGCAGCCCGGGACGCCGGCGTCAAGCGGGTCGTCCTGCTCTCCTCGCAGATCAACGCCACCCGCCCCGACTCCGCCTCGCACGGCAGGCTGCGCGAGTTCGAGGAGGCCGTTCGCGGATCGGGCCTCGACTTCACGATCCTGCGCGCGGGCGGATTCGCCTCCAACGCCTTCGCCTGGGCCGAGTCGGTCCGCGCCGACCGCACGGTCTTCGCCCCGTTCGGTGACGTGGCCCTGCCGGTCGTCGACCCCGCGGACATCGCCGCGGTCGCCGCGGTCGCCCTGCGCGAGGACGGTCATGCCGGTCGTACGTACGAGGTGACCGGCCCCGAAGCGGTCAGCCCGCGTGCGCAGGCCGAGGTGATCGCCGAGGCCATCGGTGAGGAAGTGACCTTCGTGGAACTGACCCGCGAGGCCGCCCACAGCCACATGGCCCAGTTCATGCCGGAGGACGTCATCCCCGGCACCTTGGACATCCTCGGTGCCCCGCTCCCCGCCGAACAGCGGGTCAGCCCCGATGTGGAGAAGGTCCTGGGCCGCCCGGCCACTCCCTTCTCCGGCTGGGTGAGCCGCAGCCTCCCGGCGTACAAGTAGCCGGCTCGGCCCACTCGGCCCCTCGGCCCGATCGTCCCCCGGTACCGCCGCCGGATGCCCGCTGTGATCCATCCCCCGCGGCAGTGGGCATTCGGCGGCCCATACGCACAGCCCCGCAGGTCACGAACCTGCGGGGCTGTCGCGTCATGGGGGGGGCGTACCGAGGCAGGGGTTCATTCACCCCTCCCCCGGAGGGGCTACGCGGCGAAGCGCTCGGCGAACTCCTTGGCCTTCGTGGCCGCCTCGTGGGCGGCCTTGGTGCGGGAGGCCTCGTACAGCGGGATCAGATCGGCCATCGCCGGGTTGTGCGGCGCCATCGTGAGCTCCGGGACGATGACGTGGACGTCCAGGGCGAGGGTGTCGCGCAGGACCGCCTCCAGGTAGTTCTGGACGTACTCGTAACCCTCGCGCGGGGTGCCCGGCGCGTAGGAGCCGCCGCGGCTGGCGACGACCGTGACCGGGGTGCCCTTGATCTTCGAGTCCTCGCTCATGGCGGTACGGCCGATGAGGATCACCTGGTCCAGCCACGCCTTGAGGGTCGAGGGGATCGTGAAGTTGTACATGGGCGCGCCGATCAGGATCGCGTCCGCCTGCTCCAGCTCCTCTATGAACGTCAGGCGCTCGGCGAAGGCCGCGGCCTGCTCGGGGGTGTGCGCGTCCGCGGGGGCGAAACCGGCGGTGTGGGCGTCGGCCGTGATGTGCGGCACCGGGTTCACGGCGAGGTCGCGGTAGATCACGGTGCCCTGCGGGTGCTGCTCCTCCCAGGCCTTGCGGAACGCGTCCGTGACCGTGCGGGAGGCGGAGGCTGCGCCCGGGAAAACGGACGAGTCGACGTGCAGGAGGGTGGCCATGGGGATCTCCAGGAGAAGGGGGCGAACTTTTCGTACTGGACTAGAGATAACACAGCTACTTACTTTTTTTCATCCCCCTACGGGAACACAGTACCCTGGACCCATGCCAGATCCGGGGATTCACGACGCAGGGCCGTGCCAGAGGGTCGACGACGGCATGGCCCGCGTCTTCCAACTGCTCGGGAAGCGCTGGACCGGCCTGGTCGTGGCCGTGTTGCTGCCGCATCCCGCGCACTTCGCCGACCTGCGCAGAGCGATCCCCGGCATCAGCGAACGGATGCTCTCCGACCGCCTCACGGAACTCGGCGCGGCGGGGCTGGTCGTCCGCGAGGTCGACGAGGGTCCTCCGCTGCGGGTCGTGTACGGCCTGACGAAGGCGGGCGCCGCACTGCAGCCCGCGCTCCTGGAACTCGGAACCTGGGCGGAGGAGCACCTGCCGGGGAGCCCGCCGTGCCCGGGCGAACTCCGCAAGTGACCCCGGACCGGGGCTGATGGTGAGCTGATCGCGAGGGCGGGGTTTTCCACAGGCTGAGAGTTGTCCACAGGGTCTGACGCGTTTCAGCCACCGGCGGTACGGTCATGACGAGTTGATGTTCGTGCGTGACGGGGGAGGCAGTCGGTATGACGGATCTTGGTGCAGTGGATCGGGCGCAGCAGGACCAGCGGAGCCGACCGGGCGGGCGGGACCATCAGGATCATCGGGGCGGACAGGACGAACAGGGTCGGCGGAGCGAAGAAGATCGCCGGAGCGAACAGGGTGGGCAGGCGTCCAGGGTGTCCGGGGTCTTCGGCGTGCGGGGATTCGCGGGCCGGCCCGTGCAGGCCGCACCCAAGGAAGAGGGCAAGGCGCTGCGCCGACGGGTGCCGCGCGGCGTGCATGCGGAGCTGAGCTTCGACGCCGGCCGGCCGGACGCGGTGACCGCCGTCGAGGAGTCCAACCTCGGCCGGATCCCGGAGCTCACTCCGATACGGGTCGGCAGGATGGCCGCCACCCCCTTCGCCTTCCTGCGCGGTTCGGCCGGCCTCATGGCCTATGACCTCGCGCGCACCCCCGCGACCGGCATCGCCGCCCAGATCTGCGGCGACGCCCACGCGGCCAACTTCGGCCTGTACGGAGACGCGCGCGGCGGCCTGGTCATCGATCTGAACGACTTCGACGAGACGGCACACGGCCCCTGGGAGTGGGACCTCAAGCGCCTCGCCACCTCGCTCGTGCTCGCGGGCAGGGAAGCGGGCGCGGACGAGGACACCTGTCGCAAGGCCGCCCACGACGCGGTCGGTGCCTACCGACGCACGCAGCGGCTGCTCGCGAAGCTCCCGGTGCTGGACGCGTGGAACGCCATCGCGGACGAGGAACTCGTCTCCCACGCCGACGCCCACGACCTGCTCGGCACCCTGGAGCGGGTCATGGAGAAGGCGCGGGCCAACACCAGCGGACGGTTCGCGGCCAAGTCGACCCGGCCGACGGAGGACGGCAGCCACCGCTTCGTGGACGCGCCTCCGGTGCTGCGCCGGGTACCCGACGCGGAGGCCTCGGCGGTCGCTGCCTCGCTGGAGCACTACCTGACCACCGTCTCCGAGGACCGTCTCCCCCTCCTCGCCCGGTACGCGGTGCACGATGTCGCCTTCCGCGTCGTCGGCACCGGCAGCGTCGGCACCCGCTCCTACGTCGTGCTGCTCCTCGACCACCGCGGCGAACCCCTGGTCCTCCAGGTGAAGGAGGCCCGCGCATCGGCGCTGCTCCCGCACCTGGCGACGGCCGGCCACGCCATACCGGAGGTGCCGCACGAGGGCCGCCGGGTCGTCCTCGGCCAGAAGCGCATGCAGGTCGTCAGCGACATCCTGCTCGGCTGGACCACCGTCGAGGGCCGCCCCTTCCAGGTACGCCAGTTCCGCAACCGCAAGGGCAGCGTCGACCCCGCCGCCCTCGCCGCCGACCAGGTCGACGACTACGCCCGTATGACCGGCGCCCTTCTCGCGCGCGCCCACACCCACACCGCCGACCCCCGTCTCATCGCCGGGTACTGCGGGAAGAGCGAGGAGTTGGACGAGTCCATCGCCTCGTTCGCCGTGGCCTACGCCGACCGTACGGAGGCGGACCACGCGGAGCTGGTAGCGGCGGTCAGGGAGGGGCGGTTGGCGGCGGAGCTCGGGGTGTGAGCCGCACGATTCGAGAGGAGCGGGGCGGCCCGAGAGCGGCAGGGCTGGGGCGTGGCGCACCGCCCCGGCCGGGGGAAGGCCGCGAGTCGTAAGGGGCCGTGGCCTAGTCTGGTCGGGTGACGACCCCGGAAGCCGAGCACAGCGAGTCCGACCGTACCCAGGCCGAGGATGCCCGGCCCCAGGGCGCCGGGGATGCGGATGCCCACGACGGGTCCGCCCCGGAGGCGGCGCCCGAGGCGCAGCCGCGGCCCGAGGAGCGGCTGGAGCGGGCCGTGCGGGCGGCCGAGCAGGCGTTGATCGAGTTCGAGATCGCCGTGGAGACCTTCCGCGTCGAGGTCGAGAACTTCTCGCGCCTGCACCACCAGAAGCTCGGCCCGATGTACTCGCGGCTCGACGAGCTGGACGCGCAGATCGCCGAGGCGGTCGCCGCGCGCACCGGGGACGTGGAGGACATACGCAAGGCGGACGAGGCGCGGGCGCGGGTCATGCCGATGCCCGGGGTCGAGGAGCTCTTCCACGGCTGGATGGACTCCGAGGGACTGTTCCCCGAGGCGGTGGCGATGCTGACGGACCAGTCCGTACGCCCCCCGCAGCGCGTACGCCCCAGCGACGAGGCCCGTCAGCTCTACCGTGAGCTGGTCCGCAAGGCCCACCCCGACCTGGCACAGGACGACGACGAGCGCAGGCGGCGCGACGAGTTCATCGCCCGGGTCAACGCCGCGTACAGCCGTGGCGACGAGGCCCTGCTGGGGGAGTTGTCCGAGGAGTGGGCGGCGGGCCCGGTGCCCGAGGAGTGGAAGCCGAGCCGCAGTGAGGAGCTCTACGCCCGCCTCGAGTGGCTCGCCCAGCGCAAGGAACTGCTGACCCTCGTCGCCCGCGAGCTGGAGGAGAGTGCCATCGGCGCCATGCTCAAAATGGCCCCGGAGGACCCGGACCGGCTCCTGGACGAGATCGCCGAGCAACTGCTGGCCCAGGTCGACGAGCGCGAGAAGGAGCTGACCCGGCTGGTCGACTAGGGCCTGTCCGGCGGGGGCTTCGGGTCGCCTGCCCGGTCGGGTAGCGTCGGGGGCATGAGTTTTGGATCTGGTGTGCCCACGGTCGAGGTCGGGGATCTCGCGGACGGAGACTTCCTGCTGGACGTCCGGGAGGACGACGAGTGGCAGGCGGGCCATGCCGCGGGGGCGCTGCACATCCCCATCAGTGAGTTCGTCGCACGCTACGGCGAGCTGACCGAGGCGGCGCCGCAGGACGGCAGGGTCCATGTGATCTGCCGCTCCGGGGGCCGTTCGGCGCAGGTCACGATGTACCTGGTCCAGCAGGGCATCGACGCCGTGAACGTCGACGGTGGCATGCAGGTCTGGGCCGCCGCCGGCCGCCCGGTCGTGGACGACAAGGGCACCCCCGGCTTCGTGCTCTAGCCACCGGCAGGGCACCCCGGCTCCGTGCTCGCCACCGGCGAGGGTTCACGCACGCTGGAGCCACCGGCAGGGTTCGCGCCCGCGCTCGCATCCGCCGAGTGACGTTCACCACCGCTGCCCGGGGCTTGCCCACACCTGGAGAGGCGAGGACGAGCCGTGGGCGTGGGCGTGGGCGTGGGCGTTCAGCCCAAGGGATGGGCCGCGAGCAGATCCCCCAGTGCCTCCTCGTGCGCCGCCGCCGGTCCGAGCGACAGTTCAAGCTGCTTGGCCCAGGCGTGGTACCGGTGCAGCGGGTAGTCGACGTCGGCGCCGAACCCCCCGTGCAGATGCTGCGCGGTCTGCACGACCCGTCGTACCCCTTCCGACGCCCAGATCTTGGCGACGGCCACGTCCCCGGACGCCGGAAGCGCACCCCCCGCCCCCGTGCTGATCCGCCACGCGGCCTGCCACAGCGTCGCCTCCATCGCCCGCAGGTCGATATAGCGGTCGGCGGCCTGCACGGCGACGGCCTGGAACGTGGCGACCGGGAACCCGAACTGCTCCCGCTTGCCCGTGTACGTGCTGGTCATCGCGAGCACCCGCTCGCCGAGCCCGAGCGCCAGCGCGCACGTCCCGGTGGCCAACAGCTCGCGCAGCCACTCCCACGCCCCGTCGGCGTCGATGACATCCCGGGCGGTGATCCGCGCGGACTCCAGACGCAGCTCGCCGAGCCGTTCCCCGGTCGTGGAGATCTGCTCGCCGAGGACGACGCCCTCATGGACCCGGGGTGCCAGCGCGAGGACGGTCCGGCCGCCGCCCGTGTGCGCGGGTACGACGGTGAAGTCGGCGTTCTGCGCCCACGGAACCGCCGTCTGCACCCCGTCCAGCACCCACACGTCACCGTCCCGCCGTGCGGTCACGGCGAGTTCGGCCGGGTCGTGCCCGGTCCGTCCGTTCGCCGCGACGGTCAGCACGACCTCGCCCCGGCCCGCCCGCGCGAGCAGCTCCGCCTTCAACTCCTCGCCGCCGTAAGCCTGTACGGCCACTGCCGCCGCACTGCTCTCCAGCAACGGCACCCGCGCCAGCACCTTCGCCGCCTCGCGCAGCACCAGGCACAGGGCGATCGCGTCCAGGCCCGCCCCGCCGTACTCCGCGGCGAGCAACAGACTCAACAGATCCGCATCGGCGAGCTTCGTCCACAGCGCCCGGTCGAAGTCGTCGGCGACGGCGCCCGCGGTGATCGCTGGGCTGGGTACTCCGTCGGGCGCGACCCCGCCGAACACCGCCTTCGCCGCCTCGACCGCCGCCTGCTGCTCCTCGGTGAAGGTGAAGTCCACGTCCCTGTCCTCCCACGCACCGATCCACCGACCCGGCGGACACCGGATCTGACGGAGCGTCAAGATAGAACAGGTTCTACAAGAAGGGAACGGTCCGGCCGCGGAAGGCCCACCGCCTCGGCAGACCGAACGTTCGGTTTCTATCGCCGCACGGCGGGGCGGGCGGCCGTAGGGTGTCCACCGCTGTGGATAACCTCAGGGTCGCTGTTGTGTCGCTGTTGTGCCCGCTGTGCCGAATGGGGCTGTGCTGGGCGGTCCGGCCTGAGTACCGTTCCGGTGCGCACGCCGCGGTGTGGTGCGCGCGGGCGCCACGGCGCCGCGCGGTCCGGCGGCAGGAATCGGACCGGGATCGGGAATCGGGGCGGAATGGACGCGTACGACGAGGGTACGAAGGCCCGGCATCTGCCGGACGGCCCTGACGGCTCCCTGCCCGAGGGCCCCGCCTCCGCCGGTTCCACCCCCGACAGCACACCCTCGCCCGACCAGGAATCCGTCGGCCAGGAATCCGGTGGCCACGAATCCGGTGGCCAGGAATCCGTCGACCAGGAATCCGGTGGCCAGGCGCCCATCGGCGATCCCCCTGTCCCCGCCCCCGTCCCCACCGGCATAGCCTCCCTCCCCCTCCGCTCCCAGGTTGTCGCCGCGCTCGCCCTCGCGGTCGTCGCGGTGGTCGCCTGTGTGCACCTCGGCATGGTGTTTCTGCACGTCGCGCCCTCGAACACGGTCACCAAGCAGCACGGCCGGGCGATCGACGACTGGATCTACCCGGAGTTCGAGCAGAACTGGAAGCTCTTCGCCCCCAACCCGCTGCAGCAGAACATCGACGTCCAGGTCCGTGCGCAGGTCCGCGGCGCGGACGGTGGCATCACCGAGACCGGCTGGTACGACCTGTCCGCGCTGGACGGCGCGGCGATCGACGGCAATCTGCTGCCGAGCCACACCCAGCAGAACGAACTGCGCCGGGCCTGGGACTTCTACATCGGCACGCACGACAACGACAACCGCCCCGCGGGCCTGCGCGGCGACCTCTCCCAGCGCTATCTGCGCCGGATCGTCGTGCTGCGTCTCGACCGTGAGGGGGCCGGCGGCAAGGGTGCCGTCGTCGAAAGCGTCCAGGTCCGTTCGCGTACCACCAACGTGCCGCCCCCGAAATGGAGCGAGGAGCAGGTGTCCGACACGCCCGTCCTGCGCGAGCTGCCCTGGTGGACCGTTCCCGAGGAGGACGTCACGGACGCGCGGACGGAGGCGAGCGCCCGATGAACCGCATCGCAGTGTCGATCTCGCGCGGTATCGCCCGGGTCACCGACGCCGCCCTCGGCCCGTACCAGACGGCCGTGATCCGCATCGGCTTCGCGGCCACCTGGCTGCTGTTCCTGCTGCGCGAGTTCCCGCACCGCCAGGAGATGTACGGCCCCGACGGACCGTGGAAGTGGGACCTCGCCCAGCGGCTCGTCGCGGACAACCACGCCTTCACGATCCTGATGTGGTCCGACAGCCAGGTGTGGTTCGAGACCGTCTACGCCCTGGCCGTCCTCTCGGCTCTCCTGCTGCTGGTGGGCTGGCGGACCCGCACGATGTCCGTGCTCTTCATGGTCGGCGTGCTCTCGCTGCAGAACCGCAGCATCTTCATGGGGGACGGCGGCGACAACGTCATCCACCTGATGGCGATCTATCTGGTGTTCACACGCTGTGGACAGGTGTGGTCGCTGGACGCCCGGCGGGCCCGGCTCGCACGGGAGGCGCGCGCGCGTGAGGACCTTCCCCGGGCCGGGACCCAGGACCGGGTCGGTCTCGTCCTGTGGGCGGTGCTCGGCCTGCTGCTGGCCGCGGCGACGGGCGCGGGGCGGCTGAGCCCCGGCTGGCTGGCGATCTTCTGGGGGCTGTGGGCGGTCCAGGCGCTGTGGGGGGCCGTCGGCCGCCTGGCGCGCGCCGCGGAGCCTCGGATCCTGCTCGACGTCATCGCCAACGCCGTGCACAACGCGGCCCTGCTCGTGATCATGGCCGAGGCGTGTCTGATCTACGCGACCGCCGGCTGGTACAAGATCCAGGGCTCGCGCTGGCAGGACGGCACGGCCGTCTACTACCCGCTCCACCTGGACTACTTCTCTCCCTGGCCCGCTCTGTCCGACCTGCTGGCCTCACACGGCACGATCGTGATGCTGGTGACCTACGGGACGGTCGCCGTCCAGGTCGCCTTCCCCTTCACCCTGATCAACCGGCGCGTCAAGAACGTCCTGCTGGCCGCCATGATGACCGAGCACGCCGTGATCGCCGTGGTCCTCGGGCTGCCGTTCTTCTCGCTCGCGATGATCGCCGCCGACGCGGTGTTCCTGCCGACGTCGTTCCTGCGGCGCCTCGGCGGATGGGCGGCACGCGGGCGTGGACGACTGTTTCCGCCCGGCGCCCGGAAGCTGCCGGGCCAGCGCGCTCAGGGGCCGCGCACCCCGGAGCCGGCCGAGGACTCGCACGTAGGCTTCACCGCATGAAGGACCCCGCAAGCGACCCCACGGACCGTGTGCAGGACCCGGTGGGCGACCGTCGGCAGGACCAGGACCCCGTGAGCGCCTGGCACCGCCTCGCCGACACCTCCGTCCTGCTCGACGGCTTCCACGCCCTCAAGCACGCCGTGCGCTTCCGGGCCGAGGTCCTGGTGGCGGTCACCAGTGACCGGCCGGCGGCGCTCACCCTCACCGACGAGTTGGCCCCGGACGTACGCGAGGCCCTGGACGCCCTCCTGGTGGAGGTTCCGGAGGCCACGTACCGCTCCCTCGTCCCGCGTCCGCACCCGACCGCGGTGGCCGCGTTGGCGGTACGTCCCTCCCGCGAGGCCAATCTGCGGGCGCTGGCCCGCACACCCCGCACCGCCCCCGTGGTCGTCCTCGACCATCCGCGCAACCTCGGCAACGCCGGCGCCGTGATCCGCCTCGCGGCCGGCTTCGGCGCGACCGGCGTCGTCACCACGGGCACCCTCGACCCCTGGCACCCCACGGTGGTGCGGGGCGGGGCGGGCCTGCACTTCGCGACCGCCGTGGAGCGGCTGACGGTGGCCGAGCTGCCGTCCGGGCCGGTGTTCGCCCTCGACCCGGACGGCGAGGACATCCGGGGACTGAAGCTCCCGGACGACGCCGTGCTCGCCTTCGGCTCCGAGCGCAGCGGCCTTTCCACCGACCTGCGCGCGCGTGCCGACCATCTGGTGTCGCTCCCGATGCGCCCCCAGGTCTCCAGCTACAACCTGGCGACGAGCGTGGCCATGACCTTGTTCCACTGGAGCGCCCCGCAAGGGGGCTAGGGCCTGCCGTTTGGATCAGGCCTGGGCCGCGGGGCCTGGGACCTGTCCGGCGGAACAGGTCCTAGCGTCGGACCTCCACCACCCGGAACCGGTTGGCCACGAAGCCCCCGTCGCACAGCGCGGCGTTCGCCGCCGGGTTGCCGCCCGACCCGTGGAAGTCCGAGAACGCGGCCGTCTGGTTGACGTACACGCCGCCCGTCAGATTCAGGGACAGCTGGGCACACTCCTCCAGACAGGCCTCCCGTACGGCCTCCTCGACGACCTCGTCGGTGGTGTACGCCCCGACGGTCATCGCCCCCTTCTCCCGGACGGTCCGCCGCAGCAGCTCCACCGCATCCCCTGCCGAGTCGACCGCGACCGCGAAGGACACCGGTCCGAAGCACTCGTTCATGTAGGCGGCCTCGTCGTCGGCACCCTCCCAGTACTTCCGGGCACCGTCGAGCTTGACGATCACCGGGGTGCGGACGACCGCGTCCGGGAACTCCGGGTTGCCGACCTCACGCGACGCGAGGGCGACCTCGCCGAGCCCTGCCGCGGCCTCCAGACGTGCCTTGACGTCCGGGTTCACGATCGCGCCCAGCAGCCCGTTGGCACGCGCGTCGTCCCCGAGGAGTCCGTCGACCGACCGGGCGAGGTCGGCGACCACCTCGTCGTACGACTTGGAGCCCTCCTCCGTGCGGATGCCGTCGCGGGGGATGAGGAGGTTCTGCGGGGTCGTGCACATCTGGCCGCTGTACAGGGACAAGGAGAAGGCCAGGTTGGACAGCATCCCCTTGTAGTCGTCGGTCGACTCCACGATCACCGTGTTGACGCCCGCCTTCTCCGTGTAGACCTGCGCCTGGCGGGCGTGGGTCTCCAGCCAGTCGCCGAACGCCGTCGACCCGGTGTAGTCGATGATCCGGATCTCGGGGCGCACGGCCAGGGTCTTGGCGATGCCCTCCCCGGGCCGCTCGGCGGCGAGCGCCACCAGGTTCGGGTCGAAACCCGCCTCGGCGAGCACCTCGCGCGCGACCTGCACGGTGAGCGCGAGCGGCAGCACCGCGCGCGGGTGCGGCTTGACGAGCACGGCGTTACCGGTGGCCAGGGAGGCGAACAGGCCCGGATAGCCGTTCCACGTCGGGAAGGTGTTGCAGCCGATCATCAGCGCGACACCGCGCGGCACCGGCGTGAACTGCTTGGTCATCGCGAGCGGGTCGCGCTTGCCCTGGGGCTTGGTCCACTCCGCGGTGTCGGGCGTGCGGACCTGCTCCACGTACGCGTACGCCACCGCTTCCAGGCCGCGGTCCTGCGCGTGCGGGCCGCCCGCCTGGAACGCCATCATGAAGGCCTGGCCGCTGGTGTGCATGACCGCGTGCGCGAACTCGTGCGTGCGGTCGGCGATCCGCTTGAGGATCTCCAGACAGACCATCGCGCGCATCTCCGCGCCCGCGTCGCGCCAGGCCCGCTGTCCGGCCCGCATGGCGGGCAGCAGCACGTCGACGTCCGCGTGCGGGTAGGTGACCCCCAGCTCGATGCCGTACGGGGAGATCTCACCGCCCACCCAGTCGTCGGTGCCGGGCTGGCCGAGGTCGAGGCGGCTGCCGAGGAGGGCGTCGAAGGCGGCCTTGCCCTCGGCCATGCTCAGGCTGCCGTTCTCCCCGTAGGCCTTCGGGTGCTCGGGGTGGGGGGACCAGTACGCGCGCGTGCGGATCGCTTCCAGCGCCTGGTCGAGGGTGGGCCGGTGCTGGGCGGTCAGCTCGTGCGCGGTCAGTTCGGCGGCCATGCGGGACCATCTCCTCGTCTCAAGAACTCTTCGCTGAGCTCATGACCTGGGCAGAAATAGCCGGACAGAGTTAGAGTAACCGAACGATCGGTCGGGACAAGGGGGTCCGCCGCATCTGTGGAAAACCCCGTGCGGGAGGATCGCGCACATGACAGCACTCGACCTCAGCAGCCCCGTGGCCGTCGTCGGCACCGGCACCATGGGCCAGGGCATCGCCCAGGTCGCGCTCGTCGCGGGCCACCCCGTGCGGCTCTACGACACGGTTCCCGGGCGTGCCGACGTGGCGGCCAAAGCGATCGGCGCGCGCCTCGACCGGCTCGTCGAGAAGGACCGGCTCGCCGCCGCCGACCGGGACGCGGCACGCGCCCGGCTGCACCCCGCGCACAGCCTCGCCGAGCTGGCGGACTGCGCGCTCGTCGTCGAGGCGGTGCTCGAACAACTCGAGGCGAAACAGCAGCTGTTCCGCGAGCTCGAGGACATCGTCGAGCACGACTGTCTCCTCGCCACCAACACCTCGTCGCTGTCCGTCACGGCCATCGGCGGCGCCCTGCGCAACCCCGGCCGGCTGGTCGGACTGCACTTCTTCAACCCGGCGCCGCTGCTGCCGCTGGTGGAGGTCGTCTCCGGGTACGCGAGCGACTTCTCGTCGGCCACGCGCGCGTACGAGACGGCACGCGCCTGGGGCAAGACGCCGGTCGCCTGCGCCGACACCCCCGGATTCATCGTCAACCGCATCGCCAGGCCCTTCTACGCCGAGGCCTTCGCGGTGTACGAGGCGCAGGCCGCCGACCCCGCGACGATCGACGCCGTCCTGCGCGAGTGCGGCGGCTTCCGGATGGGGGCCTTCGAGCTGACCGACCTGATCGGTCAGGACGTCAACGAGTCCGTGACGCACTCCGTGTGGCAGTCCTTCTTCCAGGACGTGCGCTTCACGCCCTCGCTCGCCCAGCGGCGACTCGTCGAGTCCGGCCGGCTCGGCCGCAAGACGGGGCACGGCTGGTACGACCACGGAGCCGACGCCGAGCGTCCGGAGCCGCACACCGCGGAGAAGGCGCAGGCACCCGCGTACGTCGTCGCCGAGGGTGATCTGGGTCCGGCCTCCGAACTGCTCACGCTGATCCGCGAGGCGGGCATCCAGGTCCGCGAGGACGAGGAGGACCACGGGACCCGCCTGGTGCTGCCCAGTGGCGGCCAGCTGGTCCTCGCCGACGGCCAGACGTCGGTCGAGTTCCGCGACGTCGTCTACTTCGACCTGGCGCTCGACTACCGCCGGGCGACCAGGATCGCCCTCTCCGCCTCCCAGGACACCGCCCCGCAGACCCTCTCCGAGGCCGTCGGCCTGTTCCAGGCGCTGGGCAAGACCGTCAGCGTCATCGGGGACGTACCCGGCATGATCGTCGCCCGGACCGTGGCGCGGATCGTCGACCTGGCGCACGACGCCGTCGCCAAGGGCGTCGCCACCGAGGAGGACATCGACACCGCGATGCGGCTGGGGGTCAACTACCCCCTGGGCCCCTTCGAATGGAGCCGCAGGCTCGGCCGGAGCTGGGCCTGTTCCCTTCTGGACGACCTGCACCAGCGCGATCCCTCCGGGCGCTACGCGCCCTCTCTCGCGCTCTACCGCCACGCGTACGCCACCGAGAAGCGCGAGGGAACCTCATGACCACCGCCAAGCGCGACACGTACACCCCCGAGAGCCTGCTCTCCGTCGCCGTCCAGGTCTTCAACGAGCGCGGCTACGACGGCACTTCCATGGAGCACCTGTCCAAGGCGGCCGGTATCTCGAAGTCTTCGATATACCACCACGTCACGGGCAAGGAGGAGCTGCTGCGCCGCGCCGTCAGCCGGGCCCTGGACGGTCTCTTCGGCATCCTCGACGAGGAGCACGCGCGCGTGGGGCGTGCGGTGGAGCGCCTGGAGTACGTCGTGCGGCGCATGGTCGAGGTACTCACCGCGGAACTCCCGTACGTGACCCTGCTGCTGCGCGTGCGCGGCAACACGGACACCGAGCGCTGGGCCCTGGAGCGGCGCCGCGAGTTCGACCACCAGGTGGCCGAACTCCTGAAGGCCGCGGCCGCCGACGGGGACGTACGCGGCGACATCGAGGTCCGCCTGGCGACCCGCCTGGTCTTCGGAATGATCAACTCACTCGTCGAGTGGTACCGCCCCGACAGCCGAGGCATGGGCGAACGCGAGGTCGCCGACGCGGTGGCGCAACTGGTCTTCAGCGGCCTCAGAGAGGAACGCTGACCCTCCGCCCCCCACTCCCACCCGCGTCCCCTCACCCTTTCAGCCCCCGGCCCACGCCCCTGAGGCCCCGGCCCTCCGACCGGTGGACCCTCCGACCCGTGGGCCCTCCGACCCGTGGGCTCTCAGCTCCCTGGCCCGTCGTCCCTGGCCCTCGGACTCTGGGGCATCGGTCCCGGCCTTTCGACCCGTGGGCTCTCAGCTCCCTGGCCCTTCGTGCCCGGCCTTCGGACTCTGGGGCATCGGTCCCGGCCTTTCGACCCGTGGGCTCTCAGCTCCCTGGCCCTTCGTGCCCGGCCTTCGGACTCTGGGGCATCGGTCCCGGCCTTTCGACCCGTGGGCTCTCAGCTCCCTGGCCCTTCGTCCCCGGCCCTCGGACTCTGGGGCATCGGTCC
>NZ_JBVKBU010000009.1:0-190931 GCF_055638955.1 Streptomyces sp. NPDC111507 | reverse complement strand
CCTTCGGACTCTGGGGCATCGGTCCCGGCCTTTCGACCCGTGGGCTCTCAGCTCCCTGGCCCTTCGTCCCCGGCCCTCGGACTCTGGGGCATCGGTCCCGGCCTTTCGACCCGTGGGCTCTCAGCTCCCTGGCCCTTCGTCCCCGGCCCTCGGACTCTGGGGCATCGGTCCTGGCCCTCCGACCCGCGGGCCCTCAGGCCCCTGGCCCTCCGCCCCCGGGCCCCCAGGACTCTGGGCCATCGGCCCGCCGCCCCCCCCGGTCCCAGGCATTCGCTCTCCACCCCCCCCGGGCTCCCAGGCCCTGGCTCTCCAACCCCCTGGGCTCCCGGTCCTGGCTCTTCCGCCCCAGGCCTTGGTTCGATTCTTCGGCCTCGGGGCGGGAGGTCCGGCCCCGAGGCGGGCTCCAGGGGACCGCGCCTCGGAGCCGGGCCCGGTGGCGAGGGGGCCTGGCCGGTTTCCGTCGCCGGGTTCCGGGCGGGGTTCCGGCCGCCGGACCGAGGCTCCGGCCTCAAGCCGCGGGTCCAAGACCGTCCCGGCGCCGGTGCCACACGTCTCTCACCGCCCCCTCACCCCTCCGGCTCGAGGTCCTCCTCCTCGAAGACCAGGAGCGTGCGGGTGCTGAGGACCTCGGGGATGGCCTGGAGGCGGGTGAGGACCAGTTCGCGGAGGGCCCTGTTGTCGGGGGTGTGCACCAGGAGCAGGACATCGAAGTCGCCGCCCACCAGGGCGATGTGGGAGGCGCCCGGCAGCACCCTGAGCTGCTCACGGACCGTGCGCCAGGAGTTCTGCACGATCTTGAGGGTGATGTACGCGGACGTACCCTGCCCGGCGCGTTCGTGGTCGACGCGCGCCCCGAAGCCGCGGATCACACCGTCCTCGATGAGTCGGTTGATCCGCGCGTAGGCGTTGGCGCGGGACACATGCACCCGTTCGGCCACGGAGCGTATCGAGGCGCGGCCGTCCGCCTGGAGCATCTGCAGGATGTCCTGATCGATGGCGTCGAGCGGACGGGCGGGCGGCGGGACGGGGCCGGCCTCCGACGGCTCGGCCATTTGTTCAGGTGCCATGTCCCCCCGCCTCCCTACCATGGACGTACTGCGTCCATCTCAGGCTGTGCAGAACCGTTTGTCCACAGCCTGGCGGTGCCTGTAGCCAAAATGTGCCGACGACCGAACAATCGGTAGGTGAGGCGCCTCACACCCGTGCAGCGCCCAAGCCGCTCCCACGAGGAGGTGCCGTCATGACGGTCATGGAGCAGCGAGGCGCTTACCGGCCCACGCCGCCGCCCGCCTGGCAGCCCCGCACCGACCCCGCGCCGCTGCTGCCCGACGCGCTGCCCCACCGCGTCCTCGGCACCGAAGCCGCCGCGCAGGTCGACCCGGGCCTGCTGCGCCGTCTGTACGCGGAGCTGGTGCGCGGTCGTCGCTACAACGCGCAGGCCACCGCCCTCACCAAGCAGGGCCGCCTCGCCGTCTACCCGTCCAGCACCGGCCAGGAGGCCTGCGAGGTCGCCGCCGCACTCGTCCTCGAGGAGCGCGACTGGCTCTTCCCGAGCTACCGCGACACCCTCGCCGCCGTCGCCCGCGGCCTCGACCCCGTTCAGGCCCTCACCCTCCTGCGCGGCGACTGGCACACCGGCTACGACCCCCACGAGCACCGCATCGCACCCCTGTGCACCCCCCTGGCCACCCAGCTTCCGCACGCTGTGGGCCTCGCGCACGCCGCCCGTCTCAAGGGCGACGACGTGGTCGCGCTCGCCCTGGTCGGCGACGGCGGCACCAGCGAGGGCGACTTCCACGAGGCGCTGAACTTCGCGGCGGTCTGGCAGGCCCCGGTCGTCTTCCTCGTCCAGAACAACGGCTTCGCCATCTCCGTCCCGCTCGCCAAGCAGACCGCCGCCCCCTCCCTGGCCCACAAGGCCGTGGGCTACGGAATGCCCGGCCGGCTGGTCGACGGCAACGACGCGGCGGCCGTGCACGAGGTCCTGAGCGACGCCGTGCGCCACGCGCGCGCGGGAGGCGGTCCGACGCTGGTCGAGGCCGTGACGTACCGCATGGAAGCCCACACGAACGCCGACGACGCCACCCGCTACCGCGGCGACTCCGAGGTCGAGACCTGGCGGGCGCACGACCCGATCGCCCTCCTGGAGCGCGAGTTGACCGAGCGCGGCCTGCTCGACGACGACGGCATACGGGAGGCCCGCGAGGCCGCCGAGATCATGGCCGCCGACCTGCGCGCCCGCATGAACCAGGACCCGGTGCTCGACCCCATGGACCTCTTCGCCCACGTGTACGCCGAGCCCACACCACAACTGCGCGAGCAGGAGGCGCTGTTGCGCGCCGAGCTCGCGGCCGAGGCCGAGTCGGAGGGTACGGCCCGATGACCACCGTCGCGCTCAAACCCGCCACCATGGCGCAGGCCCTGACCCGCGCGCTCCGCGACGCCATGGCCGCCGACCCGACCGTCCATGTCATGGGCGAGGACGTCGGCACCCTGGGCGGCGTCTTCCGCGTCACCGACGGGCTCGCCAAGGAGTTCGGCGAGGACCGTTGCACGGACACCCCGCTCGCCGAGGCAGGCATCCTGGGGACAGCAGTCGGCATGGCCATGTACGGACTCAGGCCGGTCGTGGAGATGCAGTTCGACGCGTTCGCCTACCCGGCGTTCGAGCAGCTGATCTCGCACGTGGCACGGATGCGCAACCGCACCCGCGGTGCCATGCCGCTCCCGATCACCATCCGGGTTCCGTACGGCGGCGGCATCGGCGGCGTCGAGCACCACAGCGACTCCTCCGAGGCGTACTACATGGCGACTCCGGGACTCCATGTCGTCACGCCCGCGACCGTCGCCGACGCCTACGGGCTGCTGCGCGCCGCCATCGCCTCCGACGACCCGGTCGTCTTCCTGGAGCCCAAGCGCCTGTACTGGTCGAAGGACTCCTGGAACCCCGACGAGCCGACGGCCGTCGACCCGATCGGCCGCGCGGTGGTGCGGCGCGCGGGCCGCAGCGCCACGCTCATCACGTACGGGCCGTCCGTGCCCGTCTGCCTGGAGGCGGCCGAGGCGGCGCGGGCCGAGGGCTGGGACCTCGAAGTCGTCGACCTGCGCTCCCTCGTGCCCTTCGACGACGAGACCGTGGCGGCATCGGTGCGGCGGACCGGCCGCGCCGTCGTCGTGCACGAAGCCGGTGGTTACGGCGGCCCGGGCGGCGAGATCGCGGCCCGCGTCACCGAGCGCTGCTTCCACCACCTGGAGGCGCCGGTGCTGCGCGTCGCCGGATTCGACATCCCGTACCCGCCGCCGATGCTGGAGCGGCACCACCTGCCCGGCGTCGACCGGATCCTGGACGCCGTGGGGCGCCTGCAATGGGAGGCGGACAGCTGATGGCCCAGGTGCTGGAGTTCAAGCTCCCCGACCTCGGTGAGGGCCTCACCGAGGCGGAGATCGTCCGCTGGCTGGTGGAGGTCGGTGACGTCGTCGCCGTCGACCAGCCCGTCGTCGAGGTCGAGACGGCCAAGGCGATGGTCGAGGTCCCCTGCCCCTACGGAGGCGTGGTCACCGCACGCTTCGGCGAGGAGGGCACGGAACTGCCCGTGGGTTCCCCCCTGTTGACCGTAGCGGTCGGCGCGCCACCCTCCGGCGAAGAGACCGAGGGCTCCGGCAACGTGCTGGTGGGGTACGGCACCGGGGCACCGCCGGCGCGACGCAGAAGGGTACGGCCGACCGCCGGGGCGACCACACCGTCCGGGGCGCACACGCAGACCCGGCCCGCGCACCACCCCGTCGCCGACAACCACCCGGGCGCCCCGGCGCACGAACCCAGGCCGGCCCGCGACCACATCGCGTCGCCGGTACGCGCCGACGGCCCCGTACCGGTGATCTCCCCGCTCGTCCGCAGGCTCGCCCGGGAGAACGGCCTGGACCTGCGGACCCTGGTGGGTTCCGGCCCCGACGGACTGATCCTGCGGTCGGACGTGGAGCACGCGTTGCGCTCGGCCGGCACCCCGGTCCGGCAGCCGGAAACCCCGCTCGCCCCCGAACCAACCCCCGTGGCCCCCGCACCTGCCACGGCCGGCACCCGTATCCCCCTCCGGGGCATCCGCGGCACGGTCGCCGACAAACTCTCCCGCAGCCGTCGCGAGATCCCCGACGCGACCTGTTGGGTGGACGCCGACGCGACGGAACTCCTGCACGCGCGCAGGGCGATGAACGCCACCGGCGGTCCCAAGATCTCCCTGCTGGCGCTCCTCGCCCGCATCTGCACCGCCGCACTGGCCCGCTACCCGGAGCTCAACTCCACGGTCGACACGGAAGCCCGCGAGATCGTCCGCCTCGACCACATCCACCTGGGCTTCGCGGCACAGACCGAACGCGGTCTCGTCGTCCCCGTCGTCCGGGACGCCCACACGCGCGACGCGGAATCGCTGAGCGCGGAGTTCGCCCGGCTGACCGGGGCCGCACGCACCGGCACGCTGACACCGGCGGAACTCACGGGCGGCACCTTCACGTTGAACAACTACGGAGTGTTCGGCGTCGACGGCTCCACGCCGATCATCAACCACCCCGAGGCCGCCATGCTCGGCGTCGGCCGGATCGTCCCCAAGCCGTGGGTGTACGAGGGCGAGCTGGCCGTGCGCCAGGTCGTCCAGCTCTCGCTCACCTTCGACCACCGGGTGTGCGACGGCGGCACGGCGGGCGGCTTCCTGCGCCATGTGGCGGACTGCGTCGAACAGCCGGCGGTGTTCCTGCGTTCCCTGTGATCGCGGCGGCACGCATACTCGGGGGATGACCGCGTACGAGCCACCGGGCACCCCCGGCCCCGCCGCCCCGTACGACGCCGTCGTCCTCGCGGGCGGCGCCGCCCGCCGGCTCGGCGGAGCGGACAAGCCCGGTCTGCGCGTGGGCGGGCGCCCGTTGCTCGACCGGGTGCTCGCCGCCTGCACCACCGCCACCACCACGGTGGTCGTCGCCGAGCCCCGAGAGACCGCGCGCCCCGTGGAGTGGGCACGCGAGGAGCCGCCCGGCGGGGGGCCGCTCGCCGCGCTCGACGCCGGCCTGCGGCACATCTCGGCGGAACACGTCGTGGTGCTCTCCGCCGACCTGCCGTTCCTGGATCAGGCGACGGTACGGCGCCTGCTGGACGCCCTGCGGACGGGCGACGCCCCCCAGGATCCGGCGCGACCCGACGGCGTGCTGCTCACCGACCCCGACGGCCACGATCAGCCGCTCGTGGCCGCCTACCGCGCGGACGCCCTGCGCCGGGAGCTGACCGTGCTCACCGTCGCCCACGGCGGAGTCACCGGGCTGCCGCTGCGGCGGCTCACCGCCGCGCTCGACCTCACCCGCATCTCCGACCCCGTCGCGTCCTTCGACTGCGACACCTGGGACGACATTGCCGCCGCCCGGGCCCGCATCAGGGAGCATGGGAACGTGTTGGATGAATGGATTTCCGCAGTCAAGAACGAGCTGGGCATCGACCTGGACGTCGACACCGGCGCTCTGCTCGACGTGGCCCGCGACGCCGCGCACGGTGTGGCCCGGCCCGCGGCGCCGCTGACCACGTTCCTCGTGGGATACGCCGCCGCACAGGCCGGGGGAGGCCCCGAGGCCGTCGCGGAGGCATCCCGCAAGGCCGCGGCACTCGCGCTCCGCTGGGCGGCCGAGGACACCCCCGACGCCAAGCCGACCTCGGGCGCCATGCCGACCCCCGACGCCAAGCCGACCCCCGACGCCGGATGAACGCGCCCCGCGCCCGGCCCCTCGGTCAGGACGCCGACGACCTCGACGTGGAGGAGGCCCTGGCCTTGGTCAAGGACCCCCGAGGCGCGTCCGGCCCCCGGCACGGCCACGGCACCCCCGCGGTCCCCGCGCCCACATCGGAGGGCGAGAGCCGCCCCCACGCCCCCGACAGCGCCAAGGGCAAGGGCGACGGACACAGGGCAACCCCCTGGCCCCAGGCCCGTACGACCGCCGAGCGGGCCGCCCGTTCCGTCCCGCGGCGCGCCCCCGTCTCCGTGTCCCTGGACGCGGCGCTCGGTCTGGTCCTCGCCGCCCCGCTCGCCGCGCTCACCGACCTGCCCTCCTTCGACACCTCCGCGATGGACGGCTATGCGGTAGCCGGACCCGGCCCCTGGGACCTCCGCGAGGAGCGGGTACTCGCGGGCCACGCGAAGCCGGACCCGCTCATCGACGGCGAGGCGGTGCGGATCGCCACCGGCGCGCGCATCCCTCAGGACGCCACCGCCGTGCTGCGCAGCGAGCACGGGCGCCTCGACGACAAGGGGCGGCTGCACGCCACCCGGGAGGCCGTGCACGGGCAGGACATCCGGCCCCGTGGTCAGGAGTGCCGCAGCGGCGACCAGCTCCTGCCGGACGGCGCCCTGGTCACCCCCGCCGTGCTGGGCCTCGCCGCGGCCGCGGGCTACGACACCCTCACCGTGATTCCCCGCCCCCGTGCCGAAGTCCTCGTCCTCGGTGACGAACTGCTCACCGAGGGGCTCCCCCAGGAGGGCTTGATCCGGGACGCGCTCGGGCCGATGCTGCCGCCCTGGCTGCGCTCGCTCGGTGCCGAGGTCCTCGCGGTACGCAGGCTGGGCGACGACGCCAAGGCCCTGCACAAGGCGATCACCCGCTCCGACGCCGACCTGATCGTCACGACCGGGGGCACCGCCTCGGGCCCCGTCGACCACGTTCACCCCACCCTGAGCCGCATCGGCGCCCAACTCCTCGTGGACGGCGTCAAGGTCCGCCCGGGTCACCCCATGGTCCTGGCCCGCACCAAGGAGAACCAGCACCTCGTCGGCCTGCCCGGTAACCCCCTGGCGGCCGTCTCCGGCCTGCTGACGCTCGCCGAGCCCCTCCTGCGCGTCCTGGCAGGGCGGTCGGCACCGGAGCCGTACACGCTGCCGCTCGGGGACACGGTCCACGGGCACCCGTACGACACCCGGCTCATCCCCGTCGTGGTGCGTGCCGACCGGGCCGTGCCGCTGCACTACAACGGTCCGGCCATGCTGCGGGGCATCGCGGCGTCCGACGCCCTCGCGGTCGTACCACCCGGTGGCGCCCGTGCGGGCCAGGAGCTGGAACTCCTCGATCTGCCCTGGGCGTTGGCCGGTATGGGGAATGCCTGAGATGAGTGGGGGCATGAACCGGACGGTGAGCCGGATCGGGGAGTGTTTCACGTGAAACTGCCGGGCCATGACGCGATCGCCCGCCAAGCGGACGAGCATCTCGTGACCCACCGGGTGAACCTGCCGAGAAAAGTCGTGGAACGCCCCATCCGCCAGGTCGTCAAACGCCTGGCGATGGCCTTGTTCGTGCTCGCCGCGACCGCCTTCATCGTCTGGGCCGACCGCGATGGCTACCACGACAACGCGGGTGACGGCGTCGATTTCCTCGACTCCCTCTACTACGCCACCGTCACCCTCTCGACCACCGGATACGGCGACATCACCCCGGTCAGCGACGCCGCCCGGCTCACCAACATCTTCGTCATCACGCCGCTGCGCGTGCTGTTCCTGATCATCCTGGTCGGCACCACGCTCGAGGTCCTCACGGAACGCACCCGCGAGGAGTGGCGATTGAACCGCTGGAGTCAACGCTTTGCTCGATGTGCCACAGAGTCGCGACGCGAAGGACGCCTGCTGACAAGGCTGTGATCGTGCCAAAGACCCGTTGGAACTGCGAGCCCGATGGTTGAGCTGGCCTGGGCCGCTCATCGTGAGGCTTCCCCCGACTCTGCGTCGTTGAGGGATGTCTCCCTTTCGCCAGGATCACGCATGGCCCGGCGCGCACGATGCCATGAGGCGAAGAAGCCAGGGAGGGCATCGAGGAAGTCCTGTAGCTGTTGTACGAAGCCCTTCAACGACCAAATGAAGATAGCGAGCACGCCGAAAACGGCGAGTACTGCCAAAATGAGGAACCCATCCACCAGCTGAGACCTTTCCAAACATGGTGGCCTAGCTGGGGGCATGGCAGACCTCAGCCTTGGCCACTACGTGGACGCGCTTACGCGTACACGTGCGACTAAGAGCTGAGGCTCTGCCGACGCAGAACTTCAGTAGTAGACGACTGAAAGGCAGTCATCTAACTTTTGATCATCGAATCTAGGATGTCGCCCCGGTTGCTTGTGACTTCCGAGACGAAGTCCTGCGACGTTTCCTGTTGCGTCGGCTTCAGGAGTTCGCCGCCAGTGATTATCGGCTCTCGCCGTACTCGGTACTTTAGTGGTATCGGGAGCTTCTACGACGGCCAGGAGCAAAGATTCACCCGTTGGGGTCACAGACTGTGTGGGATCAACGCTTGGCAGATGTACCACAGAGCTTCAGTTCAGGTGAGTTGCCCGGCTGATCGTGACGAGGCGGTCCCCAAGCTTGAGGTTCCCGAGCTGGGGATCGGCGTAGTCCAGCACCTTCTTGTTGCGTACGACTGCCACGACAGGATCCACACACCCTCGGGGTGACCGCCCGACCTCATCTTGTGACACGGGGCGTTCTGTGAGGTCCAACCCGCTGCCCTGGGCCATGAGGTCCTCAAGTGTCTGGGCCGCAGCAGGGCTGACCACTGAGACCCCGAGCAATCGGCCGGCTGAGCTGGAGCTCGTGATCACGGCGTCCGCGCCGCTCTGCTTCAACAGCGGAACGTTCTCGTCTTCCCGCACTGCGGCGACGATGGTTGCTCGCTTGTTGAGCTGGCGCGCTGTAAGGGTGACCAATGCTGCTGTGTCGTCGCGCTGAGGGGCAACGATCACGTGGGCAGCACTCTGCAACTCGGCCTTTCGAAGGGTGTCTGAGCGGGTGGCGTCTCCGAGGACCGACACCAGCCCGTCGCTGCTGGCTGCCTCCACGGTCTGCCGCTGCGGGTCGACAACAACGATCTCGTCTCTGCGGATGCCTTGCCCTAGAAGCGTTTCGATGGCCTGCCGGCCCTTGGTCCCGTAACCGACGACGACCACGTGATCTCGCATGCGGGAGCGCCAGCGATGGACACGCACCTGTTGGCGGGTGCGCTCGGTGAGCACTTCGAGCGTGGTGCCGACCAGGATGATCAGGAATAGCACGCGCAGCGGCGTGATGACGAAGATGTTGGTGAGCCGGGCGGCATCGCTGACCGGGGTGATGTCGCCGTATCCGGTGGTTGAGAGGGTGACGGTCGCGTAGTACGCGGCATCGAGGAAGTCGACGCTGCCGTCGGAGTTGTCGTTGTAGCCGTCACGGTCGAACCAGACGAGAAACGTAGTGACGGCTAGTACCAATAGGGCCATGGCCAAGCGCCGTAGAACCTGCTGGAGAGGCGGCACGCTGCTCTCGATGGGCATGGTGATTGAACGTCCGGCCTCGGCATCATCCAGAGCCTCGGCTCGCGACCGGTACCAGAGAGACCGGAGAATCGAGAACTTGCCTGCTCTGTGCACTGGCTGCTTCTCGTCCTTCATGACATGTCCTCTGCGATGGGCGGTCAGGTAGTCAACTCGTGTCCTATCGTCGTGGATCAACGACGGCTGCGGTCGCCGAAGTGCCCAGCCCGTCGTGTGCTTGCCATACGGCTCATCCCTGGATCACCGAGGCCGTTTGGCTTTCCACGTTGGTGGCGCGTGCTACCTGTGCGATAAACGCCAAGCTAAGGGTCGGCCCGAAAAGTCAAAACGGTCCGCCGGGATCCGG
This sequence comes from Streptomyces sp. NPDC111507, assembly GCF_055638955.1. Classification (NCBI taxonomy): domain Bacteria; kingdom Bacillati; phylum Actinomycetota; class Actinomycetes; order Kitasatosporales; family Streptomycetaceae; genus Streptomyces; species Streptomyces sp. NPDC111507. The sequence continues at coordinate 181,269 of NZ_JBVKBU010000009.1, read as the reverse complement.
CGGACCGTCATGAAATGCCGAGGCTAGTCAACCATGGGGCTCATTCGGTGAACCAGGGGCCCGAATGGTATACGTTGTCACCATTCCAAGAGACGCTCATCTGGTAGTCGTAGAGAGCGTTGATATCGTAGACCTTTGAGTCGCATCCGGAATCGCCGCCATCGTCTAGCGACAGGACAACCCTTTGAGTCCCGTGGATGTCTCTGCTAATCAAAATGGCTGATACACCATGGCCGTCAGCTTTGGTATCACAGACCGTGAAATGGTCACCGTTGTCTGCAAATTCGAAGTATCCTCGACCACTAGGCAGGGTGACGTACTTGTACGAGTCGGCGCTCGCTGGAGACGCCGAGAGGGTTATTGCAATGGTGGCCACTGCGCTGGCCGCGGCTATTCGGCCAACCCTCGACTTGGCCGCCGACCTAAGTGCACTACTCCTGGAGAACAAAACTCAACCCCTCCTGGTCGCGAATAGATGAATTCGCACATCAGTTCCATCGGGGTTGAAGTTATCACCGATTCGAGAGCAGTAGACTTCACTGTCAAATCTGGCTTGAATTAATATTGGGCGACCGAGCGGCGATCACATTGATGGTGATTTTTACCCATAAATTCCGTTCAAGTAACGACCGCGATATGAGGGGCGAGCTTCGGGTGTGGCGAGAATCGTTCACATCCCGGCCAGCTAGGCGCTACCGTCACGTCTCCGCGATCGGGGTGCTACCGCCCTTCGCGTGGATCGGCCTCACCTGTCGCGCTATGCGCAACCCATCAAACCGTCATTCGCCGTCCAGCTGGGCCAGCCCCCTGTTCCTTCACCTAGTTCTCATCTCGGCCCCTCACACTGCCCTTATGCACATCACAGGGGAGGGCGCCAGGTGGGCGTCCTGGCGCAGCAAGACTGTGCGGCTGGGGCTACTGCCCTGGCGTACTCGCCCGACCGCTACGCATGCGTGCCCAGCATCCGCGCCGAGGCGAAGTCGACATGACGAGACGGTGGGAGGCAAGCTGTGCACCCACACTGAAGGGCGCTCACTGCACAGGCGCTGCGCTACGGCCAAAACGCGGAAGAACGCCCACCGATGAAGACATATTCGCGACGTACGTCTCTGCGTACACGGCTTGGTCTACTCGCCGCAGCTGCTGTGGCCGTCGCCGTGACGGGGGCTGCAGTCGCGGCTTGGTTGCTCACCGAGCGGCAACTTAACAGTCAACTCGACTCCAACCTCCGCAGCGTCCAGGCATCACCGGCGTACGTCCAAGGCCTCCTGAGGACGTGTCAGTTCCCCGAGCCTCCGGCTGGCCAAAGCACGAGTGATCGCACGCCGACTCCCTACACGGTTCAAGTCGTCACCAGTGACGGGACTGTATGCACTGCTCCTGGAAGTTCCGCTATCAAGGTCAACGCCAGTGACCTTGCTGTGGCCCGCGGACTCCGACGAGATGCATTGCACAACGCCGAGTCTGAAAACGGGCAAGCTATGCGGGTCGTCACCTCGCAACCCGACCGCTTTGCAGAGTCAGGCGGGAACTACGCGGTGTCGATTGCACAACCTCTGAGCGTGGTTTCTAAGCCCTTGGACGGTCTCGCGTGGCTCCTCCTAGGGGTCACTGGGGTGGGAGTGCTAGGGGCCGCTACTGCCGGAGTCGGTATTGCCCGTGCCGGACTGCGTCCGGTGAAGCAGCTCACGGACGCCACCGAGCACATTGCCCGGACCGAGGATCTGTCGGTACGGATCCCAGTCGATGGTGGCGACGAGGTCGCGCGCCTCGCGGACTCCTTCAACGCGATGACAGTTGCCCTGGCCTCCTCTCGCGAGCGACAGCAGCAGTTGATCGCAGATGCAGGACATGAGCTGCGAACACCTCTGACCTCCTTGCGGACAAATATCGAGCTGCTGATCCGCAGCGAGAAGACGGGTAGGGAGCTTCCCGCCGGCGTGCGCGGGGATCTCCTGACTTCTGTTGAGGCCCAAATCGGGGAATTGGCCGGTCTCATCGGCGACCTTCAAGAGCTCTCCCGGCCAGACGCCACGCCAGGTAGTGCGTCCATGCAGCTTGTCGCGCTTCACGAGGTGGCCAGTCGTGCCCTTGCAAGGGCACGACTTCGAGGCAAGGAGCTGGAGTTCACCTGCAAGATGGAGGATTGGTTCATCTGGGCAGAGCCTGCCGCTCTTGAACGCGCTGTGGTGAACCTGCTGGACAACGCCGTGAAGTTCTCACCGGCCGGGAGCACGGTTTCGCTGCGTCTCGAAGCAGGACAACTCTCGATAGAGGACGAAGGCCCAGGTATCCCGTCAGACGAACTCCCGCATGTCTTCGAACGCTTCTGGCGCTCGCCCTCAGCACGCAGTCTCCCAGGGAGCGGCCTCGGTTTGGCCATCGTTGCCAGGGCGGTGCATGCATCTGGCGGAACTGTCGGACTTCACGCGGCGCCAGGTGGCGGCACCTTGGCAATCATGACCATTCCCGGGGCGCGAACTCCGCCGCCGAAAACCCCTCCGCGTGCGGTATAACCCTGGATCGAACAGCAGGGTCGTGACTCTTCGTCACACCCGACAGGCCCCAGGTCTCGCTGTGAACGTGTGAGGCCCTCAGTTGAGAGCCTCGGGTGCGATCGGGTCAGAAGGGAAGTTCGGGGCCGGCTGCGCCTCGCTTGATGGTCATGACCCGCTCGTGGAAGTCGCGTGAGGCGGGCTCGCGTGGGTACCGGGAGCGGAGTTCCTTGTCTAGCTCGTCGGCGACTAAAAGCAGTGACGGGAGAGATTTCCGGTCGGCTTCGAGAGCCGTAGTGCCCATGCCGATGGCTTCTTCGATCTCGCCGGTTCGTGCGGCGGCGACACCGAGTGTGAGGCGGGCCTCCGCGGCACGCATGGGAGAAATCTCGGTCCCGTCGGGGCCCGTGCTGATGCGGATCACTGACCGGGCGTGGGCGGCGGCGCGTTCGTCGTCTCCGAGTAGGCGGTACGCATCCATCTCGTAGAAGTCCCACTTGTCCGGATCGATGATGAAGTGGTGCTCGGGGTGGTCCGGGCGGGGCAGTCGATCCAGCCTCGCGCGTCCGGCGTCTAGGGAATCGCGGACCAGGCGAGCGTCTCCCATGCGGGCGGCGGCGCGTGCCTTGTGCGCGTACAGCTGTACGCCGACGGAATGCGATTGGTCGGCGGAGTGTCCGGCTTCAACGGCGCGGAGCATGTCGTCCCAGCGGCTTTGGGTGAGGGCGAACCACGCCTCGATCTCCCAGGCCCATGCCTTGATCTCGCCGTGTCCTGCTTCATCGCCGATCCGGAGCGCTGCGGCTTTGCTGAGGTTGGCGGCCTCCCGCTGGCCCCGGTCGTACTGAACGCATGCGTTCAGCAAGAACAGCCAGCCGGTGTCAACGAGAAGCTCTCGATGCTGGCGCAGGGTCATGCGGCCTTCGAGTTGCTTGGTGACGTACTGCAGGCCGTTCCGGGTGCGCTGGTGGAGATAGTCCGCGTCGGCGTAGGGATAGGCGCGGGCCAACTGGTCGATGCCTTGCTCGATCGACTCCAGGGCTGCGCTGTTGATGCTGGACATCTCGGTCCGCCGTAGCAACTCGGCGACGTCCCACAGTCCCGCACCGCCCTGGGCGAGCAGGGTGCTCGGGTCATCCGGCACCGAGATAGTTGCCCCTCGCTCCACTTCCCACGGTCGTGGAGTCAGTCCCGCAAGGTGGCCCGGAATGCGTAGTCCATCCACCATTTCAAGAATCTTGCGGTGCTGCGTGATCCGAGGGCGAACGCCCTTGCCGTCGGTCTCCGGCCGGGCCATCTTGCCGATGTGCTCGCGCTTGTAGCCGATTGCCTCGGCGATCTTGGCGTAGCTGACCTTGCCGTGGAGCCGGGCGAGTCTGAAGACCTCGCCGAAGTCGTGGTTGGCGATCGCTGAACGCACGTCCGCGCGTTCCAGCACGTGCGGCGGCAACGCGGCCGGCGTCGGAGCAGCTTCGGTCATTTCACTTCCCCATTGTGACTGACCTGACCTGATGTTCCTTCTGTGTCCGTCCCGCGAGTGTACCCACGAGGGGGGTCCCCAAGAGGGGGGAGCGACGGCCGGTACAAGGGGTGCACCCTCTGTCCACCCTGCCGGAACGCCCCGGCAGACGTGACCAGAGACGGGCGGCTGTGGGCATGGATGCGAGAAGAACAGAGCAGCGCAAACACGTGGTGAGCGAACTGGATGCGTTCGCTCACTGGTACGTGGCGCCTGATCCCTCCTCGGCCGGGCACTTCTTGACGCTGACGCTCTTCGCCGAGTTTCCTGACACGCTTCGCGTTGCGCGCAACATGACGGCCACGTTCCTTCAGGGGGCGGGCGCGGATGCGGCCGTGGATGATGCCCGGCTGATCGTCTCGGAACTCGTCGGCAACGTGGTGAACCATGCGGTGCCGGACCGCTGCTTGGCTCATCCCGGTGGAAATCGGCGCATCGATGTGACCTTCAAGTTGTGGCCGAAGTGGCTGTTCGTCGGGGTCACCGATGAGGACTCGACACCCCCTCTGCTCCCGTTGGGAGACACCTTCTCTCCGGGCCTGCTGGGGGAGCTGGCGGAAGCGGTGTTACCCGACAGCGGCCGGGGGCTGCTGATCGTTCAACGCTTGGCAGCGGCGGTCTGGTGGACGCCGGAGGAGCCGGGCGGCAAGACCGTTTGGTGCCGGTTCGACCTCGACAGCGAAACCGGAGACAGACAGCTTTGACGATCTCCGAGCCGTCGCGCCCTCGTTGCCCCCTGGCGATCGGGAGTGGACGGCGGCTCGGGGCCGGAGCCATCCCTCCGGCCAACGGGGCGCGGTCTCCTGGGCTTGATCCGCCGGGTTCCCCACCCGGTCCCTAGGGGGCCGCGCTTCACAACCTCATACCGAGACCGGACCACCCCCGCGCCTGGCAGCTACCGGGGTGGTCCGGGAGGGGACTCAGCGGTCCCCGGTGCCTGATGGTACCGGGGCCGCTGCGCTGCGCATCTGCCCTGAGCCAAAGAGAGTTGACGATCCGTTACTAGATCAGGGCAGAGGTGGGCAAGGTGACTGGCGTAGGTGACGACTGGCTGAGTGATGGTCTCGACGTCGCGGGCGGAGACTGCGGTCTGTGGGTGTCCGGCGTCGACTACGTGGCGGCCTGGCGCGGTGCGCGGGAGACAGCGGACCAGCTGAACCGAGCGTTTCTCGGTGTCGGGTTCGAGCTGTCGCAGTTGCGGGCGGTTGCCTCGACGGACGAGGGCGGGCGCGGGGTTGTGCGGGTGGCGGGCTGGCCGGATGCGGTGGAGCGGCTCGCTGTGCTCCTGGAGGCGGTCACGCCGGGCGGCGATGGCGGTGCGGCGTGAGGGGTGTCTTCGCTGGGGAGTGGCGCGCGTGGGCACGTCGCCGGCCGCAGAGACTTTGGGCGGTAGCTGCCATGGGGCGAGTGAATAGGGGGCCTTACGCTCGCCAGCGGATCGGGCAGTCCTTGGACCTGCCCGCAATAGCCCGATCGGCCCCCTGTTCTTCGAGGCTCGCCCCATGGGAGCTGCCTAAAGTCTCGGCGGCCGGCGACCCCCAGCCACGCACACCCCGGCCCACGTCGTGCGCTCGCCGCCTCGACTCCTTGGGCGTACTGCGGTCGGGGGCGCCCGGCGACCGGACGGGACCGGCGGCCACGCCGCACGCCCGGCCGGGGCGGCCGGGCGGCCCGGCGCGCCGCAGGCGCGCCCTTGAGGAAGTGAAGACGCATTCGACCGATCGCCATCGCTCCTCAGCCGCGGGCATGCTGCGCGGGCTCCTTGTCGGCGGTGATCCGGTAGGCGAGTTCGGCACGGTCCGCCCCGACGCGGAGCTCTTCGAGAATCAGCGGGCGGCCGCTGCTGCCGTGCGTGACGCGGGAGATGCGCAGGATGGGCGTCGCGTCCGGGAGCTGGAGGGCGGTCCGCTCGTCGGGCAGGGGCATGCGGGCGCGGACCGTTTCCGACCACCACAGCTTGTGTCCCGCTTGGGTAAGCAGCCAGTAGACGGATGCCGGGCGGCGGTCCGGGGCCTCGGCAAGCATCGGGATGCCCTCGGCGACCTCGAACGGGATCAACGTGCGGTGCATTGCCCGGGTGTTGCTGGCGGGGTCGGTGAGCAGCCGGTCGCAGCCGAAGAGGGCTTCCTCCTCGCTGAGTTCGAGGAGTTGGCCGGTGGCCGTCGTGGTGTGGGTGCGGTACGGGGTGGGCTCCTCGGCCTCGTCCCAGACAGCACCGTTCGGCATCACGAAACGCCCCTCCGACGTGCGGCTCACGCGGCGGTCGATGGTGACGGTCGGCTGGCCGTCGGAGCGTACGAAGCTGCCCTTGCCGTGCCGGACGTCGATCAGGCCTTCCGCGCGCAGAGCGGCAACCGCGTTGCGGACGGTGGGGCGGGAGACCTTGTAGCGCTCGATGAGCTGGGCCTCGGAGGGGAGCGGGGCGCCGGGGGCGAACTCGCCCTTGAGGATCGCTTCCCGGATCGCGGCGGCGACCTGCTGGTAGAGGGCTCCGGGGCGTTGGATCTCCGTCATCTCGGCACCTTCGGGTCGAAGTCGTAGGCACGTCGCACGCGCGACATCACTCGTCAGCATAAGTAGTTGACCCCTCGCCGTACAGAGCCACATAGTCGTCACTCGTAAGGACAAGTGACGTCTGAATATGTCAGGCGTCCCGACTGGCCAAGGAGGCCAAGCAATGCAGTCCATTCCCGTGGACACGGCACGACTGGGCGTACTGCGGTGCGCCATCGCGCCCGAAGCAAAGATCAGCAACTTCGAGACACAGGAGGTGAAGAAGGACCGGGACGGCAACACGGTCTACTCCGTGGCCGTCACGGTGCGGCAGGACGGACGGCGTATCTCCGTGATCGAGATCGCCGTGGCCGGTGAGCCGAAGGGCATCGAGGAAGGACAGATCCTCAAGGTCACCGGACTGACCGCGTTCGCCTGGGCCATGGGCGACCGGCACGGAATCAGCTTCCGCGCCGACGCCATCACCCCCGTACCCAGCATTCCCGCGCCGAACAAGACCGGCGGGGGTGCGTGATGGATCCGATCGCATTCGCCTTCGGGCTGGCCGCGCTGGCGTGGGTGCTCGTCGTCGGTGACCTGCTGCGGCGGCACCGTCCGGCCTGGCACTGGTACCTCGCCGGATACCCGACCACCGCCCTGCGGGTGGTGCTCACCTGGCACAAGGTCGCCCTGCTCAACGACCTCACCGTCTCCCGGCGTCCGTCCCGCGGACTGCTCGGGGACCTCATCGTGAAGGGCGATCCGCTGCGGCCGGTCACTCCGCGGCTCTCGTTCCCGCGGGCCAACCGCATGGGACTGACGGCGACCGTGCGCCTGCACGCGGGCCAGACCCCCGTGACCTACATGAAAGCGGCGGACGCCTTGGTGCACGCGTGGAGGGTCCACGCGGTCCGGGTCACCTCGCCGGAACGGGGCCTCGTGCTTCTGACCGCAACCGCGAATGATCCGCTGGCGAGTCCCGGCTTAGCCTCCGCGCCCGCCGCGCTGCTGTCCGCGCTCATCGGCGTCCTGGAGAGCGGCGGAGCGTGGGTCATGGACCTGCAGCTCGTACCGCACTGGCTCATCGTCGGCGCCACCCGCTCGGGCAAGTCAACGTTGCTCGCCCGGCTGATCACTCAACTCGCCCCGCAACCTGTCGCACTGGTCGGCATCGACTGCAAGGGCGGCATGGAACTCGGGCTCTTCGCCGCCCGGCTAAGCGCACTGACCACCTGTCGGCGCGAGGCGGTCGCCGTGCTGGCCGCGCTGGTCGACGACATGCAGGACCGCATGCGTGCCTGCCGCACGGCTGGGGTCCGCTCTATCTGGGAGCTCCCGGAGAAGCTGCGGCCCGTGCCGGTCGTGGTGATCGTCGACGAGATCGCGGAGCTGTACCTGTCCGACGGCAGGCGAGAGAGCAAGGCAGAAGCCGAACAGTGCTCCACGCTCCTGCTCCGCCTGGCCCAGCTCGGTGCCGCGCTCGGCATGCACCTGGTCGTCGCCGGACAACGCGTCGGCTCCGACCTCGGACCTGGCGTTACCGCCCTGCGGGCCCAGCTTGGCGGTCGTATCTGCCACCGGGTCAACGACCCCGGCACGGCGGAAATGACGCTCGGCGACCTCAACAAGGACGCCGTCGTCGTCGCCCAGTCGATCACCCCGGACGAGAAGGGGGTCGCCGTCTGCACCGGGCCTGAGGGCGGCTGGAGCCGGGCTCGCTCCCATCTCACCTCGACCGAAGAGGCCTCGGCAACGGCCCGCAAGCACGCGGCCCTCACCCCCGAACTGCCCGCCCTAGACCGTGCCCTCGCGGCGCTCGAAGGAGACGACAAGTGATCAGCACAGGTACCGCCGTGTCCCTCGTGGTGGTCTTCGGGATCATCACCTTCCTCCTCGTGCGCTCCCGGGACGTCCGGGCCTGGGAAGCGATCTGCATCGCCCTCTTCGGCATGTACCTCGGCCAGACCCCCGTCAGCCTCACCATCAACGGCTTCCTGACCTGGGTACTGAGCGGCTTCTCCCACTTCTAGACCGGCAGGAAGGACCAACGCCATGCCCATGCCCCGCGTGAGGTGCCCCCACTGCAAGGGCGACGGAGCCCGCAAAACCTGGACCGGACGGCTTCACCGCTGCCGCGTCTGCCGCGGCACCGGAACCATCCGCTGACCTCGCAAGCACCCCGACCACGCAAGGAGTGATCCCCATGGACGACTGCGCGCCACCAACCATCACCCGAGCCGCTGCGGCGGCCCACCCCGGAAGGTCACCACCATCACACCCGAGCTCACCCCGGCTGACAGGCGCGCCGCCCTCGACCGCGCGGCGCGCCTGCGTCAGCTCCCCGAAACAGACCGCGACGCCATCCGCATCGCCCAAGACCCGAGGTTCACTCGCTGGCTGGAGCAGATCACAGCAACGGGCGGCTGCGCCCACCCGGTCCACCTTTCCGGCTCGACCACCGCCCTGGAGTCGGACACTGGCGAGATCCTCCATCACTACGACACCCGCACCGAACCCGGCGAACGGCTCCTCGTCCGCTGCCGCAACAGACGCGCAACCGTTTGCGCACCCTGCTCCCGACTCCACGCGGGCGACACCTACCACCTCGTCCGCGCCGGACTCCTCGGCGGCAAGAACGTCCCTGCCACGGTCCGCGACCGACCCCGGCTCTTCATCACCCTCACCGCCCCATCGTTCGGGCCCGTGCATCGCGCCGGGGAGCGCTGCCGCCCTCGTCGCGACCGCGGACGGTGCGAGCACGACCGGCCCCTCGGCTGCGGCGCCGTCCATGACACGAACGACGTCCGCGTCGGCCAACCCCTCTGCGTCGACTGCTACGACTACCCGGCCCACATCCTCTGGCACGCGCACGCGGGCAAGCTCTGGGACCGCTTCGTCATCGGCGTCCGGCGCCAACTCGCCTCCTCGGCGGGTCTCGTACAGTCCCGATTCGCCGATCACACCCGACTGTCCTTCGCACGGGTCGCGGAGTACCAAAGGCGTGCGGCCGTCCACGTGCACGCTGTCGTACGTCTCGACGGCCCGGACGGACCGAACGAGGAACCTCCGGCGTGGGGCAGTGCCGACCGGCTCGCTGATGCCGTGCACGCGTCTGCTCGGCGGGTCCTGCTGCGCACTCCGTACAGTCCCGCCGTCGGAGAACTCGCCTTGCGCTGGGGCGCCCAAATCGACGCCCGTCCCCTGCGCGCCGATGGCCTCGGCCCGGACGACGACGCCGTAGCCGCGTACGTCGCCAAATACGTCACCAAGGGAGCGGGAGAGACAGGCGCCGGCGCCGACCACAGGCTTACGACCTGGGGCGACATCGCCGCGGTTCCCGTCACCGACCACGTGCGGGCGCTCATGCGCACCTGTTGGCGTCTCGGCGGCCTCCCCGAGTATGAGTCGCTCCGCCTGCGCGCCTGGACCCACACCCTCGGCTACCGGGGCCACATCCTCACCAAGTCCCGCGCCTACTCGACGACGTATGCCGCGCTGCGCGCCGACCGTGCCGAACACGTCGGACAGGAAACCAGGACCGATTCCGACACAGATGCCCAGTGGCGCTACGTCGGCTCCGGCCATTCGCCCGGTGCCGCGCTCATCGCCGCCGGCATTGCCGATGACCTTGCCGGGAATCGGGCGGCGGCACGCGAGGCGGCGAACTTGAGGCAGGGGAGACCGGATTGAACCTCCCCCTGGAAGGTGAGGATGACTGGGCCTGGGCGCGAGAACAGGCCCGTAAGGCACCGGCTTGGTCGGACGACGACTGGCGACGGGCGAACGCAATCCTTGGTCTGCCCGTCGCAACCGATCGAGGCCACCGTGTCCCGGAGATCACGGAGCCTCGGAGTCCGCTGCCTCCTCCGACTGATTCCCCTTCGGTCGCCAGACCGGGGTCAAACGATCGCGAACCGGCTTCCCGCGCCCGACTGCGGGTGAGACGAGTACGGCAAGGAGTAGGTCTTCGACGTAACCGCGCTTCTCGCTGAGCAGTAGGTCATTCCACTCCGCTGCGAGATCAACGGGAGCGCCTTGGGCGACGTGCTTGCTCCGCAGGAATCGGTTCCGCTCCGCCGTGAGGCGACGCTTCTCGGCTTCGTGTTCCGCGAGCTGCGAGAAGTACGTCTCGGCAGTGATGATCCGCGCTTTGCGGGCCTGCTTCAGGTCCCCAATGTCTTCGAGGACACGCTCCAACTCCTCTTCCTTCTCCCACGTCGTGGGCTCCGGACTGGCCTTCCGTTTGGCGGCCTCCTCCTGGTGCTTCGCGATGACTGACATGGAGACCGCCTTGTCCGTCTCCGGACCGGCGATCCTCGTACCTCCGCACCCTCCGTAGGCGCTGCCGCTGCTTGGGCAGGTGTAGTAGAAGTACCCGTCCGGCTTGTTGAGGCGCTTCTCTGCTTTGGAGACTCGCAGCAGTGCGCCGCAACCTTCGCGGTCGCACCGAAGAGTGCCGCGCAACAAGGACTTGCGCGCATTGCGGCCTTGGCCCGGCGCGGGATTCGAACCGAGTAGTTCCGTGACGGCCTCCCACTCCTCGACGGAGATCACGGGTTCCCACTGCCCGATCACGGGTTTGCCCTGGTCGTCCAAGACGATCTCGACTCGCGTGTTCGCCGTCCCCGTCACGGGGTCGACGTCGATCACCTGGCGCGGTCGGTACCCGCACAGGCGGGGATTGCGCATCACAGCCTTAAGCCCGGCGTGCGACCAATCGCGGCCTGTCGACGTGGTCACCCCGGCATCTTTCAGTTTCCTGATGACAGCAGAGATCGGCTTTCCCGCGAGCAGCCAGTCGACCATCTGACGTAGCCACTGGGCCTCGTACGGGTCGAGCGTGCGCTTGTCTTCCTTCCAGCCGAACGGCCTGGTCCCGCCCGTGGGGATCCCGGCCTGTTGCAGCGCTTGGTGCTTGCGTGCAACCCGTCGCGCCGTGTCGGCCGACTGCTTGTTGTTGGTCGCGGTCACGATGCGCGCGACGGTGCGGCCGTTGTCTGTCAGCAGGTCGAGAGTGCCCGTGATGTCGATGATCGGGCGCCCGAAGTTCTCGACGACCTCGATCGCGTCCTCAAGGTGCCGGTTGTCACGGGTGAGGCGGTCGATGTCGTAGACGATCAGGCCGTCCAGGCGTTCGTCGTTCGGTGCGGTCCCTCGCTTGAGGTCTTCCAACGCGCCCTCGAACACAGGCCGGATGACGCGGTAGCCGATCTCCCCGTTGGGCAGGCGCACACGCTTGCGCTTCCACGCGCTCGTGTCCGGTTCCTCGTACGTGTAGACGTACCGCCCGCCGCGCGACTCGACGAACGAGCGGTTGTCCTTCTCCTGCTCGTCTCGGCTCCTGATGTCCCGACCGGTCATCGGCCGGAACGAGGGCTTGGCGTCCGTGCTGCCAGTAGCGTCGTCACCAGCGGTAGCGAGATCCTCGTCGACCTCGAAGGACAGTCTGACCAGACCGGCCCAGTTCTGTCCCGCTAAGTCGCCCCAACGGGCCCGCTGCACAAGGTCGTTGTCCATGTTCTAAAGGTACTTTCAAGAAAACGCTGGAGGGCGGCTTTGCGCGACCACACCGTCGTTGTCGGGTTCGGGACCAAGGGGCGGTCGGCGGTGCAGACCGTCTGTGCGACCGGGCTGAAGAAGGAGCAGGTCGTGGTCGTTGACCCTAGTGCCAAGGCGGTCGAGGCGGCGACGGCCGAGGGGTACGCCGGGGTCATGGGGGACGCGACGCGCAGCGATGTGCTGATGCGGGCCGAGGTCCACAAGGCGCGGCAGATCATCATCGCGACCCAGCGCGACGACACGGCCGTGCTGGTCACGCTGACCGCACGTCAGCTCAACCGGCAGGCGAAGATCGTCGCCGCGGTGCGCGAGGAGGAGAACGCGCCGCTGCTCAAGCAGTCGGGTGCCGACGCCGTGATCACCAGTGCCAGCGCGGCCGGACGCCTCCTCGGGCTCTCCGTGCTCAGCCCCAGCGCTGGCATGGTCATGGAAGACCTCATCCAGCAGGGCAGCGGGCTCGACATCGTGGAACGGCCGGTCGTGAAGGCCGAGGTGGGCAAGGGCGTACGCGAGACGGACGACCTGGTGGTCAGCGTCGTACGGGGGCATCGTGTGCTCGGCTACGACGATCCGGCCATCGGGAAACTCCAGTTGACCGACCGGCTCATCACCATTGTGCGGGTCACGCCCGGCACCCGGGTGGCACCGCACAGTCGACCGCTGCCCCAGGACTGAATCCTCGGGACTGATCCTTCGGGGCGGAATCCCCGGGGCTGAATCCCCGGACTCCCGCCGACATCCACCCAGCGTGCGGGGACCACGCGACCACGCTCGTCGTCGTCCGCCGGGCCGAGCGCCGGCTGCGCGCCGCGGACCGGTACCCGCGGGCTTCTCACCGTGTGACGGGGGTAGCGTCAGCTTCATGAAGGCAGTGACGATCACCCAGCCCGGCGGCCCCGAAGTGCTCACCTGGACGGATGTGCCGGATCCCGTTCCCGGTGACGGGGAAGTTCTCGTCGAAGTAGTGGCCAGCGCCGTCAACCGCGCCGATCTTCTGCAACGGCAGGGCTTCTACAACCCGCCGCCCGGCGCCTCCCCGTACCCCGGACTCGAATGCTCGGGCCGGATCGTCGAGATCGGCCCCGGAGTCTCCGGATGGGCCGTCGGCGACGAGGTCTGCGCGCTGCTCGCGGGCGGCGGATACGGCGAGAAGGTCGCCGTCCCGGCCGGCCAGCTGATGCCCGTTCCCGAGGGCCTGGACCTCACGCGGGCGGCCGCGCTGCCCGAGGTGACCTGCACCGTCTGGTCCAACGTCTTCATGGTCTCCCACCTGCGTCCGGGCGAGACCCTGCTCGTGCACGGCGGCTCCAGCGGCATCGGCACCATGGCGATCCAGCTGGCGAAGGCCGTCGGTGCGAAGGTCGCCGTCACGGCCGGTACCAAGGAGAAGCTCGACTTCTGCGCCGAGCTCGGCGCGGACATCCTCATCAACTACCGCGAGCAGGACTTCGTCGAGGAGATCGAGCGGGCCACGGACGGCTCGGGCGCCGACGTCATCCTCGACAACATGGGCGCCAAGTACCTCGACCGGAACGTGCGGGCCCTCGCGGTCAACGGACGGCTCGCGATCATCGGTCTCCAGGGCGGTGCCAAGGGTGAGCTGAACATCGGCGCGCTCCTCACGAAGCGTGCCGCGATCAGCGCCACCTCGCTGCGTGCCCGCCCGCTCGGCGAGAAGGCGGCGATCGTCTCGGCCGTGCGCGAGCACGTGTGGCCGCTGATCGCCTCCGGCCATGTGCGGCCGGTCGTCGACCGCGAGCTGCCGATGAGCGAGGCGGCGACGGCCCACCAGGTCCTGGAGGAGAGCGGCCACATCGGCAAGGTCCTCCTCGTGGTCCCCGGCAAGGACTAGGAAAGGACCAGGAGACCAGGAAACGACCGGGACGGGACCGGGTCCCCGGGCGGTTCGCTCAGCCTCGTCGCAGGCGCAGGGCGAGGAAGGCGAGGCCCAGGCCGAGGCCGATGAGGATCAGCCCACCGCCGAGGGACAGGATCTTGAGGACCGGTTCGGGGGCGGTCGCCGGGCCGACCTCGTCGTGCTGGACGGGTACGGCCGCGGGCCGCGACGGCTCGGGGGCGCCGGTCGCGTCCGGGCCGTCCGACGCGGCGTTCTCCCCGGCGGGGTCGCGGTCCGTGTACGTCGGCGCGGTGTCCTCGTAGCTCCCGCTCCCGTCCTCGTCCCGCGCCGGGGGGTCCTCGCGCCCCGGATGCGTACGGCCCTGGCCCGCACTGCTCCCCGCGCGGGAGGCGCGGGCGCTCGGAGCGGGATCGGCGGCGTACGACACCACGTACGGGACGGCGCGCGAGACGGCGTACGAACGCGAGACGGCGTACGAAGGGGATACCGCGCCGGTCGTCAGGACGAGCAGCAGTCCGGTCACACGGAGCGCGCTGAGCCGTGGAGTCACGTGGGTGGCCCCCTCCCGGTGAGGAGTCCCATGATCAATGGGGCAAGCCTCACATGACCCCTTCTTCCCGGCATCTCGACGGTCACCTGAACGGTGGATCACGCTGTATGGGGGGCACCACCGTGATGGGGTGGAGGTGTGCGAGAGAATGGCGGCATGGAGATGCCGAGGAACGAAAGGTCGCCGGAGAACCCCCAGATCCTGGTCGTGGGCCAGGACGGGATGGCTCTCGGCGGCACCGGTGACGAGGACTCCCGCGAGGTCCCGGTGACAGAGATGGTCGAACAGCCCGCCAAGGTCATGCGTATCGGGAGCATGATCAAGCAACTTCTCGAAGAGGTGCGCGCCGCACCTCTGGACGAGGCGAGCCGGGTCCGGCTCAAGGAGATCCACGCCAGCTCCGTGAAGGAGCTGGAGGACGGCCTGGCGCCCGAGCTGGTCGAGGAGCTGGAGCGGCTCTCGCTGCCCTTCACGCACGACGCGACCCCCAGTGACGCCGAGCTGCGCATCGCGCAGGCCCAGCTGGTGGGGTGGCTCGAGGGTCTCTTCCACGGGATCCAGACGACCCTGTTCGCCCAGCAGATGGCGGCCAGGGCCCAGCTGGAGCAGATGCGCCGCGCGCTCCCGCCGGGCGTCGGCGGCCTGGACGGCGACGAGGACCCGCGCGCGGGTGGCCGCTCCGGCGGACCGTACCTGTAGCCCCGGGCGACCCCTTCTCTCGCATTCTCTCGAATTCTCACGAAACGGGCCCGGCACGTGAAGTGCCGGGCCCGTCTTATGGGTGCTTATGCGCGCTATGGGTACGCGTGAGTGTTACGGGGATTGCGGGGATTGTGTGTAGCGGTTCAGGCCGGGTTGCCCGAAGAGACGCTCAGCTCGATGTCGGGCATGTTCTTGGGATCGACGTCCTCGTCCGCGGACGGGAACTGATCCATGATCGTGTCCTGGCCGTAGGTGTTCTCGTCGACGCGCTTGATCTTCATGTGCCAGCCCGCGGCCTGGAAGCAGGACTTCACGGACGTCAGGTTCTTGTACTGGAAGTCCGGGATCTTGATCTTGTTCGGGTCGTTGTACGACTCCTGCGGAGACGTGCACTTCTCCTTGTCGATCGTCTTCGACGTGTCCGGACCCTTGTGCCCCGCCACCACGGACGGCGAGGGGCTGCTGCCGCCGCCTCCCTGGTTGTCGCCGCCGCCGTTGTTGTTCAGCGCGAGGGCGGTGATCAGACCGCCGATCGCGACGAGCGCGACCACGATCGAGCCGACGACGACCGCCTTGTTGCCCTTGCGGCCACCGGAACCGCCCGGGCCGCCCGGGACGGAGGTCTGGGGCTGGGGCGCGAGGTGGTACGGCGGCGGGGTCGACATGCCCTGCTGGGGGGCGTACACCGGGGCCCCCGGCGTCGGGTAGCCCCCCTGCTGCGGATACCCGTACGCCTGGGACGGCGCGGGCGGCGGGGTCGGTGCCCCGTAGGGATTGGGCTGGTACGGCGTCTGCACGGGGCCCGGGGCCGGCATCGCCTGGTCGACGGGCGGGAAGACGGCCGAGCCGACGCCCGCGCCGCTCGACGTCCTGGCCCCCGGCACGATGCTCGGCGCGGCGGCCTGCAGCGACTGGGACACCCGCAGGCACTCGTCGCGCATGATCTCGGCGCTCGGGAAACGCTCGTTCGGGTTCTTCTTCAGCGCGCGGGCGATCAGCGCGTCCACCGCCGGGGGCAGGGAGCGGTTGATCGAGGAGGGCGTGACCGGCTCCTCCTGGACATGCGCGTACGCGATGGCCAGCGGCGAGTCGGCCTCGAACGGCAGCCGCCCGGTGACCAGTTGGAACAGCATGATGCCGACGGAGTAGAGGTCGGACCGGGCGTCCACGCCCCGGCCGAGCGCCTGCTCCGGGGAGAGGTACTGCGGGGTGCCGACGACCATGCCGGTCTGCGTCATCGAGGTGACGCCGGACTGCATGGCGCGGGCGATGCCGAAGTCCATCACCTTGACGACGCCCCGCTTCGTCATCATCACGTTGCCCGGCTTGATGTCCCGGTGGACCAGGCCCATCTCGTGGCTGATCTCCAGGGCCGCCAGCACGTCCGCGGTGATCTTCAGGGCCTTGTCGGCGGGCATGGCGCCGTACTGCGCGATGTCCTGGTCGAGCACGGAGCCGAGCGGGCGGCCCTCGACGTACTCCATGACGATGTACGGCGTCGTCATGCCGCCCAGTTCGTCCTCGCCGGTGTCGAAGACCGAGACGATGTTCGTGTGCGTGAGTTTCGCCACCGCCTGGGCCTCGCGGCGGAAGCGCTCGCGGAAGGCCTGCTCGCGGCCGAGCTCGGTGTGCAGTGTCTTGATCGCGACCTGGCGGTCGAGCACCGAGTCGTAGGCGAGGTGCACCGAGGCCATGCCGCCTTCGCCGAGCAGATCACGCAGCTGGTAGCGGCCGCCGGCGACCGCGCGTCCCGCGTACCGGCCCTGTGCGCCGTCCTGGCTCATGTTCTGCGTCCCCCATTGGCGCGGATTGTTCTGCCTGTGCTGCGAGCCGTCCTGCACGCGCTCCGCGCGGTCGTGCCGTGATCCGCGCGGTGAACTGCGCTGTGATCCGTACCGAGTCCGTCCGGGTCCGTGCTGTGATCGATCTGTGTCTCAGTGATCGATTGGCTGATTCCCGGCCAAGTCTGCCGTAGGGCACTGACACGTCAAGCGCGGTGCCCGTTCCGTGACTGTCTGCGAAAGAAGCGTCGCGGAAGCGTTACAGGTGCCGTACGAGCGGTACACAGAATTTGCATGTCGACACCCTGGACAGGTTTCATGGCCGGTCCATCTCACGTCCATCTCGGGCCGGAGCCTTGCGCGAAGCCTGTAGCGTGGCCCGACGGAGACCGTAACAACCACCGCGCAGACCGCGGGCAGAAACGACGGCGAGGACTGATGGCACAGCAGCAGCGCGCTCAGGGCCCGTCCGACCCCGAGGCGACTGGCGGCGGTATGTCAGATGCGCCGGAGATGTGGGGTAATGGCGGACTTGTGGGGGACGGCCGATACCGGCTGACCCACAGACTAGGCCGGGGCGGCATGGCCGAGGTGTTTGCGGCCGAGGACGTGCGCCTCGGGCGCACCGTCGCGGTCAAGCTGCTCCGCTCCGACCTGGCCGAGGACCCGGTGTCCAAGGCCCGCTTCACGCGTGAGGCGCAGTCGGTGGCCGGACTCAACCACCACGCCGTCGTCGCCGTGTACGACTCGGGCGAGGACGTCGTCGGCCACGGAGTCGTGCCGTACATCGTGATGGAGCTCGTCGAGGGCCGCACGATCCGCGACCTGCTGATCAACGCCGAGGCCCCCGGGCCCGAGCAGGCGCTGATCATCGTGTCCGGTGTCCTGGAGGCGCTCGCCTACTCGCACCAGCACGGCATCGTGCACCGCGACATCAAGCCGGCGAACGTGATCATCACGAACACCGGTGCGGTGAAGGTGATGGACTTCGGCATCGCGCGCGCCCTGCACGGCGCGCAGTCGACGATGACCCAGACCGGCATGGTCATGGGCACACCGCAGTACCTCTCCCCGGAGCAGGCCCTCGGCAAGGCCGTCGACCACCGCTCCGACCTGTACGCGACCGGCTGTCTGCTGTACGAACTGCTCGCGCTGCGGCCCCCGTTCACCGGCGAGACGCCGCTGTCGGTGGTCTACCAGCACGTCCAGGACATCCCGGTGCCCCCCTCCGAGGTCGCGCACGGCGCGCCGCCGGAGCTCGACGGGCTCGTCATGCGCTCCCTCGCGAAGGAGCCGGACGACCGGTTCCAGACCGCCGAGGAGATGCGCGGACTCGTCCAGTACGGGCTGCAGATGCTGTACGACCAGGGCGGGCACACCGGCACCTGGAACACCGGCCCGGTCGCCCTGCACGAGGGGTTCCACACCCCGGCGTCCGGCTTCGCGGGGACGACCGCGCTGCCGCACCCCGGTGAGTCCGGCACCACGCAGATCCCGGCGCCGATCATCCCGCCGTACGGCAACGGCGGGGACGACGGCGGCTTCGAGGGGCACGGCAACCACGGCAGCGGCCGCGGCAAGCTGTGGATCCTCGCGGTCCTCGCGGTGATCGCGATCGCGGCGGGCGTCGCGCTCGCGCTCCACACCACCGCCGGCGGCGGGAGCGGCGGGAGCGGTACGACCCACTCGCCGGCCACCACGCCGTCCGCCACGGAGGACCAGCCCAGCGCGAGTCCCAGCGACAGCGCCACGGACACCGCGACGGACGACTCCACGGACGACAGCACCAGCTCGGGCGGCGGTTCGAACTACACGCCTTCGTACACGCCGTCCCCGAGCTACAGCAGCCAGCCCTCGAGCCAGCCGTCGGACACGGCCACGGACACGACGCCGACGGACACGACGCCGACGGACCCGGCGACCCAGAGCCAGGATCCGCCGACGCCGGTCAATCCGACGGACGGCGGCGACGGCGGCGACAGCCAGGGCAGCTCGACGGGCCCTTGAAGTACACCGACGGAAACGTCCGCCACGCGCGCGTGAAGCCCGAAACGGGCGCCACGCGCGCGTGGTGTTTCCCCATGGTCGCGGTGTTCGCGCCCCGGCCACTGTGTCTCCCCCGACCGGTGTCGGCGTCCCCGCCCGACCGGTGTCGGCGATCAGCTCGCGAACGCCTCGCACACCGTGTCGTACTCCCTCGTCCACCACACCGCCAGCGCCGAGGCCGCCGGGAACTGCGGATCGGCGCGGGTGTCGCCGCGCTCGTAGTGCCAGCGCAGCATCCAGAAGTCGTTGAGGCGCTCCCACCACACCCGGTGCACGGCGGCCGCCAGCTCGGCGGGGCCGGCGCCCGCGGTACGCCGGTACGCGCGCGCGTAGGCCCGCACCTTCGCCAGGTCCAGCGCGCCGACGGGGCGTACGAAGAAGATCACCGCGGCGCGTACGGCCTCCTCGGCGCGGGGATGGACGCCCAGCCGGTCCCAGTCGACGATCGCGGCCGGTTCGCCGTCGCGGTAGAGCAGGTTGAAGGGGTGGAAGTCGCCGTGCACCCAGCCCACCGAGCCGCCCTGCGGGGGCCGTCGGTCGGCATGCCGCTCCAGGAGGGCGCGCCGCTCCAGGAGCCGGTGCCGGGCCAGCTCGTCGAAGGCGTCGTACGGGCGGTGGCGGCGTACCTGGGCGAGCAGGCGGTCGATGAGTGCGAAGGTGTCCGCGGGGTCGGCTCCCCGGGCCGGATCGACCCCTTCCGCCGCCGCTGAGCCTCCCGCGCCGGCCTTCGCCGAGCCGCCCGCCCTTGCCGAGCCTTCCGTCGCCCCGGTGACGTCGGTCGCTCTCGCCGGGGTGCGGCCCTGCGTCGGCATCACCCGCTCCAAGCTCGCGTGGACGACACCCAGGAGCGCCCCCAGCCGTGCGCACTGCCGCGTGGTGAGCTGGCCGCCGTGCCGGTGCCGGCCGTCGATCCAGGGGTGCAGCGCGTACGCGTGGCCCCCGATGACGGCGACGGTACGCCCGTCGGTGCCGGTCAGCGGCGGGGCGACGGGGACGCCGAGGTCGGCGAGACGCTGGGTCGCCCGGTGCTGACGGGCGATGGCCGCGGGGTCGGCGGTCTCGGGGTCGAAATGGTGCTTGAGGAAATAGCGGCCGCGGGTGGTGCGCAGCCGATAGCCGCGATTGAGCAGCCCCTGTTCGACGGGGTCGCAGGTCAGCGCGGACCCGGCGGCGTACTGGCGGAGGAGGGCGCCCAGAGGGGGCGCGTGAGACACCGGGGGTGGTGCGGATAGGCGCGGCACGCGCCAGATGCTAGGGCACGAGCCGGGCCTCTGACCTCGGGTTTGTCACAGACAGTCGTCTTTGATCACGGGGCAGTCACAGGGTGCGCCGGAACTGGCGTTCCATGGCATCGTCCGCGGAATGGACGGTGCAGAACTGGGGCTCGATGCTCAGATGGACCGGGTCGAAGGGCTCGCCGTCCATGAACCGCGGCGCGGGCCCGAACAGCTCGCGGTGGGACGCGGTGGGCTCCACGGCCTCGCACCGGCCCACGATCTGTACGGACCACACGCTCTCGCCGGGCCCTGCCGTGGCCAGGTTGTCGGTGCCGTAGGCGACGACGCTCCCGAGGCAGGCCCGGTGGTAGCCGCAGCCCCGGTGCAGGCGCAACAGGACGCGGCCGTCCACCACGACGTGGCGGGCGAGGGTGAGGAAAGGCATGGCGCGCAGGCTGGCGGCCAGCCGGCCGTGGTCGGTACGGCCGAGGAGTTCCACGGCGAGCTCGTCGTCGATGGGCATGCCCCCAATCTCCGACACCCTGAAGGCCCCGAAAAAGAGGCACCCGCCCCTTGAAGAGGCGCCAAAGGTCCCGAAACGCAAGCAGGGCGGACGGCGGCTCCGCGCTCAGTGAGCCGTGTTCTGCGGCGCCGCGTTCAGTGGTGCTGCTTCTCCGCCTGGATGCGCGCCACATAGGCGGCGGCCTGTGAGCGCCGTTCCATGCCCAGTTTGGACAGCAGGCTCGACACGTAATTCTTGATCGTCTTTTCGGCGAGATGCAGCCGCTCCCCGATCACGCGGTTGGTGAGCCCCTCGCCGATCAGGTCGAGGACCTTGCGCTCCTGCTCGGTGAGGTGTCCGAGCTTGTCGCTGTCCCTGACAGCGCCGCCGCCGCGCCGCAGCCGCGCCAGGACCTGGGCGGTGGCCACGGGGTCGAGCAGCGACTTGCCGGCCGCGACATCGCGTACGGCCGAGAGCAGTTCGGCGCCGCGGATCGCTTTCAGCACATAGCCCGACGCGCCCGCCATGATCGCGTCGAAAAGCGCCTCGTCGTCGGCGAAGGAGGTCAGCATCAGGCACTTGATGTCCGCGTTCAGCGACCGGATCTCGCGGCAGACCTCCACTCCGCTGCCGTCCGGGAGCCGTACATCCAGGACCGCGACGTCCGGGGCCGTCGCCGGGATCCGCGCCAGCGCGTCGGCCGCCGTGCCTGCCTCGCCGACGATCTCGATGTCGTCCTCTCCCGAAAGCAACTCATGGACACCGCGGCGTACCACTTCGTGATCGTCGAGGAGAAATACGGTAATTTTTCCACCTTCGGGCACAAAGGCAGTGTCACACACCACCCTTGGCCCCGCCCGGGGTGAACTCTTCCCGTGCCCGGGGTGACCGGGATAACGTGCCCGTGTTCCGGCCCCCTGCGAGGCTGTGACCAGTGCTGTGACCAGCGACTGTTCCCGAGCTGCGTGCATTACTTGGAAATCCGACTAATAAGTAGTGGGAAGTCCAAGCAAAAACGCAGGTCAGGAGGGGTTTCACAGAATTGTGGAGCACTGGGTAACGTGGCCGTTGCAGGGCGCTCGCCGGGGCACCTGTCACGCCTGTTCCCGGCCGAGTGCACCCACCCCGTGCACGGGTACTTGGAACAGGCGAGCCGCACTGGCCACCCGGCAACCCCGGGGGCCGGACCGACGGAGGAGCACACGTGACCGTGGAGAGCACTGCCGCGCGCAAGCCGCGACGCAGCGCCGGTACGACCGCTGCGAAAAGCGGCGCCAGTACGACCGGTACGAAGAGCGCCGCGACCAAGCGCACCAGCGCGGCCGGCAAGAAGTCACCGGGCGTACCCGGCGCACCTGGCGCATCGGGCCCCGGTCCCGAGCTCGTCCAGCTGCTGACGCCGGAGGGCGAGCGGGTCGAGGACGCCACGTACGACCCGTACGTCGCCGACATCACCCCCGAAGAGCTGCGCGGTCTGTACCGGGACATGGTGCTGACCCGCCGCTTCGACGCCGAGGCCACCTCCCTGCAACGCCAGGGCGAGCTGGGCCTGTGGGCCTCGCTGCTCGGCCAGGAGGCCGCCCAGATCGGCTCCGGGCGGGCCACCCGCGAGGACGACTACGTCTTCCCGACCTACCGTGAGCACGGCGTCGCCTGGTGCCGCGGGGTCGATCCGACCAACCTGCTCGGCATGTTCCGGGGTGTGAACAACGGCGGCTGGGACCCGAACAGCAACAACTTCCACCTGTACACGATCGTCATCGGCTCGCAGACGCTGCACGCCACCGGCTACGCCATGGGCGTCGCCAAGGACGGCGCGGACTCGGCCGTGATCGCGTACTTCGGGGACGGCGCCTCCAGCCAGGGCGACGTCGCTGAATCGTTCACCTTCTCCGCGGTCTACAACGCCCCGGTCGTGTTCTTCTGCCAGAACAACCAGTGGGCGATCTCCGAGCCGACCGAGAAGCAGACCCGCGTCCCGCTCTACCAGCGTGCGCAGGGCTACGGCTTCCCGGGCGTCCGGGTCGACGGCAACGACGTCCTCGCCTGTCTGGCGGTCACCAAGTGGGCGCTGGAGCGGGCCCGCCGCGGCGAGGGCCCCACCCTCGTGGAGGCGTACACCTACCGCATGGGCGCGCACACCACCTCCGACGACCCGACCAAGTACCGGGCCGACGAGGAGCGCGAGTCGTGGGAGGCGAAGGACCCGATCCTGCGCCTGCGCGCGTACCTGGAGGCTTCAAACCACGCGGACGAGGGATTCTTCGCGGAACTTGAGGCCGAGAGCGAGGCGTTGGGCAAACGAGTACGCGAAGTCGTCCGCGCCATGCCGGACCCGGACCACTTCGCCATCTTCGAGAACGTGTACGCCGACGGGCACGCGCTCGTCGACGAGGAGCGGGCCCAGTTCGCCGCCTACCAGGCGTCGTTCGCGGATGAAGGGGAGGGCAAGTAGCGATGGCTGCGGAAAAGATGGCGTTGGCCAAGGCGATCAACGAGTCGCTGCGTACGGCCCTCGACGCCGACCCCAAGGTCCTGATCATGGGTGAGGACGTCGGCAAGCTCGGCGGTGTCTTCCGGGTCACCGACGGGCTCCAGAAGGACTTCGGCGAGGACCGGGTCATCGACACCCCGCTCGCGGAGTCCGGCATCGTCGGCACGGCGATCGGTCTCGCGCTGCGCGGCTACCGGCCGGTGGTGGAGATCCAGTTCGACGGTTTCGTCTTCCCGGCGTACGACCAGATCGTCACGCAGCTCGCGAAGATGCACGCGCGGGCGCTGGGCAAGATCAAGCTTCCCGTCGTGATCCGGATTCCGTACGGCGGTGGCATCGGCGCGGTCGAGCACCACTCCGAGTCCCCCGAGGCGCTGTTCGCGCACGTGGCGGGCCTGAAGGTGGTCTCCCCTTCGAACGCGTCGGACGCCTACTGGATGATGCAGCAGGCCATCCAGAGCGACGACCCGGTGATCTTCTTCGAGCCGAAGCGGCGCTACTGGGACAAGGGCGAGGTCACCACCGATGCCATTCCCGGACCGCTGCACAAGGCGGTCGTGGCGCGCCAGGGCAGCGATCTGACGCTCGCCGCCTACGGCCCGATGGTGAAGGTCTGCCTGGAGGCGGCCGCGGCCGCCCAGGAGGAGGGCAAGTCGATCGAGGTCCTGGACCTGCGCTCGATGTCCCCGATCGACTTCGACTCCGTCCAGGTCTCGGTGGAGAAGACCCGCCGCCTGGTCGTGGTGCACGAGGCCCCGGTCTTCCTCGGTACGGGCGCGGAGATCGCCGCCCGCATCACGGAGCGGTGCTTCTACCACCTGGAGGCACCCGTCCTGCGGGTGGGCGGCTATCACGCCCCCTATCCGCCGGCGCGCCTGGAGGAGGAGTACCTTCCGGGCCTGGACCGGGTGCTCGACGCCGTCGACCGCTCACTGGCGTACTGAGGAGAGGGTCGTGACGACGATGACTGAGAACGCGTCGGGGCTCCGCGAGTTCAAGATGCCCGACGTGGGCGAGGGGCTCACCGAGGCGGAGATCCTCAAGTGGTACGTCCAGCCCGGTGACACGGTCACCGACGGCCAGGTCGTCTGCGAGGTCGAGACCGCCAAGGCCGCCGTGGAACTGCCCATCCCGTACGACGGCGTGGTGCGCGAACTCCACTTCCCCGAGGGGACGACGGTGGACGTGGGCCAGGTGATCATCGCGGTGGACGTGGCCGGCGGATCGGCGCCCACCGGGCGGCCCCCCGTCGCCGTGGAAGCGCCCGTGGCGGAGACGCCCGCCGCCCCCACTCCCCAGGCACCGGTCGCCGAGGAACCCAAGCCCGAGGGCCGCACACCGGTCCTCGTCGGGTACGGGGTGGCCGAGGCCTCCACGAAGCGCCGCCCCCGCAAGGGCGCCGAGGTCCCGGCCCAGCAGCCCGAGACGTTCCTGGCGGCGACCGCGATCCAGGGCGAGCTCAACGGCCACGGCCACGGGGCCGCGCCGGTCGGGCAGCGCCCTCTGGCCAAGCCCCCGGTCCGCAAGCTCGCCAAGGACCTCGGCGTCGACCTGGCCACGATCACGCCGTCGGGCCCGGACGGGATCATCACGCGCGACGACGTGCACGCGGCGGTCGCACCTGCTCCGGCCCCGGAGCGGCCGGCGCTGCCGGCTGTGGCGGCGCCCCCGGTTCCCGCCCAGGCCCAGGCTCCCGCTCCGGTCGTCACGTACGACACGGCGCGTGAGACGCGTATCCCGGTCAAGGGGGTCCGCAAGGCCACGGCCGCCGCGATGATCGGCTCGGCGTTCACCGCGCCGCACGTCACCGAGTTCGTGACGGTCGACGTGACGCGCACGATGAAGCTCGTCGAGGAGCTCAAGCAGGACAAGGAGATGCAGGGCCTGCGGGTCAACCCGCTCCTGCTCATCGCCAAGGCCCTGCTGGTCGCCATCAAGCGCAACCCGGACGTCAACGCGTCCTGGGACGAGGCGGCCCAGGAGATCGTGCTCAAGCACTACGTGAACCTGGGCATCGCCGCCGCCACCCCGCGTGGTCTGATCGTCCCGAACATCAAGGACGCCCACACCAAGACGCTCCCTCAACTCGCCGGGTCCCTGGGCGAGCTGGTGGCTACGGCCCGTGAGGGCAAGACCTCACCCGCCGCGATGCAGGGCGGCACGGTCACGATCACGAACGTCGGCGTCTTCGGCGTCGACACCGGCACGCCGATCCTCAACCCCGGCGAGTCGGCGATCCTCGCGATCGGCGCGATCAAGCTCCAGCCCTGGGTACACAAGGGCAAGGTCAAGCCCCGCCAGGTGACGACGCTCGCGCTGAGCTTCGACCACCGCCTGGTCGACGGCGAACTGGGCTCCAAGGTGCTGGCCGACGTGGCGGCGATCCTGGAACAGCCGAAGCGGCTGATCACCTGGGCGTGAGCGCCGGCGCGTAGTCGGCGCGCGGCATGACGAAGGGGGCCCGTCGCGTTCGGCGACGGGCCCCCTTCGGCTGTGGTGCCCGGGAACTGCTCTGTCCGGGAACTACTTGGCGAAGCCGTAGTTCAGGAGCTTGGTGGCGTCCGTGGCGCGCTGGGTGATCGAGGTCGACGCGAGGACCGTGCCGATGATCGTCTTGCCGTTGCGGGTGGCCGCGAAGACGAGGCAGTACTTGGCCTCGGGGCCGGAGCCGGTCTTCACGCCGATGGTGCCGCTGTAGCTGCTGAGCAGCGTGTTCGTGTTGGTCCACGCCGCCATGGTGCGGGTGCTGCCGGTCTTCGTGACGGTCTTGGCCGTGTACGACTTGGTCTTCACGACCGTGCGGAACGTGGTGCTCTTCATCGCGCTGCTGGCGAGCTTCGTCAGGTCGCGCGGCGTCGAGTAGTTGCTGCCGTTGCCGATGCCGTCGAACGAGTCGAACTTCGTGTTCGTCATGCCGAGGCTCCTCGCCGTGCTGTTCATCTTGCCGATGAACGACTTCACACGGGCGGCACGGGTGGAGCCCGAGCCGAACTTGTCGGCGAGCGCGTAGGCGGCGTCACAGCCGGACGGGAGCATCAGACCGTAGAGGAGCTGACGGACGGTGACCTTGTCACCGACGATCAGGTGGGCGGAGGACGCGGTGTTGGCGACGATGTAGTCGCTGTACGCCTTCTGGATCGTGACCTTGGCGTCGAGGTTGAGGTTCGGCTGCGCGAGCACGACCTTGGCGGTCATGATCTTGGTGGTGGAACCGGTGGAACGCTTGGTGTCCGCAGCCTTGGTGTACAAGGTCTTGGCCGTGCCGTTGTTCATCACGTAGCCGCCGGCGGCGGCGATGGTGGGCGTCGTGACGGCCCCTGCGGGGGCGGCCCCGAAGGCTCCGGCCGCCAGTACGGCGCCGGTGGTAACGGTGACAGCGGCGGCTCGGCGGAAACGCGTGCCCTTAATGCCGGTAATCAAAATGAACGCTCCGAATGCGCGAAATGCCCCTGGGAGAACGGCACATGGCAGTGCCGTCTTACGTACGGACTCGTGAGGGACCCAAAGGGATGCACGGAAGATGGGCTGGAATTGTGTGACGTGGGTTACGCCGAGGGGCGGGCGTTGACCGCGTGAAGGCTATCGGTCCGCATCCTGGACGACGCACGACCATGTGTACGTGTTGTATCTATGATGTGCGCATGCCTGCCGCGCCGTCCGTGTCCGCTCCGCCCGCCACCAAGCAACCCCCCGCCGCCGACCGCGTCTACTCCCACGTCAAGCGGGGCGTCCTGGAACGCCGTTACGAGGGTGGGACGCTGCTCACCGAGGGCGAGCTCGCCGAGGCCGTGGGGGTCTCGCGCACGCCGGTGCGCGAGGCGTTGCTCCGGCTCGAGGTCGAGGGCCTGATCAAGCTCTACCCGAAGAAGGGCGCGCTCGTCCTGCCCGTCTCCGCGCAGGAGATCGCGGACGTGGTCGAGACACGGCAACTCGTGGAGGAACACTCGGTCCGCAAGGCCGTACCCGCGTCGCCGCATCTCATCGCGCGCCTGGAGGAACTCCTCGCGCAACAGAAGGAGCAGGCCGCCGCGGGAGACCTGGCCGGCGCCGCCGTCACCGACCGCTGCTTCCACGCCGAGATCGTCCGCAGCGGCGGCAACGAAATCCTCTCCCGGCTCTACGACCAGTTGCGCGACCGGCAGTTGCGGATGGGCGTCGCCGTCATGCACGCGCACCCCGACCGCATCACCAAGACGCTCACCGAGCACGAGGCGATCCTCGAAGCACTGCGGTCCGGCGACGCGGAGGCGGCGGTCGACATCGTCCACGGTCACGTCAGCTGGTTCTCGAACCTGGCGCGGGGAGAGGTCCGATGAGCTCCCACTCGGCCGTCTCGCTCCCCGGAGACCCGCCCGGCGGCCGCCGCGCGATCGGCGTCTGGGGCATCGGCGTCTCCGTCTACTTCGTCGCCGTCATCTTCCGTACCTCGCTGGGAGTGGCCGGGCTCGACGCCGCGGACCGCTTCCATGTGAACGCCTCCGCCCTCTCCACCTTCTCGATCCTGCAACTCCTTGTCTACGCGGGCATGCAGATACCCGTCGGACTGCTGGTCGACGGACTCGGCACCAAGAAGGTGCTGACCATCGGCGTCCTGCTCTTCACCGCGGGCCAGTTGGGCTTCGCGTTCTCCTCCACGTACGGGATGGCGCTGGCCTCGCGCGCGCTGCTGGGCTGCGGGGACGCGATGACGTTCATCAGCGTGCTGCGGCTGGGCACGCGGTGGTTCCCGGCGCGGCGGGGGCCGTTGGTCGCGCAGCTCGCCGGTCTTGTGGGCATGGCGGGCAACCTGGTCTCCACCCTCGTCATCGCGCGGCTGCTGCACGGGGTGGGATGGACGACGGCGTTCGCGGGCAGCGCGTTCGCCGGAGTGGTCGTCCTCGTACTCCTCCTTCTCTTCCTGAAGGACCACCCCGAGGGGCACGAGCCGGAACCGTTCCCGCACCAGGGGGCCGCGTATGTGCGGCGGCAGATCGCGGCGTCGTGGCGGGAGCCCGGTACGCGACTGGGGATGTGGGTGCACTTCACGACTCAGTTCCCGGCGATGGTCTTCCTGCTCCTGTGGGGCATGCCGTTCCTGGTCCAGGCGCAGGGGCTGTCGCGGGCGACGGCCGGTGAACTGCTCACCCTCGTGGTGCTGTCCAACATGTTCGTGGGTCTCGTCTACGGGCAGATCGTCGCCCGGCATCACGCGGCGCGGCTTCCGCTGGCGCTCGGGACGGTGACGGCGACGGCGGTGGTCTGGGCGAGTGCGCTGGCGTATCCCGGTGACCGGGATCCCATGTGGCTGCTGGTCGTGCTGTGCGCGGTGCTCGGGGCGTGTGGGCCGGCTTCCATGATCGGGTTCGACTTCGCGCGGCCCGCGAATCCACCGGAGCGGCAGGGCACCGCGTCCGGGATCACCAACATGGGCGGTTTCGTCGCCTCCATGACGACGTTGTTCGCGATCGGCGTGCTGCTGGACGCGACCGGGGACAACTATCGCGTCGCCTTCTCCGCCGTGTTCGTTCTTCAGGCGCTGGGGCTGAGCCAGGTCTTCCGGTTGCGGAAGCAGGCGGCGCGCAGGGAGCGTGAGCGGCTGGTGGCCAGCCGCGTGGAGACGGTACACGTCCCCGCGTAGCGCCCCTTCAGGAGCGCGGGGAACTGCCTGACCAGCAGCCCCCGCCCACCCGCGGTCCGAGAACCTCGCGCTACGGCGTGACCGTGAAGTTCCTCAGGATGGCCGCGGTCAGTTCCGGGTCGCCCTCCGTCTTGATGCGGTCGGAGACGGCGTCGGCCGTGACGCGGCCGCAGGCGAGACGGAAGTACGTCTCCCAGTCGAGGGTCAGGGTGGCGGCCGGGCCGAGAGAGGGGGCGCCGTCTATCGAGCCGCGCCCGTCCGCATCGACCCGCACCGTCCGCAGGAACTCCAGCGGCCCGTGGATGTCGAAGACGACCGCCGAGTTCGCGGGCGCCCCCGCGTCCTTGGCGACGACCTTCGGCAGGGCCCCGAGGAGCTCGTCGCGGACGATGTGCGCACCGGGAGAGTCGAGGTTGCCGGGCGCCCCGAGGGCCACCCGCAGGTCCTGTTCGTGCACCCATACGTCGAACGCACGCCTGCGCATCGCCTGTTCAAGGGTGATCTCGGTCCCGAGCGGTCCACGCACCTTGGCGTCCGGCTGCCGCGACTCGTTCCGCAGCTGACGGTTGCGGCGGATGATCGTGTACTCCAGCTCGGAGGTCATCTCCGGCGCCGTGTGGTGGCGGCGCACGTCGACCTGCATCTCCATGTACCGCTGGTGCTCGTTCGTCACATGGAACAGGTCGCGGGGGAGCGTGTGGATCGGCCGCGGATCGCCCAGCATCTCGCAGTCGAGCCCGATGACATGCGAGACGAGATCCCGCACCGACCAGCCGGGGCAGGGCGTGCGCCGGTTCCACTCGCCTTCCACCAGCGGCGACACCAACTCGGATATCGCATCGACGGAGTGGGTCCAGGCGTCGGCGTAGGACTGAAGGCTGGGATGCAGACTCACGGAACGGGACCCCTCGGGCGGTTGGACGCGGGCAGTGCACAGGCAGCGGGTGTCTTGGGACGCTAAGTTACGCTGCTGTGAGGCACCCCGGCAGTGCTTTCGTGTGACGATCGTAGGCCTGTATGGACGGCTCGAATGCCAGGACGGTGGTAGTGTGCGCGCCTCTCTCCTCCAGATCGACGTAAACGACGGCGAATCGGTCGATTCGCGTCGGCGGCGTGTGGCGGCTCTGGTACGAGAACAAGCCGGAGTCGATCTGATCGTGCTGCCGGAACTGTGGACCACCGGCGCGTTCGCCTACGAGGCGTTCGGTACGGAGGCAGAGTCCCTCGAAGGGCCGACGTTCGAGGTCATGGCGAAGGCGGCGAGCGACGCGGGCACCTGGCTGCACGCCGGGTCGATCCCCGAGCGGGACGCCGACGGCACGCTCTACAACACCTCTCTCGTCTTCACCCCCTCCGGCGACCTGGCCGCCGCCTACCGCAAGATCCACCGCTTCGGCTTCGACAAGGGCGAGGCCGTCATGATGGGCGCGGGCGCCGAACTGGTGACGGTCCGTCTGCCGGAGACCACCCTCGGCATCGCCACCTGCTACGACCTCCGCTTCCCCGAGCTCTTCCGCGGGCTCGTCGACGCCGGCGCCGAGACCCTCGTCCTCTCGGCCGGCTGGCCCGAGCGGCGCCGCTCCCACTGGACGCTGCTCGCCCAGGCCCGCGCGGTCGAGAACCAGGCGTTCGTCCTTGCCTGTGGAACGGCCGGCACACACGCGGGCGTTCCCCAGGCCGGTCACTCGATCGTGGTCGATCCGTGGGGGGAGGTCCTGGCGGAGGCCGGGGCCGGGGAGCAGGTGCTCACGGTGGACTTCGACCCCGGGAAGGTCGCGACCACGCGGGAGCAGTTCCCGGCGCTGAAGGACCGGATGCTGGGACTGCCGGCACCGCGCCGCTGAGCCGGTCCTTCTTTCCCGGTCTTCCGGCCGCTCCTCTCCTCCGGCCCCTCCTCGCCTCGGTCCGTCGAGTCAGTCCTCGCCCCGCTCCTTCTCCGCCAGGTGGATCACACACACCGCCACCGCGATCAGCAGCGCGGGGTCCGCGTCCTCGCGGACGACGTCGACGCCGTACGTCTCCCGTACGTGCAGCCAACGGCGTGAGATCACCGCCAGCAGCTCACCCTCGTACTCGACGGCGAACTCGCGGTCGAGGATCTTGCCGCTGACGTCGAGTTCCGTACCGTCCACCAGGGACACCCGGTAGTGGTTGCGGAGCAGGGACAGCCGCTTGCGTCTGATCGTCGCCAGCGGTTCCCCCTCTCGCCCGATCACCATCGTGTCCCGCAGGGCGAACATCTTCTGGTGGATGTCGATGAGGACACGCCCGCGGGTGTCCTTCAGCTCGAAGGTGTCCCGCAGTCGCATCGCCTTGCCGTCGACGAGGAACACCTTGTTGCCGTGGTCGTCCTCGATCCAGTAGTCGTCACCGAAGCCGAGGAGCCGGTCGCGTACGAGGAATCTCATACCGTCACCGGTTCCCGCTATCCGCAAGATCATCACGCCTTCACCCCTCCGAAGGCGGCGTCCGAGGCCTGGGGCGAGCAGGCCGGATCCCAGGCCACTTCACAGCCCGGTCCCGCTCCGTCCTCCTGAGGCCCGAAAACCCGCGCCCGGCTCCTACCTCGCGAAGGAGCCGGGGATCACCGCTTCTCCGGGGGCCGGCCCGAACCGCCGCCGGTACGCCGACGGGCTCAGCCCGGTCTCCCGCCGGAGCCGTGCCCGTAGGTTGGCCGCCGTGCCCAGGCCGCTCCGCTCGGCCACGACGTCCAGCCGCTCCTCTCCCCGCTCGATCAACCGGCACGCGACGGCGACGCGTTCCCTGGTGAGCCAGGCCAGTGGCGTGGTGCCCAACTGGGTTCGGAAACGGCGGTGGAGCGTGGCGGGGGAGACGGCCGCGTGGGCCGCGAGGTCCGCCACCGTGAGCGGCTCGCCCAGCCGTTCCTGCGCCCACGCGAGCAGCGGACCGAGCGACTCGTCCGGCACGTCGGGCACCGGCCGCTCCACGAACTGCCGCTGACCTCCGTCCCGGTGCGCCGCGAACACGAGCCGTCGGCTGACCGCGTTGGCGATCTCGGCGCCGTGGTCCCGGCGCACGACGTGCAGCCCCAGGTCGAGCGCCGAGGCGCTGCCGGACGCCGTGAGGATGTCGCCGTCGTCCACGAAGAGGACGTCCGGCTCCAGGCGCACCGCCGGGAAACGCGCCCGGAAGGAGTCCGCCCACATCCAGTGGCAGGCAGCCCGCCGCCCGTCCAGCAGCCCGGCCTCCGCGATCGTGAACGCGCCCGAGCAGAAGCCGAGTAGCCGTGCGCCGCGCGCGTGCGCCCGGCGCACGACATCCAGCACACGGGGTGAGCGCGGGGCCTCGGTGTCCGGCCGGTTCGGCACGATCAGCGTGTCCGCCTCCTCGGCCGCCTCAAGACCGGCGACACCGGTCAGCGTGAAGAAGCCGTCGCGCATCCGCGTGAGCGGCCCGGCGGCGCAGAGCCGGAAGTCGTACAACTCCCGCCCCAGTTCGGGCCGGGGCAGTCCGAAGACCTCGATGGCACAGCTCATCTCGAACGGGTTCGAGTTCTCGTCGACGATCAGCACGACACGGTGAGAGGATTCTTGCGCCATATGCGATTTCTAGCACTCGTGCTCTTGCCGCACCACCGCCGAGGATGACCGCATGTCCTCTTCGAGCAGCACTCGTACCACCTCCTCGAACAGCGGCGGTGAGCCCGTCGCCCTCGCCACCGCCCTCGCCTCCTTCGCCGACCTCTGGAGCCCCCGTATCGTCACCGCCGTCAACGACTACGACGTGCGCATCGCCAAGGTCGAGGGCGAGCACGTGTGGCACGTGCACGACCACACGGACGAGTTCTTCCTGGTCCTGGAGGGCGAGCTGACCATCGCGCTCCGGGAGACGGCGGGCGAGCGGACCGTCGTCCTCCCCCAGGGCTCCGTCTTCACCGTCCCCCGCGGCACCGAACACAGGCCGGCTGCCCCGACCGGCGCCGCGATCCTGCTCTTCGAGCCCACCGGAACCATCACCGTCGGCGACCGCCACGACGAGATCCCGGACCACGTGGACGCCACCACGGGGCACGCGCTGGGCTGACTGTCGGTGGCGGGTGGCACCCTTGTTTTCATGAACGACTCCGCCCCGCCCACCGCCTCGGCACCCACCCCCCGCCGCGTCCGCGTCCGCGCCCCCGAGCTGATCGGCAAGGGCGGCTGGCTGAACACGGGAGACCAGCAGTACACCCTCGCCGACCTGCGAGGGCGCATTGTCATCCTCGATTTTTGGACCTTCTGCTGCATCAACTGTCTGCATGTCCTGGATGAGCTGCGGGAGCTGGAGGAGAAGCATCGGGACACGGTGGTGATCATCGGGGTGCACTCGCCGAAGTTCGTGCACGAGGCCGAGCACCAGGCGGTCGTGGACGCGGTGGAGCGGTACGGGGTCGAGCACCCGGTGCTCGACGATCCCGAGCTCGCGACCTGGAAGCAGTACGCCGTGCGTGCCTGGCCGACGCTCGTCGTGATCGACCCCGAGGGGTACGTGGTCGCGCAGCACGCCGGTGAGGGGCACGCGCACGCGATCGCCCGCCTGGTGGAGGAGCTGGAGGCCGAGCACGCGGCCAAGGGGACGCTGCGCCGCGGCGACGGGCCGTACGTGGCACCCGAGCCCGAGCCCACGGCGCTCCGCTTCCCCGGCAAGGCCCTCGCCCTGCCGAGCGGGAACCTCCTGGTCAGCGACACGACCCGGCACCAGCTCGTCGAGCTGGAGGGCGACGGGGAGAGCGTCGTACGGCGGATCGGCTCCGGGGTGCGGGGGTTCGTGGACGGATCGGCCGAGGAGGCCGGGTTCAGCGAGCCGCAGGGGCTGGCGCTGCTCGACGACGGTTCGGTCGTCGTCGCGGACACCGTGAACCACGCGCTGCGCCGCCTCGACCTCGTGACCGGCGAGGTCAGCACCCTCGCGGGGACGGGACGCCAGTGGTGGCAGGGCTCGCCGACGTCCGGCCCGGCGCGCGAGGTGGACCTGTCCTCGCCGTGGGACGTGGCGCTGTTCGGCGGGAAGGTCTGGATCGCCATGGCCGGGGTGCACCAGCTGTGGGCGTATGACCCGCAGGGCTCCACCGTCGGGGTCGCCGCCGGTACGACGAACGAGGGGCTCGTGGACGGGCCGGGGGCCGAGGCCTGGTTCGCGCAGCCCTCCGGGCTCGCCGCCACCGCCGACCGGCTCTGGCTGGCCGACTCCGAGACGAGCGCCCTGCGCTGGGTGGACCTCGACGGGACCGTGCACACCGCCGTCGGCACCGGGCTGTTCGACTTCGGGCACCGGGACGGAGCCGCCGAACAGGCCCTGCTCCAGCACCCGCTGGGTGTCACGGCCCTCCCCAACGGCTCGGTTGCGGTCAGCGACACGTACAACCACGCACTGCGCCGCTACGACCCCGCGACGGGCGAGGTGACCACGCTGGCGACCGACTTGAGGGAGCCCAGCGACGCGGTTCTCCTCGGGGACGACATCGTGGTCGTGGAGTCGGCGCGGCACCGGCTGACCCGGCTGCGGCTTCCCGAGGAGGCCGTGCGGGTGGAGTCGGTGGCCCACCGCACCCAGCGCGCGGCGACCGAGGTCGCTCCGGGAGGGCTCCGGCTGGACGTCGTCTTCCAGGCCCCGACGGGCCAGAAGCTGGACATGCGCTACGGGCCGTCCACCCGGCTGCTCGTGTCCTCGACCCCGCCCGAGCTGCTGCTCACGGGCGAGGGCGCGGGAACCGATCTCTTCCGTGCCCTGGAGCTGAACCCGGCCGTCACGGAGGGCGTTCTGCATGTCTCCGCGATGGCGGCGTCCTGCGACGACGATCCCGCGAAGGAGTACCCGGCCTGCCATGTCCACCAGCAGGACTGGGGTGTGCCGGTCCGCCTCACCGAGGGTGGCACGGACCGGCTGCCGCTGGTGCTGGCGGGCATGGCCGACTGACCGTCCCCTGCTTCCGCAGCGTTGGCTGCGCGTACTTCCGTAGCGTTGGCTACACACCGTAGTCGCCCCGGTGGTGCCGCTCCTCCTCGATCACCGGGGTGCTGGGCGGCATGACCACCCGGCGCCTCCTGGCGATGCTGCTGAACGTCACCACGCCGATCAGCCCGACGATCATGAAGATGAGACCGACCAGGTCGAGGTTGACCCCCTTCATGTGCCAGTCGGTCGCGAATGTGAGGACCGCCCCCGCTGCGATCAGGATGATGCATCCTCCCCCATAGCCTTAAGGGCATGGGGGGACCCCCACCGACTCATGGGTGTCGCCTCCTTGTCACCAACTCGGCTTCTCTCAGGCCCGGTCCGGGTACCCGGCGGCGCGCCGGGCACGCGGAACTAACCTTCCAGGAACGCCACCAGCGCGTTGGCCAGCAGGAACGGGTCGTCAGCGCCGCAGAGTTCGCGGGCGCTGTGCATCGAGAGGATGGCCACGCCGATGTCGACGGTCCTGATGCCGTGGCGGGCCGCGGTGATCGGGCCGATGGTGGTGCCGCAGGGCATCGAGTTGTTGGAGACGAAGGACTGGAAGGGCACGCCGGCCTTCGCGCAGGCGGCGGCGAAGACGGCACGGCCCGAACCGTCCGTGGCGTAGCGGTTGTTGACGTTCACCTTGAGGATGGGGCCGCCGCCCGCGCGCGGGTGGTGCGTCGGGTCGTGCCGCTCCGCGTAGTTGGGGTGGACGGCGTGGCCGGTGTCGGAGGACAGACAGATGGTGCCCGCGAAGGCGCGCGCCCGGTCCTCGTACGAGCCGCCGCGCGCGAACACCGAGCGTTCCAGCACGCCGCCGAGCAGCGGACCGTCGGCGCCGGTGTCGCTCTGCGAGCCGTTCTCCTCGTGGTCGAAGGCCGCGAGGACGGGGATGTACGAGAGCCCCGAACCGGAACCCGAGCCGGAATCCGAACCGGAGGGGGAGCCGGAACCGGAGTCGGAAGGTGAGCCCTCGCCCGTCGCCGCCGCGATCAGCGCCGCCGTACCGGCGTGCAGGGACAGCAGGTTGTCCATGCGCGGTCCGGCCACCAGCTCCTTGTCGCGGCCCAGGTACGCGGGCCGCTCGACGGAGTGGGTCATCAGGTCCCAGCCGGCGACCGCACCCGCCGGCAGCCCCGACTCCTCCTCCAGGAAGGCGATCAGATCACCCTCGCCGGGGTCGCCCAGACCCCAGACGGGCTGCAGATGACGCTGCTTGTCGAGCTTGAGGCCGTCGGTGGAGACGGAACGGTCGAGGTGCACGGCGAGCTGGGGCACGCGCAGCAGGGGCCGGTCGATGTTCACCAGACGCGAGGAGCCGTCCTTCAGCGTCAGCCGTCCCGCCAGCCCCAGGTCCCGGTCGAGCCAGGAGTTCAGCAGCGGGCCGCCGTAGATCTCCACGGCGACCTGGCGCCAGCCGTGCGCCCCGCTGTCCGGCTGCGGCTTCACCCGCAGATTGGGGGAGTCGGTGTGCGCGCCCACGATCCGGAACGGGGTGTGCGGCTCGGCACCCTCGGGCACGTACCAGGCGACGATCGCGCCGCCGCGCAGCACGTACTTGCCGCCGCTCGTCCCCTCCCAGGCATCGGTCTCGGCGACCTGACGGAATCCGGCCTTCTCCAGCCGCTCGGCGGCGTTCGCCACGGCGTGGTACGGCGTCGGGCTTGCCGCCAGAAAGGTCATGAGGTCGTCGGTGTGGCCGCGATCGAAGCGGGCGCTTGTGCTCATGGGTTCACCTTAACGACGCCCGCGGGCCCGCTCCCGGCGATGGGGACGGCCCCTCGTAAGGGGGATGTGAAGGACGGACACCTGACTGGAGGGGTAGGTTCCGGTTCGCTCCCCGGGCGAGGAGCGGGCTGCCGCGAGCCCCTTGTGG
Organism: Streptomyces sp. NPDC111507; assembly: GCF_055638955.1. Classification (NCBI taxonomy): domain Bacteria; kingdom Bacillati; phylum Actinomycetota; class Actinomycetes; order Kitasatosporales; family Streptomycetaceae; genus Streptomyces; species Streptomyces sp. NPDC111507. The sequence continues at coordinate 144,620 of NZ_JBVKBU010000009.1, read as the reverse complement.
CCGCGTACGGCGGCGGCCCGCCCCCGGAGATTCGCTCCGGGAACGGGCCGCCGACGGCGATGCCCTCAGGTCACGAGGATCAGAACGCCGCCTCGTCCAGCTCCATCAGGTCCAGGTCCACGCCCTCGGCGAGCTTGCGGGCGCCGGTGACGCCGGGCAGGACGTTGGCGGCGAAGAACTTCGCCGCGGCGATCTTGCCGGTGTAGAAGGGCCTGTCCTTCGCCGAGGCCGTCTCCAGCTTCTCGGTGGCCACGGCGGCACCGCGCAGCAGCAGGTAGCCGACGACCACGTCGCCGGAGGCCAGCAGCAGGCGGGTGGTGTTGAGGCCGACCTTGTAGATGTTCTTGACGTCCTGCTCGGTGGCCGCCAGGTCCGTGAGCATGAGGCCGACGATGGCCTCCAGCTCGACGGCCGCCTTGGCGAGCTGCTCGCGGGCCGCGGACAGGTCCTCGCCGCCCGTGCCGAGCGCCAGGAACTTCTTGATGTCCTCGGCGAGGGAGTTCAGCGCCGCGCCCTGGTTGCGGACGATCTTCCGGAAGAAGAAGTCCTGGCCCTGGATCGCGGTGGTGCCCTCGTACAAGGTGTCGATCTTGGCGTCGCGGATGTACTGCTCGATCGGGTACTCCTGCAGGAAGCCGGAGCCGCCGAAGGTCTGCAGCGACTGGGCGAGCTGCTCGTAGCCCTTCTCGGAGCCGTAGCCCTTCACGATCGGCAGGAGCAGGTCGTTGAGGGCCTCCAGGGCGGCGGCGTCCTCGCCGGCGGCCTCCTTGACCTGGATCTCGTCCTGGATCGCGGCGGTGTGCAGCACCAGGGCGCGCATGCCCTCGGCGTAGGCCTTCTGGGTCATCAGCGAGCGGCGCACGTCGGGGTGGTGCGTGATGGTGACCTTGGGCGCGGTCTTGTCCATGAAGTTCGCGAGGTCGGGACCCTGGACGCGCTCCTTGGCGTACTCAAGGGCGTTCAGGTAACCCGTCGACAGGGTCGAGATCGCCTTCGTGCCGACCATCATGCGGGCGAACTCGATGATCCGGAACATCTGGCGGATGCCGTCGTGCTTGTCGCCGATCAGCCAGCCCTTGGCGGGGTGGCGGTCGCCGAAGGTCATCTCGCAGGTGTTGGACGCCTTGAGGCCCATCTTGTGCTCGACGTTCGTCGCGTACGCGCCGTTGCGCTCGCCCAGCTCGCCGGTCTCGAAGTCGAACTCGTACTTCGGGACGAGGAAGAGGGACAGGCCCTTGGTGCCGGGGCCGGCGCCCTCGGGACGGGCGAGCACGTAGTGGAGGATGTTCTCCGACATGTCGTGCTCACCGGACGTGATGAAGCGCTTCACGCCCTCGATGTGCCAGGAGCCGTCCTCCTGCTGGACCGCCTTGGTGCGGCCCGCGCCCACGTCCGAGCCGGCGTCCGGCTCGGTGAGCACCATGGTGGAGCCCCACTGCTTGTCGACGGCGATCTTCGCGATGTGCTTCTGGACCTCGGTGCCCTCCTCGAAGAGGATGCCCGCGAAGGCGGGGCCGGAGGAGTACATCCAGACCGCCGGGTTGGCGCCGAGCACCAGCTCCGCGTACGCCCAGATCAGGGAGCGGGGCGAGGTGGTGCCGCCGAGCTCCTCGGGCAGGCCAAGACGCCAGTACTCGGAGTCCATGAAGGCCTTGTACGACTTCTTGAAGGATGCCGGTACGGGAGCCGTGTTGGTCTCCGGGTCGAAGACCGGCGGGTTGCGGTCGGCGTCCGCGAAGGAGTCCGCCAGCTCGTTCTCCGAGAGACGGGCCAGCTCGTCGAGGACGCTCTTGGCGGTGTCGACGTCCATCTCCGCGAACGGTCCGGTGCCGTACAGCTTGTCGCGCCCGAGCACCTCGAAGAGGTTGAACTCGATGTCGCGGAGATTCGACTTGTAGTGCCCCATGGCGACGGCTCCGTAAGGGATCGGGGAGGTGGAGGTACTCGCAGCCTCGTTACACGTACTGGCAAGTAGCTACGATGATGCTACCCGTCGGTAATAAGAATCAACCCCTGATGGCCCATATGTGGCCGACTACTCTTTGACCCATGTACGGCTACGACCAGAACGCGGGCGCCCAGCAGCAGTACGCCCCGCCGCAGCAGCAGATGCCCGGCGGTTACGGCCAGCAGCCGCCGCTCTACCCCGAGCCGTCCCCGCCCTCGCTGGCGGACGCGGTGCGTGCGTTCACCACGGGATCGATGTCCGCGGAGGACTTCCAGCAGGTCTTCGCGACGTCGAAGGTCTACTGCCCACGTGGCGACAACCCCGGATTCCTGGCGCTGCACAACACCCAGCAGCCGGTCATCCCGATGTTCACCTCGCTCAAGGAGCTGCGCCGGTACGCCGGCAAGGAGTCCAAGTACTTCGTGATCACCGGCGCCGAGGTGATCGACCTGCTCCCCACCGGCTACGGCTTTGTCCTCGACATGGAGGGGGAGCACCGTATGGTCTTCGACGCGAAGGCTGTGGAGCAGATGGTGGACTTCGCCATGCGCCGTATGTACGGGTAGCGCCCACTCCCCTACGACAGTCCGGACGCCCGGAGGGAATGCCCTCCGGGCGTCCGTCGTTGTGGGTGGCAGAAAGTTCAACAATCAACTAAACTCGAAGCACAAGGAGGTACCGACATGCCTGCAGTGACCGTCGAGAACCCGCTGACCCTGCCCCGTGTGGTCGCGCCGGCCGACGCCGTGGACCGTCCCGTGCTCACCGTGACGACCGCGCCCAGCGGATTCGAGGGCGAGGGTTTCCCGGTTCGCCGTGCGTTCGCCGGAATCAACTACCGCCACCTCGACCCGTTCATCATGATGGACCAGATGGGCGAGGTGGAGTACGCGCCGGGCGAGCCGAAGGGCACCCCCTGGCACCCCCACCGCGGCTTCGAGACCGTGACGTACATCATCGACGGCATCTTCGACCACCAGGACTCCAACGGTGGTGGCGGCACCATCACCAACGGCGACACCCAGTGGATGACGGCGGGCGCCGGCCTCCTGCACATCGAGGCCCCGCCGGAGTCTCTCGTCATGTCCGGCGGCCTCTTCCACGGCCTCCAGCTGTGGGTGAACCTCCCGGCCAAGGACAAGATGATGGCCCCCCGGTACCAGGACATCCGCGGCGGCTCGGTCCAGCTGCTGAGCACCCCCGACGGCGGCGCGCTGCTGCGCGTCATCGCGGGTGAGCTCGACGGCCACCAGGGTCCCGGCATCACGCACACGCCGATCACCATGGTCCACGCGACCCTGGCGCCCGGCGCCGAGATGACCCTCCCGTGGCGCGAGGACTTCAACGGTCTCGCGTACGTCCTCGCCGGACGCGGCAGCGTCGGTACGGGCCGTCGGCCGGTCCACACCGGCCAGACCGCCGTCTTCGGCGCGGGCGGCTCGCTGACCGTCCGCGCGGACGAGAAGCAGGACGCGAACACGCCGGACCTCGAGGTCGTCCTGCTCGGCGGACAGCCGATCCGCGAGCCCATGGCCCACTACGGCCCCTTCGTGATGAACACCCGCGAGGAGCTGCAGCAGGCCTTCGAGGACTTCCAGAAGGGCCGTCTGGGCACCGTTCCGGCGGTGCACGGAATGTCCGAGGGCGGGATGTAATCCCTTCCCGGCCCCTTCCGGCCTTCCTCCGCCCGACCACGAAAGGCCCCGTCCCCACCCCGGACGGGGCCTTTCGTGGTCGGGCGGGCCTCTCGCGCTGACGCCGTGTCACCCGGCCGTGTCACCCGGCCGGGCCGTTCCGGCGGGACGGCCCGGCCCTCGCGTGGTCGGGTGGAGGCGTGCAGCTACTCCCCGAGGGCGCCCGGCGGCTGGCCGCCTGGTGCGCCGTGATCCTGCTCGTCGCCGGTGTGGCGTGGGTCGGGATCCGGCTGTGCGGGGAGTTCCGTACGGCGATCGTGCCCGTGCTGCTCGCGCTCCTCGGCACCGCGCTGCTCGGGCCGATGTACCGGCGGCTGGTGCACGTCGGGGTCAACCGGTCGCTGGCCGCGGGGCTCACCTGTGTCGCGGTGGTCGTGGTCGTCGGCGGCGCCGTCTACATCGTGGTCGCCGCGCTCATCGACACCGGGGACCAGATCATCGCCTCCCTCAGGCTGGCCGCGCGCTCCGTCGCCCAGCACTTCGGTGCGGCGGGCACCTCGCTCGACGACCTTGCCGCCAACGCCAAGGACCTGCTGACCAAGTTCGGCGGGACGGCCGCGTCCAACGTCATCAGCGGCGTGAGCGTGGTGGGCGAGTCCATCGCCATGGCCGTACTGGCCCTGCTGCTCGTCTTCTTCTTCCTCCGCGACTCCCACCGCACCGCCGGGCTGGTGCGCTCGCTGGCGCCACGCGGCACCGCGGACACGGTGGAGGCCATGAGCCGCCGCGCCTTCGACGCCGTCCAGGGCTTCATGCGCGGGACCACGGTGATCGCCCTGATCGACGCCCTGTGCATCACGATCGGCCTGCTGATCCTGCGCGTCCCGGGCGCGGTCGGGCTCGGTGCGCTGGTCTTCGTGGGGGCGTTCATCCCCTATCTCGGCGCGTTCCTCTCCGGCGCGGTGGCCGTGCTGGTCGCGCTCGCCGACCGGGGGTTCGTGATCGCGCTGTGGGCGCTCGGGGTCGTGCTCGCCGTGCAGGTCCTCGAAGGGCATGTGCTGCAGCCGATGATCCAGAGCCGGACCGTGCAGATGCATCCGGCGGTGGTGATGCTGGCGATCACGGCGGGTGCGTCCGTCGCGGGCATCCTGGGCATGCTGCTCGCCGTACCGTTGACGGCCGCCGGATTCGGGGTCCTCGCGGAGCTACGGACCCACTACGAGCCGGCCCCACCGGCCTCCCCGTCTCCACCGGCCTCCCCGTCCCCACCAGACACCTCGTCCCCGCCAGACACCTCGTAGAACTCGAACCAGATGCTCTTGCCCTCGCCCCGTGGGTCGACGCCCCAGGCATCGGCGAGGAATTCCACGAGCATCAGCCCGCGTCCGGAGGAGGCCAGTTCGCCCGGATGTCGGCGGTGCGGCAGGTCGTCGCTGGCGTCGGTGACCTCGACCCGCATCCGGCGGTCGTCCGCACCGCCGGTCACCTCGGCGACGAGCAGCGCGTCGGTGTCGGTGTGGACGAGGACGTTGGTGAGCATCTCGGAGACGAGGAGGACCGCCGAGTCGCGCTGGTCGTCGGAGGCCCAGTCGTGCAGCATCTCGCGCAGCTGCTGGCGGGCCCCCGAGATCCGCTCGGGCTCGGCCTGCGCCACGGTCAGCGCGGTGCGTCGCACCGAGGGTGAGCGCGGGGCCGCGACCGTGTCGCCGTCCTCCTTGCCCTGCCGGCTCAGCAGCAGCACGGCTATGTCGTCCTCGCGCCGGTCGGCCAGCGGGCCCGGGGTGTGGTGCGAGGAGGGCCCGTGCACGCCCTGGACCAGCGCGTCGGCGAGCTCCTCCATGCCGCCGTCGTGGGATTCCAGGATGTGGCGGATACGGCGCCATCCGGTGTCGAGGTCGTGGCCGCCGGTCTCGATCAGCCCGTCGGTGCACAGCAGCATGGTCTCGCCGGGCTCCAGGGCGAGCCGGGTCGTGGGGTAGTCGGCGTCCGGGTCGATGCCGAGCGGCAGTCCGCCCGCCGTGGGCCGTATCAGCACCGTCCCGTCCGCCATGCGTATCGCGGGGTCCGGGTGCCCCGCACGGGCGAAGTCCAGGATGCCGGTCGCCGGGTCCACCTCGACGTACAGGCAGGTCGCGAAGCGCGGGTCCGAGGTGTTGCCGCCGCTCTCGCCGGTGGAGCCGTACGTCACCGAGTCCGTGATCCCGCACAGAAACCGTGAGGCCCGGGAGAGGACCGCGTCGGGCCGGTGGCCCTCGGAGGCGTACGCGCGCAGGGCGATACGGAGCTGGCCCATCAGCCCGGCGGCGCGCACGTCGTGGCCCTGGACGTCCCCGATGACCAGGGCGAAGCGGCCGCTCGGCAGCGGGATCACGTCGTACCAGTCGCCGCCGACCTGGAGGCCGCCGCCGGTGGGGACGTAGCGTGCGGCGACTCCCATGCCCGGCATCTGCGGGCCGAGGGTGGGCATCATCGAGCGCTGCAGGCCGTCGGTGAGCTCCCGCTCCGTCTCGGCGGCCACGGCGCGGGAGAGGGCCTGTGCGAGCATCCGGGCCACGGTCGTCAGCACGGAACGTTCGTCGGGCGTGAAGCTGACCGGGTAGGTGAAGGCCGCCATCCACGCGCCCATCGTGCGCCCGGCGACGGTCAGCGGCAGAAAGGCCCAGGACTCCCGCCCGAAGTGTTCGGCGAGCGGCCAGGAGACCGGATAGCGCTCCTTGTAGTCCTTGGGGGAGGAGAGATAGACGGCGCGGCCCGTGCGGACCACCTCCGCGGCCGGGTAGTCGGTGGCCAGGGACATATGGGTGAAGGGGCCCTCGTCTCCCGGCTTCTGCCCGTGGTGGCCGACGACGGTGAGCCGGTCCCCGTCCACGCCGAAGACGGCCAGCCCGTCCGGTGTGAACCCCGGCATCGACAGGCCCGCCGCGACCCGCAGTACCTCGGCCGTGGACCGCGCCTCGGCCAGCGCCCGCCCCGCGTCCAGCAGGAACGCCTCGCGCGAGCGGCGCCAGTCACCGGTGAGCGGGGTGCGCGCGGCGGTGGCCCCCGAGGTCTCGGTGACCTCCTGGAGGGTGCCGAACAGCACGAACTCCCCGGTCTCGGGGTCGACGCTCGGCCTGGAGCGGCTGCGCACGGTACGGATCACGCGTCCGTGCTCGTCCATGATCCGCAGCCGGACCTCGGCGAGTGTGTCCTCGGCGACGGCGAGCTGTACGACGCTGACGACCTCGTTCCAGTCGGCCGGGTGGAATCGGGAGCGCATGGCTACCTCGGTGACCGTCGTCCGTTCCGCGGGCAGCCCGAGGAGCCGGGCGGCCTCGGCGTCGATGGTGACCTGCCCGTGTGCGTTGTCCCAGCGCCACACGCCGGTCGCAAGGGCGGCCAGTACGTCCCCCACGGCGGGCAGGGGCTCACCAGTGCGCATTGACCCACTCTATGAAGAGGTGATCGGAAGGTGCCACCGAGAGTATTCGGGGCGGCGATCTTTGGGTGGCCGGTACCCTTGGGGGATCCGGGCGTCGGCCCGGAAGTTTCACGTGAAACAGACCCAAGCTCATGTGAAACAGACCCCGATCTGCGAAGACTGGATGAACGACGATGCATCGGTACAGGTCCCACACCTGCGGCGAGCTCCGCGCCTCTGACGTCGGCAGCGACGTCCGGCTGAGCGGCTGGCTGCACAATCGCCGAGACCTGGGCGGCATCCTCTTCATCGATCTGCGCGATCACTACGGCATCACGCAGCTCGTCGCCCGCCCCGGCACGCCCGCCTACGAGGCCCTCGACAAGGTCTCCAAGGAGTCGACGGTCCGCGTCGACGGCAAGGTCGTCTCGCGTGGCGCGGAGAACGTCAACCCGGACCTGCCCACCGGCGAGATCGAGGTCGAGGTGAGCGAGGTCGAGCTGCTCGGCGCCGCCGCCCCGCTGCCGTTCACGATCAACGCCGAGGACGGCGTCAACGAGGAGCGGCGTCTGGAGTACCGCTTCCTCGACCTGCGTCGCGAGCGCATGCACCGCAACATCCTGCTGCGTACGGCCGTGATCTCCGCGATCCGTCACAAGATGACGGCGCTGGGCTTCAACGAGATGGCGACCCCGATCCTCAGCGCCACCTCCCCCGAGGGCGCGCGCGACTTCGTGGTCCCCTCCCGTCTGAACCCGGGCAAGTTCTACGCCCTGCCGCAGGCGCCGCAGCAGTTCAAGCAGCTGCTGATGATCTCCGGCTTCGACCGCTACTTCCAGATCGCGCCCTGCTTCCGCGACGAGGACGCGCGCGCCGACCGCTCGCCGGGCGAGTTCTACCAGCTCGACGTGGAGATGTCCTTCGTCGAGCAGGAGGACGTCTTCCAGCCCATCGAGAAGCTGATGACGGAGCTGTTCGAGGAGTTCGGCGGTGGCCGTCATGTCACCTCCCCCTTCCCGCGCATCCCGTTCCGCGAGGCGATGCTGAAGTACGGCTCCGACAAGCCGGACCTGCGCGCCCAGCTGGAACTGGTCGACATCACCGACATCTTCGAGGGCTCGGAGTTCAAGGCCTTCGCCGGCAAGCACGTACGCGCCCTGCCGGTGCCGGACGTCGCCGGTCAGACCCGGAAGTTCTTCGACGGCCTCGGTGACTACGCGGTCGAGCAGGGCGCGAAGGGCCTGGCCTGGGTCCGGGTGGGTGAGGACGGCTCGCTGACGGGCCCGATCGCCAAGTTCCTCACCGAGGACAACGTCGCCGAGCTGACCAAGCGCCTCTCCCTGGCCCCCGGCCATGCGGTGTTCTTCGGAGCGGGCGAGTTCGACGAGGTCTCGAAGATCATGGGCGCGGTGCGGGTCGAGGCCGCGAAGCGCTCGGGCAACTTCGAGGAGAACGTCTTCCGGTTCTGCTGGATCGTCGACTTCCCGATGTACGAGAAGGACGAGGAAACCGGGAAGATCGACTTCTCGCACAACCCGTTCTCGATGCCCCAGGGCGGCCTGGAGGCTCTGGAGTCCCAGGACCCGCTGGACATCCTGGGCTGGCAGTACGACATCGTCTGCAACGGCGTCGAGCTGTCCTCCGGCGCGATCCGCAACCACGAGCCCGAGATCATGCTCAAGGCCTTCGAGATCGCGGGCTACGACCGTGACACCGTCGAGGAGCAGTTCGCCGGTATGCTGCGCGCCTTCCGCTTCGGCGCCCCGCCGCACGGCGGGATCGCCCCGGGCGTCGACCGCATCGTCATGCTCCTCGCGGACGAGCCGAACATCCGCGAGACGATCGCGTTCCCGCTCAACGGCAACGCGCAGGACCTGATGATGGGCGCGCCGACGGAGCTGGACGAGACCCGTCTGCGGGAGCTGCACCTCTCGGTGCGCAAGCCGCAGCCGAAGTAGTCCTCGCAGGGGCATTTCCAGGTACCCCTCCCTGCCTCAGTGGCTCGGAACCGCCGCCGGTTCCGGGCCACTTTTGCGTGTCCACGCAAAACCACAGTCCGCACCCATGTTGCTGACAGGCGGGGTCCCTAGCGTCCGTGCACATGACTGAGAAACAAGCACCGGCGCACAAGCGGGACATGACGCGACGTAAAGTCGTTGTCGCAGGTGGCGCGGCTGTCGCGGCCGTGGGCGTGGGCGGCGGACTCGCCGTGAACGCGTTCGCGGGCGAGACGACGGACGCCTCTGCCTCCGCCACCTCTTCCGCCACGGCGTCGGAGACGTGCTACACCCTCACCTCGGAGACCACCGAGGGCCCTTACTACATCGACGCGGACAAGATCCGTCAGAACATCACCGAGGGCAAGGAGGGCATTCCGATGACCCTCGAACTCAAAGTGATCGACGCTGACACCTGTAAGCCCGTGAAGAACGCGGCGGTCGACATCTGGCACTGCACCGCTCTGGGTGTCTACTCCGGCTACGAGGCGATGGGCAGCGGCGGTGGCGGTGGCGGCGGCACCCCGCCCTCCGGCGCCCCGACCGACGCCCCCTCGGGCACGCCCACGGGTGAGCCCCCGTCCGGCGGGCCCTCCGGCGGCACGGGTGGCGGCCACTCCGAGCCGACCGACGACGAGCGCTATCTCCGCGGCACCTGGAAGACGGACAAGCGCGGTTATGTGACCTTCAAGACGATCTTCCCGGGCTGGTACCAGGGCCGCGCCGTCCACATCCACACGAAGGTGCATGTGGACGGCACCTGGACCGACGCGGGCTACGAGGGCGGGCACACCTGCCACACGGGCCAGTTCTTCTTCGACGAGAAGTCGGTGCTGGCGTCGGCGAAGGTCTCCCCGTACTCCACCAACACCACCACGCGCACCACGCTCACCGAGGACACGATCTACCCCCAGAACGGCCACACGGGCGGCCTCCTGTACCTCAAGTACGACAAGAAGAACATCGCGAAGGGAGTCCGCGCGCACCTGACGATGGGCGTGGCCCCGGACGAGACGCACGACAGCACGGACACGCAGCCGAGCACGTCGGCGTCGCCCTCGGCGAGCTGACCCACCGGCTCGCTCGACCCGGGCCCGGAACTCCACTGGTTCCGGGCCCTTTGGGCCGTACGGCGCCGGTGTCCGGTGAGGTTCACCGTGCATGCACAGGCGGTTCGGCGGGGGTGCACAGTGGCGGGGCGTGTGATGGGGAGAGCCGGGTGAGGTCACCTCGCGCCGTACCGGAACACCGCAAGCGCCGGAGGAAGCCATGGGAGTCGTGCTGGTCGCAGTGTTGCTGATCGTCGGAGCGGTGGCCGCGGTCGCCTACCAGCGACGGTTGTCGCAGCCGTACGGCGCGGTGTCCGACCTCGACGCGGAGGCGGAGGCCCACCGGTGGGTGGAGCGGCTCGGTGGGAGCCTGTCCACGCTCGACGCGCGGGGCAACGCGGCGGCGGCGCAGGCCCTGACCGACGCGGCCGAACGCCACCGGGCCGCGCAGGGCCAGTTGGTCACGGCTCGCTCCGGCGCGCAGTACGCGATGGCTTCGCAGACGGCTTTGGAGGGCCTTCACTACATCCGCGCCGCCCGCACGTCGCTGGGCGTCGACCCCGGCCCCGCCCTCCCCGACCTGGGCACGGGCTCGGTCACCGCCCGGGACGGCCGCGTCACGATCGACGGCCGGACCTACGCGGCCTCGCCCCGCCCCGGTGACGGGACGCCGTACTACTACCCCGGCGGGGTCGTGGGTGGCCGGCAGATGCCGGGCGGTTGGTACAGCGCCCCTTGGTGGAAGACGGCCCTGGTCGCCGGCGCGGCCGGAGCCGGCGGGGTGATCCTGGCCGACGCCCTCCTCGACGGCCTCCGCCGCCCGCACGGGGGTGCCCCGATGGGCGGTCCCGGCGGATTCGGAGGCCTGGGGGACTTCGGCGGGCGCTTCTGAAGATCGGGCCCAGGCCTCGGGATTCGGCGCTCAGGCCCGGTCGGCGGTGCCCTCAGGATCCTCGGTGAACAGTTCCTCGGCCGTGGTGGCGGTCAGGGACCGGTCGAACCAGAGCGTGAGGGTGTCGAGGTCGGTGCATGAGGTGATGCGTTCCCGGACGTCCTCGGAGATCTCGACAGCGTGCTTCTCCAGCACGCGCAGGATGGCCGAGAGCACCGCCGGCCCCGGCCGCCGGGCCCCGGTCGACTGGTCCGTGATCTCCGGAACGGTCTGGGGACCGAGTACGACCGGGCGCGTGACCGAGCCCAACGCGACGCGGTCTTGGAGCGGTCGGAGGCTCCCGGTGTCACGGTACGAGTGATCCCGTTCGACGTGGACGGCTTCGCGGGAGCCAGTGCGGAGCTTCTCTATGCGGGCGGCAGGGTCCCCGAGCCGGACACGGCTCAGCGCGACACCCCGCAGGGTTCGGCATTCATGGACGCGGCCGCACAACTCCTGTCCATGCGAACGCTCTTTCGTAAGGTAGAGGCGGTGTCCCTCGACCCCTCCCGCTCCCGGGACTCCGTCCACCGTCCGGCGAAGGAGCTGTAGCACGTGATCCAGTGGCAGAAGTCGACCTTTTCCAGCGGCAGCGACGGTAGTGACTGCGTCGAACTCGCCCACCGAGACAGCACGTTGTTGCTCCGCACCCGTTTCCGCGCGGACCGTACGTCGTGACGGCCGACGACGCGTTCGGGCGCGCCCTGGATGCCGTGCTGCGGGACCTTCGGGCCCAGTGTTCCGTGCGGCCCGATGTCCGTGAGCCCGAGGACGACTACCCGGGGCTCATCCTCTACGCCCCCGACGGCTCCGGTCAGGGTGTGTACGGGGTGGGGCTTGCCGAGGTCGCGGACGGGGTGCAGGACTGGGCCGTGGAAGCGCTGTGGGCGGAGGGGGAGTCGGCGGTGTGGCCCCCGTGCCCGGCGCATCCGGACTCGCATCCGTTGAGTGCGACCGTCGTCGAGGGCGTGGCGGTGTGGGTCTGCCCCAAGGAGGACGAGGTGCCCGTCTGTCCCATCGGTGAGCTGCCCCCGCGTGACGCGAACGGGTAGCGGCGCCCTCTGTCCGATGAGTCGAAAGAAGATCGGCAACCTTTTCGGCCGTCGCGGCCACTGATGAGTCAGAAGCACCGTTCAGCGGGGCTTCGTGCACCACAACACGTGCTCCACCACCACGTAAGGACTCATCCGTGGCATCCCCCTCGCACCGCAGGTCCCTCCGCAAGCGTCGCGCCGTCATCGTCTCCGCCGCCGCCGTCACGGCCGCGGGCCTCGGCGCCGTCGCGTTCGTGATGAACGCGAACGCGGGTACGGTCGACCTCGCGCACCAGGTGCTGCCCGCCAAGGACGGCTGGGCGGCATCCGGAACCGGGACGACCGGCGGCTCGCAGGCCGGCTCCTCGCACGTCTACACCGTCAGCACCCGCGCCCAGCTCGTGAAGGCGCTGGGCAAGGCCGACAACTCCACGCCCAAGATCATTCAGATCAAGGGCGTCATCGACGCCAACACCGACGACTCGGGCAAGAAGCTGACCTGCGCCGACTACTCCGCCGGGACCGGCTACTCGCTGTCCGCGTATCTCAAGGCCTACGACCCCGCCACCTACGGCCGCTCCAAGCTGCCCTCCGGCACGCAGGAGAAGGCCCGCGACGCCGCGCAGCAGAAGCAGGCGAAGAACATCGTCTTCAAGGTGCCCGCCAACACCACCATCGTGGGTGTGCCGGGCACCAAGGCCGGGATCACCGGTGGCAGTCTGCAGGTGCAGAGCGTCGACAACGTCATCATCCGCAATCTGACCTTCTCCGCCACCGAGGACTGCTTCCCGCAGTGGGACCCGACCGACGGCGACAGCGGTAACTGGAACTCCCAGTACGACGCCGTCACCCTGCGCGGGGCGACGCACGTGTGGGCCGACCACAACACCTTCACCGACGCGTCGCACTTCGACAGCGCCAACCCGAAGTACTACGGCCGCGAGTACCAGATCCACGACGGTGACCTCGACATCACCAAGGGCTCGGACCTGGTGACCGTCGAGCGCAATCAGTTCACCAACCACGACAAGACCATGCTGATCGGCAGCAGCGACACCGACAGCGTCGGCAAGCTGCGTGTCTCCATCCACCACAACGTGTGGAAGGGGATCGTCCAGCGGGCTCCCCTGACCCGGATCGGCCAGGTGCACATTTACAACAACTACTTCGACACCACGACCGTCAACGGGTACGTGCCCCTCTACAGCATCAACTCCCGTGCCAAGGCCCAGGTCGTCGCCGAGGACAACTACTGGAAGGTCCCGGCGGGCGGGAAGATCTCCAAGCTGCTCAGCGGCGACGGCACCGGCTCGATCGCCGGCGGCGGCAACCTCGTCAACGGCACCTCGACCGACCTCGTCGCCGCGTACAACGCCGCGAACTCGAAGAAGCTGAAGGCGACGGTGAACTGGACGCCGACCCTGAACGCCGGGATCCAGTCCTCCGCGAAGAACCTGCCGACCGAGCTGGCCACCACCACCGGTGCGGTCCTGACCTCGTAGGGGACGGCAAGGGCGCCCGGGGTCGGAAGGTTCCGGGCGCCCGGTCCTCGGATGCCGCCGCGCGGCTCAGGTGTCGTACTGGCCGTTCCACGGCTCGGCGAACGCGAGACGGTCCGGGTAGAGCTCGGCCCAGGTCTCCTCCTCGTCCTCCCTGATCACCAGGCCGAACAGGACGCCGTCGACGGTGCGTTGGAAGGGACGGACCGCGATGTCCGTGTAGGAGCGGCGAGGCAGGCTCCGCAGGAGTTTCGCCAGATGGGCCCTGGCCCGGGACAGCACCGAGTCCGGTCCGTCCGGCGCCAGTTGCTGTTCGGCCCAGGTGCCCGCGCACCAGATCTCCGAGTCGCGGTAGCGGCCCGCGGCGTCGAAGGTGTGCAACACCGTGTAGAGGCGTTTGTGCTGTTCCCAGCCATCGTCGGGACGGTAGCCCTCGGGGAAGGCGTAGGTGATCGACGCCAGGAACTGGCCGTCCGCGTAGCGACCGATGCTCTCGGTGCGGGACTTCGGCTCGTAGGCGATCGGGATGACCGGAGGGACTGCCATGGCGAAACCATACGGGTGGTCAAGAGCATGTCACCAGCGGGGTCGGTTTCCGGCCGAGGAGTGAGACGGAGGGGGCTACGAAGAGGAGTGCGGCGGGCGGGGAAAGAGCGGGGCCCGGCACCATTTCGGTGCCGGGCCCCGCTCTACGCCGTCACTACTCCGGTGCGCCGCCGAAGCGCTCCTTGTACGACTCCAGGTCCTCGTCCGTGATCTTGGCGAACAGGACCGGGGGAACCGTGAAGGGGGTGCCCGCGGGGACGGCGGACAGGGACCTCGCCTCGTCCGCCGAAACCCACACCGCCGTGTCGTCCGTCAGCGCGAACGCCGAGCGCATCGCGCGGGAGGACGCGGGGATGAAGGGCTCCGAGACCACCGAGTAGAGGTGGATCAGGTTCATCGCCGTGCGCAGGGTCAGGGCCGCGCCGTCGGGGTCGGTCTTGATCTCCAGCCAGGGGGCCTTCTCCTCCAGGTAGGAGTTGCCCGCCGACCACAGGGCGCGCAGCGCCGCCGCGGCCTTGCGGAACTGGAGGGCCTCCATCTGGGTCTCGTACTCGGCCAGCAGGCCCGCGATCTCCTCGCCGAGCTTCGCCTCCGCCTCGCCCGCCCCGGTGCCCGCCGGGACCTCCTCGCCGAAGCGCTTCTTGGAGAAGGACAGGACGCGGTTGACGAAGTTGCCGAGGGTGTCGGCCAGGTCCTTGTTCACCGTGGCGGTGAAGTGCTCCCAGGTGAAGGACGAGTCGTCCGACTCGGGGGCGTTGGCGATCAGGAAGTAACGCCAGTAGTCCGCGGGCAGGATGTCCAGCGCGTGGTCGGTGAAGACACCGCGCTTCTGGGACGTGGAGAACTTCCCGCCGTAGTACGTCAGCCAGTTGAAGGCCTTGACGTAGTCGACCTTCTTCCACGGCTCGCGCACGCCCAGCTCGGTGGCCGGGAACATGACGGTGTGGAAGGGGACGTTGTCCTTCGCCATGAACTCCGTGTAGCGGACCGGGTTCTCGCCGGAGTCCGCCTCGTACCACCAGGACTTCCAGTCGCGGTTCTCCGGGTCCTGGTCCGCCCACTCCTTCGTCGCCCCGATGTACTCGATCGGCGCGTCGAACCAGACGTAGAAGACCTTGCCCTCCGCCGCCAGCTCCGGCCAGGTGTCGGCCGGGACCGGGACGCCCCAGTCCAGGTCACGGGTGATCGCCCGGTCGTGCAGGCCCTCCGTCAGCCACTTGCGGGCGATGGACGAGGCGAGCTGCGGCCACTCGTGCTCGTGGCGCGCCACCCACTCCGAGACCTCGCTCTGGAGCTTCGACTGGAGGAGGAAGAGGTGCTTGGTCTCGCGGACCTCCAGGTCCGTCGAGCCGGAGATCGCCGAACGCGGGTTGATCAGGTCGGTCGGGTCCAGCACACGCGTGCAGTTCTCGCACTGGTCGCCGCGGGCCTTGTCGTAGCCGCAGTGGGGGCAGGTGCCCTCCACATAGCGGTCCGGGAGGAAGCGGCCGTCCGTCGGGGAGTACACCTGGCGGATCGCGCGCTCCTCGATGAAGCCGTTCTCGTTCAGGCGGCGCGCGAAGTGCTGGGTGATCTCGCGGTTCTGCGGGCTTGAGCTGCGGCCGAAGTAGTCGAAGGCCAGCTCGAAGCCGTCGTACACCGCCTTCTGCGCGTCGTGCGCCTGTGCGCAGAACACGTCGACCGGCAGACCCTGCTCCTTGGCCGCCAGCTCGGCCGGGGTGCCGTGCTCGTCCGTCGCGCAGATGTAGAGGACGTCGTGGCCGCGCTGGCGGAGGTACCGGGAGTACACGTCCGCCGGGAGCATGGACCCCACCATGTTGCCCAGGTGCTTGATCCCGTTGATGTACGGAAGGGCGCTGGTGATGAGGTGTCGAGCCATCGCGGCTGCTCCCAAGTCGTTACGTGTCGTTACGTGGGGTGACGATCGTCGGTGCTGGTCGTACCGTCGGTCGTCTTGCGAACCTTGAAATCGTAGCCGACATGGGTGGGCCGCCCGTTTCCCTTTTCAAGGGGTGGGAAACGGGCGGCCTCCGGTTTGTTCTTGTTGGGCCTATGGGTGCTACGGGTGTTACGGGCGCCAGTTCTCCAGCACGCCCTCGTAGACCTCCGCGTCGGTCAGCTCGCGCGGGGTCGGGCCCGCGTGGAAGAAGGCCGTGTTGTCGGTCTTCAGCTTGCGGAGGTAGTCGAAGGCCTTGTTGTCGTGCTCACCGAACGCGACGAACGAGAAGAACACGGTGGGGTGGTCCTTCGCCGCGTCCGTGAGGGACTGGGTGGCGGGGGTCTTGGCGTCCGGGGCGCCGTCCGTCTGGAAGATCACCAGGGCCGGGTCGGTGGTGCCGGACTTCTGGTGGTGCGTGACGACTTCTTCCACCGCGATGTGGTAGCTCGTACGGCCCATGCGGCCGAGGCCGGCGTGGAGGTCGTCGATCTTGTTCTCGTGCTCGGGGAGGGTGAGCTCGCCGGTGCCGTCCAGTTCGGTGGAGAAGAAGACGACCTGGACCTTGGCCTCGGGGTCGAGGTGGGCGGCGAGGGCGAGGGCCTGCTCGCCGAGGGCCTGGGCGGAGCCGTCCTTGTAGTACGCGCGCATGGACGCGGAGCGGTCGAGGACGAGGTAGACCTTGGCCCGGGTGCCGGTGAGGTCCCTCTTCGCGAGGGCCGTTCCTGCTTCCTGGTAGGCGGTGGCGAGGTCGGGGGCGTGGGTCTTCACGTGGGTGAGGGGGGTGGCCGGGGTGCCGGTCGTTCCGGCCTCGGCTTCGCCTTCGGCCACGTCGTCTTCCCCGCCCGCACCACCCGTGACGCTCTCGTCGTCGGGTGCGGGTGGCCCTGCCGGGGGCTGATCGCCGTCGGCGGCGACCGGCTCGTTCGCCGAGTCGTGCACCGGCTCGTCCGTCGGCACGTCCACGGAGTCGGCCGCCGGCTCGTCCACCGAGGCCGCGACCGGTTCCGCGACCGGTTCGGTGACCGCTTCCGTGGTCGGTTCCGCGACCGGTTCGGCGACCGGTTCGGCGGGGGTGATCTCAGCGGTGACCGGGGCGGGGGTTTCCTCGGCGACCGGCTCCGAGGGCTCCTCGGCGACCGGCTCCGAGACCTCCTCGGCCGCGGGCGCGGGAGCCTCCTCGGCCACGGGCTCGGAGGCCTCCGCGGCGATCGGTTCCGGGGTGTCTTCGGTGACCGGCTCGGAGGGGTCCTCGGCGGCGGGCGCGGGGGCTTCCTCGGTGACGGATTCCGGCTCGGGCTCGGAGGCCTCCGCGGCGACCGGTTCCGGGGTCTCTTCGGCGACCGGTTCCGAGGGCTCCTCGGCGGTGGGCGCGAGGGCATCTTCGGCCGCGGGCTCGGGAGCCTGTTCGGCCTCGGGTTCGGGCTTCGGGGCGGACGCCTCGGGGGTCTCGGCGACCGGCTCGGACTCGACCACGGGTTCCGGCTCGGGCGCGGGCGCCTCCACCACGGCCTCAGCCTCTGCCTCGACCTCGGGCTCGGCCGGAACCTCGACCTCCTCGGCCTCGGTCTCGGCCACCGGCTCCGCCGTGGCCTCGGTCTCGGTCTCGACCTCGGCCGTGGCCACCGGCTCGGGATCCGGAGCCGGAGACGGAATCGAAGCGGAAGCCGAAGTAGAAGCGGAAGCGGAAGCGGCAGTCGGAGTCGGTTCCTCCTCGGCCTTCTCCTCCTCGGTCGCCTTCGTCTCGTCGGTCGTCTTCTCCTCCAGTACCGGCGCCGCCGGCTTGGGGACCGTGACGTTGTCGAAGGCCGCCGACACCAGCTCGTCCACCACGGACGGCTCCGACGAAGGTGCGGGGATCTTCGGCTCCGCCTCCTGAGCAGGAGCCGGCGTGGGCTCCGGCTCGGTGGCCGGGGCCGGGACCGTGGGGGCCGTAGCCTCCGTCGGCGAGGTCTCCGCGTCGGCGTCACGCCCCTTGCGTGAGCGGCCGAACGCGTTCCGCAGGAGAGTGAGAATGCCCATGTGCGCAACCCTTCGCATGAGTTGAAGCCGTCAATCCCTGGCCAGGACGGACACGTAAGGTTAGCGGCCGTCTCCGGCGATCTTGGGCAGGGTCGGGTACCGACAGGTAGCGGTGTCAAGAGCGTTATCAAGACCCCTGCGAGAGCGGGAGGTTCACACTCTGTTCACCCGGCCGCAGGGTGCTTGCACCCGCACCCCCCTAGCGTCACGCTCACACCAAGGTTTCGTAAGGGGAGAGTAAAATGCGCAGACTGCTGCCGTTGATCGGAACGCCCGGTTCACATCCCGGTGGGCGATCTGCCCTGACCTGTCGGTTCCGCTGTGGTGACGCCTGCTTCCACGAGGTGCCCAACACCAGCGACAACGCGTACGTCGGTGATGTCATCGCCGGTGCGATAGGCCGCCGTTCGATGATGCGGGCCGCGGCCGTCGTCACGGTCGCCACGGCGACGGGTGCGGCGGTCGTCGGCACAGGTGCCCAGGACGCGCAGGCCGCTCAGGGGGTGGAAGGGGGTGCCGCGGCCCGTGCCGGACACACGGCCGACAAGGCCGCGCGCGGGCTCCGGTTCAGCCCCGTCCCGCCGAACACCGCCGACGCCGTCACCGTCCCCGGTGGATATGGCCAGAATGTCGTCATCCGTTGGGGTGAGCCCATCCTGCGTGGCGCTCCCGCCTTCGACCCGGAGCACCAGACCGCCAAGGCCCAGGCCGGCCAGTTCGGTTACAACAACGACTTCCTCGCTCTCCTCCCGCTGCCCGGCGAGCGCGGACGGCAGCTGCTCGTGGCGAACCACGAGTACACCGACGAGGTGCTGATGTTCCGCGGGTACGACCCCGCGAACCCCACCCGTGAGCAGGTCGAGGTGGCGTGGGCCGCCCACGGTCTGTCCGCCGTCGTGGTCGAGGAGGACCGCGGGACCGGCAGGCTCACCGCCGTCACCCGGCACGCCCTCAACCGTCGGGTCACCGCCACCACCGAGTTCCGGCTCACCGGCCCCGCCGCCGGGTCCGACCTGCTCAAGACCTCCGCGGACCCGACCGGCCGCAAGGTGCTCGGCACGCTCAACAACTGCTCCGGCGGCACCACCCCCTGGGGCACCACGCTGCACGGCGAGGAGAACTTCAACCAGTACTTCGCCAACGGGAGCCGTGGCACCGACAAGCGGTACGGGCTCGGTACGGGCGCGACCGAGCGCAAGTGGGAGCGGTTCGACAAGCGGTTCGACGTGGCGCAGGAGCCCAACGAGTCGCACCGCTTCGGATACGTCGTCGAGTTCGACCCGTACGACCCTTCCTCCACGCCCCGCAAGCACACCGCGCTGGGCCGCTTCAAGCACGAGGCCGCGACCGTGCGGCTGACGGACGACGGGCGGCCCGTCGTCTACACCGGCGACGACGAGCGTTTCGACTACTTCTACAAGTTCGTCGGCAGCAAGCGGATGCGGCACGGTTCCTCGCGCTCCGTCCGGGAGTACAACCTCTCCCTCCTCGACGAGGGGACGCTCTACGTGGCCCGGCTGACCGGCGACTCCCCCGCCGCCGACATCGACGGGAGCGGGAAGCTTCCGGCGGACGGGGAGTTCGACGGCAGTGGCGAGTGGATTCCGCTGGCCACCGCGACCGCCCGCGGAGCCGTCTCGCACGTGGACGGGATGACGGCCGAGGAGGTCCTCGTCTTCACGCGGCTCGCAGGTGACAAGGTCGGCGCCACCAAGATGGACCGGCCCGAGGACATCCAGCCCTCCCCGCACACCGGCAAGGTCTATGTCGTTCTGACCAACAACACCAACCGTGGAAAGGCCGGGTCCGCGGGTGCCGACGAGGCCAATCCGCGCAATGCCAACAAGCACGGGCACATCCTGGAGCTCACCGAGCGCCGGGGCCGCGCGGAGGCGACCACCTTCGGCTGGTCGCTGTTCCTCGTCGCGGGCGACCCGGCCGACCCCGCGACCTACTTCGCGGGCTTCCCGAAGGACAGGGTCAGCCCGATCTCCTGCCCGGACAACGTGGCCTTCGACCCGCACGGCAACCTGTGGATCTCCACGGACGGCAACCAGCTCGGATCGCACGACGGCCTGCTGGGCGTGGCGACGAAGGGCGAGCGGCGCGGTGAGCTGAAGCAGTTCCTGACGGTGCCGACCGGCGCGGAGACCTGCGGGCCGATCATCCAGGACCGGCGGGTGCTCGTCGCGGTCCAGCACCCGGGCGAGATCGACGGCGCGTCGGTGGAGAAACCGGCGAGCAACTGGCCCGACGGACCCGGGAAGATCGTGCGCCCGGCGGTCGTCTCGGTGTGGCGCACGGACGGCTGCGACATCGGGGTCTGAGGCCGCGGGAAGTCGTCGCGGGAGTCGTCGCGAAAGCCGCGTACGGGTCTTGACGGGTCTCCTTGACGGGTCTTAGGGGAGGGCTGGGACGGGGTTGTCCACACCGCTGCGTTCCAGCCACTCCCGGTATGCCGGGGACTGCTGTGCCGTCTCCCGGTATGCCTCCGCCAGGTCCGGATAGACGCCGTCCAGCTCGGTCTCGGTGCGGGCGGCGAGCAGCAGGCGTACGCCGAGGGGGTCGCCGTACAGTCTGCGGACGACCGTCTCGGGGCCGGACTGCCGGGTCGGCTGGCAGACCGTGATGACCTCACCGGTCGCCACCAGGGACGCCGTCGTGTGGTAATCGCCGTGCAGGACACGGGGGTTGAGCCCGGCCGAGCGCAGCATCCGGTGCACCGCGTCCCACTCGCCGTCGACCGTCGGGTCGATCATCCAGCGGTCCTCGGCCAGGTCGGAGAGGCGTACGACGGAGCGTGCGGCGGCCGGGTGGTCGTTCGGCAGGGACACGAACTGGGGCTCGCGCTCGACCAGGACGCGCAGCCGCAGCCCGCTGGGGATGCGCAGCGGGCAGCCTTCGACCTCGTGCACGAACGCCACGTCGAGCCGGCCCTCGGCGACCAGGTTGAGCAGGGCGTTCGCGGACACGTCCATCTGGAGGACCGGTTCATGGCGGCGTTCGCGCAGTCGGCGCAGCCAGCCCGCGAGGGCACGGCTCGCGGTGGAGCCGATGCGCAGTTGGGGGTCGTCCGCGGCGGCGGCGCGGGCCTCCGCGACCAGGGACCGCATTTCGGCCACCAGCGGGCGGGCCCGGCCGAGCACGACCCGGCCGAGCGGGGTGGGACGGCAGCCGGTACGTTCGCGGGTGAACAGCTCCCCGCCCAGCTCCTGTTCGATCCGCCGCAGCTGGGTGCTCAACGAGGGCTGGGCAACGCCGAGCAGGCGCGCGGCGCGGTGCAGGCTGCCGGTGTCGGCGATGGCGCACAGCGCGCGGAGATGCCGGACCTCAAGCTCCATGCCGTCGGAGCCTAAGTCGCGGGCGTGGGTTGCACCAGACGCACAAACCCCTTGCAAGGCAGGCGAGTTGGACGCACCGGGACGGTGTTGGGCAGCTCGCCCCGATAGGGCTGTCCTATCGCCGATTGCCATCATCACAGCGGACGCACAGGCATCGACACTCACCGATGACGACTTCACCCCCCACACAAGGAGTCATCATGCGACTCTCCCTGCCCATGCTCTCGGCCGCGGTCGGGTTGGGCCTCACGGCCGCCACGTTCGGCGCGGTCCCGGCGACGGCGGCCCCGGCCCCCGCTCCCGTCTCCGCGTCGGCCCCGTATGCCGGTTACTCCGGATCGGCCGCGGAGGCCACGGCGAACCAGGCGTTCTTCCAGGCGGTCATCAGATCCGTCGCCGAGAAGCGCGCCGCGAACCCGAGCAGCGCCGCGGCCGTCACGGTCGTCTACAACGCCTCCCGCGCGCCGTCCTTCAGCGCGGAGATAGCCCGCAGCACCCAGATATGGAACAGCGCGGTCGCGAACGTCAAGCTCCAGTCGGGTTCGGCGTCGAGCGCCGACTTCACCTACCGCGAGGGCAACGACTCGCGTGGCTCCTATGCCTCCACGGACGGCCACGGCAGCGGGTACGTCTTCCTCGACTACGCGCAGAGCGAGCAGTACGACCCGATCCGCATCACCGCGCACGAGACCGGCCATGTGCTCGGTCTGCCCGATCACTACTCCGGTCCGTGCAGCGAGCTGATGTCGGGCGGTGGCCCCGGCCCGTCCTGCACCAACGCGATCCCCAACGCGACCGAGCGCTCGCGCGTCAACCAGCTCTGGGCCAACGGTCTCGCGCAGGCGCTGGACAAGGCCCTGAGCAAGACCAGCGCCCGCTAGGGCCTTTCCGGCGGATCATGCCGCGACGCGGGGCTCACCAGCGTCGATGAGGCATCGCCCGTTTCCTGCGACCTGATCCGGCGGTCAGGCCCTGGGCGGCCGAACCCGTAACAGCCAGTCCCCACCCCCCACAGGTGCGGGCCGTCCCCTGCACGGGCGGCCCGCACCCCCTGTGTGGGGACCGGTCGGTGCGGTGAGGCGATGGCGTGGGCCGCGGCGACCTCCTGGCGCAGCGGCTGACCGCATCGCCCCACCGATCCTGGGGCTCATGTGTGCTGGTGAAGGGTGATATCGACGACGAGCGCGCGATGGTCGCTGCCGGCGATGTCGAGGAAGGTGGCCGCGTTCGCGGAGAAGTCCGGGGAGACGAGGACGTGGTCGATCTGGGCGCCGAGGGTGGGGGCGGTGCGCTCGGGCCAGCTGAGGGTGCGCGGGGAGCCGGCCAGGCGGGCGCTGTCGCGCAGTCCGGTGTCGAGGATGCGGCGGAACGCGGCGTGGTCCTGGGAGGCGTTGAAGTCCCCGGCGAGGATGGTGGAGCCGTCCTTGCCCCCGGCGGCGTAGTCGCGCAGTTCGCCGAGCTCGTGCCGCCACAGTCCGACCTGCCCCGGCAGCGGCGGCATGGGGTGCGCGAGCTGGAGCCGTACGGCGTGCCCCTGTACGTCGGCCACGGCCCCCGGCATCCCCATCGTCCCGCGTACGCCGTCCGCCCTCGCGAGCGGGAACCGGCTGATGATCACGGAGCCGTCGGATCCGGCGCCCTCGACGGACACGCGGTACGGATAGGCGCCTCCCGGGCCCTGGAAGGCCTTCTTGAGCGCGGCGGAGCAGGTGTACTCGCACTCCTCCACGAACACGATGTCGGGCCGGTGCCGTCGGACGGCGGCGACGAGCGCGCGGGCACCCCTTCCGAACTGCACGTTCGACGTCATCACCCGCAGTTCGGCGACCGGACTCCCGGTCGGCTCGCTGGTCCTGCCGTAGGGCTCGATGTACCAGGCGAGCGCGCCCAGCACCAGCACCCCCCACACCAAGCCGGTCCGCCGGCGGGCGAACAGGGCGAGCAGGAGTCCGAGGCCGGTGGGTGCGAGGAGCCATGGCAGGAAGGCGAGCAGCTGGGGCACGGGAGTGATGCCGTCGCTGTCGGCGGCCCGGCATCCGACCACCGCGCTCACCCCGGACAGCAGCAGCCCGGCCGCCCAGGCCGCGGCCCGACGGCCCCCGGAGCGCGTCGGCCGGTCCTCGGAGGCCGCCGGGGCGGTCACCGCGGTCTCAGCAGTCTCAACGTCCCGGCCTGCCTTCCGCTCGTTCGCGTGGGGTGCCCGAATCCTCCCTCACCGACGGGCGGGGCGTCTGCTCAGGCGTCGAGTCCGTCCAGGAAGTCCGCCAGCGCCCCGTTGAACTCCTCCGGTCGTTCCAGGTTCGGCAGATGGGCCGCCGAGGCGATCACGCTGAGCGTCGAGTGCGGCAGCGCCGCGTGCATCGCCTCCGCGTCCGGGACCGGCGTGTACGCGTCGTCGGCGCCCACGACGACGAGGGCCGGCACGGTGACGCGGGTCAGCAGGTCGCGGTAGTCGGGGCGTTCGGCCCGTCCCCGCAGGGCCGCCGCCGCGCCCTCGGGCGGCGTGGCGGTCATCATGCGGTGCACGTGCGCCGCGACCTCGGCGTCCGCGTACGGCGCGACCATCTTGTACAGCACCTCGTCGGCGTAGCCGGCCATGCCCTCGCGCAGCAGGCGGTCCGCCATCGCGGCGCGCGCCTTCCTGCCCTCCGGGGTCTCGGCCGACGGGAACGTGTCGGCCAGCACCAGCCCCCGGATCCGCTCCGGGAACAGCCGGTAGCACTCCATCGCGATCTGGCCGCCCATGGAGAGTCCGGCGAGGATGAACCGGTCCACCCCGAGGTGGTCGAGCAGCGCCGCGATGTCCTCGGCGAAGGTGGCGAGTGGCGTGACGCCGGGGACCACAGGAGACGCGCCGTAGCCGCGCAGGTCCGGGGCGATCACTCGCCGTCGCGACGAGAACGCGACGATCTGGGGGGTCCACATCGTGCGGTCGAAGGGGTGGCCGTGGATCAGGACGAGAGGGAGCGCCGTGGCATCGACAGCGCCCCCTTTGTCCTCGTATACGAGGAAGGGTGCCATGGTCACGACCCTAGGTCCGGCCAACTCCTCGGTGCAATAGGATCTTTGCCCTCGGTGCAATCCAGGAGACGCGATCCAGGAGACGCACTCCGGGCAGTGCGATCCAGGCGGTGCGACCCGGTGCCGCGATCCGGAACGCGAACAGGGGGACTTCACGTGGTGGACGACTACCGGCGCATCGCCGACCGGCTCGCCGACGACATCGCCGCCGGGCGGCTCAGCCCCGGCGAACGACTGCCCCCGCAGCGGGCGTTCGCCCGGCGGCGCGGGATCGCCGGATCGACGGCCGGACGCGTCTACGCCGAACTGGTGCGGCGCGGACTGGTGGTCGGCGAGGTCGGGCGCGGCACCTTCGTCCGGGCCGCCCCGGTCCCCTCGGGACGCGCCCTCGCCGAGCCGTCCCCCGAATCCCCGGCCCCGCTCGTGAATCTGGAGCTCAACTACCCGTCCGTGCCGGGCCAGTCGGAGCTGCTCACGCCCGCCCTCGCCCCGCTGCTGCGCCCCGACGTCCTCACCGAGTCCCTGCGCACCGCTCCCGCCACCGGTACGCCCGCCGCCCGCGAGGCCGTCGCCGACCTCCTCGCCACCCCGGGCTGGCGTCCGGCCCCGTCCCGGGTGGCCTTCGCGGGCAACGCCCGCCAGGCCATCGCCGCCGCGTTCGCCTCCCTCGTCCGGCCGGGCGGCCGTGTCGGCGTCGAGGCACTGACGTACCCCCTGGTCAAGGAGATCGCGACGCGGCTCGGCGTCACCCTGGTCCCGCTGGCCATGGACGACGAAGGGCTGCGGCCCGAGGCGGTCACCGCGGCCCACCGCTCGGCGCCCCTGTCCGCCGTGTACGTCCAGCCCACCCTGCACAATCCGACCGGCGTGACGATGGGGGACGCGCGCCGCCGGCACCTGGCCGGCACCGCACGCGACCTGGACCTCCCGCTCGTCGAGGACCGCATCTGGTCCTTCCTCCACACCGGCCAGGACCCCCTCGCCGCGCACGCCCCCGAGCGCACCTACCTCGTCGACGGCCTCTCCAAGCGGGTCGCGCCCGGCCTCACCGTCGGCTTTCTCGTCGCGCCCGAGGACCGGGTCGAGGACGTGGCGGCGGCGCTGCGCTCCGGTGCCTGGAGCGCGGGGCGGTTCGCGCTGGAGGCCGCGGTGCGCTGGCTGGCGGACGGCACGGTCGACCGGCTGGTCACCGCCAAGCGGGCGGACGCGGAGCTGCGGCAGGGGCTGGTCGCCGAGCGCCTCGCCGGGTTCCGTGTGCGGGCCGATCCGCGGGCGTACCAGGTCTGGTGGGAGCTGCCCGCGCCGTGGCGGGCGGACACGTTCACGGCGGCGGCAGCGGCGCGCGGGATCGCGGTGACCCCGGGTTCGGCCTTCGCCGCCGCCCCGGCCGCCGCGGCGGGCGCTTCGGACGCCGTCAGGCTCGGACTTGCGTCGGTGGCTCCGCCGGAGCTGGCCCGGGCTCTGCGGACGCTCGCCGACGTCGCGCGTACGCGGCCGTGAGCAGGGCGGTCAGCGCCACCGTGAGGCCGAGGACGAGCAGCGCCCAGGAGACCAGGCGCAGGGTGTCGGTGAGGGCGTCGTAGACCGCGCCCACCGCCGTGGGGGACACATCGGGCGGCAGGTCGGCGAGGGTGAGCCGGCGGCCGACGGCGACCGCGACGCCGAGCAGCGCGGCGCCCAGCGCCGTGCCGAGCCCGGTGGCCAGCACCGCCTGTCTGCGGCACACCGCGACGAGGATGCCCGTCACGGCGAGGACGGCCGCCGAGACGGGCAGCCAGAATCCGGCGACTTCAAGCACGTGGAACCCCTTCCGGAGCTCGGCCAGATCCTCCGAGGGCAACACCGTGATCTCGGTGTGCTCGACGTGGATACGGTTCGCCAACGGCACGTGCGCGTCGGCGAGTTGACTCCTGACCTGTTCGGCGACCGGGGCGAGGTCGATCGTCACGGCCTCCTCCCGGTCACTGCGCAGCGCCCGCATCACCGCCTCGTGCGCGGCCCGGTTCGCCGCCTGCCACGCCGTGTGGAACGCCGGTGTCAGCGTGAACGAGCGCACCGCGTCCCGTACGAAGTGGTTCACCGGCCCCTGGAGCGGTGCCCGCACGTGGACTTCGCGCAGGATCCCGGTCGTGACGGCCGCGGCGATCGCCTCCCGTACGTCCGTGTCGGCGGCGAGCGGCTCCATCGCGGCCGCGTAGCGCTCGTCGTCGCCGATCCCGTACGCCGCCCAGGTCGACAGTGCGCCGAGCGGCGTGAACAGGCAGGCGAGGGCGATCAGGACGGCCGACAGGGCGCTGCGCACACGAGGGGACACCTCACCAGGCAAGGCCGCGTGGGCGGAGAGCGCGAGCGGTGTGACTCCATATGGGTGCAAACGACGAGCCGCTCCGGTGGAGAGCTCACCCGAACGGGTGTTACCTGGTTGTAGCGGCTCTTCCCCAGACTCCTGGGACTTGGTCCCAGGGGGTAGGTGAGTGAGGGAGGTGCACGAGGCCCCGGCAGCCTGCCGGGGCCTCGTGCACCATGCCGTAGCGTCGCGTCGGCGTGCCGCCGCCTCAGTTCACCGGATGGCCCGCCGCGTCCTCGTGCGTGTAGTAGTGGTAGAAGCTCGCCGCGAACACGAGCACCGAGGCCCCCAGCCCAATGAACGTGGAGCGCAGCACGGACTCACCGGTCGTGCTGAAGAGGAACCCGAACGCGATGCCCGCGAACGCGGTCCACACCAGCGCGTGCAGTTCACGCCTCAGCACCGGCGCCAGCATGCGCACGCCGATGTAGGCGGCCGCGAACACGATCGCGCACACGAACCCGAACAGGACGTTCCAGCCCGTGATCGATCCGGCGTCGCGCGCGTTGGCCGCCGCCCAGTACCCGTAGAGCAGCCCGCCGGCGACGGGCACCGCCCACCTCGCGACGGCGTGGGTGCGCGCGTCGAAGACATCGGGTGCGCGGTGCGTCCGCGCCGCCCAGGTCGAACCCGCGATGCCCGCCGTTCCCGCCGTACGCCCTGTCACCGCTCCGTGTCGTGCCCCTGACGCCTTCGAGACTGGTGCCACGTGAGTCATGGGAGCACTCCTCTCTCCTCGCCCCGCCTTCCAGGTCACACCCCGGCCGGGTGGCTGGCAAGTCGGGATGCGGGGGTTTTGGCCGCGTGTTTCGCTGAACTCCATGAAGGTCGTACTCTTCGGCGCCACCGGAATGATCGGCAGCCGTATCGCAACGGAGGCATCGGCGCGCGGGCACCAGGTCCTGGCGGTGAGCCGCTCCGGGCAGTCGCCGGTCCCCGGGGTCACGGCGACCGCCGCGGACGCCTCGGACACGGCGAAGGTGACCGAGCTGGTGGCGGGCGCGGACGTGGTGGTCTCGGCCTGCGTACCGCCGAGAGACGGGACGGATCCCCGGGGGCCGTTTCTGGCGCTGAACACGGCGCTGGTGGAGGCCGTCCGGGCGGCCGGGGTGCGGCGGCTGGTGATCGTGGGCGGGGCGGGCAGTCTGGAGGTCGCGCCCGGACAGGAGGTCGCGGACCAGCCCGGCTTCCCCGCGGCCGTGCTCCCGGAGGCGCTCGCCCACCGCGACGCCCTCAATTTCTACCGCACGGTCGACGACCTCGACTGGACGTACATCTCGCCCGCCGCCGACATCGCCCCCGGCGCCCGCACCGGCACCTTCCGCCTGGGCGGTGACCGGCTGCTCACCGACGACCACGGCAACAGCAGGATCAGCGCCGAGGACTACGCCATCGCCCTCGTCGACGAGCTGGAGACGCCCGCCCACCCGCGCGCCCGGATGTCGGTGGCGTACTGACGAGGAACGGATGGTACGGCGACGTGGGCGCCCTGCGACGCATCCGAGACCTGTCGCCGCTGCTCGGCCCGGTGCCCCCCGAGCAGCGCGACGTCTCCGTCCAGCGGCAGAAGACGCTGCGGCGGCGCGGCCACAGCGTCGCCTGGGTGCCGCCGCTGCTCCTGCTCATCGCCATCGGACTGGCCGACTGGAACACCTCCGGCGAGTTCCGGATCATCTCCTGGATCGTCCTCGTCCCCGCCATCGCGGCGGCGATCTGCGGGGTGTGGACCACGGCGGCCTTCGCCTGTCTGGCGGTCGTCACCTACGTCGAGATCGACGCGTCCTGGCAGCACCAGTACCAGACCGGCCTTCCCGACTTCATCCTCGTCACCGTGGGCGGCGTCCTCGCGGTCCTGGCCTGTGCGGTGCGGGTCCGCAGCGAACGGCGCATGCTGCACATGATGGACGTCGCCGAGACCACCCGGCGCACGGTGCTGCGCCCGATGCCGCCGGGCTGGGGCGGACTCGACCACGCGGCCGTGTACCTCGCCGCCGACAGCGAGGCCCGGGTCGGCGGGGACTTCTACGACATCCAGCCGGGCCCCCGCGGCACCCGGCTGCTCCTCGGCGACGTGCAGGGCAAGGGGCTGGGCGCGGTGGAGTCGGCGGCCGCGCTGCTCGGCACGTTCCGCGAGGCGGCGTACCACGAACCCCTCCTGCGGACGGTCGCCGACCGTCTGGAAGTGCGGATGCGCCGGCACGTCGGCTACCGCACGGCGATCGGCCGCGACGACCGCGACCGCTTCGCCACCGCCGTCCTGGTGGGCTTCCCCGACGACGCCCGGAACACCGTCGAGTTCGTCAACTTCGGCCACGATCCGCCCCTCGTGGTCGCGCCCGACGGCGTACGCACCCTGCCGCCGGACCACGGACTCCCGCTGGGCCTCGCCGACCTGACCTCCGACCGGCCGCTCGTCCTGACCGCCGTACTGGTACCCGGCGAGACCCTGCTCCTCGTCACGGACGGGGTGACCGAGGCCCGCGACGCCGACGGAGCGTTCTTCCCGCTCCTCGACCGGGTGACGCGCGCCCTGACCGAGGACCCGCGCACCGTCGAGCCGCAGCACCTCGTCGAACTCGTCCGCGACGGCACACTGCGGCACTGCGGCGGGCATCTGGCCGACGACACCACGATCTTCGCGGTACGGCGACGGGAGGACTCCAGGCCGGTGGTGTCACCGAACGTGGTCCCGGAGGGCACGGGCGGGGGCACAACCCAGTCATAGGCGGGCGTTTGCCCGGCTGCCGTCCCCCCTTCGCAGGCGCAGCGGTTACGGTGCTGGCGTACGTGATCGATGGGGAGGGAGGGAACCATGCCCGGAACCGTGCTGCTCCTCGCGGCCTCACCGGTGGGCAAGGGGTGTCTGGTGGACGCGGCGTCCGTGCTCCCCGTGCTCGCGGCGGTGTCCCCCGCGGTGCTGTCCGGCACGGACACCGCGAACGTGGTGGAACTGGCCGACCCCTTGGAGCCGCAGGCCGTGCTGACCCGGCTGCGCGCGGCCGCCACGGCCCCCGGCCCGCTGACGATGTTCGTGACGGGCCAGCTCCAACTGGACCGCCGCCAGCGCCTGCCGCACCTCGCGCTGGCCCGCACCACCCCCTCGACCGTCCGCTACACGGCCTTCCCCTGGCACTGGATCACCGAGGAGCTCCGGCTGCGCGCGCCGGGCACCACCGAGCTCCTGGTCGACCTGCACGCCGACGCGGAGACCTGGGAGTACCTCGCGACGAGCCCCCTCACCGCGGGCACGGGGGTCGGCCTGTACGGGCGCGTCGCCCCGCCGCCGCCCCGGCGCACGGTGGCGTCACCGGCGTACATGAAGGCCCTCGCCACGATCCTGCGCAGCGGCCGGCGGCCCGAACTCCCGCTGCTGCACCAGCAGTCGCTGGCCCGGATCGAGGCCGAGAGCGGGCCGTCGGGGATCGTGCTGGCGGCTCCCGCGCGGATACCCGTGGTCCCGGACCCGCACGCCGCGATCACCGCCGCCGCGCAGGCGGGCCGGCACGACGAGGCCGCGGCACTGGCCGCGCGCTGGGAGCAGGAGGCGGCCCGCACCTGGGGCGTCGCCTCCGAACAGGCCCTGCACTGGGCGGAGGTCCGCGCGGACCTGGCGATGCTCGCGGGCGACCCGGTCGGCAGCTGCCGCACCTGGCTGGCGATCGCCGGACACCGGCTGGACGCGGGCCAGCCCGCGGACGCCCCGGCCGTCGAGTCGGCCGTGGACCGGGCCCACCACCAGTGGGGACAGATCGGCGACTTCGCACGGGCCGTCGAACTCGGCTCCGCACTGGCCGAGTTGAGACTGCGCGTGCCCGGACGCCGACGGGGCGCACTCGACCACGTACAGCGGCACCTCAGCAGGCTCCAGACGCGGGTGTGACGCCCGGGTTCAGGGCCCGGAGGGCAGTCGACCCTGAACCGGGCGCCGTGACCGGAGGGTTCGCGCGTCACGGCGCCGAGGCATCAGCTCTGCTGGTGAATCAGCTGGTGAAGATGAAGTACTTCCAGTCGCCGTGCGTCGTCGAGTTCACGTTGTCGCCCGAGGTGCCGTTGTAGTACGAGGAGCGCACACGCATCCGGTAGCCCGTCTCATGGGTGCCGCCGAGCTGCACCCGGGACACGCCGGTGGAGCTCAGCTTGAAGTACTTGGTGCCCGCGTCGTACCAGGTGCCCTGGTAGTAGAGCTCCATCTCCAGCCGCTGCTGACGGTGCGGATACGCCGTCATCGTCGTGGTGAACTGCGGGTCCTTGGACTTGTGGAAGTAGTAGTACGTGTGGCCGTACACCGACTTCTTCTTGTACTGGCCGCTGATCGCCGTGGACACCTTCACCTTGGCGCCGACCGTGCTGCTCACGGACTTCGACTTGTAGCGCGAGTCGCCCGCGAACTTCGCGGTGACCTTCGCGTCGCGCGTGAGGTCGAGCGTCACGGTGAGGTTGCCCGAGGAGTTCACCTTGCCGGACTTCACCAGCTTGTTGGGCTTGTCGGAGCCGAACGGGTCGGACCAGATCTCGACCGTGCGGTTCTTGTACGTCGACCCCAGGTGCGCCGTGAACTTCACGTCGGTGCCGTACGCGTACACCTTGCGATCGTTGTTCAGGGTCAGCGTCGGGGTGGCGCGCGAGACCTCCACCGTGTCCGAGGCGGACGCCGCGGTGTGGGTGACGTCGCCCGCGTACTTCACCGTGTACTTCACCTTGCCGCCGGCCGGCGGGGTGTCCTTGAAGGAGAACGTCCCGCCGGAGCCGAGGGTCTTGGTGCCGAGCGACTTGCCGTCGGGCGACTCCATGTCGGTGCGCGTGACGGTCAGCGGAGTCCCGGCGGGCAGCGCCAGACCGGAGGTGAGCTTGCCGCTGACGGTGAGGGACTTGGCCCGGGTGGCGGTGGCGGGCGCGGAGACCGTCAGGGTGCCGGCGTACTTGCGGGGCTCGTCGACGGCGTGGAACTCGGTGGACTCGTTGGACCCGGTCAGCACGAACAGCTTCCCGCCGTCGGCCGACCAGTTCATCGAGTGCCCGAACCACGGCATCCAGCTGGACGACAGGTTGCGGACGCTGGCGGGCTTGTCGGCGCCGCCGCTGAAGACATACGTGTCGCCGAGGTTGTCGGTGTCGAGGACGGTCGCCGCGACCGTGCCGTCCGGAGCGACGCTGACCGTCTCCGGTTCGTCGCGCACGGGGTAGGTGCGCACCTGCTCCAGGTCGGAGAGCCGGTACTCGGTGAGTGCCCGGTTCCCGGGCCCGGCCACGACGACGTTCTGGCCGTCCGGGGTGAGCGCCGCGTCGCGGTAGAAGCCGCCCTTCTCGGCGGAGACGCGGATCACCGGGGTGCCGGAGGAGATGTCGTAGACGACGATCGGGGCGGAGCTGATGTGCGCGTCGAGCGCGAGCAGCGTGCCCGGGTTGTCGGGGTCGGCGTAGAGCTCGGGCGGGCTGGAGAAGTCGTGGCCGGCCGCCAGGTCGAGGGTCACCGTGGGCGTCTCGGCGGTCAGGTCGACCTCGCCGAGCCCGGACTCCCACTGGTCGCCGTAGCCGAACCACAGCTTGCCGTCGGCGTAGGCGAGCCGGGACGGGATGGTCTTCTCGCCGGTGGCGTACTCGGCGGTCTGGGTGAGCGTCGCCGTGTCGAAGGCGACGATCTTGTCGGCCCCCTGGACCGCCGCGTACAACGTGCCGGAGTCCGGGCTCAGTTCGAGGTCCCGGACCTGGGGCAGCCCGGTGAGCGAGGTGACGACCTTGCCGGTGTTGTCGGTGACGACGATCCGGTTCTGGTAACGGTCGCTGAAGTAGAGCCGCTGATGGACGCCGTCGACGACCGTGTCGTCCGCGTCCGAGACCGCGATGGGCCTGGTGGTGTCGGCGGACGCCACCGGTGCGGCGACGAGCACCGCGGAGCTGAAGAGGACCGCCAGCGCTGTGGCGGCGGGAAGAGTGCGCATACGCACGCTGATTCGAACCCCCCGGAACGAAGTGTGGACGCCACGGATACGGGTCGGGTGATGTCCTGGCCGGGTAGGACCGCGAGCCGTGGATGACCTGCGATCCGTGCAGAACCTGTGAGCCGTGTGTGGCGAGTGGGCAAAGGTTAAGTCATGCCACTGACAACAGGAGGCGCAGGGGTCCCTGGAATGCGTGGGCATGCCGTTCCGCCCCTGTCGAGAGCCTCCCCCGGCGTCAACTCCGGTGCCATGATGGTGAGTCATGACTGCTGAGGGGGACGGTGTGGCAGCCCGGGCCATCCGCGTGCGTCTGGACGGAACGGCGAGCGACAGCGATGTCGGCGCCCTGAAGAAATGGCTGGAGCGGGAGAGGCCGCTGGAGCAGCTGGTCAAACAGGGCGATCTCAGGATCGAGGAGCGCGCCGGGACCGATGAGCACGGCACGCCCATGGGCGTCGGCATGGACATCGTGCTGGTACTGATCGGGGCGGGCGCCGAGACGCTCTTCAAGGAACTGCTCGCACACGTCAAGAGCGCGGTACGGGCCTGGAGCGACAACCGCGGCTCCGTGGAGAACGGCGATCCGCCGGAGGCCCGTGTCGATCCCCTGGGTTCCGACGAGAGGTAGCCGGGTGGACCGCTTCGACCCGCGGGGAAAGGCGAACCGGGCGCTGCTGGTCGGTGTGTCCGAGTACGAGTTCACGCGACCGAAGCACCGCGACGGCGTCCCGGGCCAGCTGCCCGCCGTCGCCCACAACCTCGCCGTGCTCGTACGGGCCCTGGAGCGGGGCGGAGTCCTCCGTCCCCTGGAGATCACCGTCGCGCGCTCACCACGGCTGGCCGACTTCCGCCACTCCCTGCGCGCGGCCGCCGGCTCCGCCGAGGGGCTGCTCCTGCTCTACTTCGCCGGACACGGCGCCGTGCCCAGCGCGGGCGACGAACTGTGGCTGCAGATGCGCGACGCCGAGGTCGTCCGGGGCGAGACGGCGGGGTTCGAGGGCGCGGCCCGGTTCACCAACGTGCTGCGCATCCTCGCCAACAGCCACGCGGAGCGCATCGTGGTCGTCCTCGACTGCTGCAACGCGGGCAACGCCGCCCGGGTGTGGGAGGCCGTGGAGCGCCCCGACGTCCGACGGCGCGTCTCGGTGCTGATGAGCGTGCAGGCCAACCACCGCATCGACGCGGGCGACGCCGACACCCCCACGCCGTTCACCGCCCGGCTGGTGGAACTGCTGACGTCGGGCATCGAGGATCAGGAGGGCGAGGGGCAGGGCGAGGAGGGACGGGGCGACGAGGTTCACTTCCTGGCCCTCGCGGAGGCGCTCAGGGCCTACATGTCCACCCACCACCGGACCGAACGCGGCGAAGCATGGGAACCGCAGAGCCGCACGGAGAACCCTCCGGTGGACGTGGTGCTGGGGATCCGGGCGGGAGCCGGGAGAACCGTCGGCTCCAGGGCGGAGGCCGTCGGAGCGGGTCCGGCGAGCCTCCCCGCGTCCGGTCGCCGTCGGCGGCGCGCCTTCGTGGCCCGGGTGCGTGCGGCGGCGGCCCGGTTACGGTCCGCGGCCGTAAGCCCGGGCGCGCTCCGGCCCTCGGCTCCCGCCCCGAACCGGCCCCCCGGCCAGGCCCTCGGCTGGCGATCGACCCGCCGTGCCGCCGTCGTCCTCCTCGTCCTCGCCGCCGCCCTCGGTCTCGTCGGCTACTTCGTCGCCGACAACGCGGCCTCCGACCGGTCCACCTGCGGCCCGCCCGTGGAACTGCGGCTGCTCACGGACCCCGATCTCGAATCCACCGTCCGCAAGGCGGCCGACACTTATCTCACGTCGGCGGCGAACACCACGGGCGGCGGCTGTCGGCGCAGTGGGATCACGGTGTACGGCGCGGGCTCGGCGGCCGTGGTGGCGGGCCTGCGCGACCAGTCGGACCCCTGGCAACGGCCGGTGAGCGACGACACCGACCCGCAGCGCGACATCGGGCCCCAGCCGGACATCTGGATCCCGGGCACACTCGCGACCGCGGCCAGGGCACGCTCCTTCGGGGTGGCGCGGACCTACGTGACGCTGGTGCCGGACACGGTGCCGTTCGCGTACTCCCCGATGGTGCTGTCGCTGCCGCAGGGCATCGCCGAGGACACGGTGCGCGACCGGACCGGCGACTCGCTCGCGGGCCTGCGGGCGAAGCTGGCGCGCCGGGACAAGAGCGCCTCCGTGCGGCGCCCGGACCCGGAGTACACCGACTCCGCGCTGCTGGCCACGGTCGGCCTCTACGGCCCGGGCAAGGCCGACGTGGGCCGGGCGGAGGGGAGCGTGGCCCAGACCGGACCGCCCGCGCCCACTGCCGGTGACCTGCTGTGCACCCTGCCCGACAACGCGGACACCGACCGGAGCACCGCGGCCCTCGTACCGGAGTTCCTGATGGTGAGCGGGGTCGGCTGCGACCAGACGACACGCACCCCGCGGATGGCCGAGTACCCCGACGACGTGCCGGGCCTGACCCCCACCTTCGTCCGTGTCCGCTGGAAGGACGGCGACCATGACGAGGCGGCCCGGGACGACGCGGTACAGCGCTTCCACGACTGGCTCACGGGCACCGGTCTCGGGGTGTTCGGGCAGGACGGCTTCCGCGCCCCTTCCGGCGCCCGCGCCTTCCTCGCCGCCCACGACTCGGCCACCGGTCTGATCTCCGACCCCGGCCGGCCCGCCGTCGCCGCGGGCGCCGAGGCGATGGACACGGCCCTGAACCAGTACCGCAACGCCAAGGGCCCCGGCCGGGTGCTCTTCCTGCTGGACAGCTCCGGCTCGATGGCCGGCCTGTGGCAGGGGCCGGGCGGCGCCCCCGGGATCCTCAAGCAGTCCCTCGGCGGACTCGGCACCCAGGACGAGTACGGCGTCTGGTCCGTGGCCTCCCCGGGCCGGAGCCCGTACGCCGAACTGCTGCCCTTCGGACCCCACAAGCGCGGCGACGCCGAGCGGGCCCTCGGCCGGGCCGCGGTCAAGGACGCGGAGGCCGACCCGTACGGCGCGCTGAAGGCGGCGCTGGACACCATGGCCCAGAAGGGCAGGGACGACGACCGCCCCGAGCTGATCGTCTTCCTCACGGACGACGAGGACGACAACCACCTCACGGCGAAGGGCCACTTGGACGAGCTGCTCACCTCGGCTCGGACCAAGGGCGTCCCGGTGGTCATGGCGGCCCTCGACAGCGGCGGCTGCGCCAAGGGCAGGCCCGACCAGCGGATCTCCGACGCGAGCGGCGGGCGCTGCCTGGACACCAAGGGCGACCTCGTGGCGGGCTTGCGGGACGAGGTCGCGCGCACCGGAACGGGGGACGAGTGATGCGGCGACGGCGTCGGACATCCGGGCGGGGCCACGGGCGGGTCTACGGATACGGGCTGGCCCTCGCTCTGCTGCTGACCGCCTGCACCGGCGGCGGGCGGGCCGGACCCGGCGATACGGTCTCTCCCGGCATCTCCGGGGACATCGTCGTGGCCAGCGGGCGGGACGTGACCGGCAAGGGCGGCATCCGCCAGCAGCTCATCGACGCGTGGAACGCCCAGCAGGACAGGGAACACAGCGGCGTCCACGCCCGCCTGGTCGAACTCCCGGGCTCCGCCGACCAGCAGCGCAGCCAGCTGCTCGGCGCGCTCCAGTCCGGCGGCGCCCAGTACGACGTCGTCAACCTGGACGTCACCTGGGTGCCGGAGTTCGCCGCCGCGCACCTCATCAGCCCGCTGCCGGACGCCCTGGTCGACGCGGACGTCATCAAGTCGGTCGCGAGCACGGCCCGTTGGGACGGAAAACTCTACGCCGTCCCCTTCAACAGCGACGTCGGCCTGCTCTACTACCGCCGGGACCACCTCAAGCAGGCGCACGTCCAGGACACCGACCTGAGCAAGGGGATCACCTGGCGGCAGCTGCGGGACCTCATCGACGCCGTCGAGGCGCCGGGCCGGTCGCGGCCCAAGGGGTACGAGAAGGGCTGGACCACCCAGCTCGGCCCGTACGAGGGCCGCACGGTCAACGGGATCGAGGCGTTCCTGTCCGCCACGGACGGCGCCGGCCTCACCGACGAGGACGGCCGTTACACCGCCACCGTCCAGCAGCTGACGGACGGCCTCGCGGAGCTGCGCGCCCGCACCCAGCGCGCGTACACGCTCGGGGACGCGGTCCGCTCGGACGAGGGCGAATCGCTCACCGACTTCGCGGACGGGCGTACGGCGTTCCTGCGTCACTGGCCCTACGCCTACCGCACCCTGCACCAGTCCCTGAGCGACGCGCAGCTCGGCGTCGCTCCGCTGCCCGGCCGGGCGGTGCTCGGCGGCCAGAACCTGGCGCTGGCCGGAGCGTCCCAACAGGCTGACAAAGCAAGGGAGTTGATACGGTTCCTCACCAGCAAGGAGAGTGAACGCTGTCTGCTCGACGCGGGGTTCGCGGCCACCCGGGAGTCCGCGTACACGGCCGACGACGTGACCTGCGACGTGGCGAGGACACCCGGAGCGGCGTCCCCCTCGGCCTCCCCCTCCGGCGAGAGCGCCGACCGCATGCCGCGCGACGACCACGGGCGCCCCGCGTACGCCAGGACGATCCTGCTCCCCGCGCTCCGGCGCGCCGTCCAGCGCCCTCGCACCCCCTTGTACGGCGCGTTCACCCAGACCTTCGCCACCGAGCTGGGCAAGCTGTTCACCGACGACCCGCCGGGCGACGCGGAGTTGGCCGCCGAACTGGACAAGGAACTCAGGAAGGCTCTTCCGGGCTGACGAGGTACGCGAGTGCCCCCGACACCAGTGTCCGCACGCCGGGTGCCAGCGTCGCCAGGTCGGGCGCGAACTGGGGGCTGTGATTGCTGGGCACGGCCGCGAACTTCTCCATGAGGTCGTCCCCCGGGGCCGCGTCCCACACCTTTGCCGGGGTGCTGGTCACGAACCAGTAGGAGTACGGGATCTTCCCCTCCGCGAGCCGGGGGAAGTCCTCGCTGCCCATCGCCGGGCCCGGGTCGAGGATCGTCCCGGTGCCGAAGACCTCGCCGTGCACGGCCGCGACCCGGCGGTCGGTCTCCGGGTCGTTGACGGTGACCGGGAAGCTGTTGACGACGACGACGTCGGGCTCGCGCGGGCAGCCGGCGGCCAGGCACTCGCCCGCGGCGATCCGCCGGATCGCCGCGATCATCCGCTCACGGACCTCGTCCGACTGCGTACGGATGTTGAGGGCGATCCGGGCCTCGGCGGGGATGATGTTGTGCCGGGTGCCCGCCTCGATCCGTCCCACGCTCAGCACGGCCGACTCGCGCGCCGCGATCTCCCGGCTGACGACGGTCTGCAGCCGGGTCACGAGGTACGCGGCGGTGACGACCGGATCGACGGTCGACTCCGGACGCGAACCGTGCCCGCCCCGCCCGTGCACGACGATGTCCACGTCGGTGGAGGCGGACATGATCAGGCCGGGCGAGTGGGCGTAGAGCCCGGCGGGACCGGGGGCCGCGTGCTGGGCGAGCAGGACGTCCGGCCGCGGGAACCTCTCGTACAGTCCGTCCGCGATCATCCCCGAGGCGCCCTCGCCGGTCTCCTCGGCGGGCTGCCCGAGCACGAGGAGCGTGCCGGACCAGGTGTCGCGTCCGGCGGCGAGTGCCCGGGCCGCGCCCGCCAGCCAGGTGACGTGCAGATCGTGCCCGCAGGCGTGCATCACGCCGGGCACCCGGGAGGCGTACGGCAGTCCGGTCTCCTCCTGCACCGGCAGCGCGTCCATGTCGGCGCGCAGCAGCACGGTCGGACCGGGCCCGTTCCGCAGGACGCCGACGACTCCGGTGCCGCCGACGCCGGTGACCGTGTCGAACCCGGACGTGCGCAGCCGGTCGGCGAGCGCGGCGGCCGTCCGGTGTTCCCGCATCGACAGCTCCGGGTGCTGGTGCAGGTCGCGGTAGAAGTCCTCCAGGTCGGGAACCGGGAGGTCGGCGGTGAGGTCCAGTGCGATGCGTGCGGCAGGCGAGATCACGGAGCCAGCGTAGGGGCCGCCGACGGGACGGGGGAGTTCCCGTCGGCGGCCGGTCTAGCGAAGGGCCTGCGCGTGGCCCGTGAGGTGCTGGAGGTGCGGGGTGGTGGCTTCGGCCGCCCGGGCGGGGCCGGCGTTCGCTGCCAGGACCAGGGCGGCGACGGCGACGACGGCCGCACCGAATCCTCTGAAGTAGCGCGCGGAAATACGTCGGAGCATGGCGACCTCGCAACAACAGCGGCGTATTAAGCAGGCTTAATCCGCCGCTTAACGTAGGGGTTCGAAGCATCAAAGGGCAAGGGGCGCAAGGGGAGTTGGACAATAGTCAAAACTTGGCCGAGTGTAAGTCGGGTTAATGGCATGCTTAATCCATGGCGGAGCGTGACGGCCCGGAGGTCATCGGGCGCAGGGTTCAGCAGTTGCGTACGGAACGCGGGCTGACGCAGAAACAGTTGGCGGAACCGGCGTACACGCCCGCGTACATCTCCACGCTGGAGGCCGGGCGGGTGCGGGCCTCCGATCCCGCGCTGCGGCACATCGCCGAGCGGCTCGGGGTGGCGTACGAGGAGATCGCGACCGGGCGCCCCGCCCACCTCGCCACCGATCTGCGGCTGCGGCTCACCGACGCCCAGCGCACGCTCGCCACCGGCGAGGCGGAGGTCGCGGCGGAGCAGTACGACGCGCTCCTCGCGGAGGCGGACGCGCACGGGCTTGTCGCCGAGCAGGCCGCGGCGCTGCTCGGGCTCGGCGAATGCGCCCTGGAGACCGGGAACCTGGAGACCGCGCGGGAACGTTTCGAGGCCTCGGAACAGCGTCTTGGCGACGCGCCCCTCCCGAACCGGGTGCCCGCCCTGCGCGGCCGGGCCGTGTCCCACTACCTCGCCGGTGAACTCCGCTACGCCTGTTATCTGTTCGAGTCCACCCTCGACGAGCTCAACCGCACGGGAATGCACGACCCGGACGCGCTGCTGCTCCTCTACACGGGCGTCATCGCCCCGTACATGGACATGGGCGCCCATGCGCGGGCCGCGCAGGCGGCGGAGTTCGCGCTCGCCCTGGCGCCCCAGGTGGGCGATCCGGCCCTCGTCGCCCGGATGCACCGCTCCGTCGCCCGCACGATGATCGCCGAGGGCCGGGTCGCCGAGGCGGACGCCTCCCTCGCCAAGGCCTCCGAGCTCTACCGGCAGCTCCAGATCCGTACCGAGCTCGCCAACTGTCACTGGATGCGCGGCTATTTGTACGCCCAGAACGGTGAACTGGAGCGGGCGGAGAACGAGTTGCGGGAGGCGCAGACGATGCTCTCCGCGAAGCGCGCCGCGCTGTACACGAGCCAGGTCAACGTGGAGCTCGCGGACGTACTGCACCGGCGCGGGAAGTCGGCCGAGGCC
This sequence comes from Streptomyces sp. NPDC111507, assembly GCF_055638955.1. Classification (NCBI taxonomy): domain Bacteria; kingdom Bacillati; phylum Actinomycetota; class Actinomycetes; order Kitasatosporales; family Streptomycetaceae; genus Streptomyces; species Streptomyces sp. NPDC111507. The sequence goes on along the minus strand of NZ_JBVKBU010000009.1, from coordinate 104,604 downwards.
GCCATCCTCCTCCACGAGGTGCTCGGTGACCTCAGTCCCGAGCGCGGCGCCGTGCACTCGGCCGGCGCGCACCGCCTGCTCGGCATCATCGCCGAGGACGCCCGGGACACGGAGTCCGCCGAGGAGCACTACGTGCGGGCGCTGAGTCTTCTGGAGCGGGCGGGAGCGGCGGGGGATCTCGCCGCCCTGTGCCGCCTCCTCGGGGACCTGTTGCGCCGCACGGGCCGGGTGGAAGCGGCCCTCGACGCCTACCGCACGGGCCTCGGCCACCGCACGGCCCCCGGCACCACCACCCTGGGCCCGGCCCCGGCCCAGCCCCCGCTGTAACGGACCCGCTCGCGGGGCGCGGCCCCCTGGGACGGGTAGGGGCGGCGGGGGCGAGGAAGCCGGAGAACCCCTAAGGGCGGCGGTGGGGCGCGGACTCCCGGACGGATGTCCCGGGGGCGGATATCTCGGAGGCGGGGATCTCGAAGATGGTTTCGAGGCCGTCCTCCTCGTCCCACTGTTCGCCGACCTCGGTGAAGCCGAACCCGGCGATCGTGGCCAGGGACGCGGCGTTGTCGGGACTGATCGTCACGCGCAGGGTCCGGACCCGGGCGTCGGCGGCGGCCCGGCGCATCAACGCGGCCAGGATCGCCCGTGCGTAGCCCTGGCGGCGGTGGGCGGGGTCAACGGAGTAGCCGATCTCCACCATGCCCGTCTCGTCCGGCGGCCCGTGGAACCCGGCGTAGCCGACGACCGTACCCTCCGGTTCGGCGATCACGACCTTGGACAGCCATCCCGCGCACTCGGGCCGCGTGGTCAGCTGGTTCAGCCGGTAGCGCCAGAGCCAGCGTGCGCTGTCGCTGAGGAAGTACTCGGTGAGTTCGGCCTCCACCTCGGCGCCGGCCCGGTCGAGGTCGGAGTCCAGCAGGGCGGTCATGGCCGCGCTCGTCACCTCGACGAACCGCACCGCCTTCGGGCCGGCGGGGAGGACGCGGGCGGCCCGCTCGGCGTTGTCTCTTGCAGCGTTGTCTGTCACAGCGCGGATCCTCATCCGGGGGAGCCGGACCTGTCGAACGGTTTTCCCCCGGCAGGCCCTCCCGGGGGCTTCACGGCGTCACGATCGGGAACGCCTTGTCCGGCTCGGAGACGTACGACAGCAGCCGGGCCAGCACGGTGGTGTCGCCGTCCGACTCGATGCCCGCGAGGCCCCGGCCCGACACGACCCCGAGCAGTTCCGGGCGGGTGAGGGTCAGGGTCAGGTCCGCGTGGGGCTTCGGGGTGTGATGGACCGGCATGGCGCGGTGGGTGAGGGCGCCGTTGTGGAGGTTCACGCGGTGGCGGCGCTGCTCGTCGATGACGACGAGGTCGAGGGTGAGGTGTTCGTTCCAGGCGCGGGGGCCCTCGATACGGACGGCGAGCGAGTCGAGGAGCATGCTCACGGTCAGCGCGGACGTCAGTTCGGGGCTCGTGGTGTCGACGGGGATGTCGGCGGTGCCCGCGCGCAGTTCCAGGGAGGCCGTGAGGTAGGCGTTGCGCCAGGTCCCGTTCTCCGCGCCGTACCCGAGCCGTTCGTAGACGCCCGCGAGGGTGTCCTTGGCCGCGTTGTTCGACGGGTCGGCGAACACCAGGTGGTTGAGGAGGGTGGCGGCGAACCGCAGGTCACCGGAGTCGATGTACGCCCGCGCCTTGACCAGGGTCTCCGCCTGGCCGCCCGCCAACTCCACGTACCGCCGCCCGAGTTCGACCGGCGGATGTTCCCAGAGGTGGGCGGGGTTGCCGTCGTACCAGCCCATGTACCGCTGGTAGACGGCCTTGACGTTGTGGCTGACCGAGCCGTAGTAGCCGCGGGCGTGCCAGGCCTTCTCCAGGGCGGGCGGCAGCAGCAGTTCCTCGGCGATCTCGGTGCCGGTCAGGCCCCGGTTGAGCATGCGGAGGGTCTGGTCGTGCAGGTAGGCGTACAGGTCCCGTTGTTCGCCGAGGAACCTGACGATGTTCGCCCGGCCCCAGATCGGCCAGTGGTGGGAGGCGAACGCCACGTCGTAGGTGTCACCGAACACGTCGATCGTCTCGTCGAGATAGCGGGCCCACACGTGCGCGTCGCGGACCGGGGCCCCACGCAGGGTGAGCACGTTGTGCAGGGTGTGGCTGGCGTTCTCGGCCACGCACAGGGCGCGCTGCTCGGGGAGCAGGAAGTTCATCTCGGCGGGCGCCTCGGTCCCGGGCGTGAGCTGGAAGACGAAGCGCACACCGTCGACGGTCTCCTCCTGTCCCGTCCGGGTGATGTCCACGTTCGGGGCGATGAGCGTGACGCTGCCGGTGGAGGTGATGGTGCCGAGTCCGGTGCCGATCTGGCCGCGCGGCGCCCTCGGCAGCCGGGAGCCGTACATGAACGCGGACCGGCGCAGCATCGCGTTGCCCGCGAAGACGTTCTCGCTGACCGCGTGCTCGAGGAATCCCTCGGGTGCGAGGACGGGCAGCCCGCTCTCGCTGCCGTGCGCCACCACTCCGCGGGCGCCGCCGAAGTGGTCGACATGGGAATGGGTGTAGACGAGCCCGGTCACGGGCCGTGAACCCCGGTGCTCGTGGTAGAGCCCCAGCGCGGCAGCGGCGCACTCCGCCGAGATCAGCGGGTCGATCACGATCACGCCGTGTCTGCCCTCGACGAGGGTCATGTTCGAGAGATCGAGGCCGCGCACCTGGTACACGCCCTCGGTGACCTCGTACAGGCCGTGGCGTGCGCACAGCTGTGACTGGCGCCACAGGCTGGGGTGTGCGGTGTCGGGGCAGTCCTCGTCCAGGAACGCGTACGCGTTCCCGTCGTAGACGATCTGTGTCTCGGCATCGGTGATCACGGGCGGGTCCAACGCCGCGATGAACCCCCGATCGGCGTTCTCGAAGTCCGTGAGATCGTCGAAAGGAAGGTCATCACGCGCCGGGACGGTCATACGTCCAGCCTCTGCCGACGAGCGGCGAGCGGCTAGTGGAGTGGGCCGTTCGTGAGGTGCGCGGTCGCGAGGTGTGGGCTCGTGACGTGCGTCAGAGCCGGTCCATCCGGGTGTAGGGGCTGAGGATGCGGGCCTGGCGGGAGCCGAAGTCGACGAGCATGGCGATGCCCTCTTCGACACCGATGATCGTGCCCAGGCCGAACTGGTCGTGGGTGACCCGGTCTCCGAGGCTGAATTCCTTGGCCACGGGGACGACCGGGGCGGCGAAGGGGCTGGTGGGCAGGTGGCGCCGGGGCGCGGAGGGTTTCGTCATCGTGTAGCCAGTATGGGCTTTGTTTGGCCGGTTGGAAGCCCCGGATTTGGTTCCGCAGCCGGATCGTGGCCTTCGGCGGTGCCGACGATCTTGGACCAGACGCCCTCGGAGACGGACAGTGAACGGTTCCCCGCCGTGTACGGGAGGGGTGCGGGCAGGGCCGCCTTCTTGCCCTTGGCCGGGTGTTCCGCGAAGAGGGCGACGGTGAGGGTGAGGCGTTCGTCGTAGGTCGTCTGCCAGAGCGTGCGCAGACCCGCGGCACCGGTCTGGATGGCCGGAGGAGCGTCCGGCCGGCCGTACAGGAGCTTGGCGGCCATCCCCGCGTCGGCGCGTGTCATGGCCGTACGGGTGCGGGGGTGGGCCTCGAAGAGGGTGCGGCCCGCGCGGGTGATCTTCGCGACCGTGTACGGCGTGGCATAGACGCCGTGCGCCGCCGCCGTGGCGTACGCGGAGGCGAGCCGGAGCGGGGTCGGCGCCGCGGTGCGGGTGAGGTCCGTGAGGGGGGCGAGCAGCTTCATGCCGGAGAACGGCTGGAGCGCGGTGCCCGCCTCCACCGCTCCGTCCCGCGCGTCGTTGAAGGGCTGACTGGCGTAGTCCGCGCCGCCGTACAGCACGCGGACCGCGCCGTCGCCGGGGACCAGCGCGACCACGGCCGTGTGGACCCGGACGTCCCCGCCCGTTCTCACCTCGGCCTGCTGCTTTCCACCTGCCTTCGCCTCGGCCGTCTTCGCCTCGGCCGCCTTCTCCCCGGTCTTCTTGTCGGTGCCGTCGGCCGCCAGCTCCGCCGTCGCGTCCTGCGCCGTCAGGTCGAAGGTCGTACGGACCGTGTAACCACCGCGGGCAAGCTGGTCCTCGGTGATGCCGAGCCGGTCGGCGGCCTCCGAGGCGGCCGCGTCGATGAGGTACTGGCGCTGGCCGTCCGTGTCGCCCGGCGGATAGAAACGGAAGGCCGGGAAACGGGCCGCCGCCTGCTGCGCGGACGTGATCGCGCCGCTGTGCGCCATCGCGTCCAGCACCCACTCCCAGCGGTCCACCAGCTTGGCCGTCACCTTCGGGTCGGAGCCGGCCTTCTCGTAGTACGACGGAATGTTGATGACGGACGCGAGCGCCGCGCCCTGGCTCACCGTGAGGTCCTTGGCGTCGACGCCGAAGTAGTTCCTGGCGGCGGACTGGATGCCGGCCGCGCCCCGGCCGAAGTACACCGTGTTGAGGTAGCCCTGCAGGATCTCGTCCTTCGAACGGGTGCGGTCCAGCTTGATCGAGATCAAGGCCTCGCGCGCCTTGCGGGACAGCGACTGCTGCGGGCTGAGCAGGGCGTTCTTCACGTACTGCTGGGTGATCGTGGAGCCGCCCTGCCGGCCGCCGCCGCTCACCGTCGACCAGGCGGCCCGGGCGATCGCCTTCGGGGAGATCCCGGTGTCCGTGCGGAAGGACCGGTTCTCCGCCGCGATCACCGCCTCCTGCACATAGCGGGGGACCTGCGAGAGCGGGATCTCCTGCCGGTCCACGGGGCCGCGCCGGCCCAGGTAGTCGCCGTGGTCGTCGACGAAGACCGTGCTCTGCATGGCCGTCTCCGGGTGCGGCTCGGGGATCTTCGTCAGGTGGTACGCCACCACGGCCGCGCCGACGAGGTTCGCGAGGAGCGCGAGCAGCACGATGAGCGCGCGGCGCAGCCGGCGCCCGCGGGTGCGACGGATACGGATCCGCCGCTTGACGAGCCCGCGTCGCAGGCCCGCCATGAGCCGGCCTCGCCCACCGGCGCCGTGGCGTCCGCCGCCGGGCCCGCGGCCTGGGCCCCCGCCGCTGCCGTGGTCATCGGCCGGCCCGGCGACGCCGGTGCCGACGGCGCCTGTGCCCTTGTCCACGTCCGCGGCGTTCACCGGCCGCCCCCCGTGCTCGCTGTCACCCCGCCCGCCGCGTCGTACACCGTGACTCTCCTGGTCACATCGACGGGCTTGCCGGGCGCGACCGACTTCGGCGTGCTCACCATCGCGTACCAGACTCCCCAGTGCGGTCCGCCCGCGAGGGTGAGGGCCGTGCCCGCGACCCGGCCCGCGGTGGTCTCGATCTCGACCCGTGCCGCCTCGCGCCCGCCGCGGTAGACACCGGAGAGGAAGTACCCCCAGTCCCCCGCGCCCTCCTGCTGGACGGTGACGCCGGGCTTGTCGGCGCCGTCCTTCACACTGCTGAACAGAGGCCCGGAGTCGGCGGCCGAGGACCAGTGCGCGCCGTCCTCGGTGAGCCAGATCTTGATGCCGTGCGCGACCTCGACCCGTTCGCCGGCGGTCACGACCCGCACCGTGGCCATGGGCGTACCGGAGGGGGCCGTCCCCCGTTCGTCGCCCGACCCCGGGGTCACGGCCGCGCGCAGGGCGATCACGGCCAGCGGGACCACGAGCAGCGCGCACGCGGACCCCGCCACCGCGGCCGTGCGACGCCGTCCGCGCCGCCGGCCCGCGCGCTCGATGGCGGCCAGCGGTACGGCCGAGGGGGTGACGTCGTAGGCGGCTTCGGCGAACACCTCGCGCAGCCGCTCGGACTCGGCCGAGGGACGCGGGAACTTGCGGTGACGTTTCATGAGCGGGCTCCGGAGACGGGGTGTCGGCGAGCGGGGGACGGGGCGACGGACGGGGCGGCGGAGGGGGCGGCGAGGCGGGCGGCGAGGGAGGGATGGGCGCGCAGGGCCGCGAGACCGCGCCGGGCATGCGCCTTGACCGTGCCGGCCGAGCAGCCGAGCAGCTGCGCGATCTCGGCCTCGCCGAGGCCCTCCCAGTGGCGCAGCACCACCACGGCCCGCCGCCGCTGGGGCAGCGCCGCCAGCGCCCGGCCGAACGCGTCCCGCCGGCCGGCGGCCCTCGCGGGATCCGGTAGGGCCCGGCGCGCCTGCTCGGGCAGGAGCGGCGTCAGCAGACGGGCGGCGCGTCTCCTCCGGGTCCGGCCGAGGTGGGTTCTGACCAGGGAGCGCCGTACGTAGAAGTCGACGTCGTCGCGCGGGATGCGCCGCCAGCGGGCACGGACCCGGGCGAGTGTGGTCCGCACGAGATCCTCGGCCTCGTGGAGGTCGCCGGTGAGCAGGTGCGCGGTGCGGACCAGACGGGGCCAGGCCGCGGTGGCGTACGGGGCGAACTCTCCCTTCCCGGCAGGCGCGGCGTCGGAGGATGCGGGGGAGGAGGTGTGGTGCACGGCCTGCGGTCCCTCGGAGTCGGGTACGTGGGGGGTGTGAGCGGGCGGGGGAGCCGGGACCTGAACACCCGGCTCTCCCGCCCGCACGCTCACTTCAGCGCGCTGCCGGCCCGCCACTGGGCCCAGTCCGCGTTCCAGTCGCCGTAGCCGTTGCCCACGGCCACCACGTCCTTGGAGCCGACGACGGTGATGACGTCGCCGGGGATGACCTCGTCGTAGAACTTCTTGGCGGTGCCGTCCGTCGCGAGTCCGACGCACCCGTGGGTGACGTTCTGGTGCCCGGCGTACGTATCGGCCTTCGGGTTCTGGTGGAGGTAGGTCCCGGAGGTGGTGAGGTGGACGGCGTAGTAGTAATAGCCCGCGTAGGCGTCGCCGTAGCCGACGGTCTGCGAGTTCATGAAGACCTTGGTCGCCTTGTCGGAGACGACCATCGTGCCGTTCCAGGTGTCCATGCCCGGGGCGCCCGCGGTGATGGGCACGTTCCGGGTCCGCCCGTCCTTGACGACTCTCATCAGGTGCGTGCGCACATCGACCGTGGCGACGAGCGAACGGCCCACGGTGAAGTGCCGGGTGATGCCCGAGCCCGCCCGTACCGTGACTTTGGTGCCCGGGCTCCAGTACGCGCGCGGCCGGAAGTCCACCCGCTGCCCCTCCAGCAGATCGCGGTCCTTCACCCAGCTCCAGGAGCCCTCGACATCGGCGTCGACCTTCAACTGCCGCTCCACCCCGGCCCGTTCACCGGCCGGTATCGCGTGGTCGAAGGTCACGGATATCGGCATGCCGACGCCCACGGTCTGCCCGTCGGCGATGTTGATGTGCGCGCCCGTGAGCTTCGCGAGGGGTGTGGTCTCGACAGGCCGGGTGGTGGGCTTCTGGCCGACGGCCGTCGTGTCCGGCTTCGCCGCCGTGTCCACCTCGGTGCCCGCGCTTCCCGTCACCGCCCCCTTCGAGCAGCCGGCGAGCGCGAGCGCGCACAGGGCGGCCGCCGTCCAACCGGCCGCGATACGACGGCTCCTGGCTCTCCTGGTCATCCTGATCCCCCTGCGGTGTGTTTCGATGTGCGGCGTACGGGACCTGTACGCACGGCACGGACCGCCGGGTTGCACGGGGCAGTTGAAATTCCGAAGTCTTCGGCGGGGGCACGACCGAGGAAGAGACGGGGGGCATGACCGAGGAAGAGTTCGACGCGTTCTACGCCGCCGCGTTCCCCCGGCTGACCGGCCAGCTGTACGCGTTCACCGGGGACCACGGCGAGGCGCAGGACGTCGTCCAGGAGGCGTTCGTCCGCGCCTGGGACCGGCGGCGGGATTTCCTCGCCGAAGGGGCGCCGGAGGCGTGGATACGGACCGTGGCGATGCGGCTCGCGGTGAGCCGCTGGCGCCGCGCGCGCCGCTGGCTCGAACTCGTCCGCCGCACCCCGCCGCCCGAGCACACGCCGGGCCCCGACCCCGAGCGCACCGCGCTGGTCGACGCGTTGCGCACGCTGCCCGAGGCACAGCGGAGGGCGCTGGTCCTGCACCATCTGTGCGACCTCAGTGTCGAGCAGGTAGCCTCCGAAACCGGTGCCCCCGTGGGCACGGTCAAGGCCCGGCTGTCCCGGGGCCGGGCGGCGCTGGCGCAGACGCTGTCGACGGCGGACGAGTGGGAGACCGTCGACGGGGGCAAGAAGAGCGCGGACAGGGGGAAACCGTCCGCGGGCTCCCCGGACTCGCCAGGCTCCGCGCGCTCGCTGAATCCGACGGACGAGGGGAAGAGGGAGGACGACCGTGTCCGATGAACTCGCCTCCGGCCTGAGAGAGTTGGCCCAGGACGGGCAGACTCCCCCGTCGGTGTCCGGCGCCGAGATCCGGCTGCGGGCCGTACGCCGCAGGCGCCGGCGTTTTCGATGGACCGCCGTGAGCGTCGCCGGTGCCTGCGCCGCCGCCAGCCTGGCCCTGGTCCTGGCCCTGAACCTGACCGGCGGCGACCGCGAGGACCGCCCCTCCCCGGCCTCGAGCCCCACCGCCCCGCCCAGCAGCCCCTCCCCGGCCGCGCCCGTCGCCACCGTCGACCTCTCGCGGCGTGTGCTGACGGTCGCGGGCCGCGAGCTGCCGATCTCCTCCGGTTCCGTCCGCTACCCCACGGCCACCGGACGGATGACGGTCGTCTCGAAGGACAGCGCCAGGGCGCTGGGCGTGTTCTCGGGCAAGTACGTGGAGAAAGTGGCCTGGGTGATCGAGCTGCGTGCCGCCGACGGGACGAAGAACTTCGTCGCAGCCCTCATCAACGACGAGAAGGCCCCCGGGAACTACGACCTCACGACCGGCTGGATCGGCCTGCGCCGCACGGACGCGCAGTGGCTGTACAAGAAGTTGGCGGTGGGCGCGGTGATCGAGATCAGGGGCGCGACCTCCCCGACCCCGGCGGTGGACCTGCCGCCGTCGGCGACCGAGGGCGCGATCCTGCCGGGCGGCACCGGCGGCGCCGCGTCCGATCCCGGTCGGACCGCCGGTACGCCCACGCCGTCAGTGCCCGCAACGCCTTCCGTGGTGGCGGTACCGGCCGGGTAGGTGCCCGTTGTTGCCCCGAACGGGAGTCCGGGGGGACGCGCTTCCCTAGGATCTGACTCCATGGGAACACTCGGCTTCTTCGTCCTCTCCATGATCGTCTTCGCGGCCTACGCGGGCCTGGAGAGCAGACTGAGCCGCAACGACCGCAGAATCGCCCGCGTCGAGAAGAAGCTCGACCGGATCCTCGACCACCTGGGCCTGGCGGAGGCCGACCCGGAGCTCGAAAAGGTCGCCGCGCTCGCCCGCGACGGCAGGAAGATCCAGGCGATCAAGGCGTACCGGGAGGCCACGGGCGCGGGCCTCAAGGAGGCGAAGGACGCGGTCGACCAACTGGCCTGACCGCCCCCGCGGGCAGGGTACTTCGGGTGGGCGGGGTATTCGGGGCGGAGCCCCGCCTCAAGGGGCGCGGGGAACTGCGCGATCAGCCCCCACGGGCCCGCGGGCAAGGCACTTCGGGTGGGCCGGGGATCGGGGCGGAGCCCCGTCCTGGTGTCGGGCCCCGGGGGTCAGCCCTCCTGGGCGGTGTCGGCGGTGTCGGCGGTGTCAACCGTGTCGGTGGTGTCGGTGGTGTCGGCCGTGGTGCTGTCGGTGGTGTTGTTGTCGGTGTTGGTGGGGCTCTCGGTGAGGGGTTCGGTGGGCCTGCTGGTGAGGGGGCGGCCCGGCCGGGTGGTGGGGGTGGCCGGCCCAGTGGTGGGGTCGCCCGGCCCGGTGGTGGGGGAAGCCGGCGCGGTGGTGGGGGGTCGGCCCGCCAGGACGTCCTGGAGTCGTTGCGTACCGACTTGGACGGCCTGCTGCGTGGAGTCCTGTGCCGCCCCGCCGAGCCCGCCGTTGGTGAGGGAGACCGCACGGTCCCCGACCCGCACGGCGGCGAAGTCCAGCGTCAGCATCGGCACCGCGCCGGAACCGTCACCGGCGTCGGCGGCCGACGCCCCGCTCATCGTCAGCCGCAGCCCCTCCCGCGCATCGCCCACCCCGGGCAACACCGTCGGCGCGACCGTCACGTTGAGCCGCCCACCCCGCACGTCCGTGGACGTGAACTGCGCGCACTTCGAGGGCAGCGTCCGCAACCAGGCCAGCTTGGCGTCCACCTCCGAAGGAGCGGCGTACGCGGCGACCTGGTAGCGCAGTTGCGCCGCGTTGCCGCTCTCGTCGAGGCCCACGACGGCCCGGGCCCCCGTCGGCTCGCCCAACAGATCCTCGGCGTACAGACCGTCGAGCAGTCGCTGACAGTCCGGCGCGTCCGTCCTGGTCTTGAGGAGCCCGTCCCGCCAGGTCGCCCCGCCCTGCGTCGCGGACCAGCGACCGCCCAGCTCGCCCTGGGTGATCAGCGCGGCCGAGGCCTGGGCGTCGGTGAGGGAGGGAGTGGCGGAGGTGGCGGGCGGCACGATGGACGGCGCGTCCGCGGACCTCATGACGCCGGGCAACGAGCACGCGGACGCCGACACCAGGACGCCCGCGGTCAGGGCGCGGGCGAGCAGACGGTACGGACCGTTCGGAGCGGTCGGACCGTTCGGAACCTTCATGGCGGGGGCCTCCAGGGGGCGGACGCGCGAGTGTCCCTCTCACGCCACCACCGGGCCCCGCGGCCCACCAGCCGTACCGGGCCGTCCGGGTGAGCGGCCCGGCCGATCACCCCGCCCCTGCCCGCACCGCCCCCTGCTCGCAGGGCCGCCCCGGAGAGGCTCTGTGGGCGCATATCTGTCATGACCGTGGTAGAAAATGAGCCGCCGTCCGGGCGGTTTTTTTATTCCCCGGGGTGGGGTGAGATAGTGCGCCGCCCTTCGGGAGCCGCACGTGCTAGTGTCGATATCAGTTGCAGTTGTGGTTCCCAAAGTCTTGGAGCGTACTTTCCGGTCCGTACCGGTCGGTCGCTTCTGAATTATCCGGAAGTTTTTCCGGATGGGGCAATCATTGCGGCGACGCGGACCCGCACAGTGTGGGTCCTCGAGCTTTGCCCCGAAGGAGATTTGACATGGCTACTGGCACCGTGAAGTGGTTCAACGCGGAAAAGGGCTTCGGCTTCATCGAGCAGGACGGCGGCGGCGCCGACGTCTTCGCCCACTACTCGAACATCGCCACCCAGGGCTTCCGTGAGCTCCAGGAAGGCCAGAAGGTGACCTTCGACGTCACGCAGGGCCAGAAGGGCCCGCAGGCGGAGAACATCGTCCCCGCCTAGTCCGGGACCCGCTGACGCCTGACTTCTGAGTCGGCCGACGCTTACAGGTGGCCGGGACCTGCACCCTGAGGTGCGGGCCCCGGCCACCTGCTTTTTTTCTTCCGTCCGGTTCGGCCCCGGTTCAGCCCCCGCCGTTCCCGGTCGTTCCGGATTGAATTTCCGGCGAATTTTCTGGCCGCTGTGCCCACTTTCCGGTCCGCCGTGCCCACCTTCCGGCGCCGTGAAACTTCATCCCGCGGAGACACCATGCGTTGTGTGATCGCCCGTTTCCCCTTCGACCTCATCAAGAGTGAGGTCGAGCACTCGATGGCGGGCCGCGAGCCCGAACCCGTCACCAGCGCGTCCGTGGTCATCGGCCCGCAGACCTACCCCGTCAAGCAGGTCGGGGAGGTCATCACCAAGCAGGACCGCCGTGACTTCACCGAGGTCGAGGTCGCCCGCGCCCTCACCCGTCTGGGTTTCGTCTGCAGTCCGGCCGTCACCCCGGCCCGCTCCGCCGTCCCCAGCTGGGCCGAGACCGCGTAACACCCCGTTCGGCCCAGCAGCCCCGGGCCTTTTTCCGGACCGGCCGGACCGGCGCAGTCGATGAAGGTCTCCTCAGCCCTTCATCCACGGGGCGCCGGGGACGCCCGTCCGCACCCTCGTCGCCACAAAGTCCACCGTCGCGTAGTGGCCCGGCGACATCCGCGCCGTGACGCGGCGGAGATTGCCGTCGGTGTCGATCCAGTAGGTGAGAGTCGAGTCGTCGACGGGGCTCGCGGAGGCGCTCGGGCCGGAGAAGACACCGTAACCGCGGCCGTCCAGGCGTTCGTCGCGCAGCCACAGCGGACCCGAACGGGCGAGGAGTGCCGCGTTGTCGGGCCGGTCCGCGGCCACGGACACCACCAGACGCAGGGCTCGGTCCAGAGGCGCCGTGGAGTAGGGGCGGCGGGTCCACTCCTCGCGCTTGAGGGTGCCGGCCCTGCGGACGGCCTGCGCGGCGCTCGTCACGATGTCCGGGGCGGGGGGCCCGGCCGTCGTCCGGCCGGGTTCGGCGCCGGGCGCGGCGGTCGGCGGGCGGGCCACGGCAATGCCCTCCAGGTCCCAGGCGAGCAGGCCCTGCACGGTCCGGGTGTCGTCGACGATCTCGTACGCGCCCACGGCCCGGTGCACATGGTGGTCGACCACCGCACGCACCGTGATCGTCCCGTCCCCCGACTCCGCCGCGGGCAGCCGCACCAGCACCTCCGCGGGACTCGCCTCGTACGCGCGGAACCGGGCCAGTGCCATGCGCTCGGCCTCGTCCACCGAGACCGGGTGCGGGGACGCGCCTCCGTTGCCGGAGAGCAGCAGCAGGAGGGCGGTCAGGGCGCCCGCCAGTGCCGTCGTGGCCGCGACCGCCACCACCCGGAACTTCTTGCGCGGCTTGCCTGGCGCGCGTGGCGCGCGCGGCTTGCCCGGCGCGCGCGGCGGTTGCGGCAGGCGGAGCTCGTGAGGCTCGTGAGGAGAGAAGCGCATGCTTGTCTCTACCTGCGGGCGGGCTCTCCACCGGTCGACTCCGCTGGACGGTTCGCCCCGGGTCACTCTCCCGGGTGAGGCGGGCGGGGCTACACCGCCAGGATCGCCCGGACCGTCTTGCCGCCGACGCCCGTGTTGACGACCTCGAAGCGGTGGGCGAGCTGCTGGACCATCGCGAGGCCGCGGCCGCTTTCGGCGTCGGTGTCCACCAGACCGACCCGGGGGCGGCCGGGGCTGTCGTCATGGACCTCGACGGTCACTTCGCCGCCCTGTCCCAGCTGCAGCCGCAGCCGGCAGCCCGTACGGCCGTGCCGGACGGCGTTGGCGACGAGCTCCGAAGCGATGAGCGTGGCGTCGTCGACCTGGTCGGCGGTCGGCGCCGCCGTCCGCGGACGCGGACGGGTCAGGAACGCCGAGGTCAACCTGCGGGCCCTGCCTGCCGAAACGGCCGCGCGCGGCAGTGTGTACTCCACGCGGGCGGTCAGTCGGACGGCGCGCTGCTGCGCACGCATGACAACCTCACTTCCCCTCCCAGGACAACCGGTACCCGGCGACCGGACCCCCGCCGGCCGGGACCCGCGCGAAACAGTGCGCGGCCGGTCCTGCCCTCGGGTGATGCCCGCCCCCGGCGATCGGCAACCAGGGGCGGAGGTCACAAAGCCGCTAAGGATGTACAGAGTTGCTGGTGGTTCACGGCAGAGTCGCCGGTGGTTCATGGCCCGTTGCCGAGGAGGCGGAAGTCGGCGTAGTCGAAACCGGGGGCCACCACACAGCTGACCAGGACTTCTTGGTCGCCGGCCGGGCGGGCGGACTGCCAGACGTGGCCGGGGACCAGGATCTGCGGGCGCTCGCCGCTTTCCAGGGCGGGGCCCAGACGCAGGACCGCCGGCTCCGCGTCCGGGGCTTCGCCGTCGCCGCCGAGGAGCAGGTCGAGGGGGCCGCCGCGGTGCCACAGCCACAGTTCGTCGGAGCGGACCGTGTGCCAGGCGCTGCTCTCCCCGGGGGACAGCAGGAAGTAGATGGCGGTGGCGGCGGCCCGGGGACCCGGATAGCCGTCGGGGTGGAAGTCCCGCGCCGCCCTCCACGTCTCCACGAACCAGCCGCCCTCGGGATGCCTCAGCATGCCCAGTGCGGCGGCCGTCGCCGGTTTCTCCGGATCGGTGCTCGTGTTCACTTTCCGTCCTTCCGCTCGAAAGTTCTCCGACCACTCCCGTGTCCCACAGGAGTCTGAAAGGGTGTGGGGATGCCGACCCTTTACAGAAGAATGCTCGGTCTGCTGCCCCGGATCGGGGTGCGGGTTCTTGATCTCGGTTCGGGTGCGGCGGTGGTCTACCGGCGCGGCAAACGTACCCGCGTCCCCTTGGGGCGCGCTGCCGATCTGATCACCCGCGGCAGCGGAACATACGTGGTCACACCGGTGGGCGCGGAGGCGAAGGCGGACATGTGGGTGGTCGCCCGGGAGCCGTCGGCGCCGGGTGACGTCTGGGGCAGTGTCTCCTTCGGCGAGTCCGGTGGGCGGCTGCTGGTCGACGAGACGGCCTCGGCGGCCGACGAACGTCGTTTCCAGCTGGCCGCCGCCGAGTATCTGTGTACCCAGCACGTTACGGCCCTGCTGGAGAAGTACCAGGTCAACTGTGTCTTCGACGTGGGCGCCAACTCCGGTCAGTACGGGCGGCGGCTGCGCAAGCTCGGCTACACCGGCCGGATCGTCTCCTTCGAACCCACCAAGGACGCCTTCGAGAAGCTGGAGCGCGCCGCCAAGAAGGACGACGACTGGTGGGTGTACAACGTCGGGCTCGGCCGCGAGGACTCCGCCCAGTCCATCCACGTGGGCTGGAACACCATGAACTCCCTTCTCCCGCCCAGCGACTACGGCAAGGACCGCTACCTCCGGTTCGCGAAGACCAACACCGAGGAGATCGAGATCCGGCGCCTCGACGGGATGCTGGAGAAGGCGCTGGACGGCATCGCCGACCCCCGGCCGTATCTGAAGATGGACACCCAGGGCTACGACCTGGAGGTGTTCGCGGGGGCCGGTGAGCGGATCGCGGACTTCGTGGGCATGCAGTCGGAGGTCGCGGCCCTGCGGCTCTACGAGGGCAGCCCCCGGATGAGCGAGTCGATCGCCACGTACGAGGGCAGCGGGTTCGAGATCTCGGGGATGTACCCGGTGACGCGTGAGGCGCGCACCGGCCGGGTCGTCGAGTTCGACTGCGTGATGGTCCGCGCGGACGCCGTACCCAAGGAGGAGTGACCCCTCCCCCTCCTGAGGCCTTGTTCTCAGGCCTTGTCAGGCCGGATACGCGTGCGTCTGGGCGGCCTTCACCGTCGCCCAGACCGGCGCCCCGGTGTGCAGGTCGAGCTCGGCCGCGGCGACCGTCGTCAGGTCCGCGGCGAGCGCGAGCTCTCCGGTGAGGTCCGCGCGGATCTGGTCGCCGTGCGTCTCCAGGCCCGCGACCTCGCACCGCCACAGGTTGCGCGCGCTGGAGCCGGTCGGACGGTCGCGGTACAGCGTGACGGCACTGGGCGGGAACGCCACGAAGACGGGACCGTCCAGGTCCTCGGTCGTGGTGATCGCCGGACCCGTGTCCAGTCGTACGGTGTGGCCCTCGGCCGCGCCCCGGTAGAGGTTGAGGCCGACGAGTTGGGCGATGTAGTCCGTGCGCGGGTGGCGGGCGATGTCCGACGGTGTCCCCTCCTGGACCACCCGGCCGTGTTCGACGACGACCAGCCGGTCGGCGAGCACCATGGCGTCCAGCGGGTCGTGCGTCACGAGTATGGCGACGGCCTCGAAGTCGCTGAGGTGGCGCCGGAGTTGGGAGCGCACATCGAGGCGGGTGCGGGCGTCCAGCGCGGCGAGCGGCTCGTCGAGCAGGAGCAGCCGGGGGTGGGTGGCCAGCGCGCGGGCGAGCGCGACGCGTTGCGCCTGTCCGCCGGACAGCCGGCGCGGCTTGGCGGCCGCGTGCTCGGCCAGCCCCATCCGCTCCAGCCACCGCGCGGCCCCCTCCCGCGCCGCCGCCTTCGGTACGCCCTGGCAGCGCGGCCCGAACGCCACGTTGTCGAGGGCGGACAGGTGCGGGAAGAGCAGATAGTCCTGGAAGACGACGCCGACCGGGCGGGCCTCGGGCGGCGTACGTCCCAGGTCCGCGCCGTCCAGCCGGATCCGGCCGCCGTCGGACAACGGCGTGAGCCCCGCCAGCGCCCGCAGCGCGGTGCTCTTGCCCGCCCCGTTCGGCCCGAGCAGCGCGACGACGTCACCGGGCGCGGCGGTCAGGGCGATGTCGAGACGGAAGGTGTCTCGGTGGACGACCAGGTGGGCGTCGAGGCCTTTGTCCGAGGCGGAGGGCTTACCCGGGGGAAGCGTCGGGTCCGTCATGACGGCGCCGCCGTCCAGCGGTCCCTGAGGCCCGCCAGGACCGCGATCGACACCGCCAGCAGGACCAGGCTCAGGGCGATCGCGGCGGCCGGGTCGTTCTGGAGGGCCAGGTAGACGGCGAGCGGCATGGTCTGGGTGCGGCCGGGGAAGTTGCCGGCGAAGGTGATCGTCGCCCCGAACTCGCCCAGAGCGCGCGCCCACGCCAGTACGGCACCGGCGGCGATCCCGGGCGCGATCAACGGCAGGGTGACCCGGCGGAATGCGGTGAACCGGGAGGCGCCGAGCGTCGCGGCGGCCTCCTCGTAGCGCGGATCGGCCGCCCGGAGCGTGCCCTCCACGCTGATGACCAGGAACGGCATCGCCACGAACGCCTCCGCGACGACGACGCCCGCTGTGGTGAACGGCAGCGTGATCCCGAACCACGAGTCCAGCCACTGCCCGACGACGCCGTTACGTCCGAGCGCCAGCAGCAGCGCCACACCGCCCACGACCGGAGGCAGCACGAGGGGCAGTGTCACCAGGGCCCGCACGAAGCCCCGGCCGGGGAAGTCCGTACGGGCGAGGAGCCAGGCCAGCGGCACGCCCAGCACCAGGCTCACTCCGGTCGCCGCCGTGGCGCAGACCAGGGACAGCTGGAGCGCCTGCCAGACCGCCGTACTGGTCAGCTGGTTCGGGAGGTCCCGCCAGGGGGCCCGTACGAGCAGGGCGAGCAGGGGGAGCAGGAGGAAGGCCAGGCCGACCAGGGCGGGGAGGAGGAGGGGGAGCGGTACCCCGGCCGGCCGGCCGCCCGTCCGGACGCGCCGGCGCCGCGGCCCACCGGTGAGGGTGTCGGCCGCGGCGTCGGAGGCGTCCAGCTCGGTCACGGCTGCAGGAACCCCGCGGCGGTGAGCACCTTCTGGCCCTCGGCGGACTGCACGAGCGCGATGAACGCCTTCGCCGCCTCCGCGTTGGGCGCGTCCTTGAGCAGGGCGATCGGGTACGCGTTGACGGCCTTGGCCGACTCGGGGAACTCCACGCCCTCCACCTTGTCACCCGCCGCCTTCACATCGGTCTTGTAGACGACGGCGGCGTCGGCCTCCTTCAGCTCCACCTTCGTCAGGGCGCTTTTGACGTCCTGTTCGTAGGAGACCGGGGTGAGCTTCAGCTTGCTCGCGTCCAGCGCCTTCTGCGCGGCGGCACCGCACGGCACCGTCTTGTCGCAGAGTACGACCTTGAGGCCGGACTTCGTGAGGTCCTTCAGGGAGGCGACCTTGTCGGGGTTGCCGGGCAGGGTCGCGATCTCCAGCTGGTTGCGCACGAAGGTCGCGGGCGTGGTCGCGGCGTCCTTCTTGTCCGTCACGATCGCCATCGTCTTGGGGCTGGCCGCGGCGAACACGTCGGCCGGGGCGCCCCCGGTGATGCTGGCGGCGAGGGTGTCGCTGCCGCCGAAGTTGAAGGTGACCTTCGTGCCCGGGTTGGCCTTCTCGAACTCCTTGCCCAGGGTCGTGAAGCTCTCCTTGAGCGAGGCGGCGGCGAACACGGTCACCGTGCCGGAGAGCTTCGGCGAGGAGGAGGCCGAGGTGTCCGACTTCGGGGAGGAGTTGGAGGAGGAGTCGGAGTCGGAGGACGAGCAGGCGCTCAGGGCCAGCAGTGCGGCGGCACCGACGCCGGCCACGCGCAGAGTGCGGGTGCGGGTCCGGCGCGTGGATCGGGTCATCACGGGTCTACTCCCTCGGAAGCCTCAGGCATGCTTACGCCGATCATACTTCCGCAGATGCAAGCCGGAAGTCTCCTGTCACATCGCATGAGCTGCACGATCGTTGCCTGGATGTATGCATGTGCGTTTGTACGGGACCGCCTCCTGGGTACGGACATGCGGGAGGTGGTGCCCAGTGGGCCAGTCCCTGACCCAGCCGCCCGCTCACTCGCTCGCGTCGGTCGCCCTGACCGGAGACCTCGCCCGCCCGGTCCGGCTGACCGTGCCCGACCTGCTGGCCTGGCCCCAGCACCGGGCCCGGGTCAGCTTCGAGTGCGCCACCAGCGGCGTACAGCACCACCGCTTCGAGGGGCCCCTGCTGCACGACGTCCTGCACGACGCCGGACCGGGTTTCGACCCCGCCCGCCGCAAGGACCGGCTGCGCTTCCTCATCGCGGTGACCGGGGCGGACGGCCACCACGCCCTCCTCACCTGGGCCGAGATCGACCCGGACTTCGGGCACGCCCCGGTCCTCCTCGCGGTCGGCATCGACGACACCCCGCTGGACCGGGCGGGCCCCCAGCTCGTGCTGCCCCAGGACCGCTGCGGCGCCCGGCACATCAGCGGCATCAACGCGATCCGCGTGGACGGGCACTACCCGTCGTGGACGTAGCCGGGCAGGGCATGGACGCCACGCACACGCGTCTGCGAGCCTGACCCGCCGGGGAGGTCGTGGATGCTGCTGCGTCAGCTGGAGTACCTGGTCGCGCTGGCCAGGGAGCGGCACTTCGCCCGCGCGGCAGCCGCCTGCTTCGTCTCGCAGCCCTCGTTGTCCGCCGCGATCCGCCGTCTCGAACACGAGCTGGACGTGCCGATCGTGCGCCGTGGCAGACGGTACGAGGGGCTGACCCCGGAGGGGGAGGTGGTACTCGCCTGGGCGCACCGCATCCTCGCCGAACGCGACGCCCTGCACCAGGAGTTGTCGGCACTGCGCGGCGGCCTGACCGGCACCCTGCGCCTGGGCATCGTCCCCACCGCGCTGCCCGCCGCCTCCCTCCTCACCACCCCGTTCTGCGAACGCCACCCGGGGGCCCGCGTCGGCCTGGAGTCCCTGTCGTCGGCCGAGATCACCCAGGGGCTCGCCGAGTTCGAGCTCGACGCGGCCATGACGTATCTCGACGACGAAGAGCTCCGTCACGTACGCCGCTTCCCGCTGTACGAGGAGCGGTATGTGCTCCTCACCCCGGTGACCGGTCCGCTCGGCGCGGCGACGACCGCGCGCTGGGCGCACGCGGCCGCCCTGCCCCTGTGCCTGCTGAGCCCCCGGATGCGCAACCGGCGGATCATCGACGAGTGCTTCGCGGCGGACGGCGCGAAGGCGACCCCGGCGATCGAGTCGGACAGTGTCGCCGGGCTGTACGCGCATCTGCCCAGTGGCCGCTGGTCCAGCGTGATCTCCCATGCCTGGCTGCACATGTTCGGGATGCCGGAGGGGATGCGGGTGGTTCCGTTGGAGGGGCCCGCGCACGGGCCGAGGGTGGGGCTCGTCGTGGCGCGGGACGATCCTCCCTCCGTC
The DNA here is from genome assembly GCF_055638955.1 of Streptomyces sp. NPDC111507. NCBI lineage: Bacteria > Bacillati > Actinomycetota > Actinomycetes > Kitasatosporales > Streptomycetaceae > Streptomyces > Streptomyces sp. NPDC111507. The sequence goes on along the minus strand of NZ_JBVKBU010000009.1, from coordinate 85,329 downwards.
CTCGCGGAGGCGCTGTTCACGGTGGCGCGGGAGGCGCGGGTGAGGGACGCGCTGGACGCCCTGCTCCACACCTATCTGGGCGGGCGCGGTTGAGGGCGCGTTGATAGCCGCCGTCTATCCGGGCATAGCGACGTTCGCTTTGACCAGCGCGATCGGCTCCGAGGATCGTGACAGCACCGTCCGTTCAACGGAGCCCGTGATCAACGGAGTTGAGGAGAGCCGCGTCATGGCCAAGGTGCTCTGCGTGCTGTACGACGACCCGACCGACGGATACCCCACGACGTACGCCCGGGACGATCTCCCCGTCATCGACCACTACCCCGGCGGTCAGACCACGCCCACCCCGAAGGCGACCGACTTCACCCCCGGTCACCTCCTCGGCAGTGTGAGCGGCGAACTCGGTCTGCGCCGCTTCCTGGAGGAGCGCGGCCACACCCTGGTCGTCACCTCCGACAAGGACGGTGACGGCTGCGTCTTCGACCGGGAACTGCCGGACGCCGACGTCGTCATCTCGCAGCCGTTCTGGCCCGCCTATCTGACCCCCGAGCGGATCGCCGCCGCGAAGAACCTGAAGCTGGCGATCACGGCGGGCATCGGCTCCGACCACGTCGACCTCGACACGGCCATCGCGCACGGTGTCACGGTCGCCGAGGTGACGTACTGCAACAGCATCAGCGTCGCCGAGCACGTGGTGATGATGACGCTCTCCCTCGTCCGCAACTACCTCCCCTCCCACCAGGTCGTCCTGGACGGCGGCTGGAACATCGCGGACTGCGTGGCCCGTTCGTACGACCTGGAGGGCATGCACGTCGGTACGGTCGCCGCCGGTCGCATCGGCCTCGCGGTGCTGCGCCGCCTCGCCCCCTTCGACGTGAAGCTGCACTACACGGACCGGCACCGGCTGCCGACGGAGCTGGAGCGGGAGCTCGGGCTGACCTTCCACGCCACGGCCGCGGAGATGGCGCCGCACTGCGACGTCGTCACCATCAACGCGCCGCTGCACCCGGAGACGGAGGGCCTGTTCGGCGACGAGCTGCTCGCCACGATGAAGCGCGGCGCCTATCTCATCAACACGGCGCGGGCCCGGATCGTGGACCGGGACGCGGTCGACCGGGCGCTGCGCAGCGGGCAGTTGGCGGGATACGCGGGTGACGTCTGGTACCCGCAGCCCGCGCCGGCCGGCCACCCCTGGCGCACCATGCCGCACCACGGAATGACCCCGCACATCTCGGGTTCGTCGCTGTCCGCGCAGGCCCGCTACGCGGCGGGCACCCGGGAGATCCTGGAGTCCTGGCTCGACGGGACCCCGATCCGGGACGAGTACCTGATCGTCGACGGGGGTGCGCTGGCGGGGACGGGGGCGCACTCGTACTCCGTCACCCGATGAGCGGGTAGACCGACGGCCGCCGAGGCCACCGCCCGACGGGTCTGAATCGAAAGACAGGCCCTAGACCCGGTCGATGTGCACGTTCGTCGACTTCACGCGGGCGGTGGCCTCCATGCCGACCTCGAGGCCGAGTTCCTCCACGGCCTCCCGGGTCAGCAGGGAGACCAGCCGGTGCGGTCCGGCCTGGATCTCCACCTGGGCCGCCACGTCGCCGAGCTTCACGGCGGTGACGATGCCCGGGAACGCGTTGCGCACGGAGGTGTAGGAGGCGTCCTCCTCACCGCTGCCGCCCTTGGCGAGCTCGACGGAGAACGCGGCCAGATCCCGCCCGTCGATCAGCCGCCGCCCGCCCTCGTCCCGGTGCGTCGCCATCCGCCCGGCGTCCGCCCACCGCCGTGCGGTGTCCGGGCTCACGCCGAGCAGCCGGGCCGCCTGACCGATGGTGTAGGACTGCATGCGCGCCAAGATAGGCGCGAGATCCTTGCATATGCAAGCAAGCCCGTGGGGCGCGTCAGAGATCGCCCTTGACGTACGAGCGGGCCGCCGCCATGACGTCCTTGTGCCGGTCCTCGGCGATGGCCTGCAGCGGTGAGTCGTCCTCCAGCTGCGGATTCATGCCGATCATCCAGGCGCGTGCCGTGTGGCAGTTCTCCTGGAGCTCGATGATCTGGAACACCTGGTAGGCCGCCCTCAGGCGCAGCTCGGAGTCGATTCTCGGGCTGTTCTGGGCGTTGGACCACTTGCCGACCTGCTTCGGGTCCTCGATACCGGCGATGAACGCGGTGAGTTTCTGCCCGAAGTTGTCCTGGAGGAAGCGCGCTATGTCGGCGATCGACTTCTGGACCGTGTTGGCGTGCGCGGTGGTCTCGGTGACCGTGTCGGTGACGCTCGTGGTGACCGTCTTGGCCGCGGACTCTCGCAGTGGCTGCATGATTCCTCGCTTCCTGGCGGTCATGAAACGGGTAAGACACGGGATGGCGCGAGGGGTGACATACAGGGTGTCAACATGGCGTCTCCTCAGTTGTGTTGAAGGAAGTCTACCCGTCTGAGGGTCCCTCACTCCACCGTTTTCCCCCCTTCAATCCCCTGTGAAATCCCACCTCGAAAGTGGCGTGAGGGGTTTGACCAGGGATTTTCTCCGGTGTCGCCGATGGGTGCGGGACGGAGCACCGCTCGATCGGGCGACGCGGGTGCGGCCGAACGCCCGGGGGGCCGGCGCCGTTCGGCGGACCCGAAGACCCCGTTCAGAAGACACGCAGGCCGTACTCCGCCGCGACCGCGCGCAGTTCGGGGGACTCCGGCTGGATGGGGCGCCGCTCGGCCTCGACGAGATCGACGTCGTGGAAGATGGCCCAGCAGGTGCGCCCGCCGTATCCGGAGCGGTAGGCGATGCCCTGGGCCAGCCGGTGGCCGGCGTCGTTGCGCTGGGCGACCGTCCAGGCCGCGATCTGCCGGGCGAGTCTGCGGTCTCGCCCGTGGATGTGCACGTCGGTGAGCGGGGGCTCGATGTCCCACGCCGCCAGTTCGCCCCGGAGTTCGCGCGCGAGGACGGCCCGGGTGGCCTCGGCGTCGACGTCGAGGAACTGGGCGTCCTTGGCGGGTTCGAGCCGGACCAGGATGTGGTCCTCGCGCCAGCCCGAGGCCAGGTGGCCGAGCCTCATGTGGCTGGGCCGCTCGTCCCACTCGTGGCCGATGAGCCCGCGCAGCTTGGGGTGGACGCGGAAGGGCGCGAGCGCCTCGGCGTAACAGCCGGCTGGATCGCTGGCGCAGTACAGCATTCCGTAGGTGGCGAGGCTGAAGCGGCCCGCGCTGGAGCCCTGGCTGGTCTCGGGTTCGAGCCGGTTGTACTCCTTGGGGTGGTCCCTCTTGCCCAGCCGCCACACTCCGCGTTCCGGAGCGGGGACGAGAGACGGTAAGTGGGCTGTGGTCACCGCCGAAGGGCTGTTGTTCATCCTGGTCCTCGCTGCTGAGCCGATGGTCTGCGGCCGCAGCCGCACTGCCGGGGCGCCGCCCGGCGGGCCGAGGGACCCGGGTTCGTACGGCCCGCGCGGCCTCCGTGCCGTGCGGAAGGCGCCGCGCGGTCCGCGCGGTCCGCACGAGGCGCGTGTCCCTGTGTCCCGCAGGTTCCCGTGCCCGTACGTTTCCGTGGCTGTACGTGTCCCTCGCCCGCATGTTCCGCCGGAACATGCGGGCGATCATTCTCCCGTAGCGCGCGCCCCGGGATGCCCGGTTCCACGCCGTGGCGGGGGCGCGAGAGGGGGGCGCTGGGGCACACGGGAGGCGCACGCCCACGTTGGGCGGCCCGGCGGGCGCCGGATCAGCGCCCCTCCATTCGGACGTCGAACACGCATACGCCAGCGACTCCGGCCGCGAGGAGGACGGGGTGCTCGGGGTGCGGGCCGCCCGGCCGGTGGGCGTCGAGCGCGTCGAGGGTCCCGAGCGGGCTGCCCGTCACGATCCGCAGCAGGTGCGAGCCGGTGTCGGTGTCCCACAGGTGGATGGTTCCGCCGGGGCCCGTCGCCGCGAGGCAGGGGCGGCCGGTCGCGGTCCGGAAGAACGCCAGCGCGGCCACCGGCCCGTCGCCGATGTCCAGCCGTCGCCCGACCGGCCGCCCGGTGCCGGGATCCCAGAGCCGGATCGTGCCGTCCTCCCCGCCGGACGCGACGAGTTCGGCACCGTCCGGCTCGTCGACGGGCACGGCGGCGACGGCGTTGACGACCCGCTGCTCGCAGTGGAGCGGCGCTCCCACGGGCCGCAGCGTGACCGGATCCCAGAGCCGTACGGTCCCGTCGGTGCCCGCCGAGACGATCCGCGGACCCTGTGCCGTGTCGAGCACGGTGACGTCCCGGACGCTGAGCAGATGGTCCTCCCGGCAGGCCAGCGCACCCATCCGGTCGAGGTCCCACAGGCGTACGGTGCCGTCGGCGCCCCCGGTGACCAGCAGGGTCCGTCCGTCGTGCGGGAAGGCGGCCATGGACCGCACCGGCAGGCTGTGGCCGAGGAGTCCGGCCAGCCGCGCGGGGGCGGCGTGGGCGCCCCGGTCCAGTGACCACAGCTGGATTCCGGCGTCGTTGTGCGCGGTCACCAGCAGGGGTTCGCCCCGGACGCGCGCCGAGGCGAGGGCGGTCACCGGGGCGTGGCCCGCCGGGAGGAGGACCGGGCGACCGGTCCCGGTGTCCCACAGCGCCGTACCGGACTCGTCGGCCACGGCGATCAGCGGCGCGCCGGCGGTGGACCCCGGACCGGACAGCGCCGCCGCCGTGACGGGCCGCCGGACCGCGCGCCCGGCGCCGACGCCCGGGCCACCCGGCTTCCAGCGCCGCAGGGTGTGGTCCGCGCCGGCCGAGACGAGGAGTTCCTGCCCGGCCGGGGCGGAGAGCTCCTGCCCGGCCGGGGCGGGGAGTTCCCGCGCGGTGCCCGGCAGGGTGGTCAGAGCCACGGGAGGAGCGGTGTGCCCTTCCAGGGGGCCGCCGATCGCCGCGCCCGTCCGCGCGTCCCAGACCCGCAGGGTGTGGTCGCTGCCCCCGGACGCCACCGCCGCCCGGCCCGCCACGGTCAGGGCGGTCAGGGCGACGACGGGCCCCGCGGGCGGAGCGGGCGCGACGACCGTCTCCCGGCCCGTCGAGGCGTCCCGGAAGCCGATGTACCCCGAGTCGTCGCAGAGCGCGTACCGCCCCGGCGCCGCGAGGTCCACCAGGGCCCGCACCGCCCCCTCGTGCTCGTGCTCGTGCGTGTACCCGTCGGCCCGCCGCGGGTCCCAGACGCGCACCCGCCGGCCCTGGGCCACGGCCAGCGCCATCCCCTCCGCCCCGCCCAGACCGACCCCGCTCAGCAGGGCCGGCGCGGGGTCGAGGGAGGGCAGCGGGGTGTCGACGGGCCGGAAGGTGACGGGATCCAGGGCGCCGAGACGGCCGTCGCTGTGGGCGACGAGGACGACCTCCGGGGCGTCCCTCGCCGCGAAGAGAGTGAGGGCGCTGACCCAGGTGCCGGGGCGGTGGACGGGTTCGGCCAGCAGTTGGCCCCGGGTGAGGTGCCAGACGCGCACCGAACCGTCGGTGCCCGCGGAGAGCAGCAGATCGCCCGGGAGCGGCAGCAGATGCTGGACCGCCCCGCCGTACGTGTGCAGCGGCGCCATCGCCGGTACGCCGTGCGGCTCCCACATCCGGATCGTGCCGTGGTTGTCGCCGCTGACCAGCAGGGAGCGGCCGTCGCTGGTCGTGGTGCGGGTCAGCGATTCGAGGCGGGTCTCGGAGACCGCCAGTACGTTGTCCTGCGCCGTCCAGTCGCTCCACAGCGGGGTGATGCGCGAACCGGACACCCGCGCGGCGGACGTGTCGAGCGGGGTGCGGGGGCGGGTCGCCGCGTGATGGGCCAGGTGCAGGCTCGTCAGCCGGGAGTCCGGACCGGCGCCGCCGATGAAGGGCTCGATGCGGGCCCACGCCTCCAGCCACTCCTGTCGTCGCGCCGCGCTCACCGCGTCGCTCTGCCGCAGCAGGGTGCGCACGTTCGCGCTGGACTCCCAGGGCAGTACGGCGAGCGGTACATGGGCGTCGTCGAGGACCTCGCCCCGAGCCGCGTGATGGGCCAGGTGGCGGCTGAGATACGGGTGCGGCGGGATCGTCGGGTCCGCGGCGACGAGCCGGGCCAGCGCCTCGGCGATGAGCCGGTGCGCGTCCTTGGTGTCGGCCCAGGCCTTCGAGTCGTCGGCCCACGTCCTCGAGTCGCCCGTGCGGGAGCGGCCCGGACGGGGCGCGCGGTACGGGCTCTCCGCGTCGCTCATACGGCGTCGCCCCCGACGCCGGCCAGCAGGTCCTGGCGGGGATCCCGCAGGAGCTCGGCCAGGGCTTCGTGGGCCGGCCGGTACACCAGCCGGTCGTCCTCGTCGTCGTGGGCCAGATATCCGGCGAGCCTGCTCTTCAGCAGGTTCTCGATCATCCGGTCCGGCTCCTCGACCGGCCGGCCGAGCAGCGCCCCGGCGACGGCAGGCCACACGTCCGACCAGGGGATGCCCGCGCCCAACGCGAACGCGGCGGCCCGCAGCAGCGCGAGGGCCACCTCCGCGGGCAGCCCCTCGTCCTCGACGAGCGCCAGATCGCGCCGGAGCAGACCGATGGTGCCCGCCTGCAGCAGGTCGAGCCAGTCGGGGTTGCCCGCCAGCGCGTCGGGGTCGGACGCGTGGTGCAGCTGCTCGCCGGCCAGCCGGGCGTCCAGGAACGACGGCCAGACCCGCTTGGCGACGGTCTCGGCCGCCTGCCGGGTGCTGTCGCCGCCGGACGTCTCGGCGCCGACCAGCGCCTGGACGTAGTCGGCGATGTCGCTCTCGCTGTCCGTCTCGTCGGTACGCAGCACGGACGCCGTGGGAAAGACCTCCCGGAGCGCGCCGAGCAGCCCCGCCTCCCGCCCCGCGATGCCGGGAGGGGCGGCCCGGTCCGTACGGGGACGGCTGCTGCGTACGCCGATCAGCAGCCGCAGGGACCGCTGCCGCTCCGGACGGCGCTGGCCGGGCAGCGCGGGGGCGGCGCCGCAGTGGGCGGTGAGCGGGGCGAGGACGTCCCTGATCACGCGGAAGGGTTCGACGGACTCGTCCAGGCCGTCGAGGACGAGCGTGACCGGGTCGCCCGGCTCGTCCAGATGCGCCAGCAGCTGGGCGCGGCGCAGTTCCACCGGGTCGTCGGTCGGCCCGGCCGGGCGCGGTGGCAGTTCCAGGGCGCGCAGCAGGTCGCCGAGCACGTCGGAGGCGGTGCGGTGGCGGGCCAGTACGGCGGCGGTGACGGAGCCCTCGGGCGGGACGGTCTCGGGCGCGGCCGAGCGCAGCGCGCGGCCGTAGCGCGGGTCGTCGCGGAACAGCGGGTCGCTGAGCGTCACGGCCCGCGCCAGCACGGCCGACTTGCCGCTCCCGGCGGTTCCGGTCAGCAGCAGGACACCGCGGGGACGGCCGAGGAACGCGGTGACGGCGCGGCCCAGTCCCTCCCGACCGCTGAAGTACCAGCCGGGGTCGGTCTCCTGGGGGCGGCCGCTGGCGCGGTCGAGCCAGTGGTCGACCTCGTCGGCGGGGGTGGCGAGCTGGCGGCGCGCGGGCCCCACCAGTTCCCGTACGGGCCGGTAGCCGGGGTTCGGCAGACAGGGCGTCAGGGCGGTCTGGCCGCCGCCGTCCAGGACCCGCTTGAGCCGGTGCTTGCGCCGCTCGGTGTCGGTGCCGAGTTCGCTCTCGAACTCCGTCATCAGATGGGCGACGCTCAGCCAGGGCGTGGTGATCTGGGCGGTGGTGCGCAGCCGCTCCAGCACACGGCGCATCACCGAGGGGAACTGCCGTACCTGGACCAGCTGGTCGTGGGCACAGGTGGCGACGACGTCCAGGCTGCCGCCGGTGCGCCGGCTCGGCAGGATCTCCTGGTGCAGCTTCTCCAGCTCCTCGGCGATCCCGGCCGCGTAGCAGGTGTTGATGACGACCAGGACGTGTTCGGCGCGGGAGTCGAGGGCGGCGGCGACGATCTCGCTGGTGCGGATGGCCGTGGCCAGCTGGCGCCGGGGTTCGGTCCTCGGCAACTGGAGGAAGTGGGTGCGGGAGGCGCCCAGTTGGCCGTGTCCCGTGATGAAGACGACCAGGGCGCGGCCGCGCGTCTCGCGCACCCCGCTCTCGTGCAGGAAGCGCTCGACGTCGTAGCGCTCGCGCAGCTCCGGCGCGGGGACGTGGGTGAAGGGCTCCGATGCCCCCGGGGCGCACCACCAGTCGGCCACGACCGAGAGCTGTTCGTCGATGCCGGCGGTGAACTCCGCGTCCCCGTCGCCGTAGTCACGGACGGCGAGGGTCAACAGGGTGCGCCGCGCGGAGTCCTCCTCCACGGTGTTCACCGAGGCACGGCCCGCCGTGGCCTGCCCCGTATCGCCGGCGTCCCCCGGCTCCCCGATCCTGACAAGCCCGCCCGCCCGCCCTCGCATGGTCTCTATTGTTCCCGCCATGACCGAGTCGTCGCAGCCCAATACCGCAGGCCGCCGCCCGGACGAGCGGCCCTACAGCCTCCCCGGCCTCTCCCCGAACACGACGCAGGACGCCGTCGTCGTCGTTCCCGGCATCATGGGGAGCGAGTTGTACGACACGGAGTCCGGCGAGGTCGTCTGGGGCCTCGCGAACGCCGGATGGCTGCTGAAGGCGTGGACGGCGCCCCGGGGACTGCGCGCCCTGCGCCTCACGTCCGACGAACGCGAGGGCCGCCTCGGCCGCATCCGGGCCCGGCGCCTGCTGCGCACCCCCGCCTGGAGCCCGTTCCTGCGCGGCATCGAGCCCTACAACGACCTGGTCGCGACGGTCACCCGGAGCGTGGCCGACCCGGCGGCCGTGCTGCCCTTCGCCTACGACTGGCGGCTGTCCGTCGCCACGAACGCCCGGTTCCTCGCCGAGGCCGCGCGCGAACACCTGGAGCGGTGGCGGCGGCACCCCGCCCACGCGCTCGCCCGCAAGCACCGGGTCGACGAACGGGAGGGCCGGCTCGTCTTCGTCGCGCACTCCATGGGCGGACTGCTCACCCTCGCCGCTCTCACCGACGGCCCCGACGGCGACCTCGCGGCGGACACTCGTGGGGTGCTCACCCTCGGTACGCCCTTCCAGGGGGCGGTGGCCGCCGCCGCGATCCTCAACACCGGGCGGGGCACGCCGGTTCCGCTGCCGCACGGCAGGCTCAGGAGACTCGCGTACACCATGCCGGGCCTGCACGACCTGCTCCCGACGTTCCCCTGTCTCGACGAGGGCCTGAACATCCGCCGGCTCAGCCCCACGGATATCGCCGACCTGGGCGGCGACAAGGATCTGGCCGTCGACTCCCAGACCCTGCACGACACCCTGTGCGGGCGGGCGCTGCCCGGGCACCGGGCGCTGGTGGGCATCAGCCAGCCCACCCTTCAGTCCCTGGCGCTCCGGCAGGGCGTGGTGACCGCCTCCGAGCACTGCTACCGCGAGCACAGCGACGGCGAGCTGATGCGCGACGAGACCGGCGCCCCGCGCCGCTTCGACGTGGGCGGCGACGGCACCGTGCACAAGGAGTCCGCGACCTCCCCCTTGAACCGCGCCGTCGTGCCCCTCGCACTGCAGCACGGTGCGCTGGCCCAGGGGGAGGCCGCGTTGGAGGCGGTGACCTCGTTCCTGGAGGAGGACGAGCACCTCGGTCCCCCGCAGGCCGGGGCCCGGGTCGGCATCGAGGTCCCGGACCTCGTCGCGCCGGGCACGCCCTGGACGGTCCGGGTGCGCGGCGTCGACAGTCCCGCGGGACTGGACTGCGCGGTCGAGGAGGTCGGCGGGGCCTTCGCCGGACCCGCCCGGCTGTACGGCGACGACGACCACCTCGCGGCCCGTGTCACCGTGCCCGCGCCCGGCCTCTACCGGGTCACCCTGGACACGGGCGACCCCACTCCGCTGACCCAACTCGTCCTCGCGGCCCCTGACGAGCGGGACCCGGGCTGAGATTCCCCCGCAACCTGGGCCGACTATGGTGTCGACACGAATCGAACGCGCAATGGTTCGAACCGGTCCGGAGCGAGCGGTCCGGAAAAAACGGCAAGGGGCATGCGGTGGCGGACGAGGGGCGGCTGGTCGCCGGGCGCTACCGGCTGATCGAACAGATCGGCCGTGGCGGCATGGGCACGGTGTGGCGTGCCGAGGACGAGGTCCTCAACCGCGAGGTCGCGCTCAAGCGGCTGCATGTCCAGCGGCACCTGACCGACGACGAGCTCGTCACCCTCCACGAACGCACCCGCCGCGAGGCGCGCAGCGCCGCCCGTATCGCCCATCCCCACGTGGTCGTCGTGCATGACGTGGTGGACGACGAGGGGCTGCCCTGCATCGTCATGGAGTACGTGCCCTCCACCACCCTCGCGGCCCTGCTCACGGACGGCGGCGCGGTGCCGCCCAGCGAGGCCGCGCGGATCGGCCTCGGCATGGTCGCCGCGCTGCGGGCCGCGCACGCCGCCGGGGTGCTGCACCGTGACGTCAAGCCGGGCAACGTCCTGCTCGGCGCCGACGGCCGCGTCGTCCTCACCGACTTCGGCATCGCCATGGCGACCGGCACCTCGACGCTGACCAAGACCGGCGAGATCATCGGCTCGATCGACTACATCGCGCCCGAACGGATGCGGGGCAAGAAGCCCGGACCCGCCGCGGACCTGTGGGCGCTCGGGGCGACCCTCTACCAGTCCGTCGAGGGGCGGCCGCCGTTCCGCAAGGCCACGGCCGTGGAGACGGCGTACGCCATCGCGGTCGACCCGGTCGACCCCATGAAGCAGGCCGGGCCGCTGGAACCCCTCATCGACGCGCTGCTCGCGAAGGAACCGCAGGAGCGGCCGTCGGCGCAGGAGGTGGAGCGGGTCCTGAGGGAAGTGGTGTCGGGGGTACCGACGCAGCTGACGCCCACACGTCCGGTACCGGTACCAGCTCCGGTACCGGCACCGTCTCCGCGGACCGCGACCACAGTGGCACTGGCGCAAAAAGACGCACCGCCCCGGGCCCGTGGGCGCCGGGTGGCCGTCTGGAGCGCGCTGGCCGTGGTGCTGGCGGCCGCGACCGTGGCGGGCGCGTGGTCCATGACCCGGGACGGCAAGAGCGGCGGCACCCACCACAAAGCGGCCGCTTCCACCTCGGCGCCACCGGCCGTTCCCGCGGGCTACCACCTGGTCACGGACAAGAAGCTGGGCGTCTCCTTCCCGGTCCCGGACAGCTGGAAGCGCGGCAAGGCGACCTCCGAACAGGTCACCTACACCGACACGACAGGTCTCGCGGAACTCACGATCGGCATGGTCGAGCCGGCGGGCGCGAACCCCGAGTCGCACTTCACGAACATCGAGGCGAACACCAAGGTCAACTACCCCTCCTCGTACCGGAAACTGCGCATGCAGCGCACCACGTTCCAGGAGAAGCCCGCGGCCGTGTGGGAGTTCACCTTCAAGGGCCGGGTCCGGACGTTCCGCGCCATCGACCTGGGCTTCGGGCAGGAGGGCGGCCGGGAGTACGACATCTACCTCTCGGCTCCGGACCTCAAGTGGGACAGCTTCCGCCCGGTCTTCGACACGGTCTCGGCGGGCTTCCGGGTCGGCTGAGTCGGGACGGCGGGGCCGGGACGGCAGATCGGGACGACGGTTCAGGACAGCGGGTCGGGGGACCTGCCGTCCGTCAGTTCGCTGGCGTCGAGCGGCAGGCGCAGGCTGACCCGGCGGCGTACGGAGGCGAGTTCGCGGTGCAGCGGTGAGCGCGGTACGGCCAGCACCGGGCAGGCGGCGTGCGCGAGGCAGTAGCGCGCGACGGACGGGTACAGCGCCCGGCGCATCCGGCCGCGTCGCCCGCCGCCGATCACCAAGAGGTCGCCGATCCGGTCGGCGGTCCGCACCAGCGCGCGCCCCGGCCGGTCCCACACGACCAGCCCCCGGCACGGCACCCCGGGCCCGTCGGCGCCGAAGGCCGTGTCGAGGGCGGTGAGCAGCCGGTCGTCCGCCATCTGCCGGAACTCGGTCATCGGCGGCGCGAGCATCGAACTCGGGTGGGCGAGCGCGCCGCGCGGCGGTTCCCAGGCACCCACGGCCAGCAGCACGGCGCCGGTGCGGCGTGCCTCGAACGCGCCCCGGTGCAGCGCCGCCAGACTCCCCGGCGAACCGCTCACCCCCACGACGACCCGCCGCCGCTCTCCCTCGCCCATCGCTCGCTCACCCCTCGGCGTACGTCGACACGGGTATCCGCGTTCCATCGAACGCGGGGGGAGGGCGGCGGGCCAGGGTGTTGGCGTTCACCTGACGAGGTCCCGACCGTTCACGACACTTCGGCACACACCTCTGTCCTTGCCCCCTTCGGAGCGACGCCTCTGAAGTGATGCCTTGAAGCAGCCGATTTGAAGCAGTTGCTTTAGAGCAACGTCCAAGATCTCGGCCGGTGACGCTCAGGGTCTTCTGCGGATCGCACTACTCCGACATAGTGACGCCCACCACGATGTGGAATCGAGTTTCCACATGGCAGAAGTTGCTCTGGAGGAATACCGTGCCACCGTCCGTACCGTCCCTGCCGCGACGCGTCGCACGCACGCTGCGCACCTCACTGTTCGCGCAGGTCGCCTGCGCGCTCGTCCTCGGCATTCTCGTCGGAAGACTGTGGCCCGACGCCGCCACCGCCGCCCAGCCGCTCGGTGACGGCTTCGTCCGCCTCATCAAGGCGATGATTGCGCCCCTGGTGTTCTGCGTGGTGGTCGTCGGCATCACCAAGGCCGGTGACCTGAAGGCCTTCGGCCGGATCGGGCTCAAGGCCCTGGTCTGGTTCGAGGTCGCGACCACGTTCGCGCTGCTCGTCGGACTGCTCGCGGGCAACCTCGTCGCGCCCGGCACCGGCATGAACGTCGACCCCTCGAAGCTGGACGCCTCGGCGGTCGACGGCAAGACCGGCGGCGGCTCGCTCCCGTCGACCAGCGAGTTCATCCTGCACGCGCTGCCCGACAGCGCGGTCGGCGCGTTCGCCGAGAACTCCCTGCTCCAAGTCCTCGTCCTCGCCTGCCTGGTGGGCGCGGCCGTGCTGCATCTCGGCCACGGCAAGGTGCCCGCGATCCTGCCCGCCGTCGAACAGGCGCAGGAGGTCGTCTTCGCGGTCGTCGGCTTCATCATGAAGCTCGCCCCGCTCGCCGTGTTCGGCGCGACGGCCCATCTGGTGGGCCAGTACGGGGTCGGCGTCATGTCCACCTACGGCAAGCTCATCGGCGTCTGTTACGCGGCCGCGCTGATCTTCCTGCTCCTGCTGGCCCTCGCCCTGAAGGCGGTCACCGGCATCAGCCTGTGGAAGTTCGTCCGTTACACCCGCGAGGAAATGCTGCTCGCGCTCGGTACCGCCTCCAGCGAGACCGTCATGCCGCGCATGATGCAGAAGCTGCGCCAGGCGGGCTGCCGCGACGACGCCGTGGGCCTGGTCCTGCCCACCGGCTACTCCTTCAACCTCGACGGCGCCTCGATCTACCTGTCGATCGGCACGTTGTTCATCGCGCAGGCGGTGGGCGTGGATCTGAGCCTGGGCCAGCAGATCACGGTCGTCCTGGTCCTCATGCTGACCAGCAAGGGCATGGCGGGTGTGCCGGGTTCCGCCTTCCTCGCCCTCTCCGCGACGGCCTCCGCCCTCGGGGTCATCCCCGTCGGAGCGGTCGCCCTCCTCCTCGGCGTGGACCGCATCATGGACTCGATGCGCGTCGCCACGAACCTGCTCGGCAACTGCGTCGCCGTCTTCGTCGTGTCCCGCTGGGAGGGTGCGCTCGACACGGAACGGGTGAAGAAGGTGCTGGACGGCGAGATCGCGTTCGTACCCGAGCAGGCGGACGGGTCCGAAGAGGACGTACCGAAGCGGGCGGCCACCGAGGTGAGCTGACTCCGGCCGGCCGTCCGCCGTCCGCCCCGGTCGTCGGAGCTCGCGACGACCGGGGCGGGGGCGGTTCGGTTCGGGGCGGTTGAGGTGTCCTGGATCAGCCGGCGCAGAGGGCCAGGTTGATGGTGGCGCCGATGGACACCGTCTTCGGGCTGTGCGGGTCGACCGAGTGGACCGAGCCCGGCTTGCCGTTCTTGCCGCAGTCCACCTTGCTGACCGTGCCGAGCTTGAGCTGGCCCTTCAGCAGCAGTTGCTTGGCGAAGTCCAGGTCGAGGCCCGCGAACTCCAGCGGGAACTTACTGCCCTTCAGCAGCACGTTGGTGGCGTCGTTGCTGGTCGCGGTGGTCGTGGTGGCGGGCTTCTGGGAACCGTTGGTGACGACGGTGGCCAGGGCGGTGCCGCCGCCGGCCACGATCAGGGCGGCGGCGAGACCCGCGATGGCCGTGACGCGCTTGCGGCGGGTCTTGCGCACGATGCCGACGGTGTCGACGGGCGGCGCGTCGGCGGAGTTCGCGAATGCGTTCATGGCGTTCACCAGTTCCTCTTCGAAGGGTGTGTAACCGGTGCGGCTGGAAGGCCGTGCATCGTGTGAAGTCATCGGTTTCCTTCCGTGGGCCGCTGCGGTGAAGGGCCGGGGAGCGCGGGGAACTGGCTTCTCAGCTTCTCGATCCCACGAGCGAGCTGGGACCGTACGGTACTCGCCGAGATCTTCAGATCGGCCGCGATCTCCGCGTCCGACAGATCGTGGAAGTACCGCAGGACCACGACCGTGCGCATACGCATCGGCAGCTGCTGAAGGGCGCGAACGAGCTGGTCCCTGCTGTCTATCTGCCCGTACTCGTCCCCCGGAGCGGCCCGGTCGCCGCCGCTGTCGGGGTGCGGGGTCGTGCGGCGGAATCTTCGCCAGCGGTCGTTCGCCAGGTTCACCATGATCCGCCGCACATAGGCGTCGGGGGCGTCCTTGGCGGCGATCGTGCGCCACTTGCGGCAGGTCCGTTCCAGGGTTTCCTGGAGCAGGTCCTCCGCGGCTTCGCGGTTTCCCGTCAAGACGAGGGCGCCACGGAACAGGGCGGCCGACCGGGCGGCGACGAAAGAGGGAAAGTCCATGTCCAGCGACTCGGTCCCACCACGCTCGGCGCCCAGCTTCCACTCGGTTGCCAGATCCACACGCTCCTCCCTTCCTGTCACCCCTCCACGACGGGGAAGCCCCCTCATCTGCTGCACGGGGGAGATGAGAGCTGGGTCACAGGAGGCGTATCGGTTCAGCAAGCGGTCGGTATGCGGTCGGTATGCAGTAGGCATGCACTCGGCATGTACACGGCCCGGCAGCCTGACATAGCAGGATTTGCTCTGAGGGCCGGTCGTTAGGGTGAGCGCGCCAAAACGTCCAGCGCAAAGAGCGAAGAGCAAAGAGTAAAGGGGTGACGGCGGTGGGGGCGCCGATACGGTCGCACATTTCCGACTACGCCGGGATCAGGCCGACCGAGCCGTCGGCCGAGGCCGACTCCTCGGCCCTGGAACCTCGTTCGTCGAACCCGGAGCCGCGTCGTTCGCGCCTGCTCGACTACGCCGAGGCGGAGCCGCCCGTACGGCCGGACGCGGAGGGACGGCAGGCCCCGAAGCCCGGGGTTCCGGCCTACCACACCCCGGTGCTCGTCCCGGCCCATCCGCGCTACGTCGACGCGCTGGACGCGTCAGGGCGTCCCACCCGCGTGCCCTTCATCGCCTACGAACTCTTCGAGCACCCCACGGACGGGACCGTGGCCCTCGCCTTCACCACGCCGGCCCGGCTGGTGGCCGCGCTCGGCGAGGCCCAGCCGTGGGTCGCCACGTCGATCGGGCCGCTGGCCGAGGGAGTGCGCGAGCACGGCGTCACCGTCCGCGTCGACCCGAGCTTCGCGCCCGGACACCACAACTGGCAGCCGGACGATCTGGCCGCCTATGCACGGGAGATGCGCTGATGCCGCCCGACTTCAAGGCGGTCCTGAGCGACCTCACCTCGATGTCCAAGACCTTCCACGACGAGGCCACCCACTACCGGAACCTGCACGACCAGGTCGCCCCGCCCGTCGTCAGCGGCGGTGACAGCGGCCTCGACCACGCCATCAAGGAGGTCGCCGACCTCATCGTCGCCCTGCACACCGGCTTCGCCGACCGGCTGGACGACCACGGCGACAAGGTGACGTACGCCCGCGACTCGTTCCAGCGGCACGACATCGACGTACACGGTCTGTTCGAGGACCTGATGGTGGGGGACGGCTGATGAGCGACAGCTGGGTCGGCGGCGACATCGGTGGACTGCGCACGATGGCCGAGACGTACAAGAACGCCAAGAAGAAGCTCGAGGACGTCGTCCGTCCGCTCAGCAGCGCCGTCGAGGAGCTGGTCGGCGACGCGAGCTGGAAGGGCGACGCGGCCGAGGCCTTCCGCGCCACCTGGAGCGAGGACGCCCTCACGGCGGGCGCCTTCGCGGGCCTCGTCCACGACGCGGGCGACATTCTCGACACCCTCGTCGGTGCGCTGTCCGCGTGCGAGACCGCCCTGCAGAACGCCGAGCACGTCGCCGTGAAGAAGGGCGTACCCATGGGCGCCCAGGGCGCCCCGCTCCAGTTCGTCACGTCCGACCCGCCGAGCGCCGACGAACAGCGGACGATCTCGGCGTTCGGCGAGTACGACAAGGTGCGCACGGAGATCCTGCACACGGCGCAGCACGCGAGGTTGGTCGCGGCGGACAAGCTGCGGGGGTTGTACGCACAGGTCACCGCGGCGGTGTCGCCGGGCGACAAGATCACCCTTGCCGACTACCTGCGCGGCCTGTACGCCTATGACGCCGAGGACGCCCGGGCCGGCGGCGCCAAGGCCCGCACCGAGCTCGATGACGCCAAGGCCGAGGAGCAGGCGGCCAAGAAGGAACTCCGCGCCGAGCGCAAGGCCTTCCAGAAGGCAGGCCGCGCACTGCCCAAGGACCTCCCCGCCAAGAGCGCCTACCGCGACGCGATGACGAAGGTCGACTCGCTGGAAGAGGACATCGCCCGCGCCGATCACGGCAGCACCAAACTCCCCTACGACCGGGCCCTGAACGTCAAGCTGACCGACGCCGCGGCGGCGCTGCGCGCGGGCGAGAGCGTCGACAAGCTGCCCGACTTCCTCAAGGAGGTCCCGGTCCTGGACGTCGCCGCGGCTGGCGCCTGCGGGATCCTCGAAGCCTCCGACGACCATGACAAGGGCTGGTCCTGGCAGCACTCCGTCACGGTCGACGGCGGCGCCAACCTGGCTGGCCTGGCCGCCGGTACGGCCATCACGGCGGGCCTGGTGGCGGCTGCGCCCTTCGAGGCACCCGCGATCGTGGTGGCCGGGGTCGGCGGCGCGGTGGTGGTCGGCGCGACCGGGGTCATCGACCACGCCTTCCACGAGCACTGGAGCGAGGACATTCACGACCACGGCGTCGTCGGCGGGGTGCTGCACGGCACCGGCCATGTCTTCACGGAGACCGGGCACGATTTCGTACGACTGAAGGATGACGTCTGGCATGGCATCAAGAGCATCTTCTGAAGCCCCCGCCTCCGGAACGCCCGCCCGCATCCCGGCGCTGCCGGGGCTCGGCACCACCTGGTACGAGCGTGGTGCGCGCTACTGGCTGCGCCGCGTCTCCGGAGCCGTCCTCTGGTTCGCCGTGCTGGCCTTCGCCTGCTACATCGCGCTCGTGCTCTACCGGTCGTTCCGCGGCGACCTGCCGTCGGGCGTGCGCACGGTGTGGGACTGGGCGCAGGTGGCCGCCTCCTGCGTGGCCTTGGTCTGGGGGTGGGTGGTGCAGCGTCGGGGCCACCGCAGGGACCTCCTGGACCCGCCGACCCCCAGCGAGGCCCGCGGCCGTAAACGTGACCAGACCCGCCGCTCCACGGGGCTGGCCCTCGCCGGCCGCATCCTCTTCCTGATCGCGGCGCCCGTCCTGCCGGCCCTGCTCGCGTACGTCGTCGGCTGGGTCCTCGCCGCGTTCACCGTGCGCGAGTACCCCAGCGAGGTCGGCGCGCGGCGGTCCATGCAGGGCGGATGACATCTGACATGGCGTCAAGGGCATCGTCCAAGGCTTCCGTCTCCGGGGTGCCCGCCTGCATTCCGTCCCTGCCCAAGCTCGGTACCACGTGGTACAAGCGTGGCGCGCTCTATTGGCTGTGCCGTGCCCGTACGACGGTCTTCCTGCTGGTCGTGATGGCCATGGTCTGCTTCTTCTCGATCAGCCTCTACCAAGGGTTCACCAGTGAGTGGCCGTCGACCGTGCGCACCGTGTGCGACTGGGCACAGGTGGCCGCGTCCTGCGTGGCCCTGGTCTGGGGGTGGGTGAAGCAGCGCCAGGGCCATCGTGAAGGCCTCCTGCACCCGCCCACCCCCGAGCAGACCCGTCGGGCCAAGCGCGACCACGACAGGCGTGCGCCCGGACTGGCCGCCGCCGGCCGGGGCCTCGTCCTGCTCGCGGCGCCCGTCATGCCGGCGTTCGCCGCGTACATCGTCGGCTGGTTGGCCGCCTGGCTCACCGTGCGTGAGTACCCCAGCGAGGTCGGTGCCCGGCGGTGGTTGCGGGAGCACGGGGCCGCAGGGTGACGACGAAGCCGTCCGGTGGCGGGCGGGTCACATGGGGGGCAGGTGGAGCAGGCGGGTGATGGTGTGCAGGACGCCGTTCTCGTTGTTGGACGGGGCGAGGTGGCGGGCCCGGTCGATGATGGCGGGGTGGGCGTTGGCCATGGCGAAGGACCACTCGGCGGTGTCGAGCATTTCGAGGTCGTTGAGGTAGTCGCCGAACACCATCGTCTGGGCGGGTGTGATGCCCAGGTCGTCCTGGAGACGGCGTACGGCGGCGCCCTTGTCGGCGGTGACGTTCATGATGTCGACCCAGTGTTCGCCGGAGACGACGACCTGGTGGGTCGAGGTGAAGGGCCGCAGGGCCGGGGCGGTGGTCCGCTCCACCGGTCCGAAGTCGAAGAGGGCGACCTTGAGGATCTCGTCGTCGACGGCGGTCGCGTCGGGGACGGGCTGGAGCCGGGTGTAGTACTGCCGCGCCTCGGCCAGGAACGCTTCGTCGGTCCGTTCGACGTAGGCGGACCGCTTGCCGCAGACCACCGCGCCGACGTCCACGCCCTCGGCCCGCAGCCCCCGCGTCGTGGTGACGATGCGCGCGGCGACGGACGGATCCAGCGGGTCGGAGCTGAGCTCCACGCCGTCCCGTACGACGTAGGTGCCGTTCTCGGCGATGAACACCATGCCCTGCCCCGCGTCGGCGAACTCCTTGGCCAAAGTGGCGTACTGACGGCCGCTCGCCGGGCAGAAGAGCACGTCCCGTCGGCGCAGCTCGGCCAGGAGCGACCACAGGCCGTCGGGTATGCGCTTGGCGTCGTCCAGGAGCGTGCCGTCCATGTCGGTGACGATGAGCCGGATGTCGGCGGCGGCTCCCTCCGGGGGCTGGGGCGCGGTGACGGTCAGGGGGGTGGTCGCGGGGGTGGCGGTTGCGGGGTGAGAGAGGGGCATGTTCTTTCCTGTGGCGGGGGGTGCGGGGGCGACGGGCGGCAGGGGGCGTGCGGGGCCGTTGGGCCGAGTGACCTTCGGGCGGTTCAGCAGGGGTCGCCCAGCGCCCCGGCTTCGGCCGACGGCGGTGGTGGAGCCGGTGTGTTCACGGCGTCCTGTACGGGTTCCGGCAGGGCGGCGCCGGCCGTCGCTCGGCGGATCTCCATTTCCGCCACCCTACCCGGGGGATATGAGCAAGGCCTTTTGCCTTACCAAAAGGCTCATTCCGGGCATGCCCGCGCTCGCTTCAGGCTCACCCCGGGTTCGGTGACCGAAGCGGAAGTGGTCCGCCGGGCGGAGCTGACCAGTTCCTCACAAGTCACCCCCAGGCTGACGATCATGGCTTCCTTCATCCGTCGCCCGGCCTCCCCCCGACAGCGTCTCCGTACGCCGTCGATCGCCGCCGGGGCTCTGGTCCTGTCCGTCACGCTCGCCGGATGCGGAAGCGCCGGCGCCGAATCGGCCGGCGGTGCCCGGGAGTCGACCGGCGCCCCTGGTACGACGCAGGCCAGACCCGGGCGGCCCGCACCGGACAGCGCGGAGTCCGCCGCGCCGGTCGTGCCGGCGCGGCTGCCGGGTGTCGGCCCCGGGACGCTGGCCGGGATACCCGGGAACGCGCGGCAGGTCGTCCTGGTCACCGGCCGGGGCAAGGACTCCCCGCTGTCGCAGGTGGCGCTGTACCGGCGTACGGGCGCGAGCTGGGAGCGGGGAGCGATCTGGCCGGCCCACAACGCCCTCAAGGGCTGGACGGACGACCATCACGCCGGTGATCTCCGCTCGCCCATCGGCGTGTTCACCCTCACCGACGCGGGCGGACTCCGGCCCGACCCCGGTACGAAGCTGCCCTACGACCGGTCGGTCGGGTTCACCATCGCCGGCACGGGCTTCGAGGGGGAGTCGCTGGCCGGCTCCTTCGACTACGTCGTCGCGATCGACTACAACCACGTGCCGGGCACTTCACCCCTCGACTGGACTCGCCCGCTCGGCGCGGGCAAGGGCGGCGGTATCTGGCTGCACGTCGATCACGGGGGCCCCACGCACGGCTGTGTGAGCCTGGCCGAGCAGCACATGCGGGAACTGATGCGCACGCTGGATCCCGCCCGGCACCCGGTGATTGTCATGGGCGACGCCACGTCCCTCGCCCGCTGACGCCCCTCCGGCCCCGGGGCGCTTGTCAGCGCGCTCCGCCGCCGAGGAGGCCCGTGACCACCCCGACCACCGGCGACAGCAGGCCGGTCACCGTGCCCAGCGCTCCCGTCAGGGCCTTGACCAGCCCGTCGACCGTCGACTGGAGCTGGGCGAGGAGATCCGCGACCGGATCGGCGACCGCGACTGGATCGGCGACCGCGGCCGAATGGGCGACCGCGACCGGATCGGCGACCGCGGCCCTGGCCCGATCGGTGACGCCGGGGGCGGCGGACGTGGCGGAGGCCCGCTCCTTCAGCCGCCGTTCGAGTGACGCGTTCGCCGTCTCCAGGGCGCGCGCGAAACCGGCGGCCTCGGCCGCGTCGAGACGGCCGCCCCGTTCGGCGACGGCGGACAGTACGTCCAGCAGCGGGTGGAACACGGCGTCGTGGTCGGTACTGCCGACCGGGCCGCGGACCGGCGGGGCGCCGCCCAGGGGCGGCAGGAGGATTCCGCGGGATCGGGATATGCGGGATCGGGATATGTGGGCATCCATACGTGGTCCTTTCGGCGGCTGCTTCCGCTTGGGCCCACCGTGAGATCCACGACCCCCCGCCGCAACCCGCCCCACGCCCCCGCCGGGCCCCCCGCTCCTTCCCCGGTACGGCACTGAACAGCGCCTTTCCCCCGATGCGCCGCGACCGCCCCGGCCCGTCGCCGTTCGGCTGTCAGGGGAGCCGGCGGGGCGAGGCCGGTAGGTGAAGGTGTCGAGGGGCCAGTCGGCGGTCAGCCAGGCCGTGACGGCCTCGTGCAGGGGCGCGTCCAGGTGGGCCCTGTCCGCTCGGACCCAGGAGCTCACGTCGGTGCCGTGGGCGTGGTCGCGGGACGGGTAGATGTAGACGCACCCGATCACCTCGCCCCTCACGGTGTCGAGGACGGTGTACGTGAATCCGCGTCTGCGAGCGAAGTCGTCCGCGTGCCGTCGCAGATCGGCGAGGTTCGCCTCCAGGGTCATTCCGTCCGTGGGGGGCCATTTCCCGTCCTCGAAGCCCGGGGTCGCACGGATGTGTTCGACGCTGCCGGACCAGGCGGTGAGGTCGGAGGCGTTGTGCCGAGGTCCCAGGGGTTCCAGACGGAAGTGCGGGGTGATCAGTTCGGTGGGGACGGCGAAGTCGTCGGGGACGAGGGGGTGGTCGGTCATGCGGGGGAGGCTATGACGCCCGGCCGCGATCGCAGCTGGATTGAACTCGGCCCCTGCCGCATCGATCGCGGTCCCCGCCGCATGGGGCACGGTCTTCGCCGCATCGGTCACGGTCTTCGCTCCTGGTGTCACCAGCCGGTCAGCAGCAGGTGGTTGAGGAGCAGGGCCAGGGTGGCCTGGGCGGTGAGCCAGACACGGGGGCGGGGCAGGAACGCGCAGGTCGGCAGGAGCCACATCGCGAACGGCAGCCAGATCCGTTCCGTCTCCGCCTTGCTCATACCGGAGAGGTCGGCGGCCAGGAGGGCGAGCAGGGCGGCGAGCGCGAGGAGGGCGAGGCGCGGCTCGGGGGAGAGGGCGTGCGGACGGCGGACGGCGCGGGGGCCCTCGCGTACGGCCGTCGCGACCGTCCGGCGCAGGCCCGCCACCGTCGCCGGGCCCACGATCAGCGCCGTACAGGCGAGATTCGCCCAGACCCAGTAGCCGTACGGCCGTACGCCGCCGACCCCTTCGTAGTAGCGGGTGACCAACAGGCGGTACGCCTCCCACCAGTTGAAGCCGAGCAGCGTGAACAGGAGGGGGACGACGGCCAGTCCGGCGAGGACGTACGGGAGGGGGCGCAGGCGGCGGGAGCCGAGCAGCAGGACGGCGGCGGCGATCACGGCGAACAGCGTCAGGCCGTACGAGAGGTACGCGGTGAGGCCGAGGAGGAGCCCGGCGGCGAGGCCCGTCGCCCGGGGCCGGGGTCCGGTGACCGCGAGGGCGAGGAGGGCGAGGGCCCAGGCGGCGACCGCGGCGAAGTAGCCGTCGGCGGAGGCGCCCACCCATACGGCGGCCGGGGCGAGGACCAGGAAGGGGGCGGCGCGGCGGGCGAGCTCCTCGGCGGCCAGCGCCCTTACGGCGACCAGGACCGCGGCCGGCGCCGCCGCCCCGGCCACGATGCACCAGACGCCCGCCCAGCCGCCGCCACCCAGCCCGACCCGGTCGAGGAGCACGAAGGTGACGGTGGCCCCCGGCGGGTGGCCGGCGATGTGCGCGGGCCAGGGGGCGGGGGAGTGACTGACGATGTGGTGGGTGAAGTCCCGCAGGGTGGCGGGGATGTCGTGGAAGCGGTCGATGACCGTGAGGTACTCGTTCGTGGCCGTCAGCCGCCCGGCGATCCCCCGCTGCCACCCGTCGACCAGCGCGAGGGAGAACGTCCAGGCGGTGGCGGTGCCCCAGGACGCCCACAGCAGCGCCCGCCACGGCAGCCGTGCGGCGAGGAGCGGCCCGTAGGCGACGACGGCGACGGCCACGGCGAGCGCGGCCGGGGTGCCGGGCCCGAGATGCGGCTCCCACTGGGCGAACAGGGGAGGCCAACGGACGAAGAGCGAGTGGTGGCGGCGTTGGATCGACGTGCCGATGAGCGCGGCCACCGTGACGAGCAGGGCGGCGACCAGGACCGCGGCCAGGTCGAGGAGCGGATCGCGGCGCCGGTCGCGGCGCCGGTCGAGCTTCGGGGGAAGGTCCTGAGGAAGGCCCGGAGGAAGGCCCTGGGGTAGATCGCGGTTCACATGCGCACGCTAGGCCGCGGACCGGCCGCCGGAGCCGTCACAGGAGTGGACGTCAGAGTTTCGTCATGGTTCGCGGAGCCGTTCGGGGGGTGTCGCGGTCCTACGGTCGAGGCATGCCACGGTCTCCCTCCTCCCCCGCGTTCTGGCGCAGCCCGCTGCGTGGCCCCTGGTTCACCTCGGTGCTCGGTGTCGTGCTGCTCGGCGGGATCACCGTGCTGTTCGTGACGGGTCTCGTGTCGTACGCCGCGTACAACCCGAACCTGTCACCGGTGAACGACATGACCCCGGACAAGGGTCTGCTCGGCTTCTATCTCTTCTCCTGGCCGACGAGCCCGTCCTGGCTCTACCGCCTCACCCAGGGTGTCCACGTCACGCTCGGGATCACGCTGATCCCGGTACTGCTGGCGAAGTTGTGGTCGGTCGTGCCGAAGCTGTTCACGCTGCCGCCGGTGCGGTCGCTCGCGCACGGGCTGGAGCGCATCTCGCTGCTCCTGCTGGTCGGGGGCGCCCTGTTCGAGTTCACGACGGGTGTGCTGAACGTCCAGCTCGACTACATCTTTCCCGGCTCCTTCTATCCGCTGCACTTCTACGGGGCCTGGGTGTTCTTCGCCGCGTTCGTGGCACACGCCGTGCTGCGGGTGCCCATGGCGCTGCGCAATCTGCGCCAGCTCCGCGATGAGGATCAACGTCCGCAGCCGGGTGATGAGTTGGTGGCGCCGGATCCCGACCCGCCCACCGTCTCGCGGCGTGGTGCTCTCGGGTTTGTGGGCGGGGGATCGCTGGTGCTGTTCGCCACGACGGCCGGGCACAGCTTTGATGCGCCGCTGCGGGAGACGGCCGTGCTCGCGCCGCACGGCGGCCCCGAACCCGGCAGCGGACCCGGCGGCTTCCAGATCAACAAGACGGCCGAGGCGGTCGGCATCGACATGCGGGAGACGACGGGTGAGGTGTGGCGGCTGGTCGTCGAGGGGCGCGGGCGCACGCTCCGGCTGAGCCGGGACGAGCTGCTGAAACTCCCGCTTCACAGCGCCGCGTTGCCCATCGCCTGTGTGGAGGGCTGGTCGACCTCCGACCAGTGGTGGCGGGGCGTGCGGCTGCGGGACCTCGCGGCGCTGGTGGGATACGAGGCGGGTGCGGCGCCCGATGTGCTGGTGGAGTCGTTGCAGCGGCACGGGGCGTTCCGACACGCGGCCCTGCGCTACAACCAGGTGCGCGATGAGCGTTCCCTGCTGGCCCTGTTCGCCAACGGCGAGGACTTGACCCCCGACCACGGCTATCCCGCGCGGATCATCGTCCCCGCGGCGCCCGGCGTGCTCAACACCAAGTGGGTGGCCCGGATGACGTTCGGAGAACTGTGATGCGACCACTTGCGATGTGGAGACCTGCGATGCGGAGACCTGTGATGCGGCGATCGTTCGGGAAGCCCGTTCTGGGCAGTCCGTTGCAGATCCTGCTGCTGGCCTGTTCGTTCGCGCTCGCCGGGTATGCCGGGGTGCGGCTGCTCGCGGGGGACTGGTTCGGGGTGGTGCTGTGGTTCGTGGGCGCGGCGGTCCTCCACGACCTGGTGCTCGTTCCGTTGTACGCGGGGGTTGACCGGGCCCTTGCGCGGGGGTTGGACGCGGTCGGCCGCCGGGAGTGGATGCTCTACGTCCGGTTCCCGGCCGCGTTCTCGGCGCTTCTGCTGCTGATGTGGTTTCCGCTGATCAGCGGGCAGATGTCGGAGCACTACCGGTTGGCCACCGGTCTGTCGGGCGACGGCTTCCTGGCCCGCTGGCTGTTGATCACGGCGGTGCTGTTCGGGGGTTCCGCCGCGCTGCTCGTGCTGCGCTCGCTGAGGTCGGCGAGGTCGGCGAGGTTGGAGCGGTTGCGCAGGGCGACGAAGGAGCGGCCCCCGGCCGACCACTGAGCGTCTCGGTGCCAGCCTGCTCGGCGGGCATGTCGCAGCAGGGCCGGGGTGCCGAGGCGGGCCCACGGGAAGGCCGGCCCCGCCGTGCTCCGGGGGTCGGCGAACCGGACGATGTGGACGCTGACCCGTTCGTCGACGTCCACGTCCGCGAGGGTCTCGGCGATCAACAGTCCGCCGGGGGTGAGGAGTTGGGTCATCCGGTGGAGCAGGGTGGCCGGGTCGCCGCCGATGCCGACATTGCCGTCGAGGAGGAGCGCGGTGTCCCACCGGCCCTCACCGGGGAGCGGCTCGAAGACGGAGCGCCGCAGGGCCTGCCCGCCGAGCCGGGCGGTGTGCGCGACGGCCGCCTCGCTGACGTCGATGCCGAGCGCGGGCCGTCCCCGGGCGGCGAGTTCGGCGACGAGCCGCCCCGGCCCGCAGCCCACGTCGAGCACGGTCCCCTCGCAGCGCGCGAGCACCGTCAGGTCGACCGCGTCGGCCCGTGCGCACCAGCGCTCCACCTCCAGGGGCAGCAGCCAGCCGTCGGTGCGCCGGAGGAAGAGCGGGCCCCGGCCGGTGACCAGGGCGTCCGAGTAGGGGTCGGCCGACCAGGGGCGCGGCCCGGGCACCCCCGGCGGTGTCGTCGTCCCGTGCGCGGTACTCATCGTCCGGTGGCCGTCCGCAGACGTCCGAGCTCGGCGGCGAAGCGGCTGCCGGGCGGCGCGAGGGCGGCGACCGCCTCCGCGTCGGCGACCGTGTCGACGTCCCGGAGGCGGGGCAGGTCGCGCACGCGCAGCCCGGCGGCGACGAGCCGCTCCCGCTGCACCGCACCCGTCGTGGGCGTCGACATCGGCACGCCCCGCAGAAGTTCCGGGTCGGGGGCGGCGAGCCCGAGGGCCCAGAAGCCGCCGTCCTCGGCCGGGCCGAAGTACGCGTCGCAGCCGGCGAAGTCCACGGTGAGGAGCGCCGGCGTCACCTGCGGGGTGTCCATGCCGATGAGCAGCGCGGGCCCGGCGCAGCCCGCGAAGGCGGCGGCCAGCCGTTCGTCGAGGCCGCCCGCGCACTGCGGTACGACGTCGAAGCCGGCCGGCAGCCAGTCGCCGGCCGCCCCGTCGAGCACGAGCACCCGGCGCCGTGCCGGGGTCGCCGCCACCGTGCGCAGGGTGTCCGCGAGGGACGCCTCGGCGAGCAGCGCCGCCTCCCGGGGTGTGAAGGGCGGGGAGAGGCGGGTCTTGACCCGTCCGGGGCGCGGTTCCTTGGCGATGACGAGGAGCGTCGTCACTGGCTGGTTCCTCCCTGGGAACGGGAATCCGTGGAGGCGAGGGAAGGCGTGCGGGCGGCGTGGGCGTGGCGCGACGGTGCGGGCGGTTCGGCGAGGACGCGGCGCATGTCCCGTACCGCCTGCCAGGTGCCGCGCCAGGTGCCGGTGACCTTGGAGGCACCGGTGCGCGGCAGATACGGCACGTCGTGCTCGGTGACGTGCCAGCCGGCGTCGGCGGCGCGCACGACCATCTGGAGCGGGTAGCCGCTGCGGCGGTCGGTGAGGCCGAGGGCGAGCAGCGGTTCGCGGCGGGCGGCACGCAGGGGGCCGAGGTCGTGCAGGTGCAGTCCGGTGCGGCGGCGGAGCATCCGGGCGAGGGCGAGGTTGCCGGCCCGGGCGTGCGCGGGCCAGGCGCCCCGGCCCTGCGGGCGGCGCCGCCCGAGCACGAGGTCCGCCCTTTCATTGTGGACCTCGTGGACGAAGGCCACGAGTTGGGCGGGGTCGAGCGAGGCGTCGCAGTCGCAGAAGCACACGATGTCGGCGGTGGCGGCTCGCAGACCGGCGTGGCAGGCGGCGCCGAACCCGCGGCGCGTCTCGCGCACGACGGTCGCGCCGAGGCCGCGGGCCAGTTCCGCCGAGCCGTCCGTGGAGCCGTTGTCCACGACCAGCGCGCGCCACCCGGCGGGGATGCGGGCGAGGACCCAGGGGAGGGCCTCGGCCTCGTTCAGACAGGGGAGGATCACGTCGACCGGACAGGGGAGGGCCGCGTCGATCGGGGAGGGGAGGACCGCGTCGACGGGCGCCGGGTCCGTGTCCGGGGCCTTGTCCGGCTCGGGTTGGGGAGAGGTCGTCACGGCTTTCACCCTACGAACGCGAAAGGGAGATATCGGACTTCAGGTCCTTACGAAACGCGGACGTCGCGGCGGGATCGCGGCAGGCGGGTGCGGCCGGTGGGACGCTGGATCCATGCAGCAGCCGTACGAATCCGCAGGTACCGGACCCGCCCCGGGTGGGCCCGGGCGGAGCGCCCGCGTCCTCGTCGTCGACGACGACCCCACCGTCGCCGAGGTGGTCTCCGGTTACCTCGACCGCGCCGGGTACGTCGTGGACCGTGCCGCGGACGGACCCGCCGCGCTCGCCCGGGCCGCCGCGCACTGGCCCGACCTGGTGGTGCTGGACCTGATGCTGCCGGGGATGGACGGCCTGGAGGTGTGCCGCAGGATGCGCGGCCAGGGGCCCGTGCCGGTCATCATGCTCACCGCGCGTGGTGACGAGGACGACCGGATCCTCGGCCTGGAGGTGGGCGCCGACGACTACGTCACCAAGCCTTTCAGCCCCCGTGAACTGGTCCTGAGGGTGGAGTCGGTACTGCGCCGCAGCCGCCCTGCCGAGGGCACTCGCCCCCTCCGGCTGGCCGGTCTCGCCGTCGACCCCGATGCCCGCCGCGCCACCAGGAACGGCGAGGATCTCGCCCTCACCATCCGCGAGTTCGACCTGCTCGCGTTCTTCCTCCGCAATCCCGGCCGGGCGTACAGCCGCGAGGACCTGATGCGCGAGGTGTGGGGCTGGGACTTCGGCGACCTGTCGACGGTCACGGTCCACGTGCGCCGGCTGCGGGGCAAGGTCGAGGAGGATCCGGGCAGACCGCGGCTGATCCAGACGGTCTGGGGGGTCGGCTACCGCTTCGAGGAGCCCACGCCCCACGGGGCCCCGACTCCCCACGAGGAGGCGGTCTGACCATGCACTCCACGCACTCCATGCAGGTCACGCACTCCATGCAGGTCACGCAAGCCATGCAGACCGTGCACTCCACGCACGACATGCTGCTCATCGCCCTGTACGCCTTCCTCGGCGCCGCCGCGGCCGGGCTGCTCGGCGCGGGGACGCTGTGGCTGATCCGGCGGCGGTCGCTGACCGTGTCCCTCGCCGTCGTCGCCGCCGTGGCGGTCACCGCGATGCTCGCGGGGACGCTGGCCGTCGCTTGGGCGATGTTCCTGTCCTCGCACGATCTGGGCGTGGTCACGACCGTGGTCGCCATGGCGGCGGTGGTGTCCCTGGCGACGGCGCTGTTGCTGGGCCGTTGGGTGGTGGCCCGCAGCAGGGCGCTCACCCTCGCCGCGCGCTCCTTCGGCGACGGCGGCGACTTCGCGGCCCCCGACGGCGCGGCGACCGCCGAACTCGCCGCGCTGAGCCGGGAGTTGCAGGCGACCAGCGCGAAGCTCGCCGAGTCCCGCGACCGTGAACGCGCGCTGGAGAGCTCCCGCCGTGAACTCGTCGCCTGGATCTCGCACGACCTGCGCACCCCGCTCGCCGGACTGCGGGCGATGTCGGAGGCGCTGGAGGACGGGGTGGCCGCCGACCCGGACCGCTACCTCCGGCAGATCCGCACCGAGGTCGAACGCCTCAACGACATGGTCGGCGATCTCTTCGAACTCTCCCGCATACACGCCGGGACCCTCGCCCTGTCGCCCTCCCGCATCTCCCTCTACGACCTCGTCGGCGACGCCCTCGCGGGCGCGGACCCGCTCGCCCGCGAGTACGGCGTACGCCTGGTCGGGGACCGTATCGAGCCGGTGCCGGTCGAGGTGGACGGCAAGGAGATGAGCCGGGTGCTGGGCAATCTCCTCGTCAACGCGATCCGGCGGACCCCGGCCGACGGCACGGTCGCGGTCGCCGCCGAGCGCTCGGACGCGGGGGTCGTCCTGTCCGTCACCGACGGCTGCGGCGGCATCCCGGAGGAGGACCTCCCGCGCGTCTTCGACACCGGCTGGCGCGGCACCCACGCCCGTACACCCCCCGCCGGAGCGGGCCTGGGCCTGGCCATCGTCCGGGGCATCGTCGAGGCGCACCAGGGCCAGGCCGCCGTCCACAACGTCCCCGGAGGCTGCCGCTTCGAGGTCACACTGCCCATGGCGGGGGCGTGAAGGGGCCGCCCACGGTGAGGGCGTGAGGAGCGCCCCGGCCGCCGCTCCCCTACCCCCTTACTCCCCTACTCCCCGCGCAGCCTCGCCGTCGCGAACTCCCGCATTCCCTCCGCGAAGCCGGTCTCGGGCTTCCAGCCCAGCTCGGCGCGCAGCCGTGCGGAGTCGGCCGTGATGTGGCGTACGTCGCCGAGGCGGTACTCCCCGGTCACCACGGGCTCGGGTCCGCCGTGAGCGGTGGCCAGGGCCCGGGCCATCTCGCCGACCGTGTGCGGCTCGCCGCTCCCGGTGTTGTAGACGGTGAGGGCCCCGGAGCGCGAACCCGCCTCCAGGGCAGCCGCATTGGCCGCGGCCACATCCCGTACGTGTACGAAGTCCCGTCGCTGCCCGCCGTCCTCGAAGACCCGCGGCGCCTCGCCCCGGGCCAGCGCGGACCGGAAGAACGAGGCGACCCCCGCGTACGGGGTGTCGCGCGGCATCCTGGGCCCGTACACGTTGTGGTAGCGCAGTGACACCGCAGAACCGTCCGTCGACCGGGCCCAGGCCGCCGCCAGATGTTCCTGGGCCAGCTTGGTCGTCGCGTACACGTTCCGGGGGTCGACCGGAGCGTTCTCGCGCACCAGGCCGGGTGTCAGTTCCTCGCCGCACCGCGGGCAGCGGGGCTCGAACCGTCCCGCGTCGAGATCGGCGACGGTCCGGGGCCCGGGACGTACCGGCCCGTGCCACTCACACCCGTACGCGCCCTCGCCGTACACGACCATCGACCCGGCGAGCACGAGGCGGCGCACCCCCGCGTCGGCCATCGCGGTGAGCAGCACCGCCGTGCCGAGGTCGTTGCGCGACACGTACTCGACCGCGTCGTCGAACCCCTTCCCCAGCCCCACCATCGCCGCCTGATGGCACACGGCGTCCACGCCCGTCAGCGCCGCGCCGACGGCCTCGGCGTCCCGTACGTCCAGGCCGTCGCGCAGGTCGAACACGAACGCCTCGTGCCCCCGCGCGGTCAGCGCCTCGACGACATGGGACCCGATGAACCCGGCACCGCCGGTGACCAGTACTCGCATACGCCGAACGCTAGGACCGCGACGGCCGCGCACGGCAGTACCGCGCCCGTCACGTCACGGGTCCGTAAGACCCCGGCGCCGCGAGGGGGCGGGCTCGGCGGCGTCGTACACCGGCCGGATGACATGCGTATGGGACGGAAGTACTAACCGCCGGGCCGTATTCACCTCCGGAGTGCCGCCGAGTGGCGACAGGGCGTTCCTAGCCTGGCTTCAGGAGGTCACGAAGGCCTCTCTTCCCCGCTCCGGGAGTCATTCGTGGCCACGTTCCTCTATCGTCTCGGCCGGTTCGCGTTCCGGCGGCGACGACTTGTCCTCATGCTGTGGATAGCCGTCCTGGCGGCCGTCGGTATCGGTGCCGCCAGTGTGTCGGCCGGTACATCGGACTCCTTCACCATTCCCGGAACCCAGTCCCAGAAGGCGCTGGACCTGCTGGGGAAGGAGTTCCCGCAGGCCTCGGCCGCCGGAGCCACCGCCCGCGTCGTGTTCGAGGCCCCGGACGGGCGGAAGCTGACGTCCGGCGGCGACAAGGCCGAGGTCGAGGCTCTCGTCGCCGGCCTCGCGAAGGCCTCCCAGGTCGCGAACGTCGCCGACCCGTTCACCAGCGGCACCGTCAGCAAGGACGGCTCCGTGGCCTACGCCCAGGTCACGTACAAGGTCGCCCAGGCCGATGTCACCGACCGGGCCCGCGAGGACCTGAAGTCCGTGGCTGACCGGGGCGACAAGTCGGGGCTCGCGGTGAGCATGGGGGGCAACGCCGTCCAGGTGAAGTCCGAGCAGAGCGCCGGTGAGCTGATCGGCCTCGCGGTCGCGGCCGTCGCGCTGGTCATCACCTTCGGTTCGCTGCTCGCGGCCGGGCTGCCCCTGCTGACCGCGGTCTTCGGCATCGTGGTGGCGGTGTCCGCGATCACCCTCACCAGCGCGTTCGTGGACCTGAGTTCCTCCACCTCGACGCTGGCGCTGATGCTCGGCCTCGCGGTCGCCATCGACTACGCGCTGTTCATCGTCTCCCGCTACCGCGGCGAGATCAGGGAGGGGCACGAACCGGAGGAGGCCGCGGGACGCGCGCTCGGCACGGCCGGCTCCGCGGTGGTGTTCGCCGGTCTGACCGTGGTCATCGCGCTCGCGGGGCTCAGCATCATCGGCGTCGGCCTGCTCACCGACATCGGTCTCGGTGCCGCGGGCGCGGTCGCGATCGCCGTGCTCATCGCGCTCACCCTGCTGCCCGCCCTGCTGGGCTTCGCCGGTCCCCGGATCATGAAGGGGAAGCTCAAGACCCGCCGGATGCGGGCGATCGAGGAGCGCGGCGAGGGCGAACCCGCGGGCGTGCGCTGGGCGCGGTTCGTCACCCGCAACCCGGTCAAGGTCCTCGCTGTCGCGGTGGCCGCCCTGTCCGCCCTGGCCATTCCCGCCCTGTCGCTGCAACTGGCCATGCCCAGCGACAGTTCGGCCGCCCCCGGCTCCACCCAGCGCATCGCCTACGACACCATCACCAAGGGCTTCGGGCCCGGCTACAACGGGCCGCTGACCGTGGTCGTCGACGCCCGTACGAGCGACGACGCCAAGGGCGCCGCCCAGGACGCGGTCACCCTGCTCGGCACGATGCCGGGCGTCGCCTCGGTCAGCCCCGCCACCTTCAACCAGGCCGGTGACGTCGCCCTGATCCGCGCCGTCCCGAAGAGCTCACCCAGCAGCCAGGACACCGTCGACCTGGTCTCCGCCATCCGCGACCGCGGCACCGCCCTGCACGCGGACACCGGTGCCGAACTGATGGTCACCGGCACCACCGCGCTCAACATCGACATCTCCGCCAAGCTCGGCGACGCCCTCGTGCCCTACCTCGCCGTGGTCGTCGGCCTGGCCCTGGTGCTGCTGCTTCTGGTGTTCCGCTCGGTCCTGGTCCCGCTCAAGGCCGCCGCCGGGTTCCTGCTCAGCGTCCTGGCGACCCTCGGCGTCGTGGTCGCCGTCTTCCAGTGGGGCTGGTTCGCGGGCGCCCTCGGCGTCGACGAGACCGCGCCGATCGTGAGCCTGCTGCCGATCTTCCTGGTCGGTGTGGTGTTCGGGCTCGCGATGGACTACCAGGTCTTCCTCGTCACCCGGATGCGGGAGGAGTACGTCCATGGTGCCGAGCCCACCGAGGCGGTGGTCGCGGGCTTCCGGCACGGCGCCCGCGTGGTCACGGCCGCGGCGGTCATCATGATCTCCGTGTTCGCCGGGTTCCTGCTCAGCGACACCGCGCTGATCAAGTCGATCGGCCTCGGTCTCGCCGTCGCCGTGCTCCTCGACGCCTTCGTGGTCCGGATGACGATCGTGCCCGCCGTCATGGCGCTGCTCGGCCGCCGCGCCTGGTCGCTGCCGGGATGGCTGGACCGCGTCCTGCCCAACGTGGACGTCGAGGGCGAGAAACTGCGCCATCTGCTGGCGGAGGCGAAGACGCAGACGGAGAACACCGAGGGCGTACGGGACTCCGAGCCCCTTCCCACCGTGAGGCGCTGACCTGTCGGCCGTACGATCCGCGACAGGACGTACGGCCGCACCGGCCGTGACCATCGCGCCCCGTCCGCCGGTCCCCACTCCCCCGGGGGGCCGGCGGACGGCTCCCCGTACCGAGAGGGCGTACGACGTGACCGCACCGACCGCGCCCGGGCCGACGACGCGCCCCGTCACGCCCGAGGCACTGCTGGGCGGGGCGCAGCACCGCTCGGACGTCGCGGTCCTGCAGTGGCTCACCCGGGTGAGACAGGCCGACCTGGCCCATCCGTGGGTCAGACGGGGGACGGGGCCACTCCTCTGCGCGGCGCTGGGCATCCCGGCCCTGCGGGACGCGGCGGACGGCGCCGCACCCGGCCCCCTCGTGGTACTGGCGGTGATCGCCGGATTCTGCTTTCCCCTGCTGTGGCGGCAGCAGCGCCCTGTCCTGGTCTTCGCCCTCACCTCCGCGGTCGGCGCGGTGGGCCTCGCCATGGACGTCAGCACGGGCTCCGAGGCCGCGCGGATCGTCGCGCTGCTCAACGTGGGCCGCACGGTCGGGCCCGCCCAGTTGGTGGTCTGTATGGCGATCGCCGTCGCGCAGACATCCGTAGGGGTCGTGGTCCGCGCCGCCGGCCAGCCGGACAGCTCGTTCCTGGAGACCGCCGTGCTGGCGATCGTGCAGGCGGCCCTCGTGGCGGCCGTCGCCGCGGCGGGCCTGGTCGGCCGGGTCGTGAACGCGTACATCGGGGCCCTGCGCGAACGCGCCGTCCGCCTGGAGGTGGAGCGCGACCAACGGTCCCGGCTCGCCGCCGCCGCCGAACGCGCCCGTGTCGCCCGGGAGATGCACGACATCCTCGGCCACACCCTCGCCGTCATCGTCGGCCTGGCCGGTGGCGCCGCCGGGCTCGCCGAGAAGTCCCCCAAGCGCGGCGCCGACACCCTGCGGATCATCGCCGACAGCGGACGCGGCGCCCTCGGTGAACTCCGCCGCCTGCTCGCCGTCATCGGTGAGGAAGGGGACGGGAACGACGAACCGGGCGGCACCCCGCTCGCCCCCCAACCGGGCCTCGCCGACCTCGCCGCCCTCCTGGAACGGGTCCGGGCCGCCGGCCTCACTGTCACCCTGGACACCGAGGGCGACCTGACGGGCCTCGCCCCCGGTATCCAACTCGCCGTCTACCGCATCGTTCAGGAGGCGCTGACCAACACGCTCAAGCACGCCGCGCCCGACACCACCGCGCAGGTCGGCGTCACCGTGGACCGCGAACGCGTCCGCCTCACCGTCGACGACACCGGCCCGCCCCGCACCCCGCGCGCCGACGGCGCCCGGGACGACGCACGCGGTCTGGTCGGCATGCGCGAGCGGGCCGCCCTCTACCAGGGGACCGTCACCGCGGGCCCGAACACCCGCGGCGGCTGGACCGTTCGCGCCCTCCTGATCCCCACCACCGCTCCCACGGAGAACCATCCGGCATGACCACCGTGCTCATCGTCGACGACCAGGCCCTGCAACGCCTCGGCTTCAGCATGCTCCTGGAACAGCACCCCGACCTGACCGTGGTCGGCGAGGCCACCCACGGCGCCGAGGCGGTCCGTTCGACCGCCGAACTGCGCCCCGACGTCGTCCTGATGGACGTCCGGATGCCCGGCATGGACGGCATCGAGGCCACCCGTCACATCGTGGAGTCCGGCGGCCGCTCCCGCGTCCTCGTCCTGACCACCTTCGACCTCGACGAGTACGCCTACGCCGCGCTGCGCGCCGGGGCCAGCGGCTTTCTCCTCAAGGACGCGCTGCCCGACGAACTCGTCGCCGGAATCCGTGCGGTGGCCGCCGGGGACGCCGTGATCGCCCCCGGCCTGACCCGCAAACTCATCGACGCCTACACCGAGCGGCGCCCGGGGCACACCCCCGAGCAGGAGCGCCGGCTCGACGCCCTCACCGACCGCGAACGCGAGGTCCTCACCGCCATCGCCTCCGGCTGGAGCAACGCCGAGATCGCCGACCGCCTGTCCCTCGCGGAGTCCACCGTCAAGTCCCACGTCAGCCGCGTCCTCGCCAAGATCGGCGTACGGGACCGGGTCCAGGCGGTGATCTTCGCGTATGACGTGGGCCTGGTACGGCCGGCGTAGCGGGACGGCCGGCCTAGAACAGCGGGAGGGCGTCCGTGTACGCGTTCACCGGCTTGGCGACCTTCTTGACGGTACGGGCGTCCAGCGCGGCCGGGGCGGAACTCGTGCCCAGAGTTCCGCCGGGGTGCCACGTCCCGGTGACGGTCACCCAGGTGTCGGCGGGCAGCGCCGCTGCCCCGTGGATCCGCACCTTCACGGACTGGGCGTCCGCCGCGCAGCAGGTGAAGATGATCCTGGTCAGGTACCAGCCGTCGGCCCCCTTGTCGGGCGTGACGAAGCCGGTCATCCGGACGCTACGGCCGCCGATGTCCCGCTTGTGGTCCTGCTGCACGCGGCTGGTGAACTGGGTGAGCGTCAGCGGGACCGGCGAGGTCGCGGGCAGCGGATCGAAGTACCTCTGCTCCGTGACGGCCTTGGGCGCCTCGCGCGCGGCGGTGTACGCGCCGAGGGCCGGCGGGGCGTAGAAGAGCAGACTCAGCGCGGGGAGGAACAGCAGCCAGGCGATACGGGGCACGGTGGAGTGGTCGTGGCTGTGGCCGTGGTCTTGTTCATGGCCGTGGCCGTGGCCGTGGTCTTTGTCTTTGTCTTGGTCGTGACCGTGGCTGTCGGCGGCGTCGCCGCTGCCCGGCTTCTGGCTCGACCACGCCTCCGCCACGCCCAGCACGAGCAGCAGCACCCCCGACGCGACCAGCATCGGACGCATCCCCTCCTTGACGAACCTGAGGCTCAGGTCGGTGAAGAGCGAGGCGTGCAGCAGGCCGAGGCCGCTGAGGACGAGCAGGGTCACCTGGAGGGGGCGTTTCACAGCAGGACTCCTCCGATGAGCGCGCTGCACAGGATCGCGACGACCGTCGTGGCCGTGGAGAAACGGACCGCGAAGGCCCGGCCGAAGGTGCCCGCCTGAAGGGCGATCAGTTTCAGGTCGACCATCGGCCCGACGACCATGAACGCCAGCCGGGCGACGGGCGAGAAGCCGGTGAGCGAGGCCGCGACGAACGCGTCGGCCTCGGAGCACACCGCGAGCAGGATGGCGAGCGCGGCCAGGAACAGCACCGACAGCCAGGGAGAGCCGGAGAACGCGTCGAGCACGGTGCGCGGGACCGCCACGTTGAACGTCGCCGCCGCCATGGCCCCGAGGACCAGGAAGCCGCCCGCGTGCAGGAAGTCGTGCTGGAAGCCGCGCCGGAACTCCCGCAGGCGGCTCTGCTCGGGCTGGTGCCCGGTGTGCCGTACGACAGGCTTGAGCCATTTGTCGCGGCCCAGGAAGAGCCACAGCCAGCCCATCACGGCGGCGGTGGCGAGCGAGGCGAGCAGCCGGGCCAGGACCATCTCGGGGTGGCCGGGGAAGGCGATGGCGGTGGCGGTCAGTACGACCGGGTTGATGGCGGGCGCCGAGAGCAGGAACGCGAACGCGGCGGCCGGGGTGACACCCCGGCCGATCAGGCTGTTGGCAACCGGCACCGACGCGCATTCGCAGCCGGGCAGGACGACTCCGGCGACTCCGGCGACCGGGACGGCGAGCGCGGGCCGCCGGGGCAGCAGCCGGGTGAACACCCGGGCCGGCACGAACGCGTTGATCGCGCCGGACAGCGCCGTGCCGAGCAGCAGGAACGGCAGCGCCTGCACGGTGACGGCGAGAGCGACGGTCCGCCAGGCCTGCATGGCCGGTTGTTCCATCCACCGGCTGAGGACGTAGAGCGCGGGCCCGGACAGCGCGCACGCTCCGAGCAGAAGGGGCCAGTGGCGGGGCCAGTCGCGCCGGGGACCGCTGGCACTCGCCCTCGCCGCGGGGACCGCGACGGCCACGTCCGCCGCCGCCGTGGACGGTTCGTCCGCACCCACGGCCCGTTCATCAGTCTTCTGCACACCGGCTCCGCATCTCGGATGATCGCACCGAACATAGCGGGCCCGGACCCCCCTGCTCACCACGACTTCACCACATCTCGGTCATGAGTCGGGACCGCTGTGACGACCGATGACTCGGGACGTCGGAACGCCCGCGCGTCCGGAGCCCTCTCTAGGGGTGGTGGGTGGGAGCCGCGCCGGATCTCAGGCCGGGTTGTTATATTGCGCAACCGTGCAAGTGAGGCGTCCCCGCAACGCCTGACGTATGCCTGAACGGCCCGACCGTCGTGGGAGTGCGAACATGACTGACCCTGGGGACGCCCCCGCCGGCAACGCCACACGCAGCCACGCACGCGGGCTGCCCCGGCAGCGCCGCACCTCGGGTTCCGCGACCTCGGGTTCCGCGGCCTCCGGTCATGCGTCCTCCCGTTCCGCGCCCTCCCGCACGGGATCCCGCGCGCGTCCCAAGGCCGGCGCGGGGCGCCGGGCCCGGCCCGTGGGCCGGGGCAGGCGGATCCTGCGGACGGCCGCGATATCGCTGTCGGTGCTGGTCCTGGCCACCGCGGGGGTGGGGTGGTGGTTCTACGAGCATCTGAACGGCAATCTCCACAGCGTTCCGTTGACCGACGGCTCGGGCGACAGCGCGGGCAAGGAGAAGGCCGACTCCTTCGGCAGGACCCCGATCAACCTCCTGGTGATGGGCAGCGACGGCCGTACCAACGCGAGCGACTGCAAGCTCGGCGGCGGCTGTTCACAGACCGGTGTGCAGTCCGGGTCCAACGCGGACGTGGAGATGGTGATGCACATATCCGCCGACCGCTCCAACGCCACCGTGATGAGCATCCCCCGCGACACCGTGACCACCGTCCCCGCCTGCAAGGACTCCGAGACCGGCGTCTCCACGAACGGCTACACCGGCATGGTCAACAGCGCCCTGCAGTACGGGCCGGCCTGCCAGGTGGCCACCGTCCACCGGCTCACCGGCATCCCCATCGACCACTTCGTCAAGCTCGACTTCTCCGGCGTGGTGAAGATGTCCGACGCGGTGGGCGGGGTGTCGGCCTGCGTCGACAAGGACGTCTACGACACCTACTCCCACCTGAAACTCGCTGAGGGCACACACACCCTCAAGGGCGTGGCGGCCCTGGAGTTCGTCCGCTCCCGGCACGGCTTCGGCGACGGCAGCGACCTGGGGCGCACCTACTCCCAGCACCTCTTCCTCAGCTCGATGATCCGCAAGTTCAAGAGCGCCGGCACCCTCACCGACCCCACCGCCGTCTACCGGCTGGCCGACGCCGCGACCAAGGCCCTCACCGTCGACACCGGTCTGGGCAGCATCAGAAAGCTGATGGGGCTCGCCGCCGACGTGGACAAGGTCCCGGCGAAGCGCATCACCTTCACCACCATGCAGACGGCGCCGGACCCGGGCGACAGCAACCGGCTCGTGCCCGCCGCCACGGCCCAGAGCCTGTTCGCCACCATCGCGAACGACCAGTCCCTGACCAACTCGTCGGGCGACAAGACCGCCGCGGCCTCCGCGACAGCCAAAGCCCCGGCCTCCGCCTCCGCGGTCCCCGCCGCGCAGATCGCGGTCACCGTGGAGAACGGCACCACCGTCACCGGCCGGGCCTCGGCCGTCGCCACCGCCCTGCTCGACAAGGGCTTCAGTTCCGCCACCACCACCGGCAATGCCGCCGGCACCACGTCCACGACCACCCTCACCTACGGCAGCGGGCACAAGGCCGAGGCCCAGACCGCCGCCAAGGCCCTGGGCCTGTCGTCCTCCCACCTCAAGCAGAGCGACGCCACGGGCACCGGTCTGACCCTGGTCATCGGCACCGACTGGACCAGCGGCACCGCCTACCCCGCCCCCGCCGACACCAAGACCGCCACCGCCAACGCCCACGCCGAGACCGCCGACCAGTCCAAGACCTGCGCCAAGGTCAGCCCCTACAGGACCGTCAGTCTCGACGGCGTCGCCATGACCCCCACCCAGGCCTACCGCTCAGCCACCGGAACCAAGGACTCGGCACCGTGAGCAGCTGCCGGTTCGGCGGCGGCGCCCTGGGGACGGGCGCCTAAACTGGGTCGGCGCGGACGCGGGCACGGATGCCCGGGGCGGGACGGGAGAAGAGACTGTGACGGCATACGCCGGTGGCTTCGACGATCCGCCCGCCGAGGTGCTGGCGGACGCGGCCGCCGCGTTCGGACTGCTGGCCTCCTCGCCCCGGCTGCACATCATGTGGGCCCTCGCGCAGGGCGAGAGCGACGTGACCCACCTCGCGGAGCGTGTCGGCGGCGCTCTGCCCGCCGTCAGCCAGCACCTGTCGAAGCTGAAGCTCGCGGGCCTCGTCCGCTCCCGGCGCGAAGGCCGCCGACAGGTCTACTACGTCGACGATCCCGATGTCGTGACCGTGGTGCGCGTGATGGTCGGACAGCTGGCCGCACGGGCCGAGGAGGCATCGGCACCCGTACGCAGGCTGCGCGGGATCGGTGGCTGAGACGTCCGCGACGGCGGGAGGGGGCGCCGAGCGCTCCGCCTCCGCGGACGGCCCGGCGGCGGAGAAACCCCGGCTCCTTCAACGAACTTCGGGCGGGGAGGAACACGGCGAGCCGACCGC
The DNA here is from genome assembly GCF_055638955.1 of Streptomyces sp. NPDC111507. Lineage (NCBI taxonomy): Bacteria > Bacillati > Actinomycetota > Actinomycetes > Kitasatosporales > Streptomycetaceae > Streptomyces > Streptomyces sp. NPDC111507. The sequence goes on along the minus strand of NZ_JBVKBU010000009.1, from coordinate 45,944 downwards.
GCTCCAGCTGCTCCGGCGGCTGGACAGCGGCCCACGGGGGCTGACGCAGACGCAGGCCGACGAACGCCTCGCCCGGTTCGGGGAGAACACTCTGCCGGCCCGGCGGCCCGTTCCCTGGTCCGAGCGGTTCCTGCGCAGTCTGCGGGATCCGTTCACCGCCGTACTGCTCTGCCTCGGCCTGGTCTCGGCGCTCGTGGCCTCCTGGGGCACCGCGAGCGTGATCACCGTACTGGTCGTGGTCAGTTGTGTGCTGCGGTCGTCCGGTGAGCACCGGGCCGACCGTTCGATGGCGGCGCTGCGCGACCTGGTGGCCAGCACCGCCACCGTGCTGCGCAGGACCGACGCGGACGCGGTGCCCACCGACCGTGACCTCCCGGTCGACCAGCTGGTGCCGGGGGATGTGATCCTGCTCGGTCCCGGCGACCTGGTCCCCGCCGACGTACGGCTGCTGCGGGCCGGTGGGCTGACCGTGTACCAGGCGGCGCTCACCGGAGAGTCGGCGCCGGTCGCCAAGTACCCGGTCGACGCGCCGGGCCCCACGGCGGGTGAGCTGTTCGAACAACCGCAGCTGTGCTTCCAGGGCAGCAGTGTCGCCTCCGGCAGCGGCACCGCCGTGGTCGTGGCGACCGGCGCGCACACGCGGTTCGCCGAGGGCCACCGGGACCCGGGGCGGCGGGAGGCGAGCGCCTTCGACCGGTCCGTGCACGGCATCTCCTGGATCCTCATCCGGTTCATGCTGCTCACCCCGCCGCTGGTCCTGATGGCGGGCGCGGCCCTGCGCGGGCGGGGCCTGGAGACCCTGCCGTTCGCCGTCGCGGTGGCGGTCGGGATGACTCCGGAGATGCTGCCGGTCATCATCACGACCTGCCTGGCCCGCGGGGCGTCGCTGCTGGCCCGTACGCACGGAGTGATCGTCAAGCGGCTGCCCGCGCTCCACGACCTCGGCGCCATCGACGTGCTCTGCGTGGACAAGACCGGCACCCTCACCCAGGACCGGCCGGTCGTCGACCGCGCGCTGGACGCGGACGGCAAGGACGCGCCCGAAGTACTGCGCCAGGCGGCCGCGGCCGCCTGGTGGACACTGCAACTCGCCGACCTGCCGGCACCCGACGCCCTCGACGAGGCGCTCCTGCACACGGCCGACGAGGACGACCTGACGGCGTACGACGGGATCGCGGCGCTGCCCTTCGATCCCGTACGCCGCCTCACCACCGCCGTCGTACGCACCCCCGGCACCCTCGGCTCCCACACCCTCCTGGTCAAGGGCGCCGCCGAAGCCGTACTGGAGCGCTGTGCGCTGGATCCGACGGAGCGCGCACGGCTGCTCGCCCGCGCCCACGAGCTGACGGACGACGGGCTGCGTGTCCTGGCGGTCGCCACCGCCGTACGCCCCGCCCGCCACCGCGACTACACCCCGGCCGACGAACGCGGCCTGACCTTCGAGGGGTTCGTCACGCTGCGGGACGCACTGGTGCCGAGCGCGGCCGACGCGCTGCGGGTGCTCGCCGACCGGGGCGTCGCCGTACGGGTACTGACCGGGGACCACCCGGGCACGGCCGCCCGCGCCTGCCGCGACCTGGGCCTCGACCCCGGGGAGGTACGCACCGCCGCCGACCTCGACGGTCTCACGGACACCGAACTCGGCGAACTCGCCGACCGCACCACCGTCTTCGCCCGCTGCACGCCCGAGCACAAGGCGCGTATCACCGTCGCACTGCGCGAACGCGGACATGCCACCGGCTACCTCGGCGACGGCGTCAACGACCTGCCCGCGCTGCACGCCGCGGACGTCGGGATCTGCCCGCGCGACGCCACGGACCTGGCCCGGGAGAGCGCCGACGTGGTGCTGGCCGACAAGGACCTCACCGCGATCTCGCACGCGATCACCGCGGGCCGCTACTCCAGCGGCAACATCGGCACCTATCTGCGGGTCACCCTCTCCTCCAATCTCGGCAACGTGATCGCGATGCTCGCGGCGGGCATCCTGCTGCCCTTCCTGCCGATGCTGCCGACGCAGGTCCTCGTGCAGAACATGTGCTTCGACGCGGCCCAGCTCGCCTTCGCCTACGACCGCCCCGCGCCGGGCACCCTGAAGCGCCCCACCGTGCTGCGCTCGCGCGACCTGCTGGGCTTCATCACCGGCTTCGGCCTGCTGAACGCCGTCGCCGACCTCGCGACCTTCGGCGTCCTCGCGCTCGCCGTGCACGGGCCGGGGACGGCGAACGACGAGTCCGTGTTCCACTCCGGCTGGTTCACCGAGAACCTGCTCACCCAGGCCCTGGTGATGCTCCTGCTGCGGCTCGGCCGCCGGGGCGCCGAGGGCCGACGGAAACCGGGTCCCGTCGGCTGGGGCGCGACCGCCCTCACCGCCGCCGGCCTCGCGCTGCCACTCTCCCCGCTCGGCCCGCCGCTGGGCATGACCGCACTGCCCGCCCTCTACTACCTGCTGCTCGCCGCGGTCCTCGGCCTGTACGCGGTGGGGCTGGTGGCCGCCCGGTCACGCTACGAACGCCGTCGCTCCGAGGACGACGGCATGATCTCCCACAGTGATCAAGGGGCGCACGGCGAGCGCAGCCACGACGGAGGGTGACGCGGGCTTACTCTTCCCTCCAGCGCTTCGCCTCGGCGCACCGGTGAACGGGCGGAAGAGAGAAGGCGGGACATGGCCGCATCCTGGACGCGGTGGCGGTGGGTCACTCTGCTGGTCCTCGCCCTGGCCCTCTACGTCATCGTGCGGGCGGCCAACACCCCGCAGGCCACCCCTTCGCACGTCGCCCCTCCCCGTGCCACTCCTTCACCCGCCACTGCTTCACCCGCCGCCCCCTCGTCCGTCACGCCTTCGTCCACCACTCCTTCGTCCGGGACCACTCCGTCCGGGACCACTCCGGCTCCGGCGGACGCGGTCTATCCGTAGGACAGGTTGGAACACACGTCGTCGTCGGCGGAGCGCGCGTCGCGCGCCACCGAAGTGGGCAGGGCGGTGGGCGTGGACGCGCGTGAGGCCGGGGCCGACGTGCTGCCCCCGGCGGCGTAGGTCCGGCCCAGGACGACGTCGACGCCCGCGCCCGGCACGGAGTTCAGTTCGGCGCCGGGAAAGAGCCGGGCGACCGTCTGGGCCCGGGTCCGCAGGCCCGCGCCGTACTCGATCACCGTGTCGGCGCGGTCCCGGTCGACCGCGTTCGCGGTACGGGTGACGGTGAAGCCGTGCTCGGTGAGGGCCGTCGCGGCGCGCGAGGCCAGGCCGCGCGTGGTGGTGCCGTTGTAGACGGCGACGTCGATACCGTCCCCCGAGACCTCCACGGCGGCGTGGGGCGAGGTGGCCGCGGTGGCGGTCGGCCCGCCCTGTTCGCCCTTCTTGCCACCGGCGTCGGTGCCGTCGAGGGTGCGGTCGGCCTTGAGCGCGGCCCACAGCTGATCGGCGTCAGGCTGGACGATCGCGACCCGCTCCCCCTGGTAACGCCACGGGATGGTCGCGAACTTGGTGTCGTGCAGGTCGATGTTCTTCAGGGACATCGCGAACGAGATCAGCCGCTTGGCCGTACCCAGCCCCGGATCGACGGTCAGCGACTTCGTCGCGGCGTCGGCGAGCGGCAGCAGTCCGGTGGCGGTGAGCCCGTCGCTCTTCACCTTCTTCACCAGGCTGGCGACGAAGGCCTGTTGGCGTTTGATGCGGCCGATGTCGGAGCCGTCGCCGATGCCGTGCCGGATGCGGACGTAGTCCAGCGCCCGCTGCCCGGAGAGGTTCTGCTCACCCTTCCTGAAGAGCAGTCCGCCCCGGGTGACGCGGTTGGGGTTGAGGTCCTTCTCGTACACGTCCTGCGGGAGGCACACCTTCACCCCGCCGACGACCCGCGTCAGTGCCGCGAAGCCCTTGAAGTCGATGACGACGGTGTGGTCCACGCGCAGGCCGGTCAGCTTCTCGACCGTGTTCTGGGTGCAGGCCGGATTGCCCTTGGCCGTCTGCCCCACGGAGTACGCCTCGTTGAACATCGTGTTCGGCCGCGCCCTGGTCCACTTCCCGTCCGGGAGCTTGCACGGGGGGAGGGTGACCAGTGTGTCGCGGGGGATCGAGACGGCGACGGCGTGCCGGTGGTCGGCGTAGACGTGCAGCAGGAACGCGGTGTCGGAGCGGCCGATGTCGCCCTTGTCGCCGCCGCCCAGCGCGCTGTTTCCGTCCGTGCGCGCGTCCGAGCCGATGACGAGGACGTTCTCGCCCTTCGTCGAACCGGCCGGGCGGTCCTTGGAGAGACCGTCGGCGCCGAACGTGTCGATGTTGCCGTTCAGCTTCAGATAGATCCAGCCGAGTCCGGCCGTGCCGAGCAGGAGCAGGGACAGGGCCACGACGAGGGCGATCCGCAGAGGGCCCCGTCTGCGGCGCGGCGGCCGCGCCTGGTCGCTGGTCGTCACACGTGTGCTCTCATCCGTCCGACTCATACGTAGGGGACGCTCGGCACCGCCCGATGGTTGTAAAGTTGCGCAACGTAGCAACAGTGAAGGGAAGAGGTGGGCGGGATGCTCCGCAACGGACTGGAACCCTGGCACCTGCTGATCGTGGCGATCGTGATCATCGTGCTGTTCGGCTCGAAGAAGCTGCCCGACACCGCCCGCGCGCTGGGCAAGTCGATGCGCATCCTCAAGAGCGAGACCAGCGCCATGAAGCACGACGGCTCCGCACCCTCCACCGTGCCCTCCGCCGCGCCCCGGTCCGAGAGCGCGCCCGAGGCCGTGTCGGCCCGCCCGGTCGACGAGGGCACCGCGACCCGCTGAGCGTCCTCGACAGGCGTGCCCTGCGGCCTGATTGACCGGGCCGCACCCCTGGATGTCTACGAGGCGGGCTCCTCGGTCCATGTCTCGGCGGTCCACGTGATGCGCGGGGGTTCGACCCGCGCGCACAGGGGGTTGCCGTGAGCGTCGGTCAGCCCGAGGCGCCCGACCAGCAGGCCCTCACGCGCGGCGGCCGCGAGCACGTCGGCGGGGACGACGTCGAGCATGAGCTTGGCGCGCCGGAACATGCTGAAGACGCCCGACTCGTCGACCGTGCCCCACGACAGGTAGATGAACCGGCGGCCCAGACGGTCCTGCACGTAGGGCCCTTTGACGTCCGTGCCGGTCGCCGAGGCGAGCGCGGTGCACTCCAGGGTCCAGGTCGCGGACGCGGCGTCGCCGGGCTGCGGTTCGAGGAGTTCGGCCGGACGGTCCCGGCGTTGTACGGCCACGTGGATGTTGCCGTACGTCGGCGCACCGCTGCCGACGGGGGCCGGACAGGTGCGGCCGGGCAGGTCGACGGCGTCGATACGGATGCGCATGCCGACCATCATCCCGCCATTCCGGCGACGGTTCTCCACGAGCCGCCATGCGACGGCACTCACGTTCGTGGCCGTCCCCGCACTCGGGCTGGGCCCCGCGGTCGCCGCCCACGCCTCGCCCGCCACCGCGCCAGGCGCCGCGTCCCGCGCGACCTGCGCTCCAGCACGGGCACCGTCTCGACGGACCACACGGAAAGGTTCGACGTCGACGGTCTGAGCGGAAGCAAGTTCGTCGTCAGGACGGCCCACGGGAAGACGACGCTCACCTGCGCCAAGGTCAGTCACTGAGGTCTGCGCGCGCCGCGCGGTTCTGGCGCACCGTCCGCCCACCGGCCGCGCGTCGACGAACCCCCAGGTCCCCGACCTGGGGGTTTCGCGCGGGGCGAGACGCCATGGGGGACGGGACGGACCTCTAGTCGGTGCCGGTGCCGGTGCCGACGTCGGCGCGGATGCCCCGCGCGAACCGCTCGAAGATGTGGCTGAAGGTCCAGGTGTCCTGGGCGATGCCGGAGCAGGAGTTGGCGCCGGCCGTGCCCACGCAGCCGCCGTTGTCACGCTGGAGGGCCCAGAAGGAGAGCGTGTCGATGCCCTTGGCGACCGCCCAGTTCTCCACCTTCACCGCGTCCTGCGGGGTGAAGGTCTCCTCCGGCCCGTAGTCGTCGATGCCGGGCATCTCGGTGACGCCGATCATGTGCCAGAGCTTCGCCGGGTTCTTCTTCGGGTAGAGCGCGGCGAGTTGGTCGTGCAGCCCGGAAGCGGCGGTCCTGGTGTCGGCCGCCATGTCGTGGGTGGCGCCGTCCCAGTAGTCGAACGTCATGATGTTGACGACGTCCACGCGCGCGCCGTTGTCGACGGCGTTTCGCAGCAGCGCCACGCCGTTGGGTGCGAGGCCGGTGGCGGTGGTCGGCAAGGTGTAGGAGAACTGCACGCTGTGGCCGGTCCGTTCGGCCCAGCGCTCCACCTTGGCGATGGCCTTGTTGCGGCGGTCGATCCCGGCGGTGTTGTTGATGGAGTCGGCCTCGATGTCGAGGTCGATCCGGGTGACGCCGTAGGTCTTGACGAGGCTTTCGTAGACCGAGGCGATGGCGTCGACATCGGTGCAGCTGTCGGCGAGTTCGGTGCCGGTGGTGTCGGCGCTGTAGCCGCCGAAGGACGGGATGACGTTGCCGCCGCGCGCCTGGATCGCGGCGATGTCCCTGCCGAAGGTCGCCCTGGCGATCGGCTGGGTGGAGGCGCCGTTCCAGTACGCGGTGCACGAGCCCGCCGCGGCCGTCTGGAGAAAGGCCATCGTGAGGTACTTGTTGCCCGACTCGGCGGCGAGCGCGGCGGGGCTCTCGCCCGTCCACGCCTCGAAGTACGGCGCCATCACATGCGCGGGCATGTGCCGCGCGGTGTGCGAGGGTGCTCGCTCCGCGGCGAGCGCGCCGCCTCCGCCGAGCGCGACCAGCCCGGCTGCGAGAGCGGTCGCGGTGGCGCCGGACAGCAGCGCGCGAAGTGGCCCAGATCGTCTCATTGACGCTCCCATGGTGAAGGAAGAGCAGGTGGGACAGCGGGAATCCGGAAAGGTTCGTGCGATGTCCACCGGTCGGTACACGCCGGAGAGCTCTCCATGACCAAGGGCGAACAGGGACCATGGTTGGACTAGACCAATTGTCTGTCAAGGTTCTTTACAGTTAACGGTTCAGAACATGACGCCGCCGCCCCGGAACCGGGCTGTCCGGCGGGGTGGGGGGCGTGGATACGGCGCCCGGGATCACGGCCGGGGCGTCATCCGCTTCAGCGGGTGGTCAGCAGCCGGTGCCGGCCGGGGTGAACTCCAGGCGGGCGCGCTCGTCCGCGCCGCGGGCTTCGGTGTAGGTGGCCGGGGTGACCTGGTACCAGACGTCGTCCCTGGCGGTGTCGCCCTCGACGTCGTCCAGGCGCACGCACCACCGCTGCGAGCGAACGGTTCGCGTGTACGTCTCGGTGCCCGCGCGGACCTTCTTGCAGCTCTGGTACCGCTCCGTGGTGTACCAGGTGCGGGTCGTCCTGTGCGTGCCCGTGCCCGTGCGCTGCGTGTGCCTGACCTGCCGAGTGGCGGACGTGCACTTCCTGACCAGGTGCGGGCGGGTGGCCCTGGTGGTCCTCGCGGCGAGGTGGCGGACCGCGTCCTTGAGTCCGGAGACGGTGTCCGGGCTCGGCGAGGCCTCCTGGGCGGTGCCCGCACCGCCCTGACCGGCGTCGGTCACGGCTCCCGGGTCCACGCCGCGTGCGCCGCCCCCACCCCCGCCGCACGCGCCCAGCCCGGCTATGAGAATCGCGGTCGCTCCGGCCACCAGCAGCCGCTTGCCGAACATGTCTCCCCCTGAGGTCAGCGGCGGTCAGCGTAACGGATCACCGGACACGCGGCACTTGGGGGAGCATGGGGAATCCTGCGTGGTCAGAAGACCTGGGTGAAGCAGCCGAAGCCGATCACCAGCACCGCCAGGATCGCTGTCAGCGCTTTGAGGACCTGTGGTGTTCTCGTCGTCATCCCGGACTCCTTTCTGTTCACAGGCAGTAACGGACGAGCCACTCGTCCGCGCTGTACGCGTCTCGCGCCGGGTCGGGCACCGTGGCGGGCCGCTCCTCGACCGTGTCCTCGACCCGAACGCGCTCAGGCAGCGTGCCGAACCGCGCCCGGCGTGCCGCCTCCGCGGCGTCGGGGGCCGTCTGCGTCCGCTCTGTCCGTGTCATCTCGCGTACCTCGCTTCGGTAGGTGCACCCCGGCCGTCGACATCGACCAGTCACCTACTCAACTGGTGATGATGCCCAGATGTTCCGGCCTCGCGCATCACCTGTCAAGATGGTGATGTGAATCTGGATCACGTCTTCGTCTGCGGAAACCCGGCCCTCGACTTCGCCGCGACACTCCGCGCCCGCCGCTCGCTACGGTTCGAGATGTTCGCCTCGCCGGACCGTCTCGACGCCTGGTACCTGGAGTCCGGAGTCGTCGACTCCGTCTCCGGGAGCCAGGACTCCGACGTCGGGCGGGCGACGGCGGTACGGGAGGCCGTCTACACGCTGGTCACCGCCCGCCGGCTGGGCGACGCGTACGACGACGAGGCCCTGGCCGTGCTGAACGCCGCGGCCCGGAACGCCCCGGCGGCACCGCAGCTCACCCCGGCGGGCCGGTGGACGGCGGCGACCCCGGAGGAAGCACTGTCGACCGTGGCGCGGCTCGCCGTCGAGCTGCTGAGCGGACCGGATGTGCCGCTGCTCAAGGAGTGCGGCAACCCGGAGTGCACCCGGATCTATGTCGACCGCTCGCGAGGCATGCGTCGGCAGTGGTGCGGCATGGAATCCTGCGGCAACAAGATCAAGGCCGCGGCCTACCGCGCCCGTAAGAGGGAGACGCGGGCGGTCGCGACCGCCTGAGGGGGATGCGCGCGGTCGCGACCGCCTGACCGACGGCCGGCGCCGCGCGCCGGCTCAGTCGGAGGCGGGTGACTCCTGCGGCGAGGATGTCTCCGCCGGCAGTTGGAACCACATGGTCTTGCCGGTGGCGGTACTGGTGCTGCCCCAGGCCTCGGCGAGCAGATCGAGCAGGTCGATGCCGCGCCCGCCTTCCGCGTCGGCGTCGACGACACGCCGTACGGGCGCGGTGGGGTCGGTGTCCTCGACCTCGCACCGCAGGCGGGAGTCGCGCACCTGCAGATTGAGCCGCAGCGGGCCGCGCGTGTGACACAGGGCGTTGGTGACCAGTTCGCTGACCAGGAGCTCGGCCGTGTCGGCCAGGTCCTGCAGACCCCAGTCGCCCAGTTGCGCGGTCACCAGGCGTCGGCCCCGGCGGACCGAGGTCAGCTCCCGCGGCAGGGGCCAGGAGGCGTCCCAGTCGGTGGCACAGCCGCGCGGCGCGTCAAAGGGGCGTACGGGTGCCAGCGTGCGCGCCCAGAGAGCCTGCTGCCGGGCGATCCATGAGGCGAGTGCGGTCTTCCGCCCCGACTCTTCCTGTCGGCGGCGGCAAAGCCGGGCAAGGAGTCCCCTGCGCGGGGTCGCGGTGAGGCCGACGGCCTGGAAGGCCATGGAGAACCAGTCCCTTCTGAAGCGTCGGCGGCCGTGTTCGCCGCGGCGGAAGTGCGCCGCTGACCGGGCAGGGTGTGGCCGGCCCCGCATTCGCGTAGCGTTCGCTACATTTTCAATATACGCGTAGCGGGCGCTACAGTAAATACCTTGGCAAAAATCAATAAAAAGAACATTTCAACCCCGACCGCACCGGGAGCCCTCATGCCGCGCCCACCCGACCCGGCCAAACGACGCGACCTGCTGGACCAGGTCCGCGAGTACATGATCGGCAATGGCCTGGCGGACCTGTCCCTCCGCCCGCTGGCCCGGGCCCTGGGCACCAGCGACCGCATGCTCCTGTACTACTTCGGCACCAAGGAACGCATGGTCGCCGAGGCGCTCGCCGTGGACGAGCGGCGACCGCTCCTGCGTGTCCGGAGCCTGCTCGACGCCGGTGACGCTCCCAGGGACCCGGCGTGGGTCCGCCGCTTCATGGAGGAGGTCTGGCGGCAGTTCGCCGACCCCGACGTGCGTGTCACGCTCCCCCTCTATCTCGAGATCATGGTCAGCGGTCTGCTCCACCCCGACCGGTACGGACCCGTCATGCGCGACACGCTCGCCGAGTGGACGGGCCTGCTCACCTCCGTCTTCCGCGACATGGGCCTGCCCGAGGCGCGAGCGCGCACGGAGGCCGTCCTCCTGGTCGACGCGTGCTTCGGTCTCGTCGTCGGACCCCTCGTCGACGGCGACTGGGACGAGGCCGACGCGGCCTTCCGTGTCCTCCTCGACCGCCTCGAACCCGGCTGGCGAGCCTCGTAGCGAACGCCGCCCCGCTGTGCGCCTCGCTGCGGAAGGCGCTGCGGGTGATCCCGTGGGCGACGTCGCGCGAGGGGACGTACGAACCGGTACGTTGGGAAGGAAGGGCACATATCCGCCCCCTGTGGGAGACCCACCATGCGCAGGATCAGTCAGCGCTGCCTGAGTGCGGTCGCGGGCCTGGCCGCCGCCCTCGTCGTCGCCCCGCCGGCGTCGGCCGCGACATCGACCCCGCCCAGCCGTCCGGACACCCAACAGCGCACGCAGACATTCCAGTTGGTCGCCAAGCAGACCCAGTCCGAATCCATCGACCTGGGCAAGGACGGGCTCAGCCGGGGTGACGAGCTCGTCATCACCGAGGACCTGTACCGCGGCGACCAGAAGATCGGCGACCACAGCGTGCTGTGCGTCTACGTCCACCTCGATCCGAGCGAACTCCAATGCGTCGGCACCTTCGCTCTGCCGAAGGGGCAGATCACCTCGCAGGCGCTGCTCCGGCTGCCGCCGGCCCGCTCCATCGACGTCGCCGTCACCGGCGGTTCGGGTGCCTTCAGTTCGGCGCGGGGTTACGTCCACACCGTCCCCGCCGGGGAGGCGGTACGGAACCTCACCTTCCACATCACCCTTGACGCCTCATCAGGCAGCTGAGTCCGTCGAGGAGAAGGACATCCGCGTGGACCTGGAACTCGAAGTCATCGTGTTGGCCTACGCCCAGGAAGCCGGCCCCCGGCCGCTGACACCACGTGCCCGCTGACACCACGTGCCCGCGACCGCAGAACCAGGCCGATATCCGGAGGCAGGGATGGCAGACAGCAACTATGGCCACAGCCATGGCGCGACCGTTCTCGACGACGGACCCTCCTCATGACCGCCGCACCCGGTGTTCCCGGCACCCACCGCCGGTCCGACCTCGCCGACCGGACGGTCGTGGTCATCGGCGCCAGCGCGGGAATCGGACTCGAGGCCGCCCGCCAGATACGCGCGGACGGCGGCCGGTTGGTCCTGGTCGGCCGTAACCCCGAACGGCTGCGGAAGGCCGCGCTGGAGCTGGAACCCGTCGGCACGGCCGCGTTCGACGCGACCGACACCGACCGCCTCCAGCGGTTCTTCCAGGATCTGGCCGGACCGGTCGACCATGTACTGGTCACAGCAGGCGGCCCCTACTACATGCCGTTGGAGAGCATGGACCTCGCCGACGCCCGCCGCGCCTTCGACGAGCGCATCGCCCTGGTCCTCGGGGTCGCCCTCTACAGCCGTGACAAGATCCGCGCCGGTGGCACCCTGTTGTTCATCGGAGGCACCGGCGGCCGACGCCCCGGTGTCGGCATGGCCGTGGCGTCGGCCGCCACCGCGGCTCTGCCTGCCCTCGTGGCCAATCTGGCCCTCGAGATGGCGCCGGTCCGGGTGAATCTCATCGCCGCCGGATTCGTCGACACACCCCTGTCGGCCTCGCTGCTGGGGGACCGGCTCGATGCACGGCGCGAGGAACTGCGGACCACGCTTCCCATCCGACGGGTGGTCGGCCCGGCCGACGTCGCGGCCCTCGCCGTACACATCATGTGCAACGACGCGCTCACCGGCGCGACGTACGACGTCGACGGCGGCCAGCAACTTCTCCCGAACTGAGCACCGCCCGGGGCCGGTTGCCCGGTGGCCGGTCCGTGACCGGCCTCCCCACCACGCCGATCGGTGACACCGTCGCCGAGGTGGCCGGCGGCCTCGGCCTCTCCTGACCCGCAGTCAGTCGTCGGGGTGTGGTCAGGGTTCGCTCAGGGGCGTTCCCTGATGAGCCGGGGTGCCGGGGCGGAAGAGACTCGTGACCGGGCCGTTCGTCCGCCGGCCCGGTCGCCGTCACTCTGGAGAGCCTCACTGTGAACTCCTCTGCCGCCCGCACCCGTTGGTCCACCGTGGCCGCGTCCGGCGCTGTGCTGGTCGCCCTGGCCGCGGGTACGGCTGCTCCCGCCGCTGCCGTCACCCCGGCACCAGCGCCCGCCACCGTCGCCGCGACCGGCGCGCCGTTGCCCGGGCTCGATCCGGTAAAGCTCCAGGCGGCCATCGGTGGCCTGCCGAACGCGGATGTCACCGGCGCGCTGCTGCGGATCACCGGCAGCGCGGGCCACTGGTCGGGCACCTCGGGCGTGGGCGACCTGGAGACCGATCGGGGCGTCCCGCCCGGCGCCCACATCCGGATCGGCAGCATCTCCAAGGTCTTCACCGCCACCGTCGTCCTCCAGCTCGCCGCCGAGCACCGGATCGACCTGGACAAGCCCGTTCAGCAGTACCTGCCGGGTGTCCTGCCCGCCGACCTGCCGCCCGTCGAGGTCGGTCAGCTGCTCAACCACACCAGTGGCCTGCCGCGCGGCGTCACGAGTCCGGACTTCGGCGACGGCAGCCCCGAGTGGTTCGCCGCCAACCGCCTCAAGAGCTTCACCCCGCGGCAGGTGGTCGACCTGATGGCGGGCCAGCCGATGCAGTTCGCGCCGGGCACCGCGCAGCAGTACAACGGGATGAACTACTACGTCGCCGGCCTGCTCGTGGAGAAGATCACCGGGCACACCTTCGCCCACGAGGTGCGATCCCGTATCACCCGGCCCCTCGGACTGCGCGACACCTACGTCCCCGACGCAGACGACCCCCGCCTGCCCGGCCCGCACTCCCACGGCTACCTGACGGTCATGTCCCCGGACGGCACCACGCACCCGGTGGACGTCACTGAGCAGAGTCCCTGGCCCTGGGCCGAGGGCGGCATGATCTCCACCCCCGCCGACCTCGACCGTTTCATGACCGCCCTCTTCCGTGGCCGCTTCCTCCCGTCGGCCCAGCAGGCCGAGCTCTTCACCGTCCCCGACGTCCCCAGCTTCCACAGCAGCCAGTGCCGCACCGAGGCCGACGCAGGGCGGGCCTGCATGACCATGGGCATCATGAGGGTGACCGCCTCCAACGGTGTCGTGGTCTGGGGCAAGACCGGTTCCCGCCCCGGCTGGACCGGCGGCGTGTTCGCCACCCGCGACCTCTCCCGCAAGATCATCTACTCCGTCAACCCGACCACCCTCGACGGCACCGAGATCCGCTACGTCCAGCAGATCGCCGCCGCCTCCTTCGGCACCGTGGTCCCGGCCACCTCCGCCGCCGCGTACAGCCCCTCGGTGAAGGACACCGTGCGCTGACCGCGGTGCTCCGTTTTGGCTGGTCGTGGCAGTGACCGCGCGGCGTGCGCCGGGAGGATGCGCTGCCTGTAACAGGGGTACCGTGAAATCGTGACCTACGGCGCAAATGCGGAAAAAACTGAAGTGTGATGCCATGCCTCGCCGCCGCACCGATTCGTCCAGTGGGACCGCAGAGCTGCTGAACACGCTCGGTGATCTCACCGGCCGGATACTGGACCGGATCAAGGTCCAGCAGGCCCGCGTGGAACTGGCTGCCGCGCTGCAGCGCCAGGTCCTCGCCGCCGAGTTGCCGGTCCTGCCATACCTCCACGTGGCGGGACGGTACGCACCTGCACGGGACGGCCTGGACATAGGAGGCGACTGGTACGACGGCTTCCTCATGCCGGACGGCTCGGTGGGATTCGTGATCGGAGATGTACAGGGCCACGATGTCGAGGCCGCGGCTCTCATGGGGCAGGTGCGCACCTGCCTGCGCGCCGTCGCCACCGCCACCACGGACCCGGCGGAAGTGCTCCGGCGCACCAACGACCTGCTCGTCGCCATGGATTACGGGCTGTTCGTGACCTGCTCGTTCCTGCGCTTCGACCCGGTCACGAGCGAGCTCGCCGACGCCCGCGCCGGGCACATCCCCGCCGTCTGGGCCATGGCGGACGGCTGCTGCGACATCGTCCTGAACGACGGCGGTCTGCCCCTGGGCATCCAGGCCGGCGAGAGCTACCCGTCGACCCGCCGACCGCTCACCGGCGTGGGCGCCTTCGTGCTGCTCACCGACGGCGTGGTGGAAGGCCCCAGCTATCCGATCGACCAAGGCCTCGACCAGGTGGCCGGCCTGGTCAACGGCGCCTGTCGCACCGACCCCGACGAGCTGGCCGCGCAGGTGATCAAGGTGGCGGATCTCACCGGCCACAGCGACGACGCCGCGGTCCTCGTCCTCCGTTACGGAGGGCTCCGGGACGAGTGGTGTCCCGGAGGGCCCCAGGAACAGCGGCAGGGCGAAAGATGAGCGGCAGGCGTGGCAGATACGACCCCGGTGCGGCACGCTTCGCCCGGTGTGACCGCTGTGGTGGGCGAGGATGAGCGATGCGGCGAGCGGCGAGCGGCTCCGGCGGTACACCGTCAAGGGCCTGCAACTGGCTGCCGTCGCGGCCGCCTACTACGTCAGTGCCAAGATCGGTCTGGAGCAGCAACTGGTACGAGGGCAGGTCACGCCGCTCTGGCCGCCCACCGGCGTCGCCGTCGTCGTCCTGATGCTCTGGGGCCTTCGCATGTGGCCAGGAATCGCTCTCGGAGCGTTCGTGGTGAACGTGCTGCTCGGGCCGTCGATCCTCCCCGTGCTCGCCATCGCGGCCGGCAACACCCTCGCCCCGGTCTGCGCCTACCTCCTCCTGCGGCGTGTGGGGTTCCGTACCGCACTCGACCGGTTGCAGGACGCGCTGGCGCTGGTCTTCCTCGGGGCCCTGAGCGGGATGGTGATCAGCGCGACGGTCGGTACGGCGGCCCTGGTGGCCTCCGGTGCGCTGCCGGCCCATGCTTTCTGGCCGACCTGGTCGGTGTGGTGGACGGGCGACGCGATGGGGGTCCTGGTCATCGCGCCGTTGCTGCTGGCCGCGCGCACCGTCCGATGGCCACGCGGCGCACCTGTCCTGCGCTGGGTCGAGGCGATCGCCCTGCTCGGTGGCACGGCCGCGGTCAGCGTGCTGGCCACGCACAGCACGGTCGCCCTTCTCTTTCTCGTCGTCCCCTTCCTGATCTGGGCAGCCTTCCGTTTCCAGCTGGTCGGCGCCGCACCCTGTGTGCTGATCGCTTCCGTGATCGCGATCGACGCGGGTGCCGCCGGTGCGGGGCCGTTCGCCGGTCAGGATCTCCTCGCCAAGATGGTCATCCTGCAGGCCTTCAACGGCACCGTGTCACTGACGGCCCTGCTGCTTTCGGCGGTCATCACCGAGCAGAAGCGCACCCTCCAAGAGATCGAAGAGGCCTGCGGGCGCCTGAGGGAGGCACTCTCCCGGCTCGCGCCGGACGAGACACTCGACAAGTGGCCGCCTTCCCGCCCGGAGGGACGGGACCATCAGAAGTAGTACCGCCCTTGTCGCCACCGCCCCCCAGCGCGGCGCGTCAGGTGCCTCGTGACCGACGGGCCAGGAGCTTGCCCAGTTCCCACAGGAGCAGGAGTGCGACGGCGGCCAGCAGCGCCCAGCCGAACTGCCGCGCGTTGATCTGCGTCGTCCCGAGGATGCGGCGGAAGCCGTCCAGCTGGGTCACCAGCACCGCGAGGGCGAACTGGGCCAGTGCCACCCAGTTCATCTGCTTGCTGTCGAAGGTGGACGTCGTCAGCACCGAATCCGTCTCGCTGCGGCACTCGAACGCGGCCACGATCAGACAGAGGGCGAAGGCGGTGAACGCGATCGACCGACCGATCTCGACGCTCTCGAAGTGGGCCTGACCGAGCTTGATCAGTCCGAGCAGCACGACGGTGATCGCCAGCCCGCCGATTCCGACCGTGACCAGTACGGGCCGGGTGAGCACCGACTCCCCTCGGGGGCGCGGCCTGCGTCGCATGAGCCCGGGGCTCTCCCGGTCGAAGCCGAGCGCGAAGCCGAAGGAGGCGTTGACCACGAAGTGGATCCACAGCACCTGCGGCGGGGTGAAGGGTTCACCGGCGGCGATGTTGAAGACGGTGGCGCCGAGAAAGGTCAGTACGAAGGTGACCAGCAGGAGCAGGACGAATCGGATGTACTTGGTGAGGTTGTCGTAGATCCTCCTGCCCTGCTCCACGGCGTAGACGATGGTGGCGAACTTGTCGTCGGAGAGGATCATGCGTCCGGCGTTCTTCGCCACATCCGTGCCGCTGCCCATGGCGATGCCGATGTCGGCGGCCTTGATGGCGGGCGCGTCGTTGACGCCGTCCCCGGTCATCGCCACGACATCGCCCTTCTTCTTGAGCGTGTCGGCGAGCAGCACCTTGTGCTCCGGCGCGACGCGCCCCACCACACCGATGCCGTCGATACGGGCGAGTTGCTCGTCCTCGCTCATGGCGGCGAAATCGGTGCCGAGGACCGCCTCGCCGGGAATGCCGAGCTGCCGCGCGATCGCCGCACCGGTGGTGACGTCGTCACCGGTCACCATGCGGACCCGGATGTGCCCCGCCCGGGCGCCGGCGATGGCGGCCCTGGCGTCCTCGCGGGGCGGATCGACCATGCCGACGAGACTGGTCATCCGCAGCTCGGTGACGTACGCGAGGAGGTCGCCGTCCGGATCGAAGCCGGCCGGGTCCAGGTCACGGGTGGCCGCGGCCATCACACGGCGACCCTCGCCGCCCATCCGTTCGGTCTGCTCCTCGGCACGTGCGGCCAGTCCGGCGTCCCACGGGATGGTCTCGCCCGCCGCGAGCGCGGTGGCGGCCCGCGCCACCACCGCCGGGACCGCGCCTTTCACGAAGCATCGGACGACCTGCCGCCCGGAGGCGTCGACCGCCGAGTGGAAGGTGGCCATCAGCTTGTAGCCCGGGTCGAACGGCAGCGTGGCGAGCCGGGGAAGGCTCTCCCTGGTGGCGTCGATGTCCAGCCCGGCCTTGTGCCCGAGCACCAGCAGCGCGCCCTCGGTGGGATCACCCACCACCTTGCCGTCCACCAGCTTCGCGTCGCTGGCCACCACATACGGCAGGATCGCGTCCTCGATGCCCGTGGCGGACCCCGCGGCATGATGGATCTTCCCCTCGAGTCCGTAGCCCGTGCCCGAGACGGTGTAGCGGTCGGTGGGACTGACGACTTCGACGGCGGTCATCTGGTTCATCGTCAGGGTGCCGGTCTTGTCCGAGTTGATCGCCGACGTGAACGCCAGGGTCTCGACCGACGGCAGTTCCTTGACGATGGCGTTCCACTTCGCCAGGTTGAGGCTGCCGACGGACAGGATCGCCTGGGTCACGGTCGGCAGGGCCTCGGGGATGGCGGCGATGGCCAGCGAGACCGCGCTGACGAACAGAACGTCCCAGGCCTGGTCCCGTTGCCGTCCCAGGGCGAACATCACGATCATGGTCAGGCCCGCCGCCCCCGTGATCCACAGGGTCAGGGCGTCGAGCTCCTTGGTGAGCGGCGGTACCTCCTTCTCGGTGGCCGACAGCATCCCGGAGATCTTGCCGACTTCGGTTCCGGCGCCGGTCGCGGTCACGACGAGTACGCCGCTGCCGTGGGTGACCGGGGTGTTCATGAACGCCATGTTCGTCTGGTCGGCGGGTGCCGGTCCCAGGCCCGGCAGCGTGCGGGCGTCTTTCGAGACGGGAACGCTCTCGCCGGTGAGCGCCGACTCGTCGATCTGCAGGGCACTGGCCTCGATGATGCGTCCGTCCGCCGCCACCTGGTCCCCGGCGGCGATGAGCACGATGTCGCCGACGACCAGGTGTTCGGAGGGGATCTCGGACTCCGTCCCGTCCCTGCGCACCCGCGCCGTGGCCTTCATCATCGACTGCAGCGCGTTCATCGCGCTCTCGGCCTTGCCCTCCTGACGCAGGCCCACGACCGCGTTCAGCAGGGTCAGGACGATCAGCAGGATCCCGGTGGTCCACTGCTCGATGAGCAGTGAGACGACCGCCGCCGCCACGAGGACGATCTGCATGTAACTGCGGTACTGCCTCAGGAACCGGTGCCAGGCCGGAATTCGCCTTTCCTCGGGCAGCGAGTTCGGGCCGTGCGCGCTCAGGAGCTGCGCGGCCCGTCCCGCGGAGAGACCGCCCGCGGGATCGACGCCGAACGCCGCTAAGACCTCCTCGGGAGCGTGCGTGCACCAGCTGTCCCCCGAAGCCCGAGGCTGTTCTCCCACGGAATCCGACCGCACCGTCATCGTTCTGCCTCCGATCCGTGGCCGCGGATGCGTCCGGGCCGGTCGTCCGCCGATCCGGCAGGTCCCCTAGCCGTGCTGCTTCTTCGTCGTCTTCTTCGCCTTCGCGTTCTTCTTCGTCGGCCGGCCGGTGGCTTGAGCGGCCGACGGATGCCGGGAGGCGTACGGATCGGCCGGGGCCCCGGCCGGGGCTTCCTGCTCCAACTCCCGTTTGGTGACGAGCAGCTCGTTCCGCGCCTCTTCCCCCACCTCGGGGTACTGAGGATCGATGTCCATCAGGGCGTGCGCGAGGACCGCCGCCGCACAGATCCGCGCGAACCACTTCCGGTCCGCCGGCACGACGTACCACGGCGCCCACTTCGTACTCGTGGCCGACAGCATGTCGGAGAACGCGTGCTGGTAGTCGTCCCACCGGCGCCGCTCCCGGACGTCGGCCGCGGAGAACTTCCAGTTCTTCTCCGGCAGGTCGATCCGCTTCAGGAAGCGGGTGCGCTGCTCCTCCTTGGACAGGTTCAGGAAGATCTTCACCACCTTGAACCCGTTGTCCGTGAGGTAGCGCTCCCAGTCGTTGATCTCCCGGTAGCGCCGGTCCCACACGCCCGGCCCGAGTGTGTCGCCCGGCAGCTTCTGCCGGACGAGGTTCTCGGGGTGGACTCGCACGACGAGAACCTCCTCGTAGTGCGAGCGGTTGAAGATGGCGATCTCGCCGCGGGTGGGCAGCCGCTGGGCGTAACGCCACAGGTAGTCGTGGTCGAGTTCCTCGGTGGAGGGCACCTTGAAGCTGCTGACCCGTACGCCCTGGGGATTGACGCCGCTCATCACGTGGCGGATCGTCCCGTCCTTGCCTCCGGCGTCGAGTGCCTGGAGGCAGAGCAGTACGCCATACGTGTCCTGGGCGGCCAGCCGCTCCTGGTACTCGGCCAGCAACGACACCCCGGTCCGCAGCAGCTCGATCCCGTCCCGCTTCTTCAGACCGGCCTTGTAGCGAGGATCGAAGTCCCGGGCCAGACGTACCTTCGACCCCGGTTCCACCCGTAGTGGCCCGATCAGTGGCCCGATGAAATCCGCTATGCGTTCGGCTCTCTCGTCCGACATCACCTGAGCACCCTCCGGGACCGGCGTTCGACCGAGGGGCAGGCGGCCCTCAGCCGCGCCACCACGCTCCGGCTTCCCTCGCGCTCATTGTCTGCTCGCCTGGACAAGATCGCCCCCTGAGACCGGGGCGGGAGGCCGTGGTCCAGGTCGGCACCATCGGCCTGTTCCGTCTCTTCGTTCCCCGCGGCACCCTCCGGTCCGCCGCCCCAATGTGCTGTGAGAACCCTCGACTTGGGAAGCGACGGCACGTGCGCCGCGGACCGGCTCCTGACCTTCACCCCCTGCCGGGACCCGGCCTTCCCCGTGCTAGGTTGCGCTCCTTGATCGTGAAGGTTATGTGGGGGCCTTTCATGAAACTGGTGCGCTTCTCGCCGCCGACCGCCGCGGCGCTGCTCCTGGGACTGACGACCGTCATCGGTCCCGGCGCGGTCGACGCGTACGCGGCGTCGGACGTACCGTTGCCGATCGCGCACTTCGCGCACATGGTCGTGGACGCTCCGCACGGACACCTGTTCATCAGCGGCGGCGCCGGCACCGACGGCATTCTCGTCACCGACCTGGACGGCGGGAACCCGACGATGATCGGCGGTGAGCCGGGGGCCACCGGTCTCGCCCTGTCCGGCGACGGATCCGCGCTGTACGCGGCTCTCCCGGACCAGGGCGCGATCGCGGCGATCAGCACGGAGAACCTGACCGAGTCGGCTCGCTACGGCACGGGCGCGGGCACCCGTCCGGACTCGCTGGCCATCGCCGGGGGCACTGTCTGGTTCGGGTACGGCACGGCAGGCGACGGCGGCATCGGGTCCGTCGACGAGTCCGGTACGGTCACTTTGCGGCAGGATTCCGGCAGTTGGCCGGCATCACCGACGCTGGCGACCACCCCGACACCCTCCGGCGTACTCGCGGCCGCCGTGCAGACGGGCGACACCTCCTCCTTCGTCACGTACCAGACCGAGGGTGGCGCGCTGACCCGGCAGGCCGCGAAGGCGCTGCCCGTCCCCGACCTGAGCGACTTCGCGGTCACGGCGGACGGGCTGCACCTGGCGGTCTCGTCCTGGTTGGGCGCGAGCGACGATCGGTACCGCACCTCGGATCTGGCGGTGGACGGGCGATTCGCCACGGTGGTGGGTCCCAGCGCTGTCGCCGTGGCCCCGGACGGCACCGTGGCCGGCGGCGAGAACTACTCCGCGTTCGAGACATTTCCGGAAACGGGCGAGGGCTCCTACGAGCAGTACGAATTCGGGTATCGGGTGAGGCTGGCCGTACACGGCCTCGTCTGGGCACCGGACGGGAGCCGGCTCTACGCCGTGGGCGTGGACGCCTCCGGGGGAGCACCGAGGCTCCGGACGGCTCGCAACACGGAAACCGCGTGGGTCCATCTCTACGGACGAGCGATGGCCACTCCGCTCGCCCCCGGTGAGGCCTACTCGTTCCGGGCGGGCTTCGATTCGCCCCTCAGCCTCGGCGCCGGAGAATCCATGATTCCGGGCGCCGTCCGGATCACCCGCTACGACGCCGCCGATCCGGACGGCGTGCTCGTCCCGGACCCGACGGCCACCCCGGCACGCGTGCCGTCCGACTTCTTCGGCTCCTACTACGTCTCCGGCACCGCTCCCCTCACCGGTCCACTGAGCTTCCGCGTCGACTACTCCGGAAGCGGCCACTACGGCCCGGCCGCCCAGACCTTCGACCTGCCCGTCGCGAAGTACGCGCCCACCATGACGGCGACCGCCCCCTCCACCGCCGGCCGAGCCGCGCCGACGACCGTCACCGGGCGTCTGACCTGGCCGCACGCGCATGTGAGGACCGGCGCGGTCCACGTCGTCAAGACCGACCTGGCACACCCCTCGGGCTACTCGGTGGGCACCGTGCCCCTCGCCGCCGACGGCAGCTTCGCCTTCCACGACACCCCGCAGGTCGGCGGTGCGAACACCTACGCCTTCAGCTACGACGGTGGCACGTCCTACCTACCGGTCACGGCGTCGGCGAAGGTACAGGTGTCCCGAGCCACGCCGGGCCTGAGCGTGGCGACCGACGCGAAGTCGTACCACTCCGCCGCGACCGTCAAGGTCACCGCGCACCTGGGGACCACGTACAACTCCCGTCTCGTGACGCTGTACGACCAGCCTGCGGGCAAGCCGCGGGCGCAGCTCAAGAGCGGCAAGGCTGACGCGCACGGGAACCTCGTCGCCTACTACAAGGTCACCCGCAACACCGTCTTCAGCGCGGCCTTCGCGGGTGACTACCACTACGGGCCGCGTACGACGACGACCACCGCGACCCTCACGCCGACGGTCCGGACGGAGACGCAGTGGCCGCTTGTGACCACCCGCATCGGATCCACCACCTACCAGGTCTTCTACAAGTCCGAAGTCAACATGGGCTTCAACCTCCAGGCCACTCCCCATCAGTCCGGTGGCTGCACGACGGTGTACCTCGAGCACTACTACTCGGGGGCCTGGCATCAGGCCACCTCACAGAGTTGCGTGCCCTTGTACGGCGACGGGTGGTACGGCTACGGCCGAGCCCTGAAGCTCTTCGCGAGCAACGACCGCTACCGGATCCGCGGCCACTACACCCCACCGGCCAAGGACGCACAGACCACCGGCGTATGGAGTCGGTGGACCTACCTCACGATCCGCCCCGGCAGCCCTTCATGAGGCCGAAGCCCTCGGGTCCGTCCCGCGGATCCGAGGGGTCCCGGGACACCGAATGACTCCGCACCCACCCCTCTGCGCCTTCTGACGCATCAGATGGCGTCGATCCGCCAGGCGATCACGCCGGTCGACCCCTTGGCGCCGTCGACATCGAGGCGTACCGGCTCGTGCACGGTGATCCGCTGCTGGACCACTGACCGATCGCACGGCACCTCGGTGTCCGTGCCGGTGCTCGCCGGTGTGAAGGTCAACCGCGCACTGCCACTGCCGACGCACACCAGGTTGAGCCGGTAGGTCCTGCCCTCACTCAGACTCGGCTCGGTGTGGACGCCGTCGATCACCCGCTCGGAGCCGGCCTCGACCATCTTCCCGCTGTGAACGGCGCCCAGGGCCGCCAGAGCCTGCTCGGTGAGCTTCTTCCCGGACGACCCGGTTGCCGCCCGCGACCCACGCGCAGCAGGCGACGAGAGATCTTTGGAGGCCTTGCCGTCACCGCTGCCGGACGTGCACGAGGTGAGCAGGATCGCTGACGCCGCCACGGCGCATCCGGCGAGCCATGCCCGCGGGTTCGAACAGGTCATGACGAGGCTTCCCCGTACTTCCAGCCGGTCTCGGACGTGGGCGGCGTCGCCGACCCATGAGCGGTCCCGACGCCACCACAGCTGTCACCGCCGGCGGAACGCTACCGCCTCCAGACCGGCTCGTACCCGAACAAACCCCAGACCAGGGTGGATTCGTCGCGCGGGCGCCGGCGCGGTCGCCTGCGCCGCGGGCTGTGCCCGACATCCCGAAGCCCTCGTTCGTGCGAAACAAGATCCCGCCGCTGGGCAGGGCGGACCTCTGTGTGAGAATCCCCGCCTTGACGTTCGAGTAGAGATCGGGCTGCCATGCCTTCCCACAGACGCCGCTTCCTCGCTGTCCCGGTGGCCGCCCTCACGGCGCTCGCCGTGGCGCAGGCCGTCACCCCTTTCTCGGCGGTCGCCGTGCCCGCGACGGACGTGGCGGCCACGCTGGCCGCGCGGACGACCTCCGCGCCCACCGCGGACGACATGTCCGGTTCCGGCCCAGCGGTCGTCTGGCGTCAGAAGACCTCCGCCGACACGTCGGCACACGGCTGGCTCGCCGTCTCCGGAGGCACCCCTCAGGACCTCGGCCGGCTCGCGGACGACGGCGAAACGGTGAACGTCGACGCGGTGTCCGTCCAGGACGGAGTGGTGGCCGTAGCCACCTCCGCCAACCCGAACGGTGCGCTCGCCGACCATGTCACGCTGCGCCACCTCGACTCCGGTGACGAGGACGTTCTTCCGGTCGCCTACGACAGTTCGGGAGCCGTAGGGGACGAGCGCTACCGCGGGCAGGCCGGCAACGGCATCCTCGTCCAGCAGAGCTACGACGACGCTTCCGGCCACCGGGTGCGCCTGGTGCTGCGCACACCCGACGGTGCGGACCGGACGCTGCTGTCCGACGACGAGCAGTACGAAGTCCTCGCCTCGGACGCACAGGGCGCCCTGGTGCTCCGGCGGACCGCGCCCGGCTGGGGCCACGAGATCGTGTACGTCGACTTCGCCACCGTCAGCGCGGTCACCGTGGCCGAGCCCTCGACCGACGAACTGCCGCAGGGCCTGGAGTTCACCCCCGGCCATGTCGGGGTCATCGACGGGGCGACCCTGACCGAGTGGCGGCGGTCGGCACCCGGGGACGGCCCGTCCACGGTCACCCTGCCCGTCAGCGGGGCGCGCTGGATCAGCGATGACACCCTCGCCTGGTACCAGTGGAGCGCGGCGGACGGATCGAACGAGCTGTTCGCGATGTCCAGGGACGGATCCACGCCGGCGAAGGACCTCGGCGGGACCTTCACCGACCTCGCGGTCGGCGACGACGGCAAGATGCGCGTGACGCTCTACCGGCCCGACGTGGACGCCGCGATCCAGACGCTCGCCGACGGCCGGGTCTCCACCGCCGCGGGTGAGGCCACCACGATCCCGGCCGGCCCCGCCAGGCTGGACGCGCTGGCGCTGTCCGGCGGTGCGCTCTACACGGCCGACGACTCCTCCCGGCGGCAGGGCGTCCTGCTCCGCTCGCGCCTGTCGGCCGGCCCGGCCGGGGCCTCGGCGGGCACGCCGTCCCGGGTCCTGGCCTACTCCGGCGGCCTGGTGCACCAGACCCTGGCCGCAGCCGGGGGACGGGTCCTGGTCGAGCAGGGCGGCGCCTACGAGCCGGGCCACTTCCAGGTGTACGAGGACGGCAAAGCGGTCGGCACCACGCTGGACTACAACGACGTCTCGGCGGTGTCCGTCGTGGACTTCGACGGTGAGCGGGTCCTGGTGTCGGACAAGACGACCGCGTCCGACGGCACGCTTCTCCTCCACACCTTCGCGGACGGGCACATGCAGCGAGTGCCTTCCGGCTCCGCGCTGAACGGCGGCGCCGTGTACTCCCCGGTGCGCAACGGCACCACGTCCACCTGGTCGATCCGCCGAACCGACCTGGCCACCGGCACCGCCACCACCGTCGCCACCGTGAACTGCCTTCCCGGCGGCCTCCAGGTGCGCGCCTCCCGGATCCTGCTGACCACCTGCGGGGCCGCCTCCACCACCGGCCTGCTGCTCAAGGAGGGCAGCTCGTCCGGCACCACCGTGGACGCCTCCGTCCACACGCCGATCCTCGGCGCGGACGTCCTCTACACGTTCACCAAGCCCTCGGACGGCGGCGCCATCACGCTGAACGCCCAGCCGCTGAGCGGGACGTCGACCACGGCCCAGCCCCTGTTCACCCTCCCGGGCAAGGCCGACTCCGCCGCCGCCGAACGCTGGGCGGTCGACCGTGACGCACCCTGGGCAGCCTGGATGGACGACGCCGGTGTCACCCACGTGACCTGGGCAGGCGTTCCCACCGCTGCCCCGGCCGCCGCCCCGGCCGGCTTCAGCCCCAACGGCGACGGCACGGCCGACACCTGGGCCCCCACCTGGACCTACAACCGGCCGGTGAGCTGGACGCTCACCCTCAAGTCCGGCACCACGCAGGTGCGTTCCCTGACCGGTACCGCCCCCGGCGGCAAGGTCGCACCGGTGTGGAACGGAACGACACAGACGGGCGGAGCGGCCACCGAGGGCGCGTACACCTGGACGCTGACCCTGCGTGACACGGTCACCGGCCGGGCGGCGGCCGACGTCACCGGCAAGGTGACCCTGCGCCGGGCCGCCCCTGCCGCCACCGTCACCGCGCCGACCGTCGCGAGCGTCGCGGCGACCACCGCGTCCGTGCCGGTCACCTGGTCGGCGAAGACCGCGGGCGTGAAGTCGTACGACATCGGCTGGCGCGTCGCCACCCGTGACAGCGCGGGTGTCTGGAAGCTCGGGCCGCTCCAGACCTGGCGCACCGGTACCACGGCCACCTCCGCGGTCTTCGGCAAGGCGGGCAGCCCCGTGAAACCGGTGGCCGGACTCACCTACCGCTTCTCCGTCCGCGCGCACGACGACGCCGGCCAGATCGGCGCCTGGAGCAAGGCGGCGACCACCGGCATCCCGGTCGACGACCGTGCGGCGGCACTGCGCTACACGGGCAGTTGGAAGTCGGTGGCGGCATCCGCCGCATGGTCGGGCACCGAACGTACCTCCGCCGCCAAGGGGGCGTACGTGTCCTTCTCGGCGGACGGCACCCAACTGCGCATAGTGGCGACCCGGAAGGCGAACGGCGGGCGCTTCGCGGTCGTGGTGGACGGAAAGACGGTCGGTACGGTGAACACCTACGCCGCGAAGACCGCGTACCGGCAAGTGGTGTTCACCCGCGCACTCGGCACCACGATCACGACCCACAAGGTGCAGTTGCGGATCCTCTCCGGCAGCACGCCCGGACGATCCACCGTCGCCCTGGACGCCGTGATGGTCACCCGCTGACCCGACCGCCCGGACCGTGAGCCGCCATGTACCGAAGGGAGGTCGAGCGGCCTGACCGAGCGTCAGCCCGCTCGATCTCCGAGCTGTCCTGCCGCGTCCTGCCCGTCGCCTTCGTCGCGGCCGTCTTCGAGGACGAAGAGCGGTTTCGCGCCATGTGCGGGTGCTTCGGCGAACGAGATGGCGTCAAGGAAGCGTTCGAGCGGGAACGGCTCGCCTTGGGGGATGCTCAGCACTTCATCAGCGACGAGACCGCGGACCTCGGACAGCGCGTGCAGCGCATCCGCGGGTGAGGTGGTGCCGAACCAGCGGTTCAGCCAGAAGCCACGGACTGCTTTGGTCTCGTAGATGACCGAGCGTGCCGACAGCGGGATCGTCAGCGCTGCCGGGTCGGTCTGCCGATGGGTGGAGAGCGCGCCGTAGACCACGAGCTCCCCTCCCGGAGCCAATGCCTGGGACACCTGGGCACCCACATGGCCCGCGACACAGTCGATGGCCTTGCGCACACCGGCCGGTTCTGCGATCTCGGCCACACGCTGCAACAGGTCCTCGTCCTCGGTGCAGATGACCTCGTCGCCGCCAAGCGCCTTGATCTCCTCGACGGCATCGCGCCGCCGCACGACATTGATCGTGCGTACACCCAGATGCCTGGCCAGCTGAATGACGAGCCGGCCGACGGTGGAGCCCGCGGCCGTCTGCAACAACCATTGGCCCGGCTGTACGTCGAGTTCGCGCGTCACCAGGAGCAGCGCGGTCAACGGGTTGACGGCGAGCTGACAGGCGCTGGAGTCGCTCAGATGACCGGGGACCGGCAGGAGCCTTCGCGTATCGGCGACCAGGTACTCCTGCCAAGTGCCGGCCACATGCGGTCCGGGTACCGCCGGGACGGCAACGGCCACCACGCGCTCGCCGATCTTCAGTCCCTCGGTATCCGGGCCCAGGGCCTCAACACGGCCCACGCATTCCATGTGACCCCCGACAGTGGGGAACTCGGGGGAGAAACCGTAGCGGCCGCGCAGCACGTGCAGATCACTGGCGTGAATCGGAGTCGCCTTCACGCGGATCAACGCCTGACCGGCTTCTGGCATGGGAACAGGACGGGATTCCAGCCGCAGGACATCGGCCGGCTCGCCGACCGTTCCGGCTACGAGCGCGCGCATGGATTGTGGCATGAGCGACCTTTCGTCCGTACGCACCGCACCCGAGAGCCCCTGGGGTCCCCTCCATCACGCTAAGCGCCACTGACAGGCTCTGCAATCCAGCCTCCGACGGTGTGCTGGGGTGGCTTCCCGGCACGGCATCGTGAGGTGCGGCAGCGGTGCGAGGAGGACACCGGGCCGGTACTGGGCCGGTTCATGGCCGACAACCGTCGCGGTGGCGCGGGCATTTGGTTCACCATGAGGTGTGCGATTCGATTCCGTTCCCATGCCGGCGACCGTCGAGGCCCGACCTCGTGACAGCCGTGGCTATCCCGTACCCGCCATCACCCCGTGGGAGGGCGACGAGCCCCAGTTCGCGATCACCGACTACGGGCGCAGCGCCGAGTGCGCGCGACAGCGTCTGTGTTCCGTCTGCAACACCCTGATGCCCAAGGGTCCGGTGTGGCGGGTGGTCGGTGCCGCGGAGAGTTCCGCGATCCACGAGGCGCTTGCCGCCGGGCGGCCGTACCGCAACATGGCGGCGACACTGGAAGGTCCTGGGCACCGCGCGTGCATGCTCTACGCCTCGATGGTCTGCCCGTACCTGGCTCGCCCCAACGCGCGCCGGGGGCTGACAGCGGAAAGCCCGGACGACATGACTGCGCATGTCGTCCGGGGTGCCGTCCGGGGGGAGCTGGGTGCCGTGGTGGGGTTCGGCGACTACGAGTTCGCCGTCACCCCGTCCCAGGTCCTGTTCCGTTTTCTCGATGTGGTCGAGTACCTGCCGCATGACACGGCCGACGAGCACCTGGCGGAGCTACGGGCCGAACTCACCTGCTCCGGCGGCAGGTTGGGTGGCGGTCAGCCGCGGTAGGCGGGCAGGCCGGTGTGCTGGGAGACCTTGACGGGCTTGCCGAAGCCGTGGGCGGTCTTGGTGACGGTGTACGTGCCGGTGGGAGCGCGGAAGGCGATGGTCTTGCCGTTGGGCGACCAGGTGGGCTCGGTGTAGTTGGTGGTGGCGCCGGGGGTGATGTCCTTGACGACGTTGGTGCTGCCGCCGAAGTTCTCGACGAAGAGGTGGTCGTGCCCGTGGACGGAGCGGACGAAGACGACCTCCTCGTTGTCGGGGGAGAGCGCGGGCTCGGAGCCCTTGGTCAGCGCGCCGCCCTGCTGACGCAGGTAGTCGTCGCGGATGTAGACCTCGCCGGTGTGGGTGTTCTCGTAGACGGCCGTGCCGTAGGCCCCGCCGACGTTGGGCCAGGCGTTGTCGGTCTGCGGGACGGCGCCGTCTCCCGCGTAGCCGTTCAGGCTGATCCTGGCCGGCTTGCCGTGGTTGCTGGTGGCCTTGACGCCTTCCAGAACGGTCTTGCCGTGGATCTTGGCGGCGAAGATGAGGTTGTTCTTCGCGGGGATCTGGTTCGTCCTGTCGGCCGCGGCGACCTGCCAGGTGGGGTGGGACCAGGTCTGCCCGCCCGGGTTGGCGGCGACGGTGACGCGGTGGCTGCCGTCGGGGTTGGAGACGACGAGGTTGCCGTGGCCGTCGATGAAGGCGGCCTTGCTGCCGCTGGGGTTCCAGGCCAGGTCACGGACTACGGTGCCGAAGTCGATCGACTTGCCGTTGACGACGACGTGGCGGGTGCCGTCGCTGACGGTCAGCCCCCTGGGCACGGTGACCGTCCGGGCGGACGCGGCTTCGGCCGTGCCGCACAGGGTGAGCAGTGCGGCGGCACCCGCGGTGATGACGGCTGCGGTGCTGCGACGGTTACGAGCGGACATCGAGGTTCCCCCAGGGAAGTGAATGACGCTGCGACGAGAGTGCGCGGGAACCGCCTGCCGTCCCCGGGACCTGAACCGGTCCGCTCGGCTTGCCGCCCTTCGCGATGAGAGGAGTCTTCCCACAGAGGGTGCTGGAGCTGTGCGCTCACTGTCACAGCTGTGCAATAGCGTGCAGATGAGATGAAGACAGCGGCCGCGAAGGACCTCGCGGACAGCCGCCTCGCCGATCGCGAACTTGGAAGAGGCCCGCCGCGCCCTCACCGCACCGACCACCCGCCTGAGCGTCTCCGAACTCGCCGCCCACGGGCAGTTCGCCGACAGCAGCCACTTCAGCCGGGTCTTCAAGCAGCGGGTTCTCCGGTACACCGAACCTCCCCCGGGCATCGCACATCTTCAGGTGTGCAGGCGCGCACTGACCTCGCGCGCCGGTTCGTATGAGAGCCGATTCGTATCAGAGGGGAACCCGAAACTTCATGAAGAGCAAGCTGACCGCCGTGGCCCTTGCAGCGATCGTCGTCGCCGGCACTGCCGCTACGGCCATCCCGGCCTCGGCCGCCCCCGCCAAGGCCGCACCGCCCCGCTGCCACACCGCCGACCTGAAGGCCGGCTTCGCCACGGGGGATGACGCGAAGCCGGAGATGGGGCAGACCACGAAGCAGACCCAGGCGTACATCTGGTTCACCAACCAGAGCAAGCACACCTGCACCCTGTCCGGCTTCGCCGGTGTCGACATGATCGGCGCCCAGAAGACCGACGGCACCTGGTCGCTGGCGCGCTCCTCCAAGAAGCCCGAGAAGATGACCCTGGAGCAGGGGGACACGGTGGACTTCAGCATCACCCTGCTCCCGGTGACCGGGTCCACGCCGCAGAAGGAGAAGTTCGTTCCGGCGAAGTTCCTGGTCACCCCGCCGAACGAGACGACGCACTTCACCCTGAAGTGGCCGTTCGGCGGCCAGATCCTCAAGCAGGACGGCGCCACCCACCCGGCTACCTACCTCAACCCGGTCGGGCTGTAACCAACTGGGCGGCCGCTGAACCTCCCCTCGGCGTCAGGCCGATGGGTTGCTCGGCCGCCCGCGGGCGCTGCCAAGAGCGCGCCACTGAGGCGACCCTCGCGACCACGGGCGGGGCCGAAAGCCCCGCCCGCTTCCGTCATGGCCGCGCCCGCACCGCCGACGCCCTCGCCCCGACCACCCTCCCGCCGGCCGCCGCCCCGCACGCCGCCGCCTTCGTGGTGCGACGGGTACTCCCTGGGACGCGACCTGTCACGGACGGTCAGTACAGGGCCTTGTAGCCCTGCCACCCAGCGGCGATCCCGGTGCGCGGACCGAAGGAGCCCTTGCCGTCGCCGTTGTTGCGCCACAGCTTGCCGGAGGTGTCGCGGGAGACGATGTCCGCCCTCCCGTCCCCGGTGATGTCGCCGGCGCCCACCACGACGTTGTAGGAGGCACCCCAGTTGTCGGCCACCTTGACCCGCGCCCTGAAGCCGCCGGTCGCCGTGCCCGCGTACCGCCACAGTTTGTTCGACGTGTCCTGCGCCAGCAGGTCTCCGTACCCGTCACCGTTGAGGTCGCCGACGCCGATGATCTTCTTGTAACCGGACCACTTGGAGAAGATCTTCACCCGTGCCGAGAGCTTTCCGCTGCTCGTGGCCTTGTACAGGTAGATGTCACCGGTGGACGCCTGGCGGGCGATCAGGTCCGCCCGGCCATCACCGGTGACATCGCCCGGTGAGGTCAGCACGTTGTACTGGTTCCAGCCCGACGTTCCCAGCGTGGTGTACGACGTGGAGGTCGTCAGGGCCTTGCCGCACCCCGGGCGGTACTCCCGCAGCGCACCGCTGCTGAACCGCACGAGCACGTCATTGCAGCGGTCCCCGTTCAGGTCTCCGAACGGCACCACCGTGATCGAGGCGGGCCATCCCGAAGCCGAGGTCTTCGTCGAGAACTTCCCGGCGCCGTCGCCCCGATGGAAGGAGAGTGCACCCTGGGAGGTGAGCGTGAGCAGGTCACCGACGCCGTCGGACCCGACATGGTCGCGTCTCACCGCGGCACCACCGGTCAGCTTCAGCGTGCCGGACGCCGTCGCCGACGCACCGTGCCGGTCGGCCGGGGCCACCGTCAGCGTCCAGCTGTACGTGCCGTTCGGCACATACGCGCCCGTCGACGTCCTGCCGTTCCAGGACGCATGGAACGCGTCGTGCGCGGTGCCGCCGGACAGGGTGCGCACGGTGGCCCCGGTCGCCTTGTTCCTGAGCACCAGCGTCCACGACGCGGCCGGCTTCGACAGCCACCACGTGCCGTCCCACGAGGACGACGAGTCCACCAGGCCGACCGAGGCGTCCGTCCTCGCTCCCAGGACCGCGAGGTCCGTGGCGGGGACGCCACTGCGCAGGACGTGGATGTCCTGGGAGGCCGGGTCCACGTAGCCGACCAGGCCGGTGTACGGATCGACGTCCCACTTTCCGGCCTTGGCCGCCAGGGTCCGGCTCACCGCGGAGCCGCTCGTGACGTCCGTGAGGGTCAGCGCTCCGGATGTGGAGTCACGCGTGACCAGGAAGCCGTCGCCCAGGCGCGGCTCTCCGCCGGTGGGCACGGCGACGAGCGCCTTCCTGCGGGTGTCGTACACGAAGGCCTTCCGCACGCTGCCCTGGGGAGAATCGCACGAGCCGGACCAGTACACCCAGCGTCCCACCGCCTGGAAGGCGCTCACACCACAGCCGCTGCCGACCATCCGGAACGACGTGATCGTGGTGCCCGAACGCACCTCCGTGGCCGTGACAGTGCCGTCCGCGGCCGCCGTCCACAGCGTTTCCCCCCACAGGGCGGAGGGGACCGCACCGGCCGCGCCCGTATGGGTGAGCACGATCTTCCGTGTGTCCAGATCCGCCACCACCAGGCCGTCTCCCGCGGGCGTGGGCCCATCCCAGGCCGCATACCGGCCCGCGACGTCCACGAGGCCGTGGTTGTCCCGGAGGCCCGAGGCCAACACGGTGCTGGGAAGGAACTGACCCCGGTCCAGGACGGAGACCTCTCCAGCCGTGTTCCGGATGACCGCCCGGCCGTCACCCGTACCCATCAGGTCGGGACAGCTCCCGTAGTCCCCGGCCATGACCCCGCACCTCTGGGTCGCTCCCCGGTCCGTGCGCGTGCCCGCCGTCAGAGCTCCCGCCGTGCCCAGCGAGCGGCTGTACAGGTGTGTCGCCCCGTCGCCGGACTCGTAGGTCATCAGCTCGCCGCCGCTCAGATCGAGTGACTCGATCCCGACGGGCACCGGCGGAAGGTCCACGATCCGGCGGACCCGGGGCAGACCGTCGGCCCCCGCATCGACCTTGGCGATGCCGTAGTCCAGAGAGGACTCCCCGCCGGCGAGGACGAGGCCGCCGTCGGGGGTCATGACGGTGGCGGGATCCGCCCGCTTGAACAGGGGCAGCTCCGCGGAGCCGTCGAAGGGCAGTGCTGACACACTCCAGACGGAGGAGCCGCTGCGCCGCGCGACGACGAGCGTGTCACCGGCGACGCCGAGGATCTTGTTCTCAGAGGTGTGGGGGAACGCGACCTCGTGAGCGGGCGCGTCGTAGGCACCCTTGGCGTACACCCGCACCCGGGACGTGCCGTACCAGCTCACCAGGTAGTCGGATCCCACCACGGTGTCCAGGTTCGCCACCAGGGGAGGCAAGTTCGTGGCGGCACCGGTCTCCGCATCCACCCAGGCGTACTGGAGGACCCGGTCCGGGCCGTAGTAGTTGACGAGGATGCCGGAGGCGGAACCCGTGGGAAAGAAGGGGAAGACCGTTCCGTCCGGGAGTCCGGTCACGGGCTTCTGCACCGTGCTGCCGTTCTCGTTGTGCAGCAGGAACAGCTGAGTTCGTTCCCCACCTGTCGACATACTGGTCAGGACAGTACGTCCGTACGTCTGCAGATAGCTCTGGCCCGCCGGGACGGCCACGGTCTCCGTCGTACCGGTTCCCATGTCCCGCAGCAGGACTTGCCCACCACTGCTCTGGGACGGGCGTAGCGCGACGACGTCCGAACCGGTGCCGTACGCACCCGCACTGCGCGGCCCGAGTCGCTCGCTACCTTCCACCGGCTTTCGGCTGCCGTCGTAGCCGGTCCACCAGAGACCGGAACCCTCGGCGGTGGAGCGGTACTCGAGGAAGCCGGAAGCTCCCGCGCTCTGCAGATACGCCGTGCGCGGAGCCGTGCGCATGGTGGCCGGAACGATGACCTCCGCTGCGGTATCCGCGTGCGCGGGCGCCACCAGCGGCACAGCGGACACAGAGAGCGCCAACCCGATGAACGTGACAAGGGAGCCACGCATGAAGGTACGACGAATCACTTGCTTCCCCTCCCCGACGGAGGGCCCCATCCCCCCGAACAAGCGGGCGGATACTAGCACTGGTTCACGACGAATGACCGCGGAAGATCCCCATCGGAAGCCAGGCCCCCGAACCCCCAGTTCAATGCCCTGGGGTTTCACATGGAGCGGGTGACGAGAATCGAACCCCGCATCTGAGAACCCGCAATCGGAACTGCTCGTCTCTAGCCGTCGTACGGGACCCAGGCACGTCCGCCTGCGTCGTTCGTGCCGTACCAATAGTGCGGCAATGCCTTGATGCTGGTGGTGTGGAACGGGCGGCCATGGTCGTCGATGCGGATCGTGCCGGTGCGGCCCTGGGAGGACCAGTCGAGTTCGAGGTACCAGCGGGCGTCGTAGTCCTGTGTCGTCGCGTCGACCAGCAGCACCTCCGGGTCCTCGGCGGAGACGCGGTAGGGGAAGTGCACGGCGGGGATGGTGCGTCCGGTGTCGGAGCCGTCCTTCGGGCGGGTCACGGGGCGGTCGGCGTCGAGGTTCACGGTGAAGCGGCGGGGCGCGAGGTCGCCGCCGCAACCCCCGCCCATGGCGTATGCGTTCCCGGGGAGCGGGCTGCCGCGGCTGACGATGCGTACGTGGAGCGCTGTCAGGACCACGGCCGTGGGGGACCGCCCCTGCACCGAGATCTGCACCATCGTATGCCGCCCGTGCACCGCGCCCTGCGTCGCCGCCCACACTCCGGCGTCCTGCTCCACCGGCGGCGGAGGCACCTGTGCGGGCGGCTTGTCGATGACGTAGTCGTGGTCGCAGCCCTTGTCCCAGACCAGGGAGTCGGTGCTCCAGGCGAGGGGCAGGCCGGTGGTCTGCTTCGCGGCCGGGGTGGGGGTCTTCTGCCGGGGGCTGGGCGACGCTGAGCTCCGGGCAGGGGAGGGGGAGGCGATGGCCGACGGTTCCGTGGAACGGTGGGGTGCGCCGGGGGCGGTCGTCCGCGAGCCCGTGGGGTGGGAGGCGTCCGCCTCGGAGGAGCGGTCGTCCGACAGGACGGACATGCTGGCCAGAGTGGCGAGCAGCGCGCAGGCGACCGCGGTGGACGTCAGGACCCGTCGTCGGCGATACCAGGGGCCGGCAGCGGGGGAAGGGGCGGGGTCGTCCGGGGCGGGACCATCCCCGGGCTGCTCCTCGGAGCTGCTCTCCTCGACGAGTGCCCCGTCCGGTGCCGGCACCGCCGCCGCCGAGCCGGCCGTACTCACCCGCTGCCGAGCCGCCACCGCCGACAACCACAGCCGGTGCAGCTCGAGCCGCTCCTGCGGTGTCGCCTCGCAGAAGGCCGCGAGCCGCTCCACGGGCGCGAAGTCCTGCGGCACCGTCTCGCCCGCGCAGTACCGGTGCAATGTGGAGGTGTTCATGTTGAGGCGGCGGGCCAGGGAGCCGTAGCTCCGGTCCGTGCGGTCCTTCAGCCGGCGCAACAGCGCCGCGAACTCCTCGACATCGTCCGGCATCGACACCCTTCCTCCGTCCTCCGCCCGCGATCCCGTATCCCAGGTACTCATATCTCTGCACGTCAGATGGGCTGGGATGGTTCCACCGTCGCCAAAAGGGCGGCAGTCGTTGCGCCGGACTCCGGTGACCGCTGATGCTCTTGGTGTCGCACCGGCCACGGCTGTGGAGGACCAACCGGCGTTGAGCGACATCCGACACACATGCACTCACGGTTGCCTCCATGGGCACCGCGCTTGACACGTCGTCACACACGCTCACGATGCCGGCTGCCGTACTCGGCGCGGTAGTGGCCTCACCCCCGCTGAACGGCGGCATCAGCAACGGATCACGATCCACAGCTGTCGTGTCAGACGATCCACCTGATTCTTGGAGGTTTGATGAAGTCCGTCATCCGAAAGGCGGCAGGCCTCGCGGGCGCGGTCGTGGCCGCCGCGGCCATGTCCGTGACCGGCGCATCGGCAGCCCATGCGGAGGCCCCCACCCACGGCTGCCCGTACCCCTATGTCTGCTTCTACGTGGACGAGCACGCCTATGACGCAGGCACGCCGATCACGAAGTACCGCGATGTCACCAGCTCTTACCAGACGGTCAGATCCCGCCCGCACTACCACGTCGTGAACACCCGGAACGACGACGTGGCGTATCTACGGCTCCAGGACGGGACCTCGATCTGCCTGCCGCCAAATTTCGAGACCGTGTTCACGAACGCTTACAGCGTCACCGGAATAAAGATCTCCAGCAGTTCCACCTGCTGAATCTGCTCGAACGGTCGGCGGGCGCTTTCGCAGTTCGGCAGGGGTGGGACGGTTCCGCCGTCAGGCGCCTTCGGCGCGAAAACCGCAACGGGCCGAGAGCAACCACATACAAACCACGAAGAGGAAGACCCACATGAGCAGGAAGTCCCTCGCACACCGTCGCCCGAACCGCCGGGCGGCCGTCGCCGCCGGCCTCGTCCTGGCTGTCGGACTCGCTGTGTCGACACAGATGTCGGCACAGGCGGCCGTCCATGCCCCCGCGAAGAGGTCCACCGCCGCGGTGCAGTCGGTCAGCGGCACGTCCGGCCAAGCTGTGACCCGGGTCGCCGACTTCTACGGCGCGTACATCGACGCGAAGGGCGACTACACGGACCCGGACATCACGCTGGCCACGGCGCTTCGCAACCACTACCTGACACCCGACTTCGCCAAGCGGCTCACGACCTGGGAGAAGAAGAACGGGGCGGACGGCGTCCTGCGTGCCCAAAACGTCCCGAGGAAGTGGACGGCGACCGACAACGGCACCGTGGGTAACGGCCATGAGGTCATCGTCACGCTGACCTTCGGCAGCGGGGAGACGACGCAGAAGATCAAGCTCTTCGTGCTGGTGGAGCGTTACAACCACATCGTCGACATCGACACCACGAGCGCCCGCTGACGACGCAGCCGCTCAGCCCGGTCGTCCCGGCCCGGACAGGGCACCGGGCTGGAAAGCCGGCGGATGCCCTCCCGGGGTGCGACGAGAATCGAACTCGCACCCTCCCCTAGCCCGGCGCCCGGTGCGCGGAGGAGTTCGGCGTCGAACCCGTCGTGCGGCGTCTCCCCCGAGCCCGAGACCGCGGCCATGAACGCATCGTCACTCAGGTCCCACTCAGCAGAACCCAGCAACTCGATGATCTGTTTGCCCATGACGCCCGGCACCCCAGGAGTATCAACTGCGCCCTGGCATGAGGGGGGATGAGCATAGGCGCCCGGTGGCATCAAGCCACCGGGCGCCCTTGGAGGGCCGAACTCACCGCCTACGAAAGGAACTTGTAGCCGTTCCAGCCGTTCGCGATCTGCGTGCGCGGGCCGAACGAGCCCTTGCCGTCGCCGTTGTTGCGCCACACCTTGCCGCTGGTGTCGCGGGAGATCAGGTCCGGCCTGCCGTCGTCCGTGATGTCGCCGACCCCGACGACCGCGTTGTACGAGCCACCCCAGTTCGACAGCACCTTGACGCGGGCCGCGAACGTGCCGTCGCCCTTGCCGTTGTAGCGGTAGACGTTGTTGGACGTGTCCTGGGCCAGGAGGTCGGCCTTGCCGTCGCCGGTGATGTCACCGGTGCCGATGATCTTCTTGTAGCCCTTCCAGTTGTCGTAGAGCTTGACGCGGGAGGCGAGCTTGCCGTTGCTCGTCCCCTTGTAGAGGTAGACCGCTCCGGTGGACGAGTTCCTCGCGATCAGGTCCGGGCGTCCGTCACCGCTCACGTCGCCGGGCGAGGTGAGCGCGTTGTACTGCGTCCAGCCGCTGGTCGCGAGGGTCGTGTACGACGTCGACGGCTTGACCGCCGCCCCGCAGCCCGGCTTGTACAGCCGCAGCGCGCCGCTGCTGTAGCGGACGAGGACGTCGTTGCAGCGGTCGCCGCTGAGGTCGCCGAAGGGGATCGCCATGATGGTCGTGGGCCAGCCGGTGCCCGTGTACTTGTCGCCGAGCCTGCCCGTCCCCGAGCCGCTGTGGAAGGTCAGCCCGCCCGAGGAGTTCAGGGTGAGCAGGTCGCCGCGGCCGTCCGGGCCGTCGGGGCTGACGAAGTCACGGCGCACCGCGGCTCCGCGCTGCAGGAAACCCTTGCCGCTGGTCACCGTGGTCGGCGTGGTGGTGCCGAGGCCGGTCGCCTTCAGGGTCCAGGTGAAGTGGCCGTTGGGGAAGTAACTCCCGCTCGCCGTCCTGCCGTTCCAGGTCGCCGTCACCCGGCCCGGGGTCGCGCCGCCGGTGAGTGTACGGGTGGCCTTGCCGTTCGCGCCGCTCTGGACCGAGGTGAAGGTGAGCGACCAGGAGGTGACCGGGCGGGACAGCACCCAGGCACCCTCGAAGGGCATCCCCGGGTCCACATAGCTGCCGGCCGACGCCTCGAAGGCCGTCACGGCGGACGGGGCGATGCCCGTGGTGGTGACGTGGGTGCGCTCGTAGTCGTCGAACCAGGCGACCAGACCGGTGTACTCGTCGACCGTCCAACGGTAACGGCGGTCCACGGTCAGGCCCTTGTCGGCCAGGCCGGAGGCGATCGTGCGCGTGGTGCCGGTGGCGGCCTCGGTGAGGACCAGCGTGCCCGCGCCCTGGTCGTGGCGGACGGTGAAGCCGTCGCCGAGCAGCACGTCGCCGGGGGTGACCGCCTTCGACGTACCGGCCTTGGTGTCGTACACGCCCGCCGAGTCCGTCCCGCAGGCCCAGTACACCCAGCGGCCCGCCGCCTGGAGTTCGCTCGGCACGCAGGCCAGGCCTGGGACGGTCACCGTGGTGAGCGTCTTCTCCTGCGGGATGCTGTACGAGGTCAGCTTGCCTACGGTGCCGGCGCTCCACAGGGTGGAGCCGTTCAGGGCGGCCGCGCGCACGGACCGCTTCAGCTTCTGGCCCTGGCCGAACTCGCCGACGTACTGCGCCGGGGTGGTGCCGCCGGAGTCGAAGACGGCGTAGTCGTCGGAGACGTCGACGATGCGGCCGCCCTGGCTGCCGAAGTCCAGATCGTGGCCGCCGATCTCCACCAGCCGGTCGTCGCCGAGACCCTCGCCCTCGTCGGTGCCGCCGTTCGCGTCGAGGTAGACGTCCCGGGCGTCGAGGTTCCCCCACAGCGCCGAGCACGTGGTGCTCTCGTACGGGCAGAGGGCGGCGTAGATCGAGCGGCTCGCCGTGGCCTCGGACGCCGTCAGCGTGGCGGAGCCGTCGGTGGTGAGGGTGCGCACGGACGTGGTGTCCGCGACGGCCTTCGGGTCGTCCTCGGCGACCCGCAGGCTGCCGCGGCTGAGCGCGATGCCCGTCTTGGCGTTCTCCACCGCCGGGGACTGCTGGACCTTCTCCAGCTTGAGCGTGCCGTCCTCGGCCTGGCTCACCCGCCGCACCCACCAGTCGGTGGCGTCGGTGCCGCCGGTGACCAGCGCACTGCCGTCACCCGCCGTCAGCGTGTACTCGCCGGCGCTCGCCAGCAGGGTCTGCTGTACCGAGGGATCGTCGACATTGACCGCGAGCAGCCGGGAGCCGAGCGCGCTGGAGGACAGCGGCAGCAGCAGCCAGTCGCCGACCAGGGCCGGGTCGCCGTCGAGCATGCCCGGGTCGGTGGGCAGCGCGACGACCTGCTCGGCGGCGGTGAGGTCGGTGCGGGACTTCAGGTGCAGCTCGGCGGTGCCGGTCTGGTACCAGCCGATGCGGTCCTCGCTCATCACGTAGTGCGAGGCGTAGGTGGCGTCGGTGAACGCATAGGTGTTCACGGCCGAATCGACGTCGATGTAGCCGATCCTGCCGGCGTCGACCGACCAGAGCACGCCGGCGGAGTCCGCCGCGAGGACGTCCTCGGTCCCCACGCCCGTCCAGTCACCGGTGACCTCGCGGGTGCGCCACTCGCCGTCGGCCTTGTCGATCAGGGAGTGCGTGGTGACGATCGTGTCGCCGGCGAGGGCACGGTAGTAGCCCTGGCCGTAGGCGACGGAGCCGTTCCAGCTCACCTTCTTGGAGGTGGCCGTCGCCGGATCCCACAGGGTGGCGTACGCGTCGTTGGCCGTGGCCGGCAGGGCGACCAGGTCGCTGTCCGAGCCGTACCAGGCGTTACGGCACGCGGAGCCGATGTTCGTGCAGCCGGTGCCCGGGGTGTAGACGCCGGCGGCGTTCTCCACGGTCACGGTCCTGCCGGTCGCGTAGTCGGTCCACAGCAGCCCGGTCCTGCCGGTCTGCCGGTGCAGGAAGCCGGAGTCGCCCGCGACGTACGGGCGGTCGGTGCGCGGTGTGGTGGAGCTGGGGTCGGCCAATGTGATCGCGGTGGCGCCGGCCTCGGTCTCGGCCGCTTCCGCGGAGCCGCCGCCCTCCGACAGGACGACGACGGACGCGGCCACGACGGCGACCGCGAGTGAGGAGACGGCGGCGGCCAGACCGCCCCGTCTCAGGGCGTGTCTGCCCACGTGATGTTCCCTCCCCTACGAGGGTCCGTGCCCTCGCACAAGTGGCCGGATCTTACCCGACTCTTACCAAGGGGTGCGGACGGCAAGGGGACGCTCGCGCAGATGAGAGGGGGTGGGCAGGCCACCCGACACAGGCAGGCGGCGGCTTGATCACGCTGACAACAACAGAGCCCAGGCCACCGACCTGGGGTTTCTCTCTGGAGCGGGTGACGAGAATCGAGCTCGCACTCTCGGCTTGGGAAGCGACGGCGCTTGGGGAGCTGGATCGCTTCCGACCTGGGTGTATGTGCTCTGGCGTGGCGCCCGCAAGCGCGGGAACACACCGTTGTCGACCGTGGTTCACCGGCCTTCAGGGCACGCTATGGGCGCACGCCGTCGCGAGCGTTGACCGGAAGGTCTCCGTTGCAAGAGCACGTCGTCGGTCCCGGTACGCCGTTGACCGCCGCGCAGTCGACGCGGATCGAACCGCTGCTTCCGGACCGGACACCGAAGCGAGGGAGTGGTGCGCAAAGGGCGGCTACGCGCTGCCATTGCCCGGGGCGTCGGCGCCGGTGTTGCCCGTGGTGGCGGGAAAGAGGCGCTGGACGGCCGCGACGACGGCGGCACGCCGGGCCGTCGGCGAAGGGTCGCGGACCTGGTCGGCCGCCGCGTCCAGGAGATCGAGCTGGCCGGCCCAGGCCATGGCGATCTGGTTGACGAAGACGAGGATGTCGATGGGCTCCCAGACGGGATCCAGGTGGCCGGCTTCCTGGGCCTTGCGGAGCTGCTCGACCTTCCGGCGGACGGCTTCCTGGGTGGCGGCGTCTGCGTCGTCGCCGGCGAGTTCCAGTCGGCCCCAGCTCATGAGCCGGAAGCGGTCGGGGTGGCGGATGAAGTAGTCGTGCACGCGCCCGGCGTATTCGGGCAGGTCGGTGGGGTCCAGGCGAGTCGCCTCGGCCACCGCGGCCATCTCCTGTTCGGCGACGAACCCGTAGAGGGCCTCCTTGCTGCGGAAGTACGCGTAGAGGCGTTCCGAGCTGGTCCTCGCGGCCCTGGCGATGCGCGTGATCCGTGCGCCGGCGATCCCGTACCGGGCGAACTCGGCCCGGGCCGCGGCGACGATGCGGTCACGGGTCGAGTCTGCGCTGGTCGAAGAGGCCATGTCGTAAGCCTACCTAACCAAAAAGATCTGTTTGGCAAGGGCCACTCGCAGGGCGTACGGTCAAAGCAAACATTTTGGTTTGACCTGAGGAGCGCGTCATGCAGCACAGGACACTTGGTGGCCAGGGCCTGGAGGTCTCGGCGATCGGCTACGGCTCGATGGGCCTGACCATGGCCTACGGCCCCGGCGACGAGCGGGAAGGCGTCGCAGCCATCCGGCGCGCCCACGACCTGGGCGTCACCTTCTTCGACACCGCCGAGCTCTACGGCTGGGGCACCGGCTCCAACGAGATCCTGGTCGGCAAGGCGGTCAAGGACTTCCGCGACGAGGTGGTCCTAGCCACCAAGTTCGGCTTCGACCTGTCCAACCCGTCCGAGGGACTCGGCCTCGACAGCCGCCCCGACAACATCCGCAAGGTCACCGACAACAGCCTGCGTTACCTCGGCACCGACCGCATCGACGTCCTCTACCAGCACCGCGTCGACCCGGACGTGCCCATCGAGGACGTCGCCGGCACCGTCAAGGAACTCATCGACGCGGGCAAGGTGAAGTACTTCGGCCTGAGCGAGGCCGGCCCGGAGACCATCCGTCGCGCGCACGCGGTGCAGCCGGTCTCCGTCCTGCAGACCGAGTACTCCCTCTTCGAGCGGGACGTCGAGCAGCTCTTCCCTGTCCTCGACGCACTCGGCGTCGGCTTCGTCGCCTACTCCCCGCTGGGCCGCGGCTTCATCACCGGCACCGCCAAGCCCGCCGGAGCATACGACGCCACGGACATGCGCAACTCCGACCCGCGCTGGGCTCCGGGCAACTTCGAGAAGAACGTCGAGGCCGTCAACCGGCTCGCCGACCTGGCCGCGTCCAAGGGCGTCACTGTCTCCCAACTGGCCCTGGTGTGGCTGCTCACGCGCGGCGAGCACGTCGTGCCCATCCCCGGCACGCGCAGCCCCCGGCGCATAGAGGAGAACGCCGGCGCCGCCGACGTCACCCTGACCGAGGCCGACCTGGCCGCCATCGACGAGATCCTGCCCCATGGCGGCTTCGGCGCCCGCTATGCCGAGGGGCACGTGCCCACCTGGATCTGACCGCCGCTCCGGAGGCCGAAAGCGCCGCCGCTCTTCGGCACCGTTCGAAGATCGGGTACGCGGATGGCGGTCAACGGCAAGCGCCGGGGCGCCCAGTTCGGAAGTATGGTTCGACACCATCGTGGTCCAGAACGGCACGGATTGGCAGACGACATGCTGAGGGTCGAAGAGTTGGAGGCCGCGCTTCCGTCGATGACACGGTGGCGTGTGCCTGGGGGACACAGCGTGGACTGGGCTGCCCTCGAGGCGGTCCTCGGGACGGCGCTGCCCTCGGACTTCCGCTCTCTGGCGGAGGCGTACCCGGTGTTGGTGGTCGACGACTTCCTCATGGTGTCCGTTCCCCTGCCCGGCACCGAGGTGTCATGGGCGTCCGCGGCAAGGGAGGACGAGATCCTTCAGGATCTGTACGAGATGGGCGACACCGAGGGCTACGTTCCCTTCCCGCAGCCGGGAGGCCTGATCGGCTGGGCGGATTCCAATGCGGGGGATTCTTTCTACTGGAGGACGATCTCCCCGGACCCGGACGCATGGCCGGTGGTCGTCCGCACGGACAACGCGGACTGGATCGAGTTCCCGGTCGGCGCCGTCGAGTTCCTGGCCGGTGTGTACGGGCGCACCATCGACGTGCCGGGCATGCCCGGAGACTTCCCCAGCGACTTCCCGAAGGTGCTGGGCCTGAGCGACCGCATCGACTGATCGGCCCTTCGGCAGCCGGCATGAGTGTGAGCGATCGCACCGCCCCGACCGGTCGTACCTGAGGGGCATGGCGCTCATGGTGACTTGACCGCTCTTTGCTCGCGTTGCGGTGCGGGTCGCACGAAATGCATCTCACCATGTGAGGCGGATGGGGTGCGAGTGGCTTGGAGTGGCACCTGAGCACCCCTCGGGCGGCCCACATGCCGCAACGATGGCCGCGGCCGGTCAGGTGGGCCCGTCCGGGCTCCGGGAGAAGGCCGTGTCGCCGGCCGTCGCCACGATCGCGTCCTTCACGAGCAGCACGCGCGGCGGGTAGTCCTGCGTTTTGTCCCCAGGGTGGTCCAGTGCGGAGGTGCTCCAAACCTCCGCTCCGGTGCGGCTGTCCAGTGCCAGCAGACGGCCGAAGCGGTTCGAGAAATAGACCCGCTTGTACGTCGCCGACACCGCGGGCGCGGACAGACTCTCCACGTCCGTCACCTTCTGCCAGAGTTGTTTGCCGCTGTCCGCCGACACCGCGGTGACCGAGCCGTTGGACCGGACGAAGTAGACGACGCCGGCCACCAGGGTGGTCGCGCCGGTCAGCGGATGTGCCAGCGGTATCCGTCGTATCTGCCCGGTTTCCGGGGCCACCCGCAGCAGCGCGTTGTACGGCCGTTCGTACCCGGCTTCGTACACGTCCTTCGCGGTCTGGGGGGCGATGAACAGGGGTTGCCCGCCGACAGCGCCGAGCGCTTCCGCCTTCTTGGGCAGTGTGGCGGTTTCGGTCAGGCTGCCGGGTCCGAGCTTCATCAGCTCGACCGGGGCCTGGCCGGGCTCGGTGCCCTTCGAACACAGGGCGTAAGGGACGCCTCCCAGCGCCGACGGAGTGCAGTACTCGTCCAGTGAGGGCGCCCGCCACAGTTCCTTGCCGGACGGCTCGTAGGCCACGAACGACGAGTAGTCGGGAGACAGGGTCAGCAGTCCGCCGTCGTACAGGACCGCCGGCTCGGACAGGTTGATGTCGCGTTGCCACCGCCGGTGCCCGGTACCGGCGTCGAGGGCCACCACGCGTCTGGTCCTGTCGTCCGGTTCCTCGTACAT
Organism: Streptomyces sp. NPDC111507; assembly: GCF_055638955.1. Lineage (NCBI taxonomy): Bacteria > Bacillati > Actinomycetota > Actinomycetes > Kitasatosporales > Streptomycetaceae > Streptomyces > Streptomyces sp. NPDC111507. The sequence goes on along the minus strand of NZ_JBVKBU010000009.1, from coordinate 2,529 downwards.
GTAGACCAGCCCGTCGCGAACACCGATCGGCTGCACCCCTTGAGGGCGGGTGCCGGTCCGCCACCGGGTGCGGCCGGAGGCCACGTCGATCCTGGCGACCGTGAAGCCCGCACCGCCACAGAACAGGGAGCTTCCGTCCGCTACGCATCCGGGGCTGTCGTAGTCGAGAGGGACACCCTTCACGTCGTACCGCAGCTCCGTCTGCCACGGTCGCCAGCCATCGGGCAGTGACGCGGTACGGGCGGTGGCCGTGGCGGAGGCGGCAGTCCCGGATGCGGTGTTGGTGTCCCGATCGGACACGAAGGCACCCACCCCGATGGACAGCCCCGTGACGGCCAGCACCGCGACGAGGCCCGTGAGCAGCATCCGGACTCGCCGTCGTTTGCCGGTGCCGATGCCGGTCGCGGCGCCCGCGGGGGTGGTGGCCGCGTTCCGAGAAGTGGGGCGACGCCGAGGTTTCGCGGACCGCCCGGTCTTCGGGGACGCGGTGGCGTCGGATTCCGGCAGCGCCTGGAACATGCGGTGTACGTCCGTCAGTTCCGGCCGTGCCGCCGGGTCCTTGTCCAGGCAGCGCTCGACAATGCCCAGGAGCGCTTCGGGCACCCCGTCGAGGTCCGGGGTCCCGAACGCCACCTGATACCCGGTTATATACGGGCTGTCGGTGTCGAACGGTCCCGTACCGACGGCCGCGAACACCAGCAGCGACCCCAGCGAGAACACGTCCGAGGCCGGGGTGACCTCTCGGGGAGAGGCCAGTTGTTCCGGCGACATGAAGGGCGGAGTGCCGATCATCCGCCCGGTCGTGGTGAGGTTCTGGTTGTCGGAAGCGCGCGATATGCCGAAGTCGATGACGCGCGGCCCGTCCTCGGTCATCAGGACGTTGCTCGGTTTGAGGTCCCGGTGCACCAGGCCCGCCCGGTGGATGTCGCGCAGCGCCTCGGTGAGCCCCAGCCCCAGCGCGCGCAGTTCCCGCTGGCTCAGCGGGCCGTCCTTCTCCACGACTTCGGCAAGGTTGACCCCCGGCACGTAGAGCGTCGCCATCCACGGCCGGTCGGCGTCCGGGTCGGCGTCCACGACAGGCGCGGTGAAGGCGCCGCTCACTCTGCGCGCTGCCGCGATCTCCTGCCGGAAGCGCGTTCGGAACTCCTCCTCCTGGGCGTACGGCCCGTGCACGAGCTTGACCGCGACCTGCCGTCCCGAGGCGGAGACTCCTCGATAGACGACTCCCATGCCGCCCGCCCCGAGCCGACCGAGAAGGGTGTACCCGCCTATGGACTCCGGGTCCCCGGTGCTCAGGGGCGTCATTGCCGATCGTCCTTCCCAGCGGCTGCCTGCCTCACGGGGATCACAGTAGGGCCTGCGACGGCTCGTCCGCCTTGGCGGGGGCTCAACTCCTCGCCGTCCAGGGCGATGTCGAAGTCGTGCCGGTCATTCCGTTCGGCGTCCCAGGAAGGTCATGTTTCTGCAGTTCAGAGCTGGTGCGAGCATTCCGGCATCCCGAATCTCCCGAGGGTAATGGCGGTTGGGACGCCGTAGGGCACAGGCTTGGGTCATCCGAACGCGGCGCCTCGCCGGACACGGTGATCGGACCCGTTCAACTCCGCGTTCATGACCCGTACTTCCGGTGTTCCCATGCACAACCGGAAGCTCGTCTCCTTGTGTTCAGAGAAAGCAGTCCACTCATGCGTAGCACTACTCGTTTCGTCTCCCGCACGGCCGTCTCCTCCATGGTCGTCGCCGCCCTCGCGCTCGTCGGCTTCCAGGCCGCCGAGCAGACCGCCTCCGCCGCCACCGAGAAGGCCCCCTCGGTCGTCACCTGCACCACGGCGAACACCACGCTGACCGTCACCAAGGTGTCCCGCCCGATCAACCACCTGCTGCTCAAGGCCACCAACACCGGCACCAAGCCCTGCTACGCCTACATCGCCCCCTACCTCAGGGCCGGCGCCGACGCTCAGGCCCCGCTGCCGTGGGCCGAGGAGACCACGCCGCAGGCCGTGGTGACGCTCAAGCCCGGCCAGTCCGCGTACGCGGGCATCACGACGTCCACCCCCGACGGCGAAGGCGGGGCCAAGGAGAAGACCCTGGGAGTGTTCTTCGCCGACAGGAAGGGCAACGCGACCAACAAGGAGAAGACCCTGAAATTGCCGAAGGCCGGCGTCTTCTTCAACAGCGCTGCCACCGTCACCTACTGGCAGGACAACGCGAAGGACGCCCTCTCCTGGTAGCCGCCCTGGCGCCCACAGCCGGTCCACCTCGCCGCCGACGACGATGGCACACGACCCACGCGGGGACGCAGTACGGGGGCTCGACTGCTCCGTCGCGGTGCTGCACCTGTGGGTGCGGGATGTTCCGACATGTCGGCTTGCAGATGCACAATCCTGTGGCGGCGCAGGTGGTCCGAGGGCGGTGGGGGGCCAGCGTCACGTTCGGCTAAAAGGTCATCTCAATTGGTGAGTCGGCGGTAGCAGATGAGGGTGCTGGCGATGCTGGCGAAGGCGAGGAAGTGGACGGCTTTGCGTTCGTAGC